>DAOMNO010000011.1:0-113943 GCA_035443885.1 Phycisphaerales bacterium
GACGACCACCAGCAGTTCAATGATGGTGAATGCTCTGTTTCGACGGGTGTTCATAACGAGGAGCCTTTCTGCGGCTGTCGCCGCAATACCTTTGCGAATCGATTCGAGTTCGACTCGTGCGGAGTGATGTGTTTGTTGTTGTCCCGCGCGAGCGTGTGCTCTGAGATGTGAGTCGATCCACAAAATGTCTTGCAGGTCCGATGACATGCCGGTCAAACCTGCGCCTACCGTGAACTTCAACCCGAGTGTTGGACGCAAACATCCAACGAAGTCCACGCGACCGTAACACGAGTTTACTGCATATCTGAGCGCACGCCACACAATTCTGGGACATTTTGAAGGGAATCAAATCATCCTATCAGAATGCAAACGGAGTTCCGATAACTCGATGTATTGGGTCCATCGCCTCCCAAAACGACCATCGGGCCGCGTAAGCGGCCCGATGGTGATGAACACATGGATGTTGTCGGAATCAGTTGGAGAAGGTGTCTCGTCCAAGGATGCCGTCAACCGTGAGGATGTGGAAGCTGGTCTGATCGGCAGTCCAGTATCCAGCCTGCCAGCCGAGGTTGTTGAACCAGCCGTTGGTGCCGAACGGGGTGTCGCGGCTCCAGAGGGGGGTGTTGGAACGACGGTCAGCCTGTGCGACTTCACGGATGCCGACGCCTTCAATGTGGCCGTCATAGAAGGCGGTCACAGGGATGGATTCAACCCAGTGGTTGAAGTAGTACGGCTCGCAGCCGGTGAAGTTGGGGTTGCAGCTTCGACGGTTGTTCTGGAGCCAGTGGATTTCAATCATGTGGCTCTTGAGATCGGGGTAGCGCGCCTGGGAGAAGGTAGGAACGCGCAGACCGCCGGGGATGGACCATGGGCTGGTGTAGTACAGGTTCGTGTTTGGGTTACGGCCGAGCACCTGCGGGCTGAAGAGTGCCGCGGGTGAAAGTGCATAGCTGCTGAAGTAGATGGTGTTGCCGCCGCTGCCGCCGTCCGGATTGCAGAACGCACCGGGGACATCCCAGCAGTCGCCGATGCCGTCGATAATGATGCGATCCTTCGGTGCGTAGAAGACGGGGTCATAGAAGCGACCGCTGAGGTACGCATTGAAGTTCTGGCAGTTCATGATTCGGAAGTAACCGAAGCCAGCGTTGCTGCCGAAACCGGGGAACTGCACTGGTTCATACAGACCGTTCGGGCCGGACCATTCGGGTGTGAAGAGCCACCAGCCGGTGTCGTTGAAGCCAAGATAAATGTACGGATGCGGCGCGCCGGTGCCGGTCGGCGGGTTGCTGGCATACGCAGCAAGAGCCGATGTTGGGTTGGAGCCATATCGCGAGAGGTTGTGATCAACCGTGGTCCACTGGTTGTCCTTCCACTCCGCGCCGTAGGTGGCGTGCGCGACAACGAGCTGCCGCAGGTTGGACTGCGAGCGAGTGAGGTGCGCCTGTTCGCGCGCCTTGCCGATGGCAGGCAGCAGGATGCCGATGAGCAGCGCGATGATCGAGACGACCACCAGCAGTTCAATGATGGTGAATGCTCTGTTTCGACGGGTGTTCATATGTGAGTTTCCTTTCCACGGCAAAGGCCGCACTACTTCTTTGCAAATCGAATCGAGTTCAGCTCAAACTGGTTCAGACGTGAGTTTGGTGAGCTGAGAGGCCCCGAAGTGACATGAAGAACCATCTATCCGTCTGTCACACGACTCATGCACGCTTCGTGCAACTCGTATGACAACGTACGAAAAACATGCTGCAATCGCACTGCACAGACACAGCGCAACTGTTCTCTGATATCTACGTGCACGGTATGGTTGAGTATGCATAAAACTCTGGAAAATTCGCAGGTTTTTGTTGCACATGACAGCGAGCCGCGCATGCGCGGCTCGCTGTAGATCAGATCATGATTGATCGATCAATTCGAGAGCGTGTCGCGCCCCAGAATGCCATCAACTGTGAGGATGTGGAAGCTGGTCTGATCGTTTATCCAATATCCGCTCTGCCAGCCGAGGTTGTTGAACCAGCCGCTGCTGCCGAACGGAGTGTTTCGACTCCAGAGCGGCGTTGATGAGCGCCGATCAGCCTGCGCGACTTCTCGTATGCCGACGCCTTCGATATGTCCGTCGTAGAACGCAGTGACGGGTACAGATTCAACCCAGTGATTGAAGTAGTACGGCTCGCAGCCGGTGAAGTTAGGATTGCAGCTCCTTCGATTGTTCTGGAGCCAGTGAATCTCAATCATGTGCGTCTTGAGATCGGGGTATCGCGATTGCGAAAAAGTTGGAACACGCAGGCCACTGGGAATCGACCACGGACTGGTGTAATACAGATTCGTCGAAGCGTTTCTGCTCAGCACCTGTGGGTTAAAGAGTGCTGCAGGTGAGAGAGCGTAGCTGCTGAAGAAGATGGTGTTGCCGGAGTTGCCGCCATCCGGATTGCAGAATGCACCGGGAACATCCCAGCAGTCGCCGATTGCATCAATGATGATGCGATCCTTGGGCGCGTAGAAGACAGGGTCATAGAAGCGGCCGCTGAGATACGCGCTGAAATTCTGCACGTTCATCACGCGAAAGTAGCCGAAGCCAGCGTTGCTGCCGAAGCCGGGAAACTGGATTGGCTCATACAACCCGTTCGGCCCCGCCCACGCAGGATTGAAGGTGTACCACCCGGCGTCGTTGAAACCGATGAACACCTGGGGATGCGCCGCGCCGGTCCCCGCGGGCGGCGGAGCTGAATACGCAGCCAAAGCCGCAGTGGGATTGGCTCCATACCGCGAGAGGCTGTGATCGACGGTGGTCCACTGGTTGTCCTTCCACTCCGCGCCGTAGGTGGCGTGCGCGACAACGAGCTGCCGCAGGTTGGACTGCGAGCGAGTGAGATGCGCGCCTTCACGCGCCTTGCCGAGCGCGGGCAACAGGATGCCCATGAGCAGCGCGATGATCGAAACGACCACGAGCAACTCAATGATGGTGAACGCTCTGAACCGATGGGTGTTCATGACAAACCCCTTTCTGCGGCGATCACGCCGCTGTTCTCGCGGATCGGATCAAAAGCCGCTCATGCGCAAAGGGATGCGCGGCATCAAGCGTGCCGCATCAAGGCATGAGCCGTTCTTCAGAGATGTGAAACGATCCGCACAAACACAATGCAGGTTCGAGAGACATGACGGTCGGAACCTGCGGTAACCACGGGAATCCGAACGATCCCATGCGACCGTATTACTACTATACGGTTCGTGGCTCTGGCTGCAACAGAGTTTTTGGGGGTTTCGGGGTAGTTTTCGTCATCATGCTTAACCGGCGAACAGCGAATCGTGGTCTTCTGCACCATGTGCGCTGCCAGCCTCAGTTGGCAGGCCGATGTGCGCGCGTCCCGCAGCGGTGAGGCGCCTACCTTGCCTTGTGCGCGCTAGGAAGCCGATTTGCAGCAGATACGGCTCGACAACATCTTCGAGCGTTCCTGAATCCTCACCAAGCGTGGCCGCGATAGCTTCAAGCCCGACCGGGCCGCCTTCGTACACTTCGCCGATAGTTCGCAGGTAACTGCGGTCCATTTCATCAAGGCCAAGATCATCGATGCGTTCAAGTTCGAGCGCATCTGCAACGGTTGCAGCGTCAATTCGGCCTTGCGCTCGCACTTGCGCAAAATCGCGGACGCGGCGAAGCAGCCTGAGCGTAATACGAGGTGTGCCGCGGCTGCGACGCGCGATCGCGCTCAGCGCATCCGCCGGCACAGCGGGTATGTTCAAAAGCGAAGCGGCACGGCTGAGAATGGTGAGCAAATCCGCTTCATCGTAGAAGCGCAGATTGTGAACGATGCCGAAGCGACTGCGTAGTGCGCCGGTGAGCAGCCCGGCGCGGGTGGTGGCGCCGATCAGCGTGAACGGCTTGAGGTTGTAGGTGATGACCTTGGCGTGAAGGCCGGAATCCAGCGTGAAGTCAATCTTGAAATCTTCCATCGCGGGATAGATGTACTCTTCAACCGCAGCGGGCAGGCGATGAATCTCGTCAATGAAAAGCACGTCGTGCGCCTGCATTTTCGTCAGCGTGCCGACGAGATCGCCGCCTTTGGTGAGTGCAGGGCCGGACGTAACATATGCCCTTGCGCCCATTTCTTCGGCAATCACATGCGCCAATGTGGTCTTACCCAAACCGGGCGGGCCGTGCAGCAGCACATGCTCCATCGACTCGCCTCGTTCACGAACCGCTTTGAGCGTGATAGCGAGTTTTTCAACGAGATCGCGCTGACCGATGTAGTTGGCGAGCGTTCGCGGCCTCAGCGCGCCGCCGGATGCTGCTCCTGCAAGTTCATCCTGGCGCTGTGCTTCAGCCGAGATAATGCGATCCTTCGCCATTGTGTGCATCGTACAACGAGTATGCAGGCAGAGGCGTGCGTGCCGGGTTGCAGCGGATCAATTGCCTTTACCGCAGGGATGAGTACCCTGTTCCCCTGCTTCACCCCGCTGAGGGTATAGCGCCCATCACCGCGGATTATGTGATCTTCTATGAAGTCCTCCCAACGTCCACCGGCGAATTCCACTGCTTCGGCTCCATTGCCAGCGTTGTCGCTCGCCACGCTTTGGCCGAAGGAGATGCCCTCACCGGAACGGACGCTGTTCTACGCGGCGATTCTGGCCAGCGGCGCGGTTGCGCTGACGTTTCAGATCGTCTGGCAGAAGTATCTGTCGTTCCTCGTCGGCAGCGAAGCAAGGTCCATCAGCCTTGTCGTAGCGGTCTTTCTCTTCGGTCTTGCGACTGGCTATCGCTACTGGGGCAATCTCACGGAGCGCAACCTCTCCCGTCGAACGATATTGAAAATCGTCGGCTACATCGAACTTGGGATCGCCCTCTATGCGATGCTGTTTCCAGCGTGGTTCTCCATCGTGCGCAGCGCGGCGTATGCGATTCCAGACTCGATCGCCGTGGAGATGGCGTTCAGCGCGTTGATTGTCGATTTGACGCTGACGGGGCTGCTGCTTTTTCTGCCGACATTTTTGATGGGCGCTTCAATCCCGTTGCTCACGTCGGCACTGCCAGCGTCGATGGAAGAAGTGAACTACTGCCACTCGCGGATTTACGGCATCAACACCCTGGGGGCATTCGCGGGCACGTTCATCGGTGGGTTCTACCTGTTGCCCACCTTCGGCCTGCCGATCTCGCTCGCGCTCGGCGCGCTGGTCAACATGTTGGTCGGTCTCGTGTTCGTGGCGAATCGGCTTGAAGGCCCCGCACATCGCGCGGAAGATACGCCGAGCATTCCCAACAGCTTCGGCACAAGCGGCATTTACCTCTTTGTGTTCACAACGGGCGCCGTCTCAATCGCCTACGAGATTTTATTTATCCGAATCCTCGGCCTGTCCATCGGTTCGGGGCATTACATCTTTCCGATCGTGGTCGGTGTGGTCATTCTCGGCCTGGCGATCGGCAGCCTCTCGCTGAGGCGAGGCAGCGTAACCGCACCGCGCGTCATGCGCGAGTTGGTCAGGCTCGGTGTCCTGCTGGCGATTCTCTACTTCACCGTGCCGTATTGGCCGTACTGGTTCAGCCATGTGCGCATCAGCCTCGCGACGATTCCATCCAACTATGGCATCTTCCTGCTGCTCGTCGTCATCATTGTCAGCGCGTTTCTGCTGCCGATCATCATTCCGATGGGACGACTCTTGCCGATTGGCTATTCGCTGATCGACAAGAACAGCCGTGACTATGGCAAGGTGTGCGGCCGCATCTACTTCATGAATACGATGGGAACGGTCGTCGGCGCGGTGATCATCGCGCACATGCTGTTTCTCTTCTTTGATCTTGAGACCATCTTCAAACTCAATCTTGCACTGGTATTCATTGTTGCGGGATTTCTGTACTTCAAGCACGGCAGTCGTCCCGGACTGATTACCTGTTGCGTGCTGGCAGCGATGGTGTTTCTGCTGCCGCACTGGAATCGTCAGCATCATTACATCGGTCTGTTCCGCATCAACGAAGTGCGCCCCGGAGTTCACTTTCAGGGGGTGTTCAACCTGCCGCAGCGGCTGGAAAGTGATTCGATTCTCTTTTTCCGTGATGACCCCAACGTTACGGTAACTGTCAGCGACGCGGATGTGCCGCATCGTGCCGGTGGCGATCGCCCCCCGTTCCGCGGCTGGAGCATCATGGTCAACGGGAAATCCGACGGCAACACCATCGCGGACTACTCCAACATGGTGCTGAGCGGCATTCTGCCGTACCTCTACACGCACCGAGAGCGCGATCTAAAGGGAGTCGTCATCGGCTTGGGTACGGGGATGACCACTGGCGCGATGGCCGGTGCGGACGATATGGCATCTGTAACGACGCTCGAGATTTCGCCGGGCGTCATTCAGGCGCTGCCGTACTTTGATGAGGGCAACTTTCATGCCTCGAAGAATCCGAAGTCACGGTTGATTGAGATTGACGCATTCCGGTACTTCTCGCGCACAAACGAGCGATTCGATGTCATCGCTTCTGAGCCAAGCAATCCGTGGGTGGTTGGCGTCGAGAACTTGTTCACGCCTGAGTATTACCAGCTTGTGACGCGCGTGATGAACGAAGGCGCCGTCTTCTTCCAGTGGATTCAGGTGTATGAGATCAACGATGCCATCTTCTCAGCCATTGTGCAGAACGTAACGGAGGAGTTTCCATACGTCGTGCTGTACGTCATCGGGGCGAGCGATGTTGGCATCGTTGCTTCGCACAGCCCGCTCACCGCGCCGCACATGGATCGTCGGCTTCAACAGGCATTTGTTCAGCATGCGCTGGACCCGATGGGGCTTGATGGCCGCTATCCACTGCTGATGCTGGAGGCCTACGGTACCGAGCAGCTTCGGGCGATCGCCAAGACAAACACACGTGGTCGGCATGACCTGGAAACGCCCTGGCTGGGTCACGCTTCAGGTCGCGCAAGATTCCTCGGACAAAGCGTGAATCTGGGTTCTATTCTCCCTTCTGAACTGGGAAGGCATCAGGAGTGGTCGGCGGATCGAACGATTCGGCTTCAACGTTGGCTCGCGGAGAATCCATCGCTGGATCACTGGTGCGATCGTTATTCACCTCGACACAGCGTGGCCTTTGTCTGCGAGCTGCTGCAGCCGCTCGCGTCGAACTTCGCGTCATTACAAGAGCCGATGTCAATCAGCACGCTTGCAGAGCAGTTGAATGCTTATGGGTCGCTGCGCGATCACGGGTTGGTAGAGCGCAATATTGAGATGCTCGATCACGCGCTGGTTTTCATGAAAGACATTGAACTGCAGGATCGTCCCTCACTGCGCGATGCAGCGATTCGCCTTGTGCGAGAGTATTCCTCGGAGCGGCAGTGGACTGTCGCCGCTTCCGCCGCCGAGACACTTCGCGATCATGGCTTTTTGACGCGCAGCGATTACGATCAACTCATCCAGCACATCAACGCAAGCCGTGAACTGGCGATGCGCTACATGCAGCTGTTTGAGTCGAAGTAACGCTCAGCGATGTCCGAACCCGTCAGTTCGCGATATGGCGCCTCAGAAACTTCGTCATACGCTCTGCAAACAACAGTCGGTTTTCCAGCTTGGCGAAGCCGTGGCCCTCGTCCGGGAAGAACAGTAGTTCGGGGTCGTAACCTCGTTTCTGAAGGCCGACGGCAAGCTGCATCGCTTCACCAACCGGCACGCGCGGATCGTTCAGCCCGTGCGCGATCAGCATTGGCACCTTGATTTCGTCAATGCGATGAATCGGTGAGATGGATTCAAGAAAATCAGGATCGGACAAGGGACCGTACTCCGCCTCGCGAAGTGCACGGCGGTAGTCGCGCGTCTGCTCTAGGAAGGTCTTGAAGTTCACGATGCCCACGACGTTGATTGAAGCGCCGAACACATCCGGTGCTTCGATGATCGTGGCGACTGACATGAAGCCGCCATAGCTGCCGCCGTACGCCGCGATGCGGCCCGGCTCTGCGTAGCCGTTTCGCACGAGCCATCGTGCGGCTTCAGCGCCATCTCGCACGGAGTCCCACCGCTTACGGTAGTTGTCCATCATGTGAAACTCGCGGCCGTAGCCGGTCGAGCCGCGCACGTTCGGTTGGATGACGCCGAAGCCGTTGGCGAGCAGATATTGAATCAATGCGCTGAAGACCGGCCTGAATTGTGATTCTGGGCCGCCGTGATAGTTCGCGACGAACGGAATGGCGGTGCCTTCACGATAGCCGGGCGGTGTATAGAGAAAAGCGGGAACTTCAAGGCCATCGAACGAGGAATATCGAATCAGCTTCGGCAATGAAAATGCTCGCAAATCGATGCCCTGATCGTCTGCTGTAGTGAGTTGCGTGGGGGGTTTGCTTCCGCCAACGGTCCACTTGTAGGCAAGGCCCGGCGTGCGCGCGTTGTTGAGCGTCCACACTAATCGCACATCCTCAAAGCTCACGCTGCCGACAAGACCTCGCTCGATTTCCGGCAGCTCAACAGGCTTGAAGCCCGGCATCATGTACACATGCAGCGTTGAGTAACCGTCTTCATTCACCGTGATCGCCACATAGTTGCGCGAGTGGTTACTCGTCCATGATTCGACTTCATACGCTTCAAGCGACGTCAGTGCACGTGGCTTGTACGGTTTGCCTTCCTCTCGATGCAGCGATCGCACGATCGGTAAATCGCGAACGAAGAGCCTGCGGATGCCTTCTTCAACATCGGAGATGATCGCAGCGGATTGTTCGTTCTGGAGATAGCCCGCGGCGGCGTTGTATGTCTCGTCCGCCATGTTGAGCGTGGTCAGATTGCCGTTTGCAACGTTGAGTTCATACGCATCGGCGTGTGAGGCGGAGATGTACTGGCCGACGAGCAGCCGGTTTCCATCCCGTGTGATGTCGCTCGCAGTCCAGAAGCCGGGTCGGTCAAGCAATTTCGTGCGTTCTTGAGTCGCGAAGTCGTAGCGATAGATGTGAAAGTCTGATCGGCTTTCCTCATTCGCAGTGAAGATGAAGCCGGAACTGTCGTGCAGCCAGACTTGGAAGGTGTACACCACGTTCTGATTCGTGAACAGCGGCGTGATCTCGCCCGTGGAAGGATTGAGGTGATGCAGATCATCCTGCTCGCTGCCGCCCGCAGCAGCGGCGAGAATGATGTGCTTGCCGTCTGGTGAAAGGGTGTAGGCGTTCAGCCCGTCTTCAAAGTTCGTCAGCCGTCGCATTGGGGTCGTAAGGTCGCTTCCCGCTTCACGTCGATACAACTGATTGACGCCGTCCGGCCAGTCCCGCACATACAGGGCACCGTTCGGCGCCACTGTCGGGCTGTTCGGCGCGCGAATCTTCATGAATCGCTCAATGGACGGAGCCTGAGCGACAGCCTGGCGCGATTCGGCGCTTGCGGCAACTGGCTGCGCGGCGATCGCTTGCGGCGCTCCAAAGAAGGGAAAACCAATCATCGAGCAGGCTGCGAGTAATGAGCAAGCGGGGGAGAAGGTTCGTTGCATGGCTGTGGCTCCGGAGTGAGTCGTGGGATGGATGCACCGGATGACAAGAATGAGGCGGGTTCAGAATACTTGATCCGCCACCGTTCGTACGGGATGCAGTTTTTGACACTGAAATCCGCAGCAGCGGTCGAACCTTGGCTATCGGCTGGCCGTAAGCAACGTGGGTCTCAATCTGCCTGAACCCCGGTTCCGGGGCGGGGCTTGGAGCCGAAGGGCAGGCCTTTTTGCGGTCAGAGGCGATGTCTCCAGCCGCGCAGTATGATGGCACCCCGGCACACGCGGCTGAACGCCACGTGTGCATACATTTCGTCAGTCAGCCGATCGATCGCCGATTCGAGCGTTCGAATCGATGCGAGCGGCTTCACGGGAGCGGTCCATGTCGGAGCTTACAGTTACTACAGGCGGATCAGCCAAGCCCTATGACGACAGCACAGGCGCAGAAAAGCTGGAACGCCGGCTATTCATCGCACTGGCTGGCGGCGTGCTGCTGATAGCTTCTTGGCTGATGGGTTTGTTCGGAACCCATCCGGATGTTTATCAGATTCCAGCCATGCTAGGGGCGATTGTGCTTGCCATACCGCTCCTTGCTGGCGCATGGGCGGAGCTTCAGAAGGGCAGGCCATCCAGCGATTCGCTGGCGAGCCTCGCAGTGCTGGCTGCATTTGTCTCGCAGTTGTATCTCATTGCAGGGTTTCTCGCGCTGTTCCTGTGGATGGCGAACCTCATCCTCAGCCGCACCGCATGGGGTGCGCAACGTGCTATTCGCGAGTTGATCGACCTGACGCCCGATATCGCTCGCGTCGTTCAGGAAGATGGCAGCGAACGCGAAGTCGGTTTGTCGCAGGTGCGCATCGGCCAGATTGTGCGTGTCCGCCCCGGCGAGAACCTGCCGGTGGACGGTCGCATCATTCAGGGTGCAAGCAACATCAACCAGGCTTCGCTCACGGGTGAAGCGATGCCCATCGAAGCCGAGATCGGCACCGATGTGTATGCGGGTACCACCAACCTCACCGGCCAGATCGACATTCAGGTTACGGCGGTCGCAGGCGAAACCACGATCGGCAAGGTGGAAAAGCTCATCCGGGAAGCAGAATCCGCGAAGGGTGAGCGGCAGGAGTTGATCGAGCAACTTGCGGGGTACTACTTCTACGTCGTCATCATGGTGGCCAGCCTCGTCTGGTTCCTCACGTTCAAGAGCGCGGACCCGATCGTCAAAGCAGACGCGGCGTACCGCGCGATCATGGTGCTGGTCGTTACATGCCCCGGTGCGCTGCTGATTTCGCACCCGATGGCGATGGTGGCTGCATTTGCTGCTGCGGCGCGGCTTGGCATCATGATCAAGCAGACGCGCACGCTCGAAGCTGCCGCGACGATTGATACCGTCGTGCTCGACAAGACAGGCACGCTGACCACCGGCAAGTTCGCCGTCAGCCGCCTTGCTCCCGCGGATGGCGTGGAAGGCGCCGCACTGCTGCAAGCCGCTGCAGATGCAGAACAAAGCAGCAATCACCCGCTCGCCCGTTCAATTCTCGAAACCGCCAAACAGGCCCGAATCAAGCCACGTGGCGTGCAGAAGTATGAAGAAGTCCACGGTCGCGGTGTCGTCGCTCAAACGGACGAAGGCCCGATTTATGCTGGCCGCCTTGATTGGCTGCTCGAACTCAATCCTTCCATTCGTGACCATGTCGCTTCGGTGGAGGCAAAAATCGAAGGTATGTCCGGCGTTCACGTGATGAAGGCAGGGCGGTACCTCGGCGCGGTCGGTCTTGAGGACAAACTCCGTAGAGAGTCGAAGGACGTGATCGACTCGATGCGGCATCAGGGTGTGCGCCGAATCAGCATTTTCACAGGTGACCGCCTTGCTGTCGCCAAGCGCGTAGGGCAGTTTGTCGGCGTCGATGCCATTGAGGCCGAGTGCCTGCCTGAAGAAAAGCACGAGGAGTTGAAGTACCTGCTCCGAAAGGGGCATCGAGTGCTGGTCGTCGGTGACGGTATTAACGACGGCCCGATTCTTGCTTCGGCGGATGTCGGCGTGGCAATGGGTCTTTCCGGCTCGGATATCGCCACCAACTCCGCAGGTGTGGCATTGATGAACGACGATCTTCGTCGTGTGCCGTTCCTGCTCGAACTGGCTCGCAAGACGCGCAACGTCATTGCACAGAACATCGGTTTCTCACTGGTCTGGGCGTTGATCGGCCTTGCCCTGGCAGCGACGGGCACACTCACGCTCCTGGCAGGCACGCTCAGCCTGCTGATCGTGCTGATCTGGTACATCCTAGCGTACATATTCGTCATCATGAACAGCTTCCGTTTGGTCCGGTTTGGCGAAGGTTTTACGGAACAAGAGGAAGCCAAGCGCCGTATGGAAGAGAGCAGGGTGGTCAAGCCCACCCGTGCTTCGCAGCGGCAGGCAACAGCGGCCCCTGCGGCATCCTGATGATCCTTTCCTCCTTCCGCATTGGATGCGAGTCCCTGATTCACCCCGCCTCGTGCGGGGTGTTTCTTTTGACGCAGATATTCATCGTTCAGGACGCTGGAACCCAAGATGCGGGTCGCAATGGCCGAAGCAGTCTTTAGGCTGCTACAATGTGCCATTCAGCAAGGAGTTTGCACCCATGCCCGTTACCGTTACTGAAAGTGCCGCACGAGAGATTCACGCGATCATCAACCAGCAGGAACTCGACGCGGAGAAGGTTCGTCTGCGCGTCGGGGTGAAGGGCGGCGGTTGCTCCGGCTTCAGCTATCTGCTCGACCTGACCGAGACGCAAAAGGACTCCGACGAGATGTGGGAGTTCACCTATACGGTGCCGCACAAGAAGAGCGCGGCAGCCGGTGAGCGTGCTGCTGGCGCAGCGAATGAGGGCGGCGTTGCAGTGGCACAGGCTGAGGGTGAGTCATTCACCATTCGCGTCATCTGCGATCCCAAGAGTTATCTCTACCTCAATGGCACAGTGATCGACTTCAAGGACGAGATCATGGGCCGCGGGTTCGTGTTCAACAATCCGAACGCGACCAGTTCCTGCGGCTGCGGATCAAGCTTCAGCGCGTAATCGCAGGGCCTCATGACATACAAATGAATCGGGCCGATCTCACGTGGAGATCGGCCCGTTTTCGCAAGGAGACCGTTGTCGTACGTTGTCGTTACTCAATGACGATCGGCTTGTTCCAGACCATGGAACGTTGAGCCGGAGCTACGGACTTCTGATCTTCGCCCGCTTCGATTTCATTCAGGACATCGAAGGGATCAACATCCTGAGCGTTGCGGTTCTCGATGCCGAACCGGACGCGGTTCTCATAGTCGCGATACATGCCGCGCTTTTCGAGCCGCTCCATCTGGGCCTGCTGCACGGCTCGGAGCTGTGCCAGCTTGCCTTCAAGCTGCTTGAGATTGCCGACCTTGCCGAACTTCTCATAGCTTTCGAGCGTGGCCTGCTGCTGCTCAGTGAGCCTGATCAGGCGGTCGTTGCGCTCAATGGATTCGATCTGACGATCAAGCTGTGCGAGCTGGAATTCGAACTCGTCAGCTTCAGTTTTCAGTTGATCGAGAATCGCGCGAAGGCGGACATGCTGTTCCTGCAGGAACTTGAGCTGCTGCTCATCGTGTGTCAGACGCTCCTGGAACGCGCCGCGAACATTGTTGATGCGGCGGGCTTCGCTGTATGCCTGATCGACATTGAAGCGCACACCTTCAAAGCGGAGCGCGACAGGTCGTGCGGTGGCCTGCGCTTCGGCTTCGGCGCGAGTGATGAGAGTCTTGAGCTGGCTGAGCTGATCGGTTGTGAGTGCGACCACGCGCTGCGCCACGTCGATGTCATACTCGTGGCTCTTGATCTGCGCCACGACCGCAGCGACTTCGCGCTCCACTTCAGCGATGCGCTCCGGGTACTGATCGGCCATCGCGGCCAACTGGCGACGAAGCGCGACCGGCTCGCTGATCTGTGAGTCAACGAGTGTTTGTGCCTTGGTTCGAAGGTGAGAGAACCCGGCCGCGACGCGCTCGGGGCCGACCAGCAGGGTCACGCCGCCGAGGGCCAAGCCGCCGATAAGTCCCCAACGAAGAATGCAGCGAGTAATCATTGTTCATCCTTTCAAATATCGCCCCATGTGGGCGGGCAGGGGTGCAGGTTTGGGTTGCGTTCGGTTTATCTTGCAACTCTTCCGCCACTTCGTTGGGAGAACGCTTGGCCGAGTTTCACCTTGTCATACACTCATTTCAGGATTCGTCTTGCAGCGCGATAGGGCCGGACGTGGGTTTTCATTCGGCGACGGCGCATAACTACTTTCGTTTTGAGAAGTCAGTGTTGACCGACCGCCGCTTCTCTCAATGGGTTCCGGTCCCCTGTGAAACCGGCCTCTGCGTCCGCCTAACAACAAGGAGCCATGATGAACACGCTGACTACATCCTTTGTCCGCAGACTGCGCGATCGCGATGAGTCGGCGTGGTTTGAGCTGTGGGAAATCTTCGGCCCGGTCATTCGCGCCCAGCTTGCCAAGTGGGGGAAGGGACGGATCGGCGTGGAGACGGTGCGCGACCTGACACAGGAAACGCTCGCAGCTCTTTCAGACTCCATTGATCGCTACGATCCGAATCGCGGCGCCCGATTCAGCACATGGCTTCTCTCTATCGCCAAGCATGCGCTGGGTGATGAGATGGACCGCAGAAACGCGCTGAAGCGCGGCGGGGGAGCGAGGCCCATGGAGCTGGACGAACGGTACATGGGCCGCGCAAGCGTTGTTGAAGCGGACGAGGTCTATCAGCAGAACGTCTTCGAGGCCAAGGTCTATGCTGCGATTCGTCGCGCAGAGTCCGAAGCGGATTTCGTGCAGTTCCAGGTGTATCGCATGAGAATCTTTGACGGCGCACCGGGCAAAGGCGTCGCCGAGCAACTCGGTATCAGCGAGCCGACGGTCAGTCGGCACGTGCAGCGTGTGCGCGATCTGCTGCGAAGCCGATTGGGAGAAGTCGTCAATACATACAGCTTCACCGCTGAGGAAGAGTCCGAGCCGGATCGTGCCGGTCTCGGCGGTAACGACGCGATGTTCGATGAAGCCATCGCAGAAATCTATCACCGTCAATCACGCCTTGTGCACGACGACGAAGCCGCGCACGCGTCGTGATTGACGCAGCTCAGGGGCTGATCAAATGGGACTCGAAATTCCTGCAATCGGGATGCTTCTGCTGGCCGTCGCCGGGCTGGTCGCGTTCATTCTGCTGATCGTCTTCATTCTCGTGCCGATTTTCCGAGGCGTGGGTTGGACGATCGCAGCGATCTTCCGAGCGATCGGCTGGTTCATTGCGCACATCTTCGAGTTCATCGGCGGCATGGTGGGCGACGTGCTGCGCTTGATCGGAGCCGTTGTGCCTGTTTTGATTTTTTCTCCGCTGGCGGTGCTGAACGTCATCATCGGGCGGTGGTCTGCTGCGGGTCATTTTGCGGAATCAGTTCGCAGAGAGTTCATGGTTGCCGGCGCGTGCCTGTATCGCATAGTGCTTCGACGCCCGCTCAAGCTGTTCTGGCTGCACGGGATTCTTGAGGGTGTCGAGCAGCGCGTGCCGGAGGCGATGCTGGCGGCTCCGGGAAGCGATAAGCCGAGTCGGCTCACGGGCCAGTTCGAAGGCTACACCATCGTCGGCTCGCTTCGCGCGGGCGGTTCGGGCGGGAAGCTGTATATCGCCCGGCCGGACGACGCCAAGCGAGGCAAACTCGCTGGTTTCCCTGAGCATGTCGTCATCAAGTCGTTCACGCTCACAGAAGGTTCGTCGCTGCCGCAGATCGTGCGTGAGAGCCGCGCGTTGGAATGCGCGAAGCAACTCGGCCACGTGCTGGATCACGGCATGGATGAGCATCGCTTCTTCTACGTGATGCCCTATCACCCTGGCGATCACCTTGGCATCGTGGCGCGACAACTGCATGGTGAGACAGATGGAAGGGGTCTGGCGAAGCGTCAACTCACGCAGGTGCTCAGCTACACGAAAGACCTCGTGTCAACACTGTCGCTGTATCACCGTGGCGGATTGTGGCATAAGGATGTGAAACCTGAGAACATCATCGTGCACGATGGCCGCGCACATCTGGTTGACCTCGGCCTTGTTACGCCGCTCAAGAGTGCAATGACGCTGACCACGCATGGCACCGAGTATTTTCGCGATCCGGAGATGGTGCGTCAGGCGCTGCGCGGTGTGAAGGTGCATCAGGTCAACGGCGCGAAATTCGACATCTACGCGGCTGGTGCAGTCCTGTATTTCCTGCTGGAGAACACATTCCCCGCGCATGGCGGTTTGAGCCGATTTACGCATCAATCGCCAGAAGCGTTGCGCTGGATCGTCCGTCGTTCGATGACGGAGTATCACCAGCGCTATGAAACGGCGGAAGCGATGCTTGTTGACCTCGAAGCGGTCGCCTCTGCAAGCGATCCGTTTGCGGTCAAGCCCGCTGAACTGCCATCCATGCGAAGCGGAGGGAAGCCAGCCGATTTTATTGTGGAAACGGAATCACCCCAGGCGCAGCACGCAGCTTTTGCAGCCAGTGCGCCGTTGCCCGCTGCACAGCCTGTTGCGACGCCTTCAGGTCGGCCGCGCTTGCGCGTTATCAACTGGTGGACTGGTGCATATGTTGCAGCGGATGACGCCCCGGCGCAAGCACGGGTGCATGTGCCGCCGGTTGCGCACACGGTGCATCAAGGTGGGAAGCGGCGCACAGCGCGCGAGCAGTTGGTTGCAGCGCGACATCGCGCGGATGAAATGCGACGCCGTGTGATTGAGCATCGGCAAAAGGTCGGTCTTGAACGTCAGCCATCGGGATGGTTGGTTGCGTCTGTCGTTGGAGTCGTGATCGCCGTTACGGCCGCGGTTGTGTTCCCCACCATGATGTATCGCCAGGTTGGTATAGCAGATGCCAGTATTGTCAACGGTGCGGTTACCGCAGGGGCTTCCGGCCAGACAGGCGTTGCGCGCCCGCTGGTACTGGTGATGGAGCCGGCTGATGCGCCGACTGAGAGCAGTGCCGTGGCTGACATCATTCGATCCGCGGAGAAGCAGGGATACACCGTCATCGTGCCGCACACAGGCGTCGCGCTGCATGAAGTCGGCAAGCTGCTTGAGCAGTGGCGCACGTCACGCGATCAAGCCGTCAGCGAACAGGTCGAGCGGATGCTCGCAGAGCATGATTTGTACGGCTTCCTGCAAGTTCGACTGACCTCGACCGGCGCAGTGCCGACATACGTGCGCTCGTCAAGGCCCGGCGCGGAACTGCGCAAAGGTTCGATGCCTCTGCCGATCGCTCCGGCTCCTGAACTGCCGTATCTCGTCATCAACGATCATCCATCCAAGAGCGATCCACGTGTTCAGCTCAAAATCGCGCAGGCGCTGACGGCCTATGCGGATCGCGGTTGGACCGTTGTGAGCGACATTGACCTAGAAGGTGCTGCAAGGGCGGTCATGCCTGCCGGAACGTCATTTACCGAATTTCCGGCCAGGCTGGAAGCACTGCTCGACCAGAACTCGCTCGGTGGGCTTTTGCACATCATTGCTCCGGTAGGAGACGGCGATACGGCCAATCGGTTGGCGATTCGTGAACTGGCTCGCCGAAATTGACCGCCCAAACCCACGGCTCAATCGCTGTAAGTGCTGCATTGTCAAGGGCTGGTTCGGCCTGGTGGCATATCTCGCATAAGGGCAGCATGGTCTGAACAGAATCTAAACACAAGCTGGTGAGACTTCTCGCGTCGAACGGCACCCGCCATGAGCCGCACTTTTCTACGAGAAAGGATGTTTCACCATGAAGATTGCTCCACTTTTCCCCGCATCGGCGTTCGCGCTGGCCTTTGCAGCCACGGCAACCGCACAGGTCAAGGTTGATGAGAAGCTTCCGGACTACAAGCCCGTTCCGGGCATCTCGGGTTCGATCAAGAGCGTTGGTTCAGACTCAATGAACAACATGATGACCCTTTGGGCAGAAGGGTTCCTCAAGCAGTACCCCAACGTTCAGATTGAGATTGAAGGCAAGGGTTCCGGCACCGCGCCGCCAGCAATGGTCGCGGGCACAGCAGCCTTCGGCCCAATGAGCCGCGAGATGCGCGGTCGCGAGACGGATGAGTTTGAAAACAAGTTCGGCTATCCCATCACGGCACTGCCAACTTCAATCGACATGCTTGCCGTGTATGTCAATAAGGACAACCCGATTGCGGGCCTCACGCTGCAGCAGGTTGACGCGATCTTTTCGAAGACGCGTCGCGGTGGTCATCCGGACAACATCACGCGATGGGGCCAAGTCGGCCTTACCGGCGCGTGGGCGAATCAGAACATTTCGATCTACGGCCGCAACAGCGCATCAGGCACTTACGGCTTCTTCAAAGAGAACGCGCTCTTCGGCGGCGACTACAAGGATGAAGTGAAGGAGCAGCCCGGCTCGTCATCCGTGGTGCAAGGCGTGGCGTCTGAGCGCAACGGCATTGGCTACTCCGGCATCGGCTATATGACCGCCGACGTGCGCGCAGTGCCCCTTGCGGACAGCCCCGGCGGCGAGTTCGTCGCGGCGACTGCGGAAAACGCCTACAGCGGCGATTACCCGCTTGCTCGCTACCTCTACGTGTACATCAATCACCGTCCCGGCAGCCAGCTTGACCCGCTCCGTCGTGAGTTCGTCAAGTACATCTTCTCCAAGCAGGGCCAGGAAGACGTTGTTCGCGACGGTTACTACCCGGTCAACGCGGAAGTCGCCCGCAAGGCGCTGCTCTCGGTCGGCATTACGCCGGACTTCTGATTCACGCCGTTCAACACTCGCGGGTAACGGCTTCACCGCCGTTCCCCGTTTTTCGCCAGAATCGCTTTCACCCCCCCCCAGCTTTTCGACGCGTGACGACACCCGAACCACGATCATTCACCGGTCGCGCACGACGGCGCAAGACGAAGCGCTCCGTCAAAATTGTCGATGCGCTTGCTCGGTTGTTCATCACGATCGGTGGATTCGGAACGATCATCGCCGTTTCAACGGTGTGCATCTTCCTTGTCGCGGTCGTCGTGCCCATGTTCTTCGACCCCAAAGTGGATGACCCGCAAGTCGTCAAGCAAGCGGTACAGGTTGTGAGTGAACCGCTGCATGTTGCGGTGGATGACTATAACTTGATGGGTTGGGCAGCGTTCCGAGACGGCACAATTCAGGTCTTCAGCCTTGAGACCGGTGAACAGCTTGATCTGTTGGAGATTCCGGATCGCGAGCGTATGACTGCGTGGTCGTTTCCGCAGCGGGGCGATCAAGTTGCGTTCGGCTACGCGGACGGCACGATCCGGCTCGGCACCATCGGGTTCGAACTTTCATTCATCAATGTTGAAGACGCGCCGGAGCATCTCCGAGGCCTTGCTCCGCTGCAAGTGGCCCAACACAAGAACGGCCTTGCACAGTTGACGCGAGAGCGGCAGATTCGATTTCTGACACTCAAACTCGAACTGGGTGAGCCGATTGCGACCGGTTCAGATTCACCGATCATGCTGCTCGACCACACCGGCAGCGCGGATCGTCCGATTCTTGCTTCACGAGGCGCGGACAACGTGCTTCGAGTCAATCAGGTTCGCGTTCGGCGCAATATGATGACGGGGCGTTCAACGTATTCGACCACAGGCGGCGAACTGGTCCTTGAGCACACGCCAAAGCCCCCAAGTCATCTCAAACTCTCCGGTCTCGGCGACAACGTCTATCTCGTCTGGAGCGACGGAACGCTTCAACGCTATGACACGCGAACGCCGGCAGCGAACATCTTTCTCGTCGAGCAGCTTGACCTCATTGACGATCCTGCCACTGAACTGACGTCCATCGCATTTCTGATTGGCAAGACGACGATTCTCGTGGGCGATAGCCGCGGTAACGTCAATGCGTGGTTCCGGACACGACCTGAAGGGGCAGGCACTGCGGACGCAATGCGACTTACGCGAGTCAATCGTATGGAAGGCGACGGCGCCGCGGCCGTTACCAGCATCACATCGTCACAGCGCAAGCGCATGATCGCCGTCGGCCATGCAGACGGGCGTGTGCGCATGCACAATGTGACGAATCAGCGGTTTCTGCTGCAGGCAGATACTGACGCGAGTCATTCAGTTTCGACAGTTGTGCTCAATCCACGAGACAATGGATTGATCGCACTTGCGGGAGACAAGGTCTGGCACTGGGGTATCAATGTTCCGCATCCGGAAGTTTCGATTCGCGCGATCTTTGGCAGGGTGTGGTACGAGGGTGCGGACAAGCCGGAGTTTGTATGGCAATCCACCGGCGGCACGGATGATTTTGAATCGAAATACGGTCTTGTGCCGCTGATCTTCGGCACGATCAAGGCCACGTTTTATTCGATGTTGTTCGGCGTGCCGCTTGCGCTTCTTGCGGCCATCTATACCAGCGAATTTCTTCACAAGCGCGTCAAGTCGATGGTGAAGCCGACGGTGGAGATGATGGCCAGTTTGCCGAGTGTTGTGCTCGGCTTCCTGGCGGGCCTTGTTGTTGCGCCATTCATTGAGGATGTCGTGCCGACTACGCTGGCCGCACTGATTACGATTCCATTCTCTTTCCTGCTGGCTTCGTATGTGTGGCAGATGCTGCCGGGCAACTTGCGCATCAGACTCGACGCATGGCGTCTGGGTTTTATCACGGTTGCAATTCCGCTTGGCATCTATCTGGCGACGCTGTTCGGCCCATTGGCTGAAGCAGCATTCTTTAAGGTGGATTTCCTCGACCCCGCAACCGGCGCGGTGGTCTCCAGCGAAACCAGCATGCGAACATGGCTCAGCGCACGGAACGCGGAGACTGGACCAGCGATGTTCGCCAGCAGTGCAGTGGGGGGCTGGTTCATCCTGTTCCTGCCGCTTTCTGCATTGCTGATCGGCCTCTCCATGACGCGCCTGGTCAATCCGCATCTGATGGGTCGCTCGACCAACTGGTCATGGGCAAAACTCGCCTCGGCAGATCTGGTCAAGTTCGCGATTGGTGCGGCAGCGACGGTCGTCGTCGCGCTCGCGCTCTCAAGCGCCTTCAGCTTCTTCTGGGATGCACGCGGTTCGTACATCGACACCTATGTGCAGCGCAACGCGCTGATCGTCGGCTTCATCATGGGTTTTGCCATCATCCCGATCATCTACACGATTGCAGATGACGCCATGAGCGCCGTGCCGGAACATCTTCGATCTGCTTCGCTCGGCGCTGGCGCGACGCGATGGCAGACAGCCATTCGTATCATTATCCCCACGGCGATGAGCGGTCTGTTCAGCGCAGTGATGATCGGTTTCGGCCGTGCCGTCGGTGAAACCATGATCGTGCTTATGGCAGCGGGCAATACGCCTGTGCTTGAATGGAACATGTTCAACGGCTTTCGCACGCTGAGTGCGAACATCGCGGTAGAGATGTCTGAAGCGGTGCAGAACTCGACGAATTATCGAATGCTGTTCCTTGCAGCGCTCACGCTGTTCACCATGACGTTCATTGTCAATACCGTTGCCGAGACAGTGCGGCTCCGATATCGCAAGAGGGCGTTCCAGCTATGAGCAGCGCACCGGCCAGAACGACTGAGCCTGTGGAGAACGTTCCCGTGGTGCGCACGGTACCTTCTGCTGTTCTCGGCCCACGCTCCAAGGGTAAGGCGCCGTCCAGCCGCGTTCGACGCAAGCGAACGGGCGGGCCGGGAAACTCGCTCTACGCACAAGGTGAGCCGATGGTCTGGCTCACTGGCGGCGCGCTGGCGGTCTGCATGTGCATGATCGTCGGCATGATTCTGCTCATCATCGGACAGGGCATTACGACCTTCTGGCCAGTGCCGATTGTCAGCGTTGAGTTGAAGACCGGTGAATCGTACATGGGCGAGGTTACGCGCACGGAATGGTTCACGCCGGGTCACAACGCTTTTCAGGGGCTTGATGAAGAAACCATCGCTGCGATTCAAGCGACACTTGAACGCGAAAGCGATGGTCTCGCGCATCGTCGGCTCGTGCGAACAGGCAACTTTGAGTTGACCAACACGCACTTCCATTGGGTGAATGATTTTGCGGTCGTCAAGGAAGACACGCCTGAGTGGGCGATCATCTTCGAGCGACGCATTGCAGGCCGTTTTTATGGAACGCCGGTCAGTTTCTCCATTGATGGCGAAGTCGTTGCGACCGATCCGGCTGTGGTCTGGCGCGAGTTTGAGAAATATCACGCAGGTGTGATAGACCGCGCAAAGCAGCGGCGAAAGCTGGAAACCAAAGACATCGGCAAAGTGAATCACCGTGAAGAGCAGACTCGGCAAACAATGCGATCCGTCGAGTTGCGTGCCGAGCGCGGCCAGGCGACGGATGCGCAAGTTCGTTCAGCGCGTGAATCCTTCGAAGAGATACACACCTGGGCACGTTCAGAGCATCATCGAATCATGGAGCGCATTGCGGCACTCAATGCAGAGAACAATCGCTATTCGATTCGCATGCGCACCGTGGACGGGCGCGAAACGGACTTAAGCCTTGCCGACATCGTGCGAGCCTATCCAGCAAATCAACTGGGCATCGGTAACAAGATTTCGATCTACTTCTCGCGTTGGGGCGAGTTCCTGACGGACGACCCGCGTGAGGCGAACTCGGAAGGCGGTGTGTTCCCGGCGATCTTCGGCACGGTCATCATGACGCTCATCATGACGATCTTCGTCGTGCCGTTCGGTGTTCTTGCCGCGCTTTATCTCCGCGAGTACGCGAAGGCCGGACCGATCGTCAGCGCGGTTCGCGTGGCGATCAACAATCTTGCCGGCGTGCCATCCATCGTGTTCGGCGTGTTCGGCCTCGGCTTCTTATGCTACATCGTCGGCGGCGGAATTGACAACGTGTTTTTCCCCGCACGTGTGGCGGACGGAACACCCACCTACGGCAAGGGCGGCATTCTGTGGGCCTCGCTCACGCTTGCGCTCCTCACGCTGCCTGTGGTCATCGTAGCGACTGAAGAAGCGCTGGCTGCTGTACCAGGTTCGATGCGCGAAGGTTCATACGCCTGCGGGGCGAGCAAGTGGCAGACGATCCGCCGCATTGTGCTGCCTCGTGCGATGCCCGGCATCATGACCGGCATGATTCTGGCAATGGCTCGCGGCGCGGGCGAGGTGGCTCCACTCATGCTCGTGGGCGCGGTCAAGCTCGCGCCAGACCTGCCGATCGACGGTAACTGGACATGGCCGTTCGGTCCGCTGCATCCCGAGCGCAGTTTCATGCACCTCGGCTTCCACATTTACGATGTCGGCTTCCAAAGCCCCAATAGCGAAGCGGCGAAGCCGATGGTGTTCACCACCACGCTGCTGCTTATTTGCATCATCGCATTTCTGAATCTGGCCGCCATCTGGCTTCGTTCGCGCCTCAAGCGCAAGTTTGCAGGCAGCGCCTTCTGATCGAGAGTGTGTCATGGCTCATGTAACCCTTCCACCCGGTGCGACGATCTCTGAACCCGTTACGAGCGAGCGATTTCAAGCTATCGCTCGTGGCGAGGTGATTGCCTGTGAAACGCACGCCGCTGTTTCTGCGGAAGACGCCGTGCTGGAGATTGAGAACTTCAATCTCTGGTACGGTCAGGCTCGTGCGCTGTATGACATCAGCATGTCTATTCCACGGGGTAAGGTCACCGCGCTCATCGGGCCGTCCGGCTGTGGTAAGTCAACACTTCTGCGATCCGTGAATCGACTGAACGACCTGATCGACTCTGTTCGCATTCAGGGAGAGATGAGGCTCAACGGCGACAGCGTGTATGCGCCGCATGTCGATGTCATCGAACTTCGCAAGCGAATGGGCATGGTCTTTCAGAAGTCCAACCCGTTCCCCATGTCGATCTTTGAGAATGTTGTGTATTCGCTTCGCATCGACGGCGTGCGAGATAAGAACATCCTGCAGGAAGTATGCGAGCGATCGCTTCGCGGCGCGGCGTTATGGGATGAGGTAAAGGACCGGTTGCATGAAAGCGGTCTTTCGCTCTCCGGCGGGCAGCAGCAGCGTCTGTGCATCGCCCGCGCGATCGCAGCGGAACCGGAAGTGCTGCTCATGGACGAGCCGTGTTCCGCGCTCGATCCGATCGCCACCAGCAAGATTGAAGAACTGATGGAAGGGTTGAAGGGGGAATACACGGTTTTGATCGTTACGCACAACATGCAGCAGGCGTCTCGCGCGAGTGAGTACACCGCGTTCATGTATCTGGGCCGTCTCGTGGAGTATGGCCCGACCATTGACATTTTCACCAAGCCGCACCTCGAAGAGACGGAAGACTACATCACTGGTCGATTTGGTTGATCCGTCGCCCACAAGGAGAAACACATGTTCAATCGAAGTCTCATCTGCTCAGGCATTCTTGCAGGCGTTCTCATCGCCATGGGATGCGAAAGCTCATCGAACGCCCAAGCGTCATCGTCCAAGTCCGAGGTCGGCACGCAACTGGCTGCTGCATCTCCTGCTGCGGTGGCGGACAAGCAACGCAGCGACCATGATCGCCCCGGCTTCGCCACCTACGAGGTGAAGGGTGTGCTGTGGGTCTTCAAGGAAGGCTCGAAGGATCACGAAGAGTTCCTCGCGAAGGGACCATCTGCACGCAGCGTAACTCGTGTCGGTGCGGGACCAAATCGCATGTCGCTTCGCGCGATTGATGCAGAGACGATCGACGGCTATCTGGCCGCCAAGCCCGGCTTCATCGTGATCGAGAACAAGGGCCTGCTGTGGGTCTTCAAGGAAGGCTCGAAGGATCATGAAGACTATCTCAAGAACGGATTTTCAGCCCGCAGCGTAACGCGCGTGGCCGCCGGTCCCGGCGGAAAGTCGCTTCGTGCCGTCGATGCAGAAACCATTGATGCCTATCTGGCTGCCAAGCCCGGCTTCATCGTGATCGAGAACAAGGGCCTGCTGTGGGTCTTCAAGGAAGGTTCGAAGGATCATGAGGAATACCTGCAGAAGGGGTTCAGTGCTCGCAGCGTGACGCGCGTGGCTGCCGGCCCTAGCGGAAAGTCGCTTCGCGCGGTGGATGCGGAGACGATCGACGCCTATCTTGCAGCACGTTGATTGTTCGATGACATTTGGATATTGACGCTACTTTTTCTGCACTGTGAGCGTGGTAGATGGACCTGCACAACGAACTGACACGACTTCGTCGAATGATTCTCTCAATGGGTGCGAGCGTGGAGCAGCGCGTCGCCGAGGCGTTCGACTCTGTCCTTGCTCGCGATATCAATGAGGCGCGTGCCGTGCGCACGGGCGATGATGAAATCGATGCCATGGACCTGGATGTCGAGGCCGAGTGCCTGCGCATTCTCGCGCTCTCGCACCCTGTTGCGGGTGATCTTCGTTTCGTGCTGTCGGTCATTCGCATCAACACCGACCTCGAGCGCATGGCGGACCTCGCCACCAGCATCGCCAAGCGCGTGATCGCGATGGATGATCAGGCCAGCCCGATCGAACTGCCCCCCGCGCTGGCGGAGATGGCTTCTTGCACGCAGCGTATGCTTGGTGATGCGCTCAAAGCGCTGGCGGATGAGGACGCTGCGTTGTGCTACCGCGTGCGCAAGTCAGATGACCGCGTTGACGATCTGCTCAAGGAGCTGTTCGTCTGGGCGCAGCAGGAGATTCCGCGGAATGTCGAAACGACGCCGTTCGCGATCAATGTGCTCTCAATCGCGAGAAAGATCGAGCGGATTGCAGATATGACCACAAACATCGCAGAGGACGTGCTGTTCCTCATCGACGGTTCAATTGTTCGCCATTCCAAGTCATAGTGCGGCTCATACTATTGCTTAGGCACTCTTGCTGGGCTTCGTCACAATCCACGTGGCGAGGCCCAGCATGCCAATTGCGAAGATGACGGAGATTGCCATCGCGCCGCTCCAGTCGTTTGCGGGCAGGCCTGTCAACGGCCCACGCACGGCTTCCGTCGCCCACGTCAGCGGATTCATGCGAATCAGCCATGCCATCCATGCATGCGCTCCGGAGACGGGAAAGAACGCGCCGGAGAGCATCCACATCGGCATGAACACGAGGTTCATCACCGCGTGAAACGATGATGTGGTCTCGCATCGCCACGCGAACATCAGGCCCAGCCCCGCCATGGAAAAACTCAGCGCTGCAATGCCAAGCAGCGACCACGCGATACCCACGATACCGGGCTGAACATCGAGCAGAGGCAGCGCAAACAACAGCATCGCGGCTTGTATGAACGCCATCACGCCGCCGCCGAGCATCTTTCCCAGCGCAATCGACCACCTCGGCGCAGGTGAGACGAGAACGGACTGCAGCCAGCCTTCGCGGCGGTCTTCGATGACGGAAATGCTGGAGAAGATTGCAGCGAAGACCGCCACCAAACTCATGACGCCGGGCAGAAGGAAGGATGCATAGCTTGCGCCGAGCGCATCGCGGACCAGTGAATCACCGAACCCGCTGGCCAAGAGAACCCAGAGCAGCATTGGCGTGCCGACAGCCGCAGCGATGCGCGCGGGTTGCCGAAAGAAGCGAATCAACTCACGCCGACAAATTGTCAATGCCACAGCCATGCCTGAGACCGGTGCTTGAGTCGTCATGGCGCCACCCCACTCGCGTCCGATGCCCGCTCTGCCAGAGCCGCGCCCGTGCGATGAAGAAAGACATCCGCCAGCGTCGGCGGAGCGATCGAAAATGAAACTCCTTCTCTTGCGAGTTGCGAAGCCAGTTGTGCAGTTTCATCGGATGCATCGCTGAGCGGTCGCATCCAGCGTGCACTGTGTCCGGTCGATCGCACCCATTGAGTGCTGTCATCACTGGGTGACCAGCGATCATCGTGAATGGTGAGCAGCATTGATCCCAGTGATGTTCGCAGCCCGGCAGGCGTGTCGTCCGCGACGATCCGGCCTTCGTGCATCAGAATGACACGATCCGCGTGATCGGCCTCGTCGATGAGATGGGTGCTCATCAGCACCGTGAGCGGCGCATTCGAACGCTTACGCCCGAGCGCAGAGAGAAACGAATCCCTTGCAGCGGGGTCAAGCCCGACCGTCGGTTCATCCAGCAGAATTACACGAGGCTGATGCAATAGCGCGCGAACGAGATCAACTCGCCGTGCCAAGCCTCGTGAAAGCGTTTTGACGAATGTGTTGGCGCGATCATCAAGCGCGGCTTCACGGAGCAGTTCGCGAATCCGGGTGTGGGCATCGCTTCGATTCAAGCCATATAGCACGGCTTGATCCCGCAGATTCTCCAGCACAGTGAGATGTGGATCCAGACTTTCCGCTTGAAACACCACGCCAATCTGATGACGGATGTCCGCAGCGCGATCGAGTCCGTTGACCCGCACGGAGCCTTGCTGCGGGGTCATCATGCCACAGATCGACTTGATGAGCGTTGACTTTCCGCATCCGTTCGGCCCCAGGAGCGCGACCATGGTGCCCGGCTGAATTGTCAAACTGACATCGCGCAGCGCGTGCCGCGCAGCTTGACCTCGACGGCCCGGATAGACGACGACGAGATCGCGCACGTCAATCGCAGGACTCTCCACCAAGTGTTTCATGGTCGCTCTCGCCGCATTTGGTTCCAACTCTCTCGCAGCGACTCGTCAAAGACATTGACGGAAACATCGGCCATCATGCTGCGTGCGAGCTGCTCCATGCGAAGGCGCTCCTGATTCAATCGCGCTCGCCGTTCAAGTGTGGGCCTCACGTGTTCCATATCAACAGGCTCGGCGTCGATCTCTCGCACCAGCATCAGCACGGCATATTGATCGTCAAGCAGAATCGGCGAAGATGGGACTTCCGGCTCCAGCGTCCATAATGTGCGGAGCAACGTGTCTGGGTAGCTGGGGTCAGTGCGGCTGATTGGTTCGAGCAAGCCACCCCGCGCTGCGCTTGCGTCGGTCGAAACTTCAATCGCGAGATCAATAAAGGATTCCCCATTTTCAAGTCGCGCCAAGGTGCGGCGTGCGTCGGCAAGTGAAGGCAGCACGATGAGCCGCGCCTGGCGCTTGGGGCCGTACAGCGCGTCGTACACACGCTCGATATCGCGAGCTGTAACTTCTACACGATCGCGAACGAGCGCACGAAGCACTGCATTACGCTTCAGCAAGGCGGAAAAGCGAATGCGGCCAAGGCCCTGTTGCACACGAAGTTCATCAAGCAGCCGAATCGCAACATTCGGATCGTCGTGCAGCATTTCGAGCATGAGCCGACGCTCTCCCGCAAGGTCATCGGCATTGATGGTGATGCCCGCAGCCAGTGCCGCATCGTCGATCAGGCGGTCCAGAATCAGTTCCTGCAGCATGGCCGCGCCGGAGACTTCGTTCAGCAGCGGCCGCAACTCACCCCAGAAGACGCTTCGGCCGTTGACGATCGCAGCGGGGCGGGCGTCCACGCTGGTTCCGGCGACATCCTGCGTGATGACGATATTACCCGTGCCAGATTCTCGCGCAGCAGGCGGGGATGTTTGGCTTGCAGTGGCTCGCGCAGGGGGCGGTGCATCCTCGGTGGCAGCGCATCCGTACCATGAAGGGAGCGTCGCTGCGAGAAGCGTCATAGTGAGCAATCGGTTCATAATCGTTTTCCAGTCGATCGCTGCATAGGATACGTTCCGCCATGGCGAAGTCGAAACTGCTCATTTGCCCCTACTGCGGCGAGACGCAGCCCGAGCGTGAATCCTGTCGTGCCTGTGGCGGCTTGTTCGAGCCGCTCAGCCGACGCGCCACGCACAACGCCATGGGACCGTGGTTCATTCGCGATCCAAAACGCCCGTTTCAGCCGGGTTGCAGCTATGACACACTGGTGCAACTGATTCAGCGGGGCAAGGTCGAAAAACTTACGCTGGTGCGCGGGCCGACGACGCGGCAGTTCTGGACGATCGCCAAACGTGTACCGGGCATCGCACATCTGTTCGGCTATTGTCACGAATGCAGCGCATCCGTGGATGCAGTCGACCACGCCTGTCATGCCTGTGGGGTGGCGTTTGGTGCGTATCTCGATCGCAATTACCTCGGCTTGCCTGAAATCCGCCCCATGCCTTGGGAGACCGATCCTGACGACCGCAGCGACGGCATGCAGGGATTACCTTCGCATGGGCTGGGTCCTAGCTCGCCGATCACTTCGCCATTTCCGAATAGTGGCGGAAGGTTTTCTCGATTCGCCACTGATGAAGAGCTGTTCGGCTCAGCTCGAAGTGGGCCGGAAATGGATGATGAAGAGGCTCAACGCGCCGCCGAAGCTGGCGCGCTTGCCGTTGCGGTGCAGACACAGGAGCAGCCGCAAGCAGCTCTTCAACAGGTTGCTGCACGACCGTCCGCCTCGGTTGAACGATCTCTTCGGCTGATGATCGCGCAGCAAAGGCAGACGATTCGCCGATTGACGATACTCGTCATACTGATCACGGTGGGTTCTGCGACAATGCTCTTCTTGAGGCCGCCGGTCGGCTTTGGTAGATCGGTCCCGCCGCCAACGAACGCACCGATGAAGAGCGAAACTTCCAAGGCTGAGCGACCTCAGCCTTCCGCGATCAAGCCGCCGCAGCGCGAGGATTCAGAGGATGCGAGAGCCGGCGACCAGCCGGAAATTGCAACGGTTGACATTGATCGCGAGTATGAGCGTGCCTTGGACTTGATGCGGGTCGCGGATGACGAAGCGAACTTGCTTGCCGAGCGCATCCGATCGTGTGAAGAAGCACTTGAAATACTCTTGCAGATTCAGCGAGCGACGGCGGATTCTGTCGATCGGCCAGCGCGACTCAACGAGGTGATCGAGCTTGTTCGCAGACAGCTTGACCGCCTGAAGCTGCAGGAGTTCTTTCCGTAGGGCGGCATCAGCGCGGTGGATGAAGACGGTAGAGTCGTTCGCCTGCTGGCCACATATTTTCGAGTGTGCCGATCGCTTCAGCCAGCGTGATGATGCTTTCAGCGGTGATGAGAGGATCGTTCCAGCCCGCAGCTTCCCATCGCACAAGCATTGATGGGCTTACGAGTACATGCGTGTAGCCTTTGCTTCGCAGCGATTCGCTGATGGCCTGTATGTCATTGGAATGCTCGCGCAGCAGTCGTGAGATGGGGCCTCGATCCCACGTGGTTGAGTAGGTGAAGCGGCATCGGTAGTAGAACGGAGCTGCTTCGCCGATGAAGAGTACACGTGCATCGGTGGCCAGTTGTGTATTGAGATACACCACCGCTCGCAGCTCCGCGGCTTTCCGCAAGGTGGAAGGGTCACTGATGTGGCCGCTCCACGCATGCGCATTGCCGACAGCGAGTGCGGGCATCTGTTGCACTTGATTTGAGTACACCCAGACGGGAACCGCGCACCAGAGCAGGAGAACCGCTGCAAGCAGCAAATCCATCCGCCATGCACGCTTGCTATTCGCCGCAATCACAGCTTCGCGCAGCAGACCGATCGCAACGGCTCCGGCGATGGCTGCGGGCACAGCCATCGGCAGCATGAATCGTGATTTGATGTGTGTGAAGCTCATCCAGAAGAGGAGTTGGATGACAATGATGATGCCAAGCTGAATGCCGATGCGTCGGTGTTTTCTAGCAAGCAGGAGCGAGAGAATCGCCGCCGCGCCAAGCCAAGGCAGCACCGACCACTGCGCATGCCATCGTTCTTCCGTCGCGGGTGGTTGTCCGATCCCGAATCGACCAAGCTGATGCCATGCTTCAGTCAATCGCGCTGCGATGAAGTGTTGCGGCTGATGGCCGGCGTTCCATGTTGCAACCTGCTCCGCTGTCCAGTGTCCTGAACCGAGTCGCTCCGCAGCGAATGGAAAGACTGGATTGCCAGATTCCGCAAAGTTTGAGACAAGCCACGGAGAAAGCACCAGCAACGCAGCAATCAACCCACATGAGCAGGCGTGCGCCCACTGTCTGACAGGAAGATTGGCCAACATGACAACCACGAGCGGTAGCGCGACGAAGCCAAGCGCGGTGAGCTTCGCACCGCACGCCGTTGCGGCAAGCAGACCGATCGCAGTGCCAAGGCGAGTAGGGCAGTACGGCTGGGGACGTGGCGCCAACGTGAGAAGCAGACCACCCGCAAGCATGAGCAGTACGGGCATTTCGTTGTACGCAAGTGTGCCGGTAACGATCACCCACGGCGTGCCGAGCAGCAGAACACCTGCGACGGTCGCTGCACAGCGATGTCCGACTGGCGCGATGCAGGACGCCGCTCGTGCCAGAACAAACGCTGCGAGGAACCCGATGCCTGTGTGTAGAAGCTGGCAGGCGTACGAAGCGGCAAGATGATCGTGCCGCATCAGCATCATGTGGTAGTACGCCGCTTCCATTGAGCTTGGAAGGAAGCTGTACACGTTGTGCTGCAGTGGCATGATGGCGCCGAGTTCGACCCATTCGCGCGGCAGTTGCAGGTGGTAGCTCAGTGCGTCATAGCCGCCGTACTCAGTATCCCACAGCCAGCCCGGCGCGGATGCGCTAGCAATCAACCAGACTGCGATGGCAGGGGTTGCGCACCAGAATAGAAATGGCGGCAGACGAACGCCGGACAGCTCGTCTTGCTGTTGAAGAGTGCGCCATTGAAGCAGCAGCAGGGCGAAACCTAAGCCGATCACGAACCACGCGCCGACCCCGCCGCCAATGGCAAGCAAGCCGAGTCTGCCAAGGGCGTTTTCAAGCAAGAGCAGAATCGCAACGCCAAAGGCGATCTGAACCGCAAATGCATCTTCAGCGCACGGCGCAAGCCATCGCTGAACAGGCCGACCGAAGCCGAGTGCTGCACACAGCCACGCCGCAGCCCACGGCAGGGCTTCTCCAAGCGTCAGGGCGGCTTCGAGAAACAGGGGACCGTTACCCCCGCTCCAGCCGGAGAGAACGACGAACAACATGCCGCAGGTGGCCAGCCCAGCGATGAGGGTCCATCGGTCGGAAGCACTGCCTCCAAGGTTCATGGTCGGATTGTACGAAATGGCGGGTGGATATTACGGGTGAGTGGGGAGACGGGCGGCGGCACATCCGGAGTCGCAGTGTTCCGGCGGGTACGTTGCATCATCTCCTGATATCCTTTGCATCATGCACCTGTCGCATCGCGTTCAGTCTCTGGCTTCGTCCGCGACGCTCGCGGTTAACGCTCGCATCAAGGAATTGCAGGCCGAGGGTGTGGATGTCATCGGCTTCGGCGCGGGTGAGCCTGATTTCGACACGCCGCAGAACATCAAAGACGCTGCGATCGCCGCGCTCAACGCGGGCATGACGAAATATGCCCCAGTGCCGGGTGAACCGGCAGCGCGCGAGGCGATTGCGAACAAGCTCAGGCAGGACAATGGCATTCGATGTTCCGCAAAGGACATCGTCATCAGCGTGGGGGGAAAGCACTCGATTTATCTCGCGCTGCAGTGTCTGCTTGACGGACCGCGAAACGCGAACGATCCGCCGCAGGAAGTCATCCTGCCGACGCCTGCGTGGGTGAGCTATGAGCCGATGGTGCAACTGGCGGGCGGCGCAGCAGTGCAGGTCGCTGGCGCGGTTGAGCGAGATTTTCTCATCACCGCGGAACAGCTTGAAGCCGCGATTACGCCGCGCACCAGGGCGTTCATCATCAACTCGCCATCCAACCCGTGCGGCACGATGTATTCCCCACAGCAGCTTCGTGAGCTGGCTGCTGTACTGGCCATGCATCCGAATGTTGTCGTCATCAGCGATGAAATGTATGAGAAGTTGATCTACGGCGACGTGCCGCACTTTTCGCTCGGCTCCGTCGAGTCGATTGCAGACCGGGTTGTAACCGTCGGCGGCATGAGCAAAGCATTCGCGATGACCGGCTGGCGCATCGGCTACGCCTGTGCGCCGGGACCGCTGGCAGCCGCCATGAGCAAACTGCAGGGGCAGATGACGAGCAATATCACGAGTTTCTGTTATCCCGCGATTGTTGAAGCATTCACCAGCCCGCGTAGCGCGGAATCAGTGGAAGTCATGCGGCGCGCGTTCGCGGCGCGGGCGAAACTTATCTGCCGCTGGATGGACGAGATGCCCGGCTTGCGTTGCCCGAACCCGACAGGTGCGTTTTATGTGTTCCCGGATGTAAGCGCATACTTTGGCGGGCGCAGCCCCGGCGGTCGTCTCATTAATTCCGCATTGGATTTTGCCGCCGCGTTGCTGGAAGAAGCGCGCGTCGCGGTGGTACCGGGTGAGGATTTCGGCGAAGTCGGCCGCAGCCATGTGAGGTTGAGCTTCGCCTGTTCCGAGGCGCATGTTGAAGAAGGCTGTCGCCGCATGAAAGACTGGCTTGAGAAAATGGCCACTGCGGTGATGAGATAGCCCGCTGGCACCTTGTTCACGTTATCGTTTGATCCCTGAGTACGACGGTTTCGAGTGGATCGAAGCCAACGCATTTTCTCAAACAGCACCACGCTACAGGAACATGACGCTTGGGTGAGATCAATCTGGTGCAGAGCATAGGAATCATGATCGTGGTTTCTGCCGCGATCGTGATGCTTTGTCGGCGTGCTGCGATTCCCACGATTGTGCTGTTCATCGTAACGGGGTTGCTGCTGGGTCCGTTTCTCAACATCTTATCGGTTGCACCGGCGGACGCGCATGGCGGCGATGCTGACGTGCCGGGTGGCGGTGCGCTGCAGGTGGCTGGCGAACTGGGCATCGCGCTGCTGCTGTTTCTGGTGGGTCTTGAACTCAGCCTTGACCGCATTCGTGAAGTCGGCCGTGTTGCAGTTCTTGCAGGTCTCGGGCAGGTGGTGTTCACCGCCGTGATCGGTTTCGTGCTGTGCATTCTTCTTCAGTTCACAGTGATGGAGTCGGTGTTTCTTGCTTCAGCCCTCACGTTCAGCAGTACGGTTGTTGTTGTCAAGCTGCTCGTTCAGAAGAAAGAACTCAACACGCTCTATGGCCGCATCGCCGTCGGGATTTTCCTCGTGCAGGACCTTGTGGTCATTGTGGCGCTGACGTTCCTTGCAGGACTTGGGAAGCCGGAGAGCATGGAGTTCGGTGCGATGGCGCTCAGCCTGATTCGCGCGTTCCTCGGCATGGGAACGCTGCTTGGCGTTGCGATGATCGCGTCTAAATATCTGCTCGCCAGGCCGTTTGCGTGGGCCGCGCGATCGACGGAAACGCTGCTCATCTGGAGTCTCTGCTGGTGTTTCGTGTTCGTCGTGGCGGCAGAAGTGATGGGGCTTTCGCCTGAGATCGGCGCGTTTCTGGCAGGCATGAGCCTGGCGCAGCTTGGCTGCGCTCACGATCTTCGCCGTCGCGTTCAGCCCCTGATGAACTTCTTCATCGCCATCTTCTTTGTTTCCCTCGGCGCGCAGATGGAACTGGGTGATGCGATGGAAAACTGGGCCGCTGGGATCATCCTTTCGCTGTTCGTGTTGATCGGCAATCCGTTCATCTTCATGTGGATCATCGCGAAGTCCGGCTATGGCGAACGCACGAGCTTCATGACGAGCGTAACTGTCGCGCAGATCAGCGAGTTTTCATTCATTTTCGCTGCGATGGGTGTAACAACCGGCGTCATCGGCACCAACATACTTTCGCTCGTCACAGTAGTCGGCCTCATCACTATTGCCATCTCGGCGTACATGATTCTCTACAACCACATCCTGTACGACTGGTGCAGGCGTCTGGGCTTACTGCGCATGTTTCGTGCGCCGCAGCATCAGGAAGTGGAGTGCACTGAATCGCTGCAAGGTCACATTGTCGTCGTGGGTATGAACGGACTTGGACGTGAAGCGGCCCGCATGTTGCACGAGCGGGGCGAGACCGTGCTCGCGGTCGACACTGATGGCCGGAAGCTCGCCGAACTGAAATGCATGACCATGGTGGGGGATATTGACGACCCGTCGATGATTGAAGAAGTGAGCATGGCTCATGCGAAGCTCGTCATCTCGGCGTTGCAGATTGAAGACACGAACAACTTGTTGACGTTTCGTTGCAGACAACTCGGCGTGCCGGTTGCGATACACGCTTTCGATCGGTTCGTCATCGACGATCTGAGGCGACTCGGCGCCGATTTCCTTATAGACTCGCGCGCTGTAGGCAGTGTGCGGCTGGTGATGCAACTTGATGATGCGGGGCTGGTTGCGCCATGAAAGAGATGGTGCTCATCCTGATCGCCTCTGCGGGCGTGCTGGGTCTGAGCCAGTGGTTGCGCCTGCCGCCCGTGCCGCTGTTGATTCTCGCAGGCATCGGCATGACGCTCACAAGCATCGCACCGGAAAGCACGATGCTCCAGAACGTGCTGATGCTTGGTCTCGCTTTTCTCGTGTTTGCGGCGGGTATGGAACTCGACCCCAGGCGAGCGGGGCGGCAGCGTCGTGCGGCCATCGGGATCGGTCTCATTCAGTTTCTTGTCATGGGCGCGGTGGGGGCAGCAGCGGCGATTGCGATGGGCACATCATGGTTCACCGCGCTGTATGTCGGCCTCGGTATCTCAGCCAGCTCAACCATCATTGTTGTCCGTATTCTTCGACAGAGACGCCAATTCTTCGAGCCGTTCGGCCGTGCCGTGCTGGGTGCGCTCTTGGTGCAAGATGCGCTCGTCATTCTCGCGCTGGCGGTGCTGAGTTCTGTAGCAGCAGGCGCTGGCGCGGTGGCATTCAGTGTGATCGGTACGGTCAGCCTCGGCGCGTGTGCATGGGCGTTTGCGCGATGGGCCGCACCGTTTTTGCTGGTGCGACTCAAGCCGGACCAAGAGGAAGGGCTTCTTGTAGCGCTTGCGGTGCTTTTTATGTTCGTCGGACTGGCGGACTGGCTTGATCTGCCGATTGCCGTCGGAGCATTCCTCGCAGGCATCGCGCTCTCCAGTTTCCCGGTGAACGGGATTGTGCGCGGCCAGTTGACCTCACTGTCAAACTTCTTTCTTGCAGTGTTCTTCGTTTCGCTCGGTGCATCACTGGATATTCCGGGCCTGCGCGAGATCATGCTGACGGCGATCCTTGTTTTTCTGATCGTCGTCGTCACACCACCGCTGGTCGTCGTGATTGCAGAGCGCATGGGGCTGTCCACTCGCGCTTCGGTTGAGGCTGGCCTGCTGCTTGCGCAATGCAGCGAGTTCTCGCTGATTGTCGCAATACTCGGCGTTGATCGCGGTCATCTGGATACGAGCATGCTCTCCGTACTGGCGTTGACGACCGTCGTCAGCATGATGCTCACGTCGTTCATTGCGACGGATTCGGTTGTCTGGAAGCTCGTGCAATGGCATCCGTCTCGCGCTACGAAGCGCATCGGGCCGCCGCCGAAGGATCACATTGTCTTGCTCGGTTGCGGCTCCAACAGCCGTATTCTGCTTGATCTGCTGCTGCTGCAAGGCAATACCGTGCTTGTTGTCGATGAAGACCCCGCAGTGGTGGAGGCCCTGCGTGAGCGAGGCGTGGATGTTATTCGAGGCGATGGTGCGGACGAGCGCGTTCTTGAAGAAGTGCGAGCACGTGAAGCCAGAGTCATCATCTCAACGATGCGGCGAATCGAAGACAACGAGCGGCTACTTCGACTCATTCGGGGCCGTATCGTTGTCGTTCGCGCATTCGATGAACACGCGGCCAAGCGGATTGCGGCGGCAGGGGGCATCCCCGCCACGGAGGCGGAGCCGGCAGCCGAATCGCTTTTGCACTGGGTAACAACGTCACTCCCCCGCGCTGAAAAGACTTCGGTCGCCTGAGTCTGCGGAGTCTGAACCGGCACGATTATTTGTCGGGTTCGATCGTAACGATCAGGCCCTTTGACGCGAACTGCTCCTGCAGCAGCTCTGCGTACTCGCGGTGTGTCGCCATGAGCATTGCAACACCCGTCTTGTGCGCTTCTATGGTTCGCAGCAGGGCTGTTTGCGGGTCAAGCGCGAATCGTTTCGATCACAAAGCCGATCTCATTGACGTCGTCGTTATGGAGCAGCACCTTCCAAGGCGGCATACGATCAACGCGAGGCGGTGCGGCCTGTACAGCGACGCCGCCTTCCTGGCTCTCCGCGCTCATGCTCAACGCCCGAGTAGCGGTTGTGCGTTGTTGATGTTGCTCGTTCGGGTCACGCATGTCAGGTCTCCGACCTCCTCTTCGTGCAGTGCGAATTAGTTCCACCAGCGGCGTCCCACCGCGTACACAATTCGTAGGCAGGCCAGTCGTTGGGGGCCACTCTTCAAGGTCAGCCGTTCTTCTTTGCGAAATCCACCATGAACTGGGCGAGGACTTCGCAGCCCTTCTTCGGGAAAGCGTTGTAGATGGATGCCCGAATGCCGCCTGCGTCGCGATGGCCCTTCAGGCCGTCCATGTCGTGCTTGGCTGCTTCGCTCACAAAGCGCTTGTCGAGATCATCGTTCGGCGTTCTGAACGAGATGTTCATGCGGCTGCGAGAGTCTGGCCGCGATACGCCGCGATAGAAACCGCCCGAACGGTCAATCGCATCATAGATGAACGAAGCTTTCTCTTCGTTGCGCTGCTCAATGACGTTCAGGCCGCCTTGCTTGAGAATCCACTTGAATACCTGGCCCATGACATACACGCCAAAGACCGGTGGCGTATTGAGCCGCGAATCCTGATCCGCCATTTTGCGATAGCAGAACATCGACGGCAGGTCGTCGTTCGCTTTCGCGAGAAAATCCTTCCGCATAATGACGAGCGTAACACCTGCCGGACCGAGGTTTTTCTGTGCGCCTGCGTAGATCATCGCGTGGGCATTCACGTCAATCGGCCTGCTGAACATCTCACTGCTGGCATCACAGACCAGCGGTGCGTTTGATTTGGGCGGAACCGCGTAGCGCGTGCCGTAGATGGTGTTGTTCGAGCAGTAGTGCAGATAGACTGCATTGGGGGACAGATTCAGTTCATTCGCAGCGGGCACGTGATCGTACTTGTGCTTGGCGCCTTCAAAGGCGACGTTCACCGTGCCGAACCGCTTGGCTTCCTTGATGGCCTTGGTGGTCCACACGCCGGTGTCCGGGTAGTCCGCCACCGTGCCGGGCGTGAGGTAGGCCATCGGCAGCATGATGAACTGCATGGTCGCACCGCCCTGCAGGAACATGATTTCGTAGTCGTCCGAAATGTTGCCGACGGCGCGGCAGTCCGCCTTCGCTTCATCCCAGATGCGGTCGATGACCGGCCCGCGATGGCTGTGTTCAAGCACGCCAATGCCGGAACCGGCGATCGACCAGAGGTCATCCTGCGCCTGACGAATGACCTCTTCAGGCAGGACAGCAGGGCCAGCGGAGAAGTTGAAGATGCGCTTCGCAGCGTTCTTGGCAGCAACGGGTGTGGAGGCGATCGCGGTGGTCATGGTGGTGCTTTCTGAAACAGTCGCGAGTGAGTGATTCAAACGTCAATGTATTGAATGATGCGCCGCACGAGCGCATCATGAAAATACAATTATTTGCGAATGCGTGAGAGCGTAACGCTGAGTACGTTCTCGTTCGCGTTAATGGCGGTGAGATGCTCCGGGCGCGGCATATCGTCAAGTTGGATTCGCGCGCAAGCTGCACGGGCACCGTCGTAGATCACGTTCTCCATTTCCTCGACGTTGATGCCCGCCTGGCCGAGTGTGTAGAAAACGTGCGCCAGCACGCCGGGGCGATTCAGATGCCGCACAGTCAGCAGAATCGTTGCGGGCGTGGATGCAGCACGATTCACGCAGTTGGGCACTTCGCCCGATTTCATGTAGGTGGCGACAATGCGGACGGCTTCAGCAGCGATGGCGTTCTGCGCCTGATCCGTTGAAGCGCCGACGTGATGCGTGCCATACACGCACGGCTCTTTCACGATCGGGTCTGTAAATGCGCCGGTGCCGCCTGACGGCTCATTGGCGAACACGTCGAGTCCGACGCGGATACCTTTCTCCCGAATGGCAGCAGTCATTGCATCTTGATCGACAACACTGCCACGGCTGGTATTGATGAAATACGCGCCCGGCTTCATGGCGTGGAAGAACTGCTCGCCGATCAGGTGGTGCGTTTCATCCGTCGCAGCGACGTTGACGGAAATGACATCCGACATCTTGGCGATGTTGACCAGCTTGCCGACGTAGCCGACATCCAGTTCGTCCGCGCGTTCCTGTGTGAGGCTTCTCGACCACGCGGAAACTTTCATGCCGAATGCGGCGGCACGTCTGGCGACTTCGATGCCGATCTGTCCGAGGCCGACGATGCCGAGCGATTTGCCATAGATGCCCGGCGCCTTGGAGTATTCTTTCTTGTTCCATGTGCCGGCACGAAGCTCTGCGGTCTGGTCGGGCACGCGGCGATCACAGGAGAGGATCAATGCCCACACGAGTTCTGCCACGGCGATGGAGTTCTTGCCGGGGCAGTTGGCGACAAACACGCCGCGTGCGGATGCGGTCGCCACATCTATCGTGTCATAACCAGCTCCAGCGCGAAGGATGAGGCTGAGATCGCGCCCCGCTGAAATTGCCTCTGCGTTGACTTTGGTCGAGCGAACGATCAGGACATCGGGATTGATCCGCGAGAGCGCGCCGGGAAGCGTTTCGGGGCCGAGATCGGCATCACACTGCACATCGCAACCGAGGTGCTTGAGAGCCTCAATGCCAGACGCTTCAAACTTATCCGCGATCAGCACGCGGAGCGACTGTTCCGGCGGCAGGGATTCAGAGGTGGATGCACTGGAAGGCGTTATCAACGATGCCGAGGGGCTTGTCATGGTGTATATGGTATCGCTGTCATGGGCATGAAGTCTTATCGGGCAGTCATGCCTTGCTGGGGACGGATCAGCCCAGCTCGTGGACGAACAACCCGCTCCGCAGCTTGGGTTCAAACCATGTGGATTTGGGCGGCATAATCATCCCCGCGTCTGAGACGGCGATGAGCTGCTCAATGGTCGTTGGGAACATGGAGAAGGCGATCGCAGGCCCGCCGCCTTTTCGGTCAATGGCGTCAACCCGGTGAGCCAGTTCAGCGTGGCCTCGAATCCCACCAATGAAGTCGATGCGTTTGTCGGTTCGTACATCACCGATGCCCAGAATTGGCTCTAGGATTCGACTCTGCAGGAGCGAAACGTCAAGCCGGGCAATAGGGTCGTTGAAATCGATGGTGTCAGGGTCAAAGACCAGTCCGTGCCACTCGCCCTGAAGGTAGAAACACACTGCACCAGGCTGGGTCGGGGTGTGTTCGCCATTGCAGCGAGTCAGGATGCCTACATCTTCCATGCGTGAGAGCACCTGCTCAGGCGTCTGTCCATTCAGGTCTTTGACAAGCCGGTTATACGCCATGATCTGCAGGCGGCTGGCCGGGAAGAGTACCGCAAGAAACCAGTTGTATTCTTCACTGCCTGTGTGATGAGGGTTGGCGGCTCGGCGTTCTGCGCCGGCACGTGCGGCACTCGCGGAGCGATGGTGGCCGTCGGCGATGTACGCAACATCCACATCACGGAACGCAGCAAGATACGCATTGGTGTCGTTCGCTTCCCATACCGTGTGCTGAACGCCATCGGCGGTGGTGAAGTCGAAGAGTGGTTTGGTCGCTGTATCGCGATCCACGAGTCGGGTGACGGCAGGCTGATCGTGATAGGTCAGAAAGACCGGCTCCGCATTGGCGTTGAGCGTGAGTACGTGCCGCGTCCGGTCGTCTTCTTTGTCCTTGCGGGTCTTCTCATGTTTCTTGATGACATCATTCATGTAGTCATCGACATGGACGCAGCACACAAGCCCGACCTGAGCGTGGCTGCCCATAATCTGTCTATAGAGGTAGAACCGGCGCTGCGGATCGCGAACGAGGATGCCAGCATTGATGAAAGCGTCAAGATTCTGCTTCGCCTGCGCATAGACCGCATCGTCATAGGGGTCGGTCGATTCGGGCAAATCGATCTCTGACCGAACGATGTGCAGAAAGCTGCGTGGGCGGCCTTCCGCCAGCACCCGCGCCTCGGTCGTGTCGATCACGTCGTAGGGAACGGAGGCCACATCAGCGGCGAGTTCAGCGGGGGGTCGAATGGCCGAAAACGGTTGAATTCTGAGCATGGCGGGCATGATACGAAGTCGCTGGGCGGTTGTGCGGTCCGTTTCGCAGTTGGTCGAGCGTCGGGGGATTCGGAAAACTCATCCTGATTCGTACAGGCCGCTGAAGCGGCACCGGAATCTGTCCGAAAACAACCGTTACCACGCCCTGTTGCGTGCGTAGTGAGGTGAAACATGTCTCAGGAATCATCCGTCGCCGATTCCACGTCGTTTGCTCCCCCCGCACCACTCCGCTTTGAACGGCGAAGCTCTGATCGCTGGTCGTCGCCTGGCGCAGCAACCGCCTTCCGCCTCGGCGGGCGCGACTTCGGTCGCATGCACGAACTGAAACTCATCGACTTCTCACATCACGGCCTAGGTGCAATCAGCCCGACAGTGATTGAGCCGGGCACTGCCGTGTCCATTGGCTTCCAGGCGCCGGGCTGTATCGCACGGCGTGGAACAGTGTTGCGGTGCACACCATGTGGCGATGGCTACCGTGTTGCGGTCGAGTTCGAGATGCGCATGGCAGCGTGAATCAGAACTCGTGCGCGATCAAGGGGTGACAGCACAGGTGCTTGTGTTCGTGCCGAGAAGATCAATCTGTTTGAACAATCATTTGAGCCGCGGTCCCAATGGCGCATGGAAGCGCGTTTGGGGCCGCTGCTTTTTCTGCAAGTGAGCGATGTGATGTGTTATCACACCGGGCGGAATTCGGGCGCGGCCTGGCGTTTGTGAATCTGGTTTATCTGTGCAGCCTGTATCCAACTGATGATGGGTCTTGAACTTGTTAAACACTTGCCTTGGGTCGATAGGAATCGTGCACTTGAGGGTGCATGCATCGAGCAGCGCGAGGTGCTGCGTTCGGGACGCCACGAGGGGAGGGCGTCCCGGACCTGACCTGCGTGAACCGCGGGGCCGGAGGAGAGAGCGACCGTGGGCAGGGGCGGGGATGGGGGCCGGTCCGACAAGGCCGAAAGGCATCGTCGGGTCTTTCAATGGAAGCCGCATGTGCGGCCTCAGCAGGTGTTGTCCACGGGGCGCCGTTTGTCAGGGCTCCGGCCAAGCAGTTCTGGAAGGTCTTTTCCTTAAGGAGTGAGTCTCATGCGTACTCGTCGTCCCAACAATCGAGCTTTCACGCTCATCGAAATTCTGATCGTCGTGGTGATTCTCGGCATCCTTGCCGCGATCGTCATCCCCCAGTTCTCGGAAGCCTCAACCACCGCGCAGCAGAACGCCGCCAACTCGACGTTCCAGACGGTTCGTTCGCAGGTCGAACTGTACAAGTTCAAGACCGGCGCTCCGCCCGCCTCGCTGCAGGCACTCGTCAACGATGGCTACCTCGCTGGCGACGGCTCCGGCAACTTCCAGCAGCCGCAGGGCTGGTGCATCGACATCGATGAAAACGGTGTCGTGACCCTGACTCAGGGCGACTGCGACTAATCCCAGTTGCTCGGAACGATGGACTACGCGAGCCGGCGCGGAAACGCGCCGGCTCGTCTTCAACCGCCGAATGCCGCTGTCTCTGCATGTCGGTGGCCAGGGCCGGCATCATGCAACGATCACACGAGACGAAGAACGGATTGCCAAAGCGATGTGCTGCACAGCACCGCCGGGGTTCGACGCTCTCCGTCGTGCTAATCGTTCTGTCGATCGTAAGCGCATTCGGCATCGCTGCATACATCGTTGTGCCTCGCAGCGCGTCAGGTTCAAGCGCGAGCGGCGCGGTGGCGGAAGTTCGCGAAGCGCGATTGCCCCACAATCAGCTTGTCATGGACGGCGTGATTTCGCTTATCGGCGCAAGCTCAAGTGTGCTTGCCGTGCATCAGCGCGATCGCGGACCGTATGTTGAAATTCTGCTTCGGACACATGATGCATCCGGCACGGGAGAACTTGCTGCTGATGAGATCGTGCTAATCAGCCACAGCGAGATTCTTCAGACCATCAAGCTCTACACGATTGCTGAGGGCGAGGCTCGTGGTTCATATGGTCTTGCCGGTCTCTGGGGCTGGCCTGAGCCGGGGAGTCGCGAGTTTGCCGATCGCTGGCGCAGCCACTCACGCGTGGAGCAGCGAGTTATCGCCACCGGTGTTTCCAGCATGAACATCGAACGCATGGCAGGCTCCCGCCTGCGAATCTCGCTTATCTGGGCCTCGGAATCCGCCGATGCAAGGGACGAAGCGTCGGCAGTGGTTGCCGTTCGCTGACGCGCTTCTGGATATTTCTCCAGGGCGCAGGAGTGAATCATGCGACCCTCACGGTATCTCAACGCGATTTTGACGGTGAATGCGGTGCTCTTGGCCGTGCTGGTGTGGACGCAGCTTGCCGGTTCCGGCACGTTGCCCGTGCTCGGCGCTCGTGAAGCGGTGGCGCAATCCCAGCCCGCTGGCATTCCGAACGCCGCGGCGCAGCGTCAGCAGATGATCGATTCTCTGCGCGAGTTGCGCAAGAGCGTCGAGGAGAGCAACAAGCTGCTCAAAGACGGCAATCTGCGCGTGCACGTAACAAATCTGCATGAGATCAAGATTGAGACGCCATGATCTGCAATTGAAGGATGCGTTATGCGCTACGCGACATCCAATTCATGCAGGCAAGGCTACACGCTCATCGAGCTGCTGATCGTCGTTGCAGTGCTGGGCTTGGCGGCTTCGCTGCTGATTCCGTACATGGCGGGCCGCAGCAGTCTGGAGACGCAGGCGGCTGTTCGTCGTGTCATTGCTGACCTCAGTTTCGCACAGTCAGACGCACTGGCGCATCAGGAGTATCGCCGCGTTTACTTTTACCCCGACGGTCGCGGTTACTGTCTGCTTCGCATCACGGGCGCGTTTGACGCAGCGTTTGATCCGAACACGGCAGACTATCTGATCGACCCGATTACAGTTACGAACTCAAGCAGCCATTACATCGTGGATTTCACGGCTGATTCGCGATATGCAGGAGTGAGTATCGGTACTGTTTCGATCGACTCATCCGCGCGGTTCATCACCTATGACGCGCTGGGCGGAACGGTCATGGGCGGGGGGACGCTGCCCGGCACGGGAGGATACATCACTGTTACTTCGGATGAGGCCACGTATCGCATCAACATCGCGCCGTTCACAGGAAAACTGACAGTCGAGAAGATCGACTGATATCGCACTGTCTTTTCCGGCGGGATTACCGCACACCGACGAACCAGGAGATGAATGTGTTTGGAGGCCGCTTTTCATCATCAATCGGAGCTGTAGGCATCGAGATCGGCAATCGATCTGTGCGATTGCTTCAGCTTCGCCGTCAGTCGGGTCGCTTGATTGTGGTTGGCGCGAGTGAAGAAGCCGTGGCGTCTCCCGGTGCCCCGGCAAGCGTCTATATCCCCTCAGCCACATCCGCCAAGGATGAGCCGAAACAGCTTTCTTCGGGCCAGATCTCGCCTCTCGGTGCGCGATTGCGCGCCGCGTTCGCCAACGGCGGTTTTACTGGAAGGCGATGTATTGTCAGCTTGCCGCGCGAAGACATCTGCATTCAATCCGTCCGATTGCCCAAGATGCCTGACCATGAAATGGAGCAGGCGGCTGCGTGGGAAGCATCACAGCGATTCGGGTTTGATCGTGCTGCGATGGAAGTGTGCGTGCTGCGCACAGGCGCTTCACTCCAGAGCGGAGAAAATCGCGAGGAAGTGCTTCTTGTCGCGGCTTCGCACGCGCGTATTCAGGATCGGCTTGCTCCGATTCTCGAAGCCGGCTTCCGCCCCGCAGCCGTTGACACGGGCTTCGGTGCGCTCGCCCGGCTGTTCAGCCAGCAGTTTCGGCGCGAGGCGGATCGCCAGCATGTTCGCGGCGTGCTAGATGTCGGCGAATCCGGCTCCAACATCATCATCCTGCGTGGCGATCAGATTGCTTTCTGCAAGCCTGTCCAGATCGGCGGCGATCACCTCAACAAGGCTGTCTCGGAACATTTGCAGATGGAATTGGACGCCGCCGCAGACCTTCGCGCGGTTCGCATCGCAGAACATGGCCGGCAGACGGATGAAAAGTCAATCGACGCAGCGACGGATCGTGCCGTCTTCGAGGCCGTGCGGCCGTTGATGGGCGATATTGTGAAGGAAGTCGTGTTGTGCCTGCGGTACTACGGGGTGACGTTCCGCGGCAAGCCGCCGTGTCAGATCATTCTTTCCGGTCGCGACGGTGCGGAGCCTCGCTTGGCGCAGATGCTGCATGAAGCGTCCAAAGTACCTGTCGAGACCGACGACGCGAACGGCACGCTGGCGGACATTGGTGAGCAGTTGCGAAACGCCATGAATCGCGATCCTGGTCCCGCAGCCGCATGGGCGGTAGCGGCTGGTCTGAGCATTCGTGACCTCGCTGCGGCGCGGCCGAAGTCAGCGGGTGAAACCGCACAAACTCGCGGAGCCGCAGCATGAGCCAGAAGCCGATCGATCTTCTTCCTGAGTCGATTCGCGCGAGTTGCCTTGCAGGTATTCGCACGGGTCGCACCATTGCAGCAGTCGGCATCGCCATTGCGATCGTCGTGATTGCAGCGACACATACTCGCTTCAAGCTTGATCGCGCACGCGATGGCTTGCAATTAGCAGAGGCGCACGCAGACCAGGTGCTTGCTGCAGAAGCCCAGGCACGAGAGTTGAGCGCACAGTTGACGGATGTGCGCGAACTGATCAATACGCATGATGCAATCATTCTTCCACTTGAACTGAGCGCGGTGCTGGCCACACTGGTCAATCAACTGCCGCCCAGCGTTGGGCTTGATCGCCTTGATCTTGATGCGCAGTCGCGCACACGCGGGCGAGGCAGCAGCGCGGCGCGCCCCCGCACAACGGGAACCAGCTCGAATGAAGCATCCGATGCGCTGCCTCCTCGTGTGTTGATTGGCGAGATGACTGGCTTTGCGGCCAGCGACGACGAAATAGCCGAGCTGGTTTCGCGAATGGAAACCATGCAGCCGTTCAGCGCAGTAAGTCTGGACTTCAGTAGAACGCGTGCTGTTCGCGGACACGCTGCTCGCGAGTTCCGCATCAGCTTCAGGATTGACCTGGACGCACGATATGTCGTGGCATCAGGGCGAATGGCCGGCGCACGGGAGGCTGGACATGAATGATCGACGTCATATTCTGCTCACCGCAGGCAGCTTTCTTGCCGTGCTTCTGCTCGGTGGCGGATTGCTTGTGTGGCCCGCACATCGCGAAGCTCGCTCGCTGGATGAGCAGGCGCGCGATCTCTACAGCCGCATGGCGAATCTTGAGGATACAACCGCGGAAGTCGGTCGCCTGATTCGCGAACTCGAAAAAGCCAGGCAATACGCCTCAGACAATCTCAAAGTGATTCCAGAAGGGCCGGAAGTCGCGGATCTGATGCGGCGATTGTCGCTGCGTGTTGATGGCGCCACGGTGCTTGATCAGACCTTCACCACAGGCTCACCTTCGGACGCGATTCCCGGTGAGAAGGGGGCGCAGGCCATGCCGATCACCATCGACATGCAGGCACGTTTTGATTCGATCTTCGCGGTGATTCGCGCAACGGAAGCGATGGATCGGCTCGTGCGGGTCAGTTCGATTCGCCTGACGTGCAATCGCGATACGAAGGGAGCGCCAAACAATCGCGATGAATCCATCCTGACGGCGTCGGTATCCATCGAAGCCATCTATGACCCTGCGATTTCTGCAAGTACCGCTGTGCTGGATAGCGCCGTGTCAAACGCGCGACGGGAGGAGCAATGAACGTACCTGTCTCCATGAGGCGACTGTGGGTTCAGTTGACAGCCGATCGCAAACGATTTGGCATTCTGTGTGCGGCACTTGCGGTCGGGTTGTTGCTGTGGGGTCGTGTCATCATCGTTACCAACGTGCCCCGCACGGCCGTTGCCAAGCCGGATCAGAAGGTCGCTTCGACAACGGCGAAGCCATCGACGACCTCTGCAAAGGCGAAGAGTGAACCCAAGACCTCTGATAAGCCCAGGCGGGTTTTGCGAGTGCTGCCGACGATCGCGATCGATCTCGACAAGCAACCGCAGCGCGATCCTTTCATGATTAGTTCGCAGCACTTCCCGCAGACTCCAGCGTCAGGTGATCGTGGTAGTACGCGGGTTGATGTTATTGAGGACGCAGAGACCGTGGAAGCGAGACTGATCGCTGGTCTTCAGCAGATGGCTTCCAAGCTGAAGCTGGAAGCAATTATGGGCGGCGTTGGCGGTGGGATGGTTCTGATTAATGCACGCGCTTATCGGCTGGGTCAGCTTATCCCGGTACCCGGTCATGCCGATGTCAGCTTTGAGTTAGTTGAAGTCAGAGACCGCTCGGTCGTCATTGAGAACCAGGGCCGACGATTCGTCCTCTCAATGCCGACGCCCGGAAGCAGAGAGTAGGCAGGCGAAGGAAGCACGCGACGACAACAAGCAACCGTCAATCGCTGGGCAGAGTTCTTCTTTCTACTCCCAACTTCCCATTCTTTCCAAATCTGCGAGGCAGGAGTTCTTCGATCATGAGCAACACACACCACAGTCGCGGCCGGCTTTTTTTTCTGCCGAAGTGGTCCGTTTATGCACTCTGCGTAATCGTGGCAGGCTCGGCATACGGGCAAAGCGGGGGAAGCACGGGAAACTCAGCCAATGAACCGCCGGTCGCGGTCACAGACTACGGTACAGTCGATCTTGCTGTGCAGGACACCGATCTCGCGCAGGTGCTGCAGATGCTCTCCATTCAGAGCAAGAAGAACATCATCACCAGCAAGAGCGTCTCAGCAACAATCACCGCCAATCTCTACGATGTCACATTCTACGAAGCGCTCGATTCGATCCTTCGGGTGAATGGGTACGGTTATATCGAAGAGGGCAATTTCATCTACATCTACACCCGCGCTGAGCTTGAAGAGATCGAGCGGGCACGACGCCGCACAGAGAGCCGCATCTTTGTGCTGGATCATCTGGCCGCCGTTGACGCGCACGACTTCATTCAGCCGCTGCTGAGTGATGTTGGTCGCGCATCGCATCGAGGCGAAGTGCAGGTCGGTTTCCGTCCCGAGATCACTGACGGCGGCGCGGATCAGTACGCCTTCTCCGCGCGCCTGGTGGTCAACGACTATCCGGAGAATCTCGACGCCATCGCGCGTCTGCTTAAGGAAGTCGATACGCCGCCTCAGCAGGTGTTGGTCGAAGCCACTATTCTGCAAACCGCGCTGAACGAGGACAATGCATTCGGCATCGACTTCACCGTGCTCGGCAGCCTCAACTTCTCAGACCTGACGAATCCACTTTCCGCGGTGAGCAATCTGCTCATCGGCAACGATGAAGGCGCGGGCATCAAGGGTACCAGCGATCGCGGCTTCCAGCCCCTCGACAATCGCGCGACGGCGGTTTCAAGCACCGTCGGCGGCACAGCGGGTCCAGGTGGTCTTAAGGTCGGCATCGTGCGCGATGACATCAGCGTGTTTCTGCGCGTGCTGGATGAAGTAACAGACTCCACCGTGCTGGCCCGCCCCAAGATCATGGCGCTGAATCGTCAGCGTGCCCAGGTACTTGTCGGTAAAAAGGTCGGCTACCTGTCAACCACCGCAACTGAAACCACCACGACGCAGAGCGTCGAGTTCCTCGACACCGGCGTGCAACTCATCTTCAGGCCGTTCATCTCGAACGATGGCATGATCCGTCTGGAACTGGCGCCGAGTGTCTCGGAAGCAAGTCTTCGTCCTGTAACCCAGGCCACTGGTGTAACGGTAACGATTCCTGACGAAGTGACGAATCAGTTGACGACCAACGTGCGCATCCGTGATGGACAGACGCTTGTACTCGGCGGCCTCTTCCGTGAATCCACGGCTATCACACGTCGGCAAGTTCCCTTCCTTGGCGATGTGCCGATTCTCGGCGCTGCATTCCGAGGCCAGGAAGACGCCGTTGTACGTTCGGAGATCATCTTCCTTATCACACCGTCGATCATCAAGGATGAGACGCTGTGGGAGATGGGCCGCGATACGCTGGGTTACAGCGATGCCGTTCGCGTTGGCGGCCGTGCAGGCCTCTTGCCCTTCAGCCGCGAGAAGATCACTGGCAACTACAACCAGCTTGCTGTGGAAGCGTTCAATCGCGGCGACCAGAAGATGGCGCAGTACTACATCAGCAACTCGCTTCGGATGAACCCGAATCAGCCTGAGATGGTGCGCATGCGTCAGCAGGTAACCGGTCAGCCGATTTCGATTCACGAGCCGAGCATCATGGAGCGCGTACTTCGCAACGAGCTTGGAACGCTGAGTTGGCTCGGCGGCGTAGACTCAGAGGTAACCGTTACACTTTCGCCCACGAGTACGTCGTCTGCTCAGAGCAGCAACGGGCAGCACGATGAGGCTGGCGCGTGGCGTTCGTACTGGCTGCCGAGCGCATCGGGTTTCCCGATGTGGTATGGCGACGGCAACCAGTCGCTGATCGCCAACGTTCCCACGAACAACAACGAGTGAATCTCGACTTTCAGGTCGTCGGTTGCCAGCGCGGAATGAATGTTCCGGCTGGCAATCGACGCCTTTCAGGCAACTTCTCAATCACAAGAGCATCACCATGAAGACTCGCAGCATCCGTATCGTCGCTCTTCCGGCACTTGCACTCCTTTCGTTCTCGCTTCTGGCGAGCGGTTGCGGTCCGACAAAGGCCGGTATGAAGGCGCGAGGTGACGCATCCGATCGACTGAACGCAGTCAATGCCCAACTGAGCTACGACCAGGCCAAGCGTGCATTTGAAGTCGGCCAGTTTGATCGATCGCTGCGCGAGATCACGATTGCGATTGATCGCAGGCCTTCAGTGGCGGAGTACCACCTGCTGCGTGGACGAATCTTCATGGAGACGCATCGTCTTGAGCGAGCTGCGGATGCGTTCAAAGAAGCCACGAAGCACAATCCCAGCTACGCCGAGGCGCATTACTTCCTCGGCATTGTCTATCAGCGATGGTCGGACAGTCGGCGCGCGTTTGAAAACTACATGACCGCCTTCGACTTCGACTCCAGCAACGCCCAGTACCTGCTGGCTGCTGCAGAATCGATGATCGCGCTCGGCGAGTTTCAGTCTGCGCGCGAGCTGATCGAGCCACGATTGTCGTACTTTGAGCACAACGCGGCATTGCGTCACCTGTTGGGCCAGATTGCACTGCTTGAGAATGACCCCCAGAAGGCAGCGCGCCTGTATGCGGAAGCGCGCCTGCTCAGCCCGGATGATCTGGTGCTGCTTGAAGAACTGGCAATCGCGCAGTTCGCCGCGGGGATGTATGGAAAGAGCTATGAAACACTGCGCCACCTGCAAGCGTCCAGCGGTCAGCCGCGCGCCGATCTGCTGCGACTTGAAGCGCGCTGCCTGACACACATCGGGCGGTTGATCGAAGCGCGAAATGCATATCTTGAACTGACGCAGATGGAGCCGGGCGAAGTCGAGGGGTGGATTGAGCTTGGCGCGGTGGCGAGAGAATTGGGCGATCATCGCCGAGTGTCGCAGGGCGGAGCTCGCGCCGTTGCACTCGCACCAGATCGCTATGAAGGTTATCTGCTTCAGGCGATTTCAGCGAGGCAGAACGGCGACATGAAAGAGTGCATCAGACTGCTGGGCATGGCTGCCGATCGTGCGTCCGATACGGCGCTGCCGCACTTGCTGCTGGGCCGAATACAGGAGAATGCGGGGAATGTGCGGGCTGCACTGGCTGCTTACTCGTCTGCTGTCCGTGCAGAACCCGGTCATGCTGAAGCACGCGCTCATTTGAGCCGATTGAGCAGTGCGCAGGTGGCGACCGTCCCGCAATCTGAGTGAGATTCGCAGGGGAACCTGTCGCGACGAGTGCGCGGCAGCGTGAGCCGGAGAAAGGAGCGGCCGTGAAGGCTGGAAAGACAGCAAGCCTGACCCTCCTTGTCATCCTCGTTGCGCTGGCGTTGGTTACAGAAGCGCTGGCAACGTGGGTGGAGCCGCTGCGTTCCGCGGAGCCGTGGAAGCGCATCGCTCTTGGCGCGGGCATTCTGGCGGCACTGTACGCGATTGTGCTCGTTCCTCTCGGCATGGCCATTGATCGTGCGCTGGTTTCCCTTCGCGGGTGCATTGAGGGAGCCGCCGCGACCGAGCAGTCATTTTCGTTTGGCGCGCCGCGCTGGCTTCGGCCAGTCATGCGGTCATTGTCCGGTGCGGTCGATCAGTTCCGTCAGCGTGAGCAGGCCCTTCGCACACAACTTCGTGATATCGAGATTCGACATCGCGTATCGGAAGCGGAGAGGCGGCAGATTGAAGCGGTGCTGCATACGCTTCGTGATGCGGTCATTGTGACGGATTCGTTCAACGAAGTCGTGATGGCCAACGATGCCGCGGCGGAAGCGCTCGGTTTTGACCTTTCCGCAGCGCTTCACAAGCCGATTGATCAGGTCATTTCAGACCGCAAGCTCCGGCAGATGATTCTGGATGCACGCGATTCCGCAAACTTCAACGACTGCCGCCATGTGGAGCATGAGCTTTGCACAGCGAATGAAGGCGGCGATGCCTCGGCCATTGCTGGGCGTGTTGGGTCGGAAGCCAGGTCAGGACGCTTCTATGATGTGGCCCTCGCGTGCATTGGTAACCACAAGGGTGAGGTCAGCGGCGTTGTAACGATTCTGCGCGACCTGACCCGTGAGCGAGAGCTTTCCCAGATGAAGACGGACTTTGTGTCCAAAGCAAGCCATGAACTGCGCACGCCGCTGTCGTCGATTCGTGCCTATGTCGAAATGCTGGTGGACGGCGAAGCGCAGGACGAGAAGTCGCGGCAGGAGTTCTATCGCATCATGCACGATGAGACAGAGCGCCTCGGTCGGCTGATTGACAACATGCTCAACATCAGCCGCATCGAGGCAGGCATTGTGCAGATCGACCGCGAAAACGTGGACATCAAGGTACTGGCAGAGCGGGCCATTAACACGCTTGAGCCTCAGGCGCGAGAGAAGTCCATCACGCTGCACACGAAGCTGGCTGACATTGCGCTCACCGTCGAGGGTGATGCAGACATGTTGTATCAGGTGCTTCTGAACCTGATTTCCAACTCGATCAAGTACACGCCGGAAGGTGGTCGCGTAACCATTTCCGCGGACTCCGACAATCTCACACGGAGCGTGCTGGTGTCGGTGTCAGATACGGGTCTCGGCATTCCGCCGGATTCGATTCCCAAGCTGTTCGACAAGTTCTACCGCGTGGAGAACTACAAGCGCGTGGCGAAGGGAACAGGACTTGGTTTGAGCCTTTGCAAGCACATCGTGGAGACGGTGCATCAAGGCCAGATCGGCGTCGAGTCGAAGCTGGGCATGGGATCCCGCTTCTGGTTCGCGATTCCCATGCGGTACGCAGGTTCAAACTGTACGACCGGAGTGGCTGCATGAGTCGGTTCTTGTCCAGGGGCCGCTGACATTTCAGGTCAGTACGCCGAGGAGCGTCAATGATGGCAGAGTGTTCACGACGAGTTCTGGTGATTGATGATGAGGCACACATCGTGCAGGTACTGTCGCTCAAACTGCGCAATGCCGGGTATGAAGTGCTCACCGCATCAGACGGCGAAGAGGGATATGAAATCGCCCGCAAGTCGATTCCTGATCTCATCATCACCGACTTTCAGATGCCGTACATGACGGGCCTTGAACTCTGTCAGGCTCTCGCGAAGGAAACCGCGACGGCAAACATTCCAATTCTCATGCTCACCGCTCGTGGTTATGCACTCGATGACGAGGACATCGCCTTGGGCAACATTCGTGACGTGCTGAGCAAGCCCTTCAGCCCGCGATCCATCGTGCAACTGGTGGAGCAGACGCTGGGTTCATCCGGGACGCCGAGGGAGAAGGCTGCGTGAAGTGTGATCGAGTCCAAACTCTGAAGGACGGAGCCGATTCGGCGATGGACCTTCATGCCTCACTCTGGGCGAGCGATCGCCATCAGGTGCTGCGCCGTCGCGTGCGCGAGGCTGGACTGCTGCTTATTTCATGCAACGAGCAAGGTCGTGTGCTTCCGTCAGCGACACGCAGTTCGTCCGATGCAGGTGGAGCAGCAGACTGGTTTGAAGACTTCTTCCGCTCCAGCGGCTTTGTGCATCGTGCGATCAAGAAGGCGGTCGAGATATGGACCACACAGGATCAACCCGCGCCGATTGCTGCCGCGCCTGGTTTATGGCTGGCTCCGATCCCGCTCGTTGTTCGACGCCGACGCTGCGGCTTTGCGGTCATCATCGCGCCGACGGAACAACTGCTTGAGTCTGAGCACTTTTCGGCTATCTGCCGAAGTGTCAAGGGTGGCGCGGATGAACGTGTGTGCCGTTCGTTGCTGGCACAAGCGTCGCTTTGCATGGAATGCGATGTTGCACGATTGATTGCGCTCGTTACCTATCTGCACGAGGACCAGGTTCATCTCTCCGCGGATGAGCAGGCGATGGAGAGCACCGGCCAGCAGCTTGCAGAATCGTACGAAGAGATCAATCTCCTCTATACGATCATTCAGAATATGACCGCGCCGGGCATGCAGCAGCCCGCGCGATTCATCCGCACGGCGTGCCAGGAGCTTCTCGGCACGTTGCCTTATGGTTGGATCGGCGTCCGATTGGCGGAAGACCCGGAGCGGTTGAAGGCTCTTTCGGGCAAGTTCATCGCAGAGGGGCAGGTGCCCGGAGCGTGCGAGACATCATCAGACGATTCTTCAGATGACAGCATGCGGCTTCCGGCGCGGTTGATGGTGTTGACCGAGGCGCTGCTCAAGCAGCTTCTGCCGGATACGGCAGTGGTTCTCGATCCACAGTCCAACCCGGCTCATGCGATGTATGCATCACTCGGTGGTGCGGTTCTGATTCAACCAATCAGCAGCGATGGTCGAGTGGTTGGCATGTTCATCGCGGGCAATAAGCATGGCTCAGATTCCGCCGTGTCATCGGTAGATATGAAGCTGCTGAACGCAACCGCGAGCCATACGGCGATCTTCCTTGAGAACGCTGCCCTCTACGACGACCTGAACGCGATGTTCCTCGGAACGCTGGAAGCGTTGACCGCATCCATCGATGCCAAGGATCGTTACACATGCGGCCACTCACGTCGTGTGGCGCATCTCACACAGCAGTTGGCGCGGGCGGTCGGCATGTCGCCTGAACAGGTCAAGCGAATGCACATCGCGGGGCTTGTGCATGATGTCGGTAAGATCGGTGTGCCGGAGCACGTGCTGCTCAAACCAGGCAAGCTGACGGATGAAGAGTTCGCGTGGATTCGCAGGCACCCGGAGATGGGGCACCGAATTCTCAAAGATATCCCGCAACTGAAGGACATTTTGCCTGGCGTGCTCTATCACCACGAGCGGTGGGATGGACGGGGCTACCCCGCGGGCCTTGCGGGTGAGGATATTCCGTTCGTTGCGAGGGTGATCGGCCTGGCTGATTCCTTTGACGCGATGAGTTCAACACGAACGTACCGGTGTGCGATGGATCGCAAATCGGTGCTGGACGAGATTCGACGATGCGGCGGAGCGCAGTTTGATCCAGAGTTGGCGCCGATCTTCGTCAGTCTGGATTTCACCGAATACGACCGAATGGTGCGCGAGCACAAAGCCGCGGCGGGGCCGCTCATGCAACTTACACCAGGTTCAAAGAGCACCGGAAAGGAGGCTGCATGAAACTCAGTTATGAGGATCATGACGCCATCACCGTGTTGCGCGTGAGCGGTGAACTGACGGCCGATCAGGTCGATTCGTTCCGTCGCTCATGTCAGGATCGGATCAACGCGGGCATTCGCAACATTGTGCTGGATATGGAGCACATGACGCTGATTGACTCCGCTGGTTTGGAGTTCCTGCTGTGGCTTTCTGAGGAAATCGCATCGCCATCATCTGGCGCGATGGCAGCCAATCCGTATGTGTCGAGCAGTTATGGCTCATCAAGCGGTCAACTTCGCCTGGTGAAGCCTGACGAGACGGTGCGCAGGATTCTGTATGTGACGCGCCTGGACAAACGATTCGACATCTTCGACACCATCGAAGCCGCTGCAAGGAGTTTGCGATAGTTCGTTGTTCTGTGCGCCACCACGAGTAACCCATGGTCAGGAATGTGTCCAATCACGCGCCGTTCGATACCAACCCGCCGGTCATGACCGGGGGACGGCTGCAACTTGGGGATATGCTGATCGCCAAGGGCTATATCACGCAGAACCAATTACAGCAGGCGCTGGAACACCAGGCGCAGCGAGGCCACAAGAAGTTGCTTGGTGAGGTGCTTACCGAACTGAACTTCGTTAATGAGACGCAAGTGCTGGAAGTGCTTGCGGAAGGATATGGCGTTCCGTTCATCACGCATATTGCGCGCATCGCCGATCCGAAGGTGATTGAGCTGCTGCCTCGCGACTTTATTGAAGAGCACAAGGTGCTGCCGCTTTTCCTTGTGCGCGGCATGCTGACGATCGCCGTATCGGAACCGGCCAACCTGTACCTTGTTGAAGAAGTGCAGCGGTTGACGGGTTACGACGTGCAGATCGTTGCAGTCACCATGCAGGAGATCGAAAACTCGCTTCGATCGTACCTGCCCTCTGCAAACGTCTTTGTCATCGATGACTTCTACGAGGACATCGACGACGCTGATTTCTCGGTGATCGAGAAGCAGGTTACGGAGCTGGCTGACCTTGAAGAAGTCGCTGGGCACAGCCCGGTTGTCAAGCTGGTCAACTATCTGATTTTTTCAGCCGTGCAGGATAGCGCATCCGACATTCACATCGAACCTGACGATCACCGACTGCGCGTGCGGTATCGGGTGGACGGCAAGCTGTTTGAGAAGATGAGGCCCCCATACAAGATGCACGCTGCGATTACGAGCCGCATCAAGATCATGTCAAACCTCGATATTTCGGAGCGCCGCGTGCCGCAGGACGGCGACATCCACGTAATGATGGAAGGCAGGCCCATCGACTTGCGCGTTTCAACGATGCCCGGCAAGTTCGGTGAGAAAGTGGCGATTCGCATCATCGACAATCGCAGCACGAGCCTGTCGCTTGACAAGATCGGGTTCTCCTCGCAGATGCTCGAACGCTGGAAGGGCGTCATCAGCCAGCCGAACGGCGTCGTGCTGGTTACGGGTCCGACTGGTTCGGGTAAATCGACGACGCTGTATTCGGTTCTGCATCTGCTCAACTCGGATGACCTCAACATCTCAACGGTTGAAGACCCGATTGAAGCGAATATCGCAGGCGTGAACCAGGCGCAGGTGAACGAGAAGGCCGGCTTCACGTTTGCCGGCGCGCTTCGCGCATTGTTGCGGCAAGACCCGGATATTCTGATGGTCGGTGAAGTTCGCGATGCGGAAACCGCGCACATTGTTACGCAAGCTGCGCTGACGGGACATCTGGTGCTTTCGACGCTTCACACCAACGATGCCCCGAGCGCGGTGACGCGGCTCGTGAACATCGGCATTGAACCATATCTTGTGGCGGCAACGCTTCGCGGCGTGCTGGGGCAGCGACTGGTCAGAAAGATCTGTCCGCACTGCAAGGAGCCGTACCAACCTGATTCGCGCACGCGCGAAGCGGTGGAGCAGTATGTCGGTGCAGTTGAGTCGCTCTTCCGCGGGCAGGGGTGCAGTCGGTGTCGCGCGACTGGCTTTGCAGGCCGCATCGGCATCTTTGAGCTGCTGGTGCCGGATGATGTGATTCTCGGCGAAATCGCGCGAGGCGCGAGCCTTCAGGAACTGAGGCAGATTGTTACACGGGCCGGGTACACCACGCTTCGCGCGGACGGAATGGAGAAAGTCAAGGGCGGTCTCACCACCGCTGAGGAAGTGTTTTACGTTACAAGCATCTAGTGATGGCGGAGCGTAAGCTCCACGCCGCGATGTGAAGACCTTCAGAGGCAATATGTCCGCTTCATGCTCCTACGCCTGGAAAGCCCGCGACAACAGCGGCAAGATTGTGCGCGGCACGATGAATGCCGCCAGCGCGCAGGAAGTGGGGGCACGCCTTCGCGCGGAAGGCAAGTTCGTGTTCAGCGTTGAGGAACACGCGCTGCGAGCTGGCGTTGTTCTTGATGAAGAGCACGTTCAGCGAATGGAGACCGCCAGGCGCGTGCGGCGCGAGGATGTCATCTCCTTTTGCCAGCAGATTTCAATCATGCTTGAAACCGGCGTGCCGCTCGCGGAAGCGCTCGACGCCTTTGTCAAGCAAACGCCTCGTGCTGAGTTCAGGAAAGTGCTGCAATCCTTGCGAGATGATATTCACTCCGGCGAGCCGTTCTCTGTAGCGATGGCGCGTTGGCCGCGCGTTTTTCCCAGCATGATGGTCAGCCTGATGAAGGCTTCCGAAGCGTCGGGAACGATGTCGATGATGCTCGGCCGCATCGGTGACTATCTGGCCAAGGAACGCAAGACGGCAAAGCAGATCAAGGGCGCACTGAGCTACCCCGCGTTCATGATGGCCGTCGCGGTCGCCCTCACGGGCTTTCTCATGGCGTTCGTGTTGCCGCGGTTTGCGTCGATCTACGAACTGCGAGCTGCAACACTTCCTACGCCCACACTTTTCCTGCTTGGAATCAGTAAGTTTGTAACGACGCAGTACATGCTCTACCTGCCAGCGATGGTGGTTGCGGCCATTGGTCTCGCGATCGGCATGCGAACCGAACGAGGCCGCCGCACGTGCGACTGGATGCGGCTCAATACTCCGATCTTGAAGGTGATGTACCGGCAACTGTACATCACACGTGCCGCGCGAACGATGGGTACGCTGCTCAGCGCGGGCGTGAGCCTGCTGGATATCGTGGATATCTGCCGGGGTGTAACGAACAATCGGTACTACGACGACCTGTGGGATGCGACCGCAAAGTCGATCCGTGAAGGTCGCCAACTGAGTGAGGCGATATCAGCTTCGCCCTACATCACCCCGAATGTCGCGTCGATGATCGCTTCGGGCGAACGTTCCGGTCGGTTGGCCGATGTGATGGACAAGATCGCACGGTTCAGCGAAGAAGAACTTGAGGCGGCGGTCAAGCAGACCACGGCGTACATTGAGCCAGCCATGATCATGTTCATGGGCCTGCTCGTCGGCGGCGTGGCGATGGCGTTGCTGCTCCCGATCTTCAGCATGGGCAAGGTGATGGCTGGCTGAAAATCGTTGCCGCGAGGGCCGGTGAATGCATACGCTTGGCTTCCATGAATAAAGCGAGTCGATCAGATCGCTATCAGGCGGTTCTCAATCACATGCCTTTGCAAGGGAATCGTGCGCAGCGCATGGCGCGGCTCATCGATTTACTGTGGGATCACCTGCGCGACACCGACGTCTCGTGGATCGGGTTTTATCTCGATCAGCCCGGCGAAATGGATGATCGCAGACTTGTGCTCGGGCCATGCAGGGATAAACCTGCCTGTTCGCCAATCGGGATGCACGGCGCGTGCGGCCAAGCGTTGAGTTCTCGGCAGGTGCGCGTGATTCACGATGTGGCAGAACTTGGCGAGAACTACATTGCGTGCGATCCTCGTGATCGCTCAGAGCTGGTTTTGCCGCTTTTTGATGAACGTGGCAAATGCTGGGGTGTGCTGGACGTCGACTCGTGGGAAGTCGGCTCATTTGATGAATCTGATGCGGCTCAGCTCAATGCGGTGCTTGTTGCCGCTCAGCTCACGACAAACGACAGCGTCCCGGAGTGATCCGGGACGCTGATGAGAACTCTGTTGGTTGAAGCGATCGCTCAGCGACGCCTGCGGCTTCCCATCATGCCGAACATGCCGAAGATGGCAAGACCTGCTGGCGCAGGGATGACGGTAAAGAAAATCTCAGTGTTGGTCGTCGCGACGTTGTTGTTGCCGCTGAGATCGAACGCAAAGCGAAGGCCCGCGGACGTAGCGCCATTGGGCAGGTTTCCACTGATCGGGGAGGTGTTGAGATTCAGCGGACCGGTTCCGCCGCCCATGCCTGACGGAGCATCGTAAAGCGAGCCGATCTGGCCGCCATTGAGGTAGCCTCGCGCCAAAGGAAGGCCGCCCGCCGTCCATACGAGTGGATTTGGTCCTTCAACGCTCCACGTGCTGCCCATCGTCCAGTCGAGGGCGGGAGCACTGGCCACATCAAGGTCGCCGGTGATGATGACTTGGAAGTTGAGCAGTTGGCCGGAGTTGTTCTTGACGTGCGTGACGGTGTTGAGATAGCCGTTCAAGAACTCGTTGGGCTTGGGATTGACATTCACAGCGCCATAGGCTTCAAATGCACCGCCGCCAATGGCGTACGGAAAGTGAAAGCCGGCAGGCCCGATGGGGATGGCGCCGGGGTTGACCGTATCGGAAAAGATGACTCCGCCACCGTCGCTGACGATGAGCGTAATGCTGACGCCAGGCACGAAGCCAGCAAGCGCACCCGACGCAACAGCACCGACGGTAGTCATTGCAACGCATGCTGCTGCGAATCGATTCACCTTCTGCAGAACCATTCAATCCTCCTCCGTCCAACTCCTCAAGCACACGATAAACGCATACTGAACTGGCAGAATGCATGCACGCCCATGGTGCATGTCATCTATCTCCAGTGGTGAATATATCACCACTTCGAGCGAAAGCAATGCGCATTTTTCAACGCTTTCCAGCCAAATTACGTGGCCGCATGGCAGGAAGCTCTCGCCAACATCAAACGGGACGATAAACACGATTTATCGACGCCGTTTGTCTTTCTTCAACCGATCCTCAATCAACTGCCGAGCCGCGTTTGATTGTATCGACTCGTGAGCTGGCCACCCTCAGCAAACCTTCCTTCGATCATTCATTCATTGTCAGCAAACACAAAGTGTTTTTTGTGCCTGTGAGTGTACGTACTGCGTATTCAGCGGCGACGACGACCGAAGCCCAGCATGCCGAGGCCTGCTGCCAGAATCGGGAGTCCTGCAGGGGCGGGAATCGGCTCGACATAGAAGGTGCCTGTGATGCTCGCTGTGGCGAACGCGCTGACTTCAAGCTTGAGCATGACAGAGATCGTGCTCGCATTAGCCGGGCCGACTTCGGGCACCGGCATGCCGAATGTTGTTGACGTTGAGACCGGGCCGCCCGGCGTGCTCAGCAGGAGCGCATCGAACATCGTGCGCACTTCAGTGCCATTGATGAGACCGGCATAAACCGGGTCGCCGGCAAATGGCCCACTGGTGTGGTTGTACACAGACGCTGGCGTACCGCCGAAGCCGTTGACCGCCGCAGTCGAGCTGCCGCTGATGAACGTGCCACCAACGATGGGCGAATCAAGGGTGACTGTAACCAGAGCGAAGAACGTCTGCGAAACAGCAGTAAAGTTGGTGATCTCAAGATCAGCAGTTACAAATGCAGCGGAGCCGCCGGCGATCGCACCGGGGGTGCCACCCTTTGCACCGACAATCCAGTTCAAACCCCACGACGGGTTGAAGCCGCCGGCGGAGGGTGAACCATCGAGCGCGCCGATGTAGGTCCAGCTTCCGTCGCCGTTGTTGTGCACTTGCTGCGCAGACTGCACGGCGTTGAACGTGATCGGCGCGCTGCCTTCAGCTTCAGCAAACCACGTGACAGATGTTGCAACCGGTCCGGCCAACGCCCCACTCGCGCAGAGGACAAGCGCAGACGCCGCGACAACGGCACGACCCGACAGGTTTGAAAGACTCGTCATTGCACAATTCTCCACAGGCTCATCCAATACTTACGCCTCATCAGAGTGCGCAAGACTGGTACGATCAGAACGGCCTTGACCCTCCGAGGTCATTTACTCCATCCCTTCGACCCAAGACAATACCACCAAAACATTGGTTCAACAAGCACTATTTTGCTAATTTTTCCGGAATCGAGATCGAGTCAGGTCGAGCATAACCCGACCTCGATGGCCTCTTCCTGGGCTAACTCTGAACAAAGAACCGCCCTCATTTCAGCCGTCGATGAGGCCAGCCGGATCGCTTCCTTCAGCGGTTTTTCGTGCCCCATGGTCTTGCCGTACCAACTGATGCGGCGATTGAGCGTTTGCACGGCCGTTTTTTCATCTGAAAACTCGGTTAGCAGTTCGAGGTGCCTGAGGATCACCCGAATTTTCTCCTTCCGCGTCAGTTCCGGGCCGGGGTTGCCGGTGTGAAGATAGGAAAAGGTTCGGCGGAACATCCACGGCGCTCGCATCGCGCCGCGGCCGATCATGACGCCGTTGCATCCGGTCCGATCGATCATTCGCCGCGCATCCTCAGGCTCGATGACATCTCCGTTCCCGATGACGGGAATCTGTCTGACTGCAGCGACCACCCGTGCAATGCCTTCAAGATCAACACTTCCCTTAAAACGCTGTTCGGTTGTTCGTCCGTGGACTGTAACCGCTGCGATGCCGACATCTTCGAGGCGCCTGGCCAAATCCGGCGCGACGATGCGGCTGGTGTCCCACCCCAGTCGCATCTTCGCAGTAACTGGAACCCGATCCCCTTGCGTTCGTTCGACCGCCCGGACAATTCGTTCCGCCAGGCGCACCGTTCGGTCAACATCGCACAGCAGCAGTGATCCGCCATTCTTCTTGGCGACTTTGTCCACGGGGCAGCCCATATTGATGTCGATGATGTGCGCGCCGCCCAAAGCTGGATCGGCAGCCCACTGTGCCGCTTCAGGCAGCGGGTCTTGATCGCAGCCGTAAAGCTGCATGCAAAATGGTGTCTCGCGCGGATCGGTTGCAGCGAGACGAAGGGCTTTGGGATTTCCTCGCAGAATGGAGTGGCAGTTGAGCAGGTCAGTGCTGCTGAGGCCGACGCCACCCTGTTCGCGGCAAAGAAGCCGAAATGGCAGATCGCACTGGCCCGCCATAGGAGCAAGAAGCAAGGGCGACTTAAGCAGGATGTTGCCGATGCGAAGCACAGTGCCGCATTGTATGACTCATGCAGGGCAGGATTGTCCAGCAGGATGCGTGCCCTCTACAATCCGATCATGCCGACGTATGTGTATCAGGTTGTGAACAAGGATGGCTCTGAGGGCGAGATTTTCGAGGTCTTTCAGAAGATGTCGGACCCGCCCCTGACGAAGCATCCAGAGAACGGCAAGCCGGTGCGGCGGATCATCCAGCCCCCGGCTGTGCATACACAAGGCGATCGGCTCAGCAACAAGAATCTCGATCGACTTGGCTTCACCAAGTATGAGCGTGCTGGCGGCGGGCACTATGAGAAGAAAGCGGGGCAGGGGCCGAATGTCATCAGTGCGGATTGAACAAAGAATCATGTGCAAATGAAAAGCCCAGGGATGGGAGTCCCTGGGCTTTATTCATCCGACTACTGAAGCCTGCAAACTTCAGGGGCATGGACCCCACGCGCCGAGGAGCAGCAGCAGGTCCTGCACGTCCACAGATCCGCTGTTATTCAAGTCGGCGGGGCAACCTGCACACGGCCCCCATGCGCCGAGGAGCAGCAGCAAGTCCTGCACGTCCACAGATCCGCTGTTGTTGAGGTCGGCTGGGCAGGCTGGCGCAGCGGGTGTGCATGTGATGACCATTGTGCCGCTTCCGGTTGCGCCTTGGTGGCCACCGATGCGTACACGGTAGAACACTCCTTGTGTGACATCGAATGTTACTTCCGGCGCGAGGCCGCAGACGTTATTCGCGCAGGCCACTGGTGTGCCGGGATTGCCGCACGTACCGGTGTAGATCACCATCTTGGCGTCATAGTCTGCGCCGCACAGGCTGACGGTCATTGTGCCATTGCACAGCGCCTGGTGCGCAAACCAAACATCGTTCTCGATGTGGGTGTAGCCGTTGAAGTTGCAATGCGTCGGCTCATTCGGGCCGTCCGTCGTTGCGCCGAGCGTTGTGAATGGCGTCGCGCCTTCGCCAACGAACTCAATGTTCTGGCAGTTGTCGTTCGGCGGTGGAGCGGGGCCGACTGACACCGCGCCGCTGATGACGAGCGCGTAACCCTGCAGTTGCTGGCTTACATTCGCGCCAATCACGCGAGCCGTCCAGTTGCCGACGGCGGGATTGTTCAGATGAACCTGCTCAACGTTGTTCTTGGCGTCCTTGACGCCGCCGGTGACTGAAATGCCACCGCTGAACACGTTGCCGCGGTACGTTACACCGCCCGGCGTAATGACTTCGAGATCCAGGTCATTGACCACGGGGTTCGATGCGCCCGCCGTGCCCGCCACATCGGTGAACACCAGCGTAACCTTCAACTTCTCAGTGCTGCTGGAGATGGCGAAATTATGTGTGGCGACCTGACCCGTGCTCAGGCCGTTGTTGTTGCGAACATCGAAGACTGCAAGACGACGAGTCTGACCCGTAAAGTGCAGCGACTCGTCCAGTCGCACGCGGCCCCAGCCCTCCGTGTTGCCGGGATAGCCTGCCATGCCTGTCATGTCCACGGCAGAGTTCAGAAGTGTGGCCTTGATCAGCGCGCCGCTCGGTGTAAATGCATTGGAAGGGACCGCAGCGCCCGTGGGATAGAAGCCGTCTGTGAAATACTGACGAGCGAGCGCGCCGGCGCCGGCTACGGCGGGACACGCCATTGAGGTGCCGGTCATGTTCGTCGTGCTGCACGAACCGCCCGTTGATGAAGTCGTGGAGCAGCCGGGTGCCATGATTTCAGGCTTCCGGCGGCCATCTGCGGTCGGGCCAGCTCCGCCGGAGCAGAAGTTGTGCTGATTCGGGCTGCCTTGCGTCGCAGCGACAGCGAGAAGATTTTTCGCGTTCTCTGGATTCCGAAGTGAACTCGTATTCGTGACAGCGAGAACCGGCAGCGACTCTTCAAAGTCTCGTGCGAACCTGTCGAAGCCACGGCACATGCCGTCATAGGCAGTCGTGCCGTCGTTGCCCCAACTGTTCGTGTGGATGCGTGCGCCTTGATTGTGATGCGTCTGGAGGCGGCTGTACACAGCAGTCTCGTTGAAACTCGGGATGGTGTTGAAGACCATCTTGGCCATGTACGCAACGCCGCGCGTGTTGGCGTTCGAGCCAGCATCGCCGACGGCCGTGCCTGAAACGTGCGTGCCGTGAGAGTCGTTTCCTGTGCTGCTGTTGTAGGCGAGAATCTTGCGGTGATTCGGGCCGAAGGGCTGGCTATCGACGAATGAGCAGTGGTTCGGGTTGGGCCGACCGTCGATGACCGCAACGACCTGACCTTCGCCTCGAATGCCTGCGTTATAGACCGGAGTAACACCCGAGGTGTTGCTCTGCACGATCCAGCGGTTGTTGTTGTTGCTGCGAATTGTTACTTCTGGCGATTCTTCAACGAACTGGACTTCATTGATGCTCGCGAGCGCAGCCACCGATTCGGCGGGCATGGACGCGGTAATCACCATGCTGTCACCGAGCGGTTGAATGATGTGAATGACCGCGCCGGGAATCTGGCTGACGGCAACAGCCGGGCCGTCGCCTTCCGGCAGTTCTGCAGCGACGCCTGCAAACAGCGTGATGTCCACAGCAACGCGGCCTGCATCCGCAAGTGCCTGGCGTTCTTCAGTGAAATAGGGGCGCTGACCGATGCCAGGTGCGATCTTCCAATCGTTCTGATACTCACCGACCCAGATGACGAAGCCGGTACGCTGCAGATCGGCAGGCTGCACGCCGCCGAGTCGTGAGATGTATGAGTAGGCGGGCAGATAGTCGCCGAGTTGCACGCCGATCGCTTCTAGCAATTCGCGGCGTTCCGGCGTGATGGGAGCATTCAGCGAGACAACATACCAGCGATTCTCATCGAATCCGAAGTTGCCACCCGGATTGACCACCAAGTTGATCGGCAGTTCCAGCGCGTTCACATCCCCGGTCATCATGTTCAGCACACCGGCCGTCAGTGGGAGAATGTTCAGGACATCCGGGGACTGCTGCGATGAAGCGTCACGCTGCCCGAACGCCGAAGAGACCCCCATGAAGCACGCAGCCACCGCGGCTGCGGCCATCAGGTTCCGAGAATATGTCACGATAGATACCTCCAAATTCTTTGAACGGGAACAGGTTCGGATCGGGCGTTTCGACAACGCACCTGACCCGAATCGACGCATCACTCAAACTATAAGCTACAGCCATACGGGCGCAATGCAAGAAATACTTCCAGAACCCGATAAACACGCCAAAATCTGATATGCCGCAGATTTGATGGCACTGAGGAGACGGTGCGCAGTGCCGCTCATAAATTGCAGAAAGCAAGAGAAAAAGCCCATGGGTATGGATCCATGGGCTTCGTGTGTTTTGCGAGTGTCGTGGCCGCGATCAATCTGTTCCGAGCGTGTAGCGTACGAACCGCTTGATCGCTACGCCCTTCGGGAGCAGTTCCTTGATCGTCTTCGACTCATCAAGCACGTACTTCTGATGAAGCAGCGTGTTGTCTTCGAGGTACTTGCGGACCTTGCCCTCTGCGATCTTCTGCGCGATCTGCTCAGGCTTGCCGCTCTGCTTCGCCTCTTCCACCGCGTCGTGCTGAATCTGACTCAGCTTGTCCGCCGGGACATCCGCTTCGCTGATGCCGAGCGGATCGTGGAAGACGATGTGCTGGCAGATGCCCTTGAGCGTCTCAGCATCGGCTGATCCTTCGATCTGAATCAGCGCAGCGCGCTTGCCATCGTGATGCACATAGGCGCCGAAGTTACCGCCTTCGAGGACGACGCCTCTCGCGAGGTTGACGTTCTCGCCTGTCGTGATGCGAAGGTCGTCGATGCGCTTGGTCATCGCATCATTCGGACCGGCAATCTCACCCGTGGGCAGCTTTACCGCTTCGTTTGCCACATCGGTGGTCATGGCCACGAAGCCGTCATTCTTCGCAGTGAAATCGGTCTCGGTGCGGACTTCAACAATGGCAGCCTTGCTGCCGCTGATCGCGATACCGATGCGGCCTTCGCCGGTGGTCCGCTCGGTGCGGGTGTCCATTTTGCCCTTGCGCTGGGCGCGAAGCCACTCTTCCGCAGCGGCCATGTCGCCATTGGTCTGGGCCAGGGCCTTCTTGCAGTCCATCATGCCCAAGCCAGTCTTCTGGCGCAGAGTCATTACGTCCTTCGGGCTGAAGCTCACCTCAGTGCTCTCCATCTCTGTTCTATCCTTCCGTGTTCAGTTGATTGCGTGTGATGTATGACCGAAACTCAGCCGGCTGAACGATCCGTCCCGGTGCCGACTGGAGCGCCGGCAGGCGCATCGTCATCGCTGATGGGGGAATCGCTTTGCGGGCTGCCGGAGTCGTGCGCGCGGAACTGGCTACGGCTTGAACGGCGCTTCTGCGGTTGTGCCTGGGCCTGTTCTTCATCCGCGCCTTCAGCCTGCGCGGTGCGACCAGCCTTGCCCTGCGTGACGGCTTCGCACAGTTCGCGAATGACGGCTTCGATGGATCGCATTGAGTCGTCGTTCCCGGGGATCGGCAGATCGACGAGATCAGGATCACCGTCCGTGTCGATGAGGCAGACCGTCGGAATACCGAGGCTGCGCGCTTCACGCAGGGCGTTCGTTTCCTTGGTGACATCGACGACAACCAGCGCGCCGGGCAGCTTGGTCATGTTGCGGATGCCTTCGAGGTTGCGCGAAATCTTGCGCTTCTCGCGCATGAGCTGTGATTCCATCTTCTTGGAGTAGCTCTGAATTTCGCCAGTCTCGATCAGACGCTCGAGTTCTTCAAGCCTCTTGAGACGCTCGCGAATGGTGCGGAAATTGGTAAGCGTGCCACCGAGCCATCGTTCGGTGACGTACGGCATGCCGACATCGCCTGCATACTTTTCAATCGCACCGCGCGCCTGGCGCTTGGTGCCGACAAAGCAGACATCCTTGCCTTCCGCGACGGTGCGTTGGATGAACTTCTTCGCCAGCAGCAGGCCCTTGATGGTCTCGCGGATGTCGATGATGTGAATGCGGTTTCGAACGCCGAAGATGTACGGACCCATCTTCGGGTTCCAGTTGCTTCGGCGCTGGCCGAAATGAATGCCTGCTTCGATCAGATCTTTTACGAGCGAACTCATCGCAGATACCTCTTGCAGCGACTCCGGCGGAGCGGTCAGTGGGGTGCCGTTCTCTCTCACACCGAGTGCTCGATGCGAAGGAAACGGCGGCCGCGCCAGCACATGGGCGCTTGTTCGATTGAGCGGGCTTTGTGCCTTGGCTCAACACCTACCAATGGGCTGTGGCATGTGCCACAAAACAACAAGCCGGCAAGCGACCCACTCTCGCACTGCCGGGTGCCCGCGAACTTCGTGGGCGAAGGGACAAGTTTAGCGAACACTGGGCCGGTTCACAACTCGTGAAGCCATCAAGCGACCGAATTTAATCCTTCAGTAGGTGTTCGAGCCCTCAAACCGGAATAATCCGAGCGGGCAACCGCATCAGCTTTGCTGCCCCGTCCACAAAGACCGCGATCGCCCGCCCTCGCACCTTCCAGCCCGCAAAAGGGCAATTTCTGCCTGCTGATGCAAATGTCGTCGGGTCGATGGTCCATTCAAGGGATGGGTCGATGACCGTTACGTCGGCGGGCAAGCCCACACGTAAACTGCCGATGCCACGTGTGTTGAGGCCGATCAGCCTTGCGGGTTCGGCGGTCATCATGGCGATCATGCGAGGCCAGTCGATTACGCCATCGTCGATCAGCGCCTTGATGTAAAGAGGCAAAGCGCAGTCCAAGCCGACGATCCCAAAGGATGCCTGCGCAAACGGAACGTTCTTGCTGGCCGCAGGGTGGGGGGCATGATCTGTGGCCAGCACAGCAATGGTGCCGTCCGCCACGCCTTCCTTCAGCATGTGGATATCGCGCTGTGTGCGCAGCGGAGGGTTCATTTTGGCCACCGTGCCCAGTTGTTCACAGGCCTCATCGGTCAAGAGCAGATGATGCGGGCTGACTTCGCCGGAAACCGGCATCCCCTCGTTTTGCGCACGTCGCAGAAGCTCCACGGAGCCGCCACTGCTGAGATGCTGGGCATGGTAATGGCAGCCAATCGTTCGATTGAGTTCGATATCCCGCATGATGACGGCTTCTTCAGCTTCCGCAGGCCAGCCAATCTGCCCCATGCGCTCCGCGACCGGGCCGGCATTCATGGAACTGCCCAGTGTCATGGCGGGGTCCTGGCAATGCTGCATGACGCATCGCCCGGCCTGTTTGGCAAGCCTAAGCACATCCGCCATTACAGCATCCGCGATGACCTCGCCATCATCGGTGAAGGCGACCGCACCGGCATCGGCCATCGCTTGAATCGGCGCAACGCTGCGGCCTTCTCGCCCTCTGCTGGCGCAAGCAGCCACGAACACCCGCGCCAGAGCGGCCTCAGCTGCGCGGTCGTGTACGAAGCGCACAAGTTCAGGTGAATCAAGAGGCGGGCGCGTGTTAGGCATGCAGCACACAGTGGTGAAACCGCCATTGATCGCCGCAGCCGTGCCGCTGCGGATTGTTTCTTCGTGCCGTCCGTCGCTTGGCTCACGCAGGTGAACATGCGGATCAACAAGACCCGGGCAGACGATGCAGCCCTCTGCGTCGAAGACTTGATCGCCGTGCAGCGCGGAGTGCACTGCGCCCATACCGCCCGATCGCACTTCAATCGCAGCGATCTGGCCGTCGGCGATCAGCAGATCACCCGTCTGGTCGCGCTGGCTTGCAGGATCGATAATTCGCCCCCCCCTGATGAGCAGACTTGGCATGATGCAGATTGTAGAGGCAAAAACGAAGCGATCGCCCGGACGGTTCCGGGCGATCGCCTGATGTCGTCAGATGCGTCTCAACAGATCAGTTGCTGCCGCAGCTCTTCTTAGCGCCGCAGCTCTTCTTCTCGCTGCAGGACTTCTCGCTCACAGCGCCGAGGCTGGCCTGATCGCAGCTCTTCTTGGCGCCGCACTCGCTCTTGGAGCCGCATTCCTTCTTCGCGCCGCACTCGCTCATCGCGCCCATGCTTGCGCCGGTGGCGGGGCAGGTCTTGGTGCAGTCGCTCTTGGATGAGCACTCGGTCTTGCATTCGGTCTTGCACTCGCTGACCGCGCCCATGCTGGCCTTCTCGCCGGAGCACTTGGCAGAGCCGCAGCACTCGCTCTTGGCCTTAGTGCAGGCTTCGCCGTTCTTTGCGCCACACTCGCTCATGGCGGCCGGGCTGACGGAATTGCTGTTCGTGCTCGAGCAGCCAACGATTGCGACGACCATACAGACGGCCAGAAGGTTCATGACGGTTTTCATAGCGGAAACTCCTCCAAAGGTAGGTTGGTCAGGGATTCAACGGAACCCCTCATGGTGTAAAGGACAACGAGAACCCGGCACTACCGAGTCTATCCGAAAAACGGCCTGAACGCTTCCTTTATTTCTGCGGGTTCCTGATTTCCATGACGAAATCGGTCATTCGATACGGACTGATTGGGGCAGTCTGGATATCGAAACGTCCTAGAATCGGCATCGATGGCAGAGTCGCCGGTTCAACCTGAGGAAAGCCAAGAAGTCCCATCGGGGCGTGCTGATAGCCCGAAAACTGATGAAGGCATGACCCCCGAACAGCTTGCGAGCAAGGCAAGAAGCCTGCCGAAGTCGCCCGGCGTCTATCTCATGAAGGATGCTGCGGGTGCAGTTCTTTACGTGGGCAAGGCCGGGTCGCTGCGCGATCGGGTTGGCTCGTATTTCGTTCCCTCAGCAGACCTTGGCCCCAAGAAGCAGCCCATGCTGAGCCTCATCGCGGACATCGATGTCATCGAGTGCGAAGGCGAATGGGAAGCTCTCCTGATGGAAAGTCGGCTGATCAAGGACATCAAGCCGCGCTTCAACACACTGATGACGGACGGCAAGACCTTCCCGTACCTCATCGTTACGACACGAGACGATTTTCCGGGCGTGTTCGTCACGCGCTCGCCCGCGGATGAGCAGTTTCGCGGGGCGCGGGTTTTTGGCCCGTTCACGTCGGTCAGCGCCTTGCGGGAGTCTGTTCAGATGCTGCAGCGTGTCTTCAAGTATCGCACGTGCACGCTCGACATTCATGCGGATGATCCGAAGAACCGTTTTTTCCGCCCATGCATTCTGCATCCCATCGAACAGTGCACTGCGCCTTGCGGAGCGCGAATCTCTAAGGAAGCGTATCGAGCGGACATCGACCGTTTTATCCGCTTCATCACATCCAAGCGGAGCGTGATGCTGCGTGAGTTGCGAACGGAGATGATGGCGGCATCTGAAGCGCAGCGATATGAAGAAGCAGCGAGGTTGCGCGATCAGATCAAAGCCATCGAGAAGCTGGATGACCGCTATCGCAAGCGAGGTAATGAGCATCAGGAGTGGCAGGCGGAAGTTACGATCTTTGCGACGGATCCGTCAGCGTCGCTGCGGTCGCTTCAGCGCACGCTGGGGCTTGAACAGCCGATCCGCGCGATGGAAGCGATCGATATTGCACATCTTCAAGGCGGTGAAACGGTCGGTTCAAAGGTCGCGTTCATCGATGGCAGGCCGTTCAAGGACGGCTATCGCCGATATCGCATTCGCTCTGTTCAGAACGACGATTACGCAGCGATTCGCGAGGTCGTCACCCGACGCTATCGCGAAGCAGGCGACGGCAACGAGTTGTACCCGGATGTCATCGTGATTGATGGCGGGCTTGGTCAGCTTCACGCCGCACTGGAAGCCTTTGCGACGCTGCACATCAAGCCGCCGATGGTCATCAGCCTCGCCAAGAAGGAAGAGATCATCTACATGCAGGAGCGATCAGAGCCGATTCGACTTGGGCGTGAGAATCCGGGTCTGAAGCTGGTGCAGGCGATGCGCGATGAGGCACATCGTTTTGCGCAGCTTTACCACCATCTGCTCCGCCGCAAGGAACTGCTCGACGAGTAGGAACCGCGCGGGTCGGCTTCAGTAAAGCGAGATGCGGGTGCCATTTTGCAGCACTGCACACGGCTGTGCGCGGCCACGCTGCATTCCCAGCAAACGCCAGCGGTCAGGTGATTTGGTACGAATGGTGAGCCAGCGGCGAATCGCTGTGGTTGTCGTCTCCTCTTGCCATGTCGAGGCTGCATCGCCCTTCCAGGGCTGGAGAATTGTTGACCATGCTTCGGAGAATTGTGTCCGTCGAATGTGAATTGGATCAATGCCGTACCAGTTCTGCGGCAGTTCCACGAAGTGCGTGCGGTGCTTCGTTGACAACGCCTGCAGTCCTGCATGAACGTCTTTCGCACGAGCGATTGAATCCGTCAGAGTAAACCGATTGGTTGGAAAGAACACGGACCGCGCGACCAGATACTGCAACGGGCGAACGCGTTCAAGGCGCGCGAGCGGGAGGCCGGCGCATACGACAGCATTTGAGACGGCTTGCAGCCGGTTCATGCACGTTTCCACCCACTGCATGATCTGTGCAGGCGGTACGCCGTACATCACATCGTTGCCCACGTCTGTGATGAGCGAGTACGTCGGCAGCCGCTCCTGACGGGCCAGCGCATCCCACAGGCGCGATTCAAGAATGGACGGTAACTCTCGAACGAGAATGCGGCTGGCCATGCCATATGACCGGCCGTGCCCCGCAGCGATATAGACATCCAGCGGTGAACTGAGCAGACGCTGCGCCGATGCAATGGCTGCGGAGACGCCTCGCGTCAGATTGCTCGCGCCGAGGAGTATGATTCGGGCGCGAAAGGCAGCGGAAGCGGCGCACATCGGAAACAATCGTTATGGCGCAGGAGAAGCCAGGCGCGTGATGCCGACCCTGATTCGCGGCAGTTCTGCGGAGTCGCCGACTCTCGCCTGTACGAACTCCGCCCGTGTTCCGAGCGCGACGAAGTAGGTAATCGGTTTCGATTCGATCCGTTGCTCTTTCTCTCGGCTGCTGAGGTAGAGCACCGCAACGACCGTGGCCTCGCCCGCTTCAATGCGGCGAATCAAATCGGAGTCCGCGGAGATCGTAACATCACGCAGCACGGTTTGCTCGATTTCGACGAGATATTCCTTGTGATCTTCAGGTGGGCCTGCAAGGTGAATGCGCACATTGTCGAGGCGCAGCTCACGAATGCGCGATCGCATAGTGAACGACAGGCGGACGGTGGCGGGCTCGATCGTAACGCCTTCGCTCGGCAGCAATCCTTCAGGCAAGCGAGGCTTGACTTCAATGCTCTGCCGTACGTCGGCGCGAAGCTGCGCCAGCCGCGACGGATCGACATACGCCTCGACAAAGGCATCTGCGGGAAGGCGATTGCGCAGCGATCCCGGCATGGTCATGATGACCTCTGCGGGTTCGATTTCCACTTCGCCATCCAGCACCACGCCGGGCAGAATCTCACGAACGCGCGCGGGCACACGCCTGATCTCGTCAATCGTTACATCAATGGCGGTCGGCTCTGGCGCGCTGATCTTCAGTCCGGTTGCTTCGATTTCGGGTGAGCGACGCAGCAGGTCTGCAACGTCCAGACTATGCGGGCCGAGCACGGTCGGCAGATCAACACGCAGCGGGCGGCGAAGAGCCTGTTCCGCATTCTGCAGCGCGAGCTTCGAGCCTTCCGCCGTGAAGGTTACCGGATGAGCGGGTTTGTCCACCACCCAGTTTTCCGGCAGCACAAGTCGGAGTTGAACCGTAAATGGCCGCTTATCAAGGGTTTCACCCGCCGCCCAGAACCAGATGAGGACCGTTACCGTGGTCACGATGAGCACGGTAACGAACTCGCCTCGCAGTTTGGAGAGAAGGGTCAACATGAGTGTTCTCAGGCCGATTCGCGCGAGTCGGTGTTGTTATGCAGCCGCCTGCTTCTCCTCTGATTCCTGAACCGTTGCGCTGCTGTCAAATGTTTCGTCCGCAGCGATGATCGGCTCGTGTGCGTGTTCGTGGGTCTTCAGTCGCGCAGCAAGTGTGGCGGCGAAACGATCGCGCGGCAGGTTGTAATCGATGCGGCCTCGGTCGGCGATGCTCACCGCGCCGTTCTCTTCACTCACAATCACCACGACGCTGTCCGTTTCCGTAGCGAGGCCAAGCGCAGCGCGATGCCGCGCGCCAAACTCGACGGGCACATCGTCTGCTTCTGCAAGAGGGAACTGCACGCCCGCTGCAAGGATGCGATCTCCGCGAATCACCACGCCGAGATCATGTAGCGGACTGTTGGGCCAGAAGATGGATTCGAGCAATCGCGCGCTGACACGGGCGTCAAGGGCCTGTCCCCCTTCCACGAGTCCGCCGAGTTTGACACTTCGCTCAATGGCGATCAACGCGCCGAACTGATTCTTGCTGAGGAACTCGGTCGCTTCCGTCAGAGCTGCGATGACGCGCGTCATATCGCTGTCCGCGGGCCGAAGCCATCGTGCCTGGCCGAGACGGATCATGGCCTGCCGAAGCTCCGGTTGGAAGACGACGACCAGAAAGATGGCGAGCAGGCCGAGAAACTTTTCATACAGGAAGTTGACGCGGCCGAAAGCGTCGCTCGTATGGCCGCCGATGCGGATCAGCACCGTGAGCACAACGAGCATGACGGCGAATCCTTTAATGATGCCAGCGCCGCGCGTGCCGCGAAGAAATCGGAACACGAGGTACACGCCCACCCAAATGACCGCCATCTCCAGGAGCACCTCGTGAAGCTCATAACTCCGGAAAAGTTGGTTCAGGTTCAGGAACATGGTGTCGGTTGGCGAAGGACTCTTGGAGTATAAGCGATGTTCGATGGCCGAAGCCCGCTGTTGGGCCGACTCCTTCAAGCTATCATCGGGTATTGCACCAAGACCCGCATCACTGATTCGGTCTTCCCTCGTTGGTCTCTTTGTTTTCAAGGATGGAGTTCATGTCTCGATTCGGCGCCCAGTATCAGGTTTCCAAGCCCACAGGAACGTGTGCCCACTCCGGGGCTGAACTGCAGCCGGGTGAGACCTACATCGCCACGCTCTGCGAGCGAGCGGAAGATGAGGGGCTTGAGCGGCGCGATTTTTCCTGCACAGCGTGGGATGAAGGCGTGCGGCCTGAAGGCATGTTCAGCTATTGGAAGAGCATCGTGCCTCAGCCGGGGACTCAGCGGCGTCTGGTGATCGACGATACGGTGCTCTGCGATCTGTTTGAACGCCTGGCCGATGACGAACGACCTCAGCGTGTGGCATTTCGATTTGTGCTGGGTTTGATTCTGATGCGGAAGAAGCTCATCAAGCTGGTCGGCCGCGTCGAGGCCGATCTTGAAGCGGGCACGCCTGAACGGTGGTTGATTGTGTTCCGAGGGGAGGATGCCGCCGCAGCAGGACCGATCGAACTCGTCAACCCGCAACTGGCGGAAGAAGACATTCGCGAGCTGTCCGATCAACTTGGTGAAGTGCTGCAGAGCGAACTGTGATGACGAGAGACAACATGAAACGCGGCGATTACATGGCGATTGGTCAGACATTCATAAGCCTGATGCTGCTTGCGGCTCTTACTCTGGCAGGTTGCGGATGCATGAGGGGAGATGTGAGGCCCGATCCTTCGCAGCTTGAGTTTCCTGCTTATTCGCAGTTGGCTGAGGTGCACAACGCGCGAGTTGCACTGCTCAAGCGGTGGCATTCGCGCGGCGTTGCCGAGTTGCGTTGGCGCGATGAGCGAGGCGAACGCCGAGAGCCGCAGGCCGATATCGATCTCTATGTCGATCTTCCCGGCCGCACCGCACTGCGAGTCTCCAAGCTGGGTACGGTGTATCTGTGGGTCGGCTCGAACGGGCCGCGGTACTGGCTCTTCGATTTTCTTGGCGATGAGCGAGTTGCCTATGTCGGCCGCTTTGCAGATGGATCATCAATGGGCAGTACGTCCGGCGTGGTAGCGGTTGGCCCGATGGCCCTGCTTGATCTCTTTGCGCTCACGCCACTGCCTTTTCTGCCGGATGATGAGCAGGATGGAGCCGTGACTTATGACACGGAGCATGATGCGTGGCGCGTCGAGGCCATGGGTGCGGGTGGCCCCATTGCGATCTACTTCGACCGAGTTTCGCAGTCCCCGGTTCGGGTGGAATGCCTGGATGGTGCCGGGAACCTCGCGTACTACAGCATGATTTATAAGGATCGGTATCTGTCGGTCCCCATGCCGGGCGTTTCCGCCGCGACACCGCCTCGCATGCCGGGCCTTGTTGATGTGTACGCACTGAATGAGGCAGGTGAGGTAACGGGCTGGCTGAAACTCGCGCTCGATGCACCGACGGGCCATGTCGATGAGGGGCCGATGAATCGGGTGTTCGATCTTGATACGCTGATGCGCGCCCTCAGGCCGGATGTCGTGCGCGACTCGTCGGCGCCATGAACGTGGATCGGTGCAGCAGCACGGTCGCCGCTATCATCCGCTTCATGCCTTTGTGGCGTTTCATTCATCAATCTTCGCTGGCTTTCGCCCTGCTCCTGCTGGTTTCTTTCGGCAGCGCACGCGCGGATGACGCTTTGCGTGCAGCGTCGGGCAGCGGTCATGCGTGGTACATCGTCGCACCAGCGGGGAAACGGCCCCTGCTCTGCCATCATGCTGCGGCGATGAACGGTGCATTCTTCGGGCGAGCAATGAGCATCTCACGATTGCCTGAAGCGATTGCGGCCGCGCCGGGTGATTCAGCCCGCGTGTGGATCGTGCACGAGCCGACAACATCGGGGGAAGGCGACGAACCGTTGCGTCGCGAGGTGTTCACCCTAGCCGCCGAGCGCGACCCCGCGACGGGGTTGTATCGCACGGTCCCTGCGGATCGTTTGGCAATCGTTGAGCCACTGCCAGCGACGGATCGACTGGCGGGATTTCAAGGCACCGGCACAGGCCCGATTGCGCTACTGGTCGCGGACGATACGGCCTCAGGGGAATCCGGTGTTGCGAAGCTGCTGCAACTCCGTGGCGATCGCTGGATTGACATCCAAGTGCCGGAGAACTTGAGGGTTGGCGATCATGTGCATCTTGGCGTGGATGGCCTCAACAGCGAACGGCTGAATCTGCTCACGTCGCTTGATGCGAGACGAGCCGCACTCTATCGCACGGTGGAAGGCGGGATGTGGGAGCGGTTCGATCTCGAACTGCCGGTGGCGAACGTCCGATCGCTTGTGAATCATCACGGCCGGTTGATCGCTGTCCTTGTTTCTGGGGCGGACGAAGTGCCGCGAACTGCTGCAATTGCTTACATTCGACCACTTGCGGAAAGCGGCGGGCTGGTGCAGATCGCCCGCGTGCCAGTCGGCTCCGATCCGTGGGCAGTCATCGCCACGCGCAGCGGAATCCACATGGTAACGGCTTCGTCTGCTGCGGACATGGTAACAATGCGGTCAATTGATGCCGTTACCGGCGCGGTCGGCGACGCGATTCTCATGCGGGAACAACCGATCGCAGCAGGGCGACTGTGGCACATGGTGCTCATGTTGAGTGTGGCGGTTCTCTCTGTTTTGGTGGTCATCTTCGTGCGGCCCGGCACGCGAGGCGAGATCAAACTGCCAGCCGCTGTAGTTCCCATGCCTGCCACGGCACGGCTGCTTGCGATGGCCGTCGATCTTTTCCCCGGCGGGCTTGCCGCGGTGCTCATTCTGAAAGCTTCACCCGCCGACTTGTTGCGGATGCCGATCGCAGCAGACTCGATTGAGGCTGCTGCTCCATATCTCATCATGGCTGCCTTTGCGGTCTGCCACTGCACGGTAACCGAACTCGTCAAGGGGACGACGCTTGGAAAAGCCATGTTCGGGGGGCGGGTTGTGTGCGAGGACGGTTCGCCGATTGGGCTTCAGCAGGTCATCTGGCGCAACCTTCTTAAGGCGATGATTCTGCTTGTTCCGCCGCTGGCTATCTTCGCATTACTCAGCCCCCAGATGCAGGGGTTCAACGATCTGCTGGCTCGGACTGTTGTGGTTCGCGACCGCGATCAGCCTTAACGAATCGGGTAGAGACTGGTTCGTCACGCGCGAGATCGGTGCGACGGGGGTGTGGTCATGGATTTGAATACCTGAAGTTTCTTTCGTGGAGAGGCCGATAAGCCCTGCACGGCACATGGATGTGCCGGACGGATCGTCCGGTCCGCGTTCCGCGCGCAGCGTGTTTGCCCCCGGTTCGCTGGCCGCAAGAGAGGATCTCGCGTGGCTGACGGTCGTGCAAAGAAGGATTCGCCGCAAGGTGCCCCGCCCACGGGTGCTGCGCCAGAGGTCCAGAACCGCGAAGGCGCATCGACGGATGCCGCTGCGCCAGAAAACGCAGTCCAGCCCACATGGGCGAACATCTGGCAGATTCCGACCATTCTTGCGAGCCTCGGCCTCATCATCGCGGCCATCGTCATCGCCACGCGAGAGAAGCCCGCAAATGACTTTGACGGCGCGCTGGCCTATGTTGAGCAACTCATTCTCGAAGGCTCTCTTGATGAAGCCGGCACTGTTTTGCGGGAGATGATCGAGCCGCACATCGCGCTGGCGGAACCCGATCAGCAGGCGTTGTTTCAGGCTCTGGTGGGCGATTGGATTTCACTGGCGCAGGATGCGGCACGCGTTGATCTTCGCGAAAACAATCTTCTGATCGACAGCCATTACGCCGAAGCAACTCGCCTGAAGCTGAAGTTCGACGGTGCGAGAAATGAGCGATGGGCGAATGCGCTCATCAGCATGAACCGCATCGACGAAGCAAGACAGAAGATGTCGTCGCTTGATGTGTCCGGAGCTTCGGCAGAGATGCATCAGCGATACACGCGAGTGTTTCGACGCCTTGTTGAACGTGCGTTGCGGTATGAGCTGCTGAATCGTGATGAACTGCTGACTCTGCTTGCGGACTATCGCTCGGACGATCGGACCTCGTTTGAGGCTCGAATCTGGGCTGCTGCGAGGCAGGCGGAAGTGCGGCTCGCGGCGGGCGATCCGCAACGGGCAGTCGATCACATCCTTGTCGATATGCGGCGACTGGAGTCGCAGGCAACATCACAGGACGCGACACGCCCCGGCGCCGGCGATCGCTCCTCGCAGCGAGGCTTCGGCGAGCTGTATCTGCTTCTTGGTCGCGGCTACTTCGATCTGGGCGACGATCGTCTTGCTGAGCAACAGCTTGAGCAGGCGGTTACTCTGCTGGAAGAGAGTCAGGCTGTGATGAGCGATGCGATTCTGATGCTTGGCCGAATCGCAGCGATGCGAGGCGATGTTGATGATGCGCTGGAGCGATTTGAGCGAGTCGTGCGGGAGTATCCAGCCAGTCCGGCGGAACTGCCCGCGCTTCTCGGTCGCGCCGAAGTGCGCAGCGTGATGGGCGATCATGCCGGCAGTCGCGAAGATTTTGCTGCGGTCATCAATCACATCATGCGGCGCGATGCTCGCTCGCAGGGGGGGCATCCATCCGCTCATGGTGTCGCATCAAGTTTGATTGATCGGCATGACGCGTCGCTGGCCCAGGGAGAGCTTCGTCTTGCGGTGGAGTATGTGAAACTTGCGGAACGATTGTTTGAGCCATCGCGTGTGCCGGTGGATGTGCTTCTCCGCGCAGCGACGACCAGCCGCCAACTGGCACAGAACATAATCTCGCAAATTGAGATCACTGACCGCGAAGCTCGCCATGAAGCGAACATGCTGCATCAGCAGGCGGGTGAGTATTTCATTCGACATGCGCGGGCGATGGCGGGTCTTCCCAATGAAGATGGCACGTGGGCCAAGTCGCTGTTCGACGGCGCGGATTGCTTCGATCAGGCGGGGCTGCACGAACGCGCCATCCGGCATTTTGAAGAGTACCTTGCAGGCCGTTCTGTGAACGATCCATTGCGATCTGAAGTGAACTTCAGGCTGGGGCAATGCAATCAGGCCTTGATGCGATTTGAGGCCGCCGCGGCGCATTATGAGCGCGTGCTGGCGGAGCATCCTCGCAGCGCGGAAGCGACGCGAAGCCATGTGCCGCTTGCGCGTTGTTATGTGGCGATGGGCCGCCGTGCGGAAGCCGAGCGACAACTGCGACAGGTGGTTACGGGTCTTCAGCCGCTGCAGCCGGATGCGGAAGATTTCCGCGATGCGCTGTTTGAACTGGCGTTGCTCTATTATGAAGGACGCAACTTCCTCGCAGCGGTGGCCACGCTTGATGAAGCCATGCAGCGATACCCCGAAGATGCGCGAGCCAACGACTTCCGCTTCCGGCTGGCGGATTCGTATCGTTCATTGGCGGAAGAGATCGCCGGCCGACTTCGTCCCGGCGGGTTGGCTGCCGCCGAGTCGTCATCAGGTGATTCGCCGGGCGAGCGAAGGCGGCTGGATGAACAGCGGCGCGAGTATCTTCGCCGTGCGCTGGAGTTGTATCAATCTGTGATCGCGGCGTATGAGAATCGCGCGGAGCGGCAGCCGCTGCGGACGGTGCAGGAAGAACTGCTGCGCTCTGCATATGTGCATCGAGGCGACTGCGCCTACGGCCTTGGCATGTATGACGACGCCGTACATTTCTATGACCAGGCGGCGAGAGCGTACCCCGATCATCATAGTTCGATCTACGCGCTCATTCAGATCATCAACTGTTTCGTGGAGCTTGGCGATGAAGAACGAGCGCGTACGGCGCATCGCCGCGCACTCGTGAGGCTCAGGCAGTTGCGAGATGACGCCTTTGACGCGCCGGACGCGCTATTTGATCGAAGCGCGTGGGAGCGATGGCTGGAGCATTCGCCTGCAGCGCCCGTGCGATCAGCCAGCGCTGCTGGTGGGTAGTCGTTCGTGAAGACCGTGTTGGCGTACAGAAAGTGAGTTCAGAAAACCAATGCAACTGGAACGATCCATGCAATCTTTGAGCCAATCGGCAGTAGCCCATGATGCGGAGCGAGTGCTCGAACTGATTGAGCGGCAGCAGTCGTTGGCGCAGGAACTTGAGCACTTGGCGATGCAGCAGTCTCATCTGATTGAGCAGAGTGAAACGTCTGCGTTGCTTGATCTGCTTGCGAAGCGGCAGGGGGTTATCGATTCATTGCTGGCGGCTCAGGGTGAGATGCGCACGGTTGCGCCGAGGCTCGAACGGGCTGAACTTTCAGACTCACTCCGATCACGGCTCAATGCGCTCATCGATGATGTCAGCAGGCGCCTTGAGGTGGTGATGGCCGTGGACGAGCGCGATAAGGCAAGCCTTCGCGTTGAGCGCGATGCAGTACGGACGGAGTTATCCGCTGCGGGAACTGCGCAGCAGGCGCGAAACGCTTATCTCTCGCGCGGGCAGGCGGCGGCGCAGCCCGTTGGCAATCGTTTTTCGGATCACAAGGGGTAACGCTTACGCACATGGCCACTGCTTTGCAGTCATCTTCGCCAGTTGTTAGCGAGCCGGTTCCGGATCGGTCTTCATCACGCACCGCAATGACTACTTCTGCGCTTGATGTGGATGATCTGAAGGACTTGATGCAATCCGTTGCGGAAACCACGCAGCGACTGCAAGCCACACACGTCGCGCTGCGCGAACAGGTGAGCAGGCTGCAAACGGAGCTTGAAGAAGCGAACTCGCAACTGCGGCGGACACGGTCTCTTGCGGCGCTCGGCGAAATGGCTGCGGGTATTGCGCATGAGGTACGCAATCCGCTCGGTTCGATTCAGCTTTATGTGCAGGCTTTGGCGGAGGATCTGACTGACCGCCCTGAGCAGGCTCGGTTGTGTGAGAAGATTGATCGTGCGGTGGTGGGATTAGATGCGATCGTGCGCGACGTATTGCAGTTTGCGCGTGAGATGCGAATAACGCCCGTGCAGACGACGGCGGGCGAACTCATCAGCCGATCGCTGGCGTCATGTGACGGTCTGATGCATGGTCGCGATCTGACGGTGCGAACCGTGCTGCCACAGGAGATCGTGCTTCGCGCAGACGTATGTCTGATGACGCAAGCCCTCGGCAATGTTGTTCGCAACGCGGTTGAGGCGATGGCGCTGTGTTCGCCACCCGCAGGAAACGCAGCAGGAATGCACGAGCTGATTCTCTCCGCATCCGTTCGCCGCGTGCGCTGCCCAGGGGCTGACGGCGGGATGCTGCAAAAACGAGCGGTGTTCACCATTGATGACACCGGCGGCGGTATCGCGCCGGACGTGGTCAAGCGCATGTTCAATCCGTTCTTCACCACGCGCAAGACAGGCACGGGCCTTGGCCTCGCCATCGTGCATCGAATCATCGATGCGCACGGCGGGCACATCAATGTTCGAAATCGACGAGCAGCGGACGGCGTCGCTGAGCAGAATGGAAAATCAATTGGCACGCGATTCGAACTGTGCCTGCCGACCGGGGAACACGCAGCCGCATCGGAGGAGACAACATGAGCCGAATTCTGGTCGTTGACGATAAGGAAATGATGCGTGACAGCGTGGCAACCACGTTGTCGCGAAAGTCACATCAGGTGGTGAGCGCGTCCGGCGCGAAGGATGCCCTTGATAAGCTGACTTCGCGTTCATTCGATCTTGTCATTACTGATCTCCAGATGCCTGAGATGGACGGCATCGCGCTGCTCGATGAAATCCGCAAGATTGACGAGCAGATGCCGGTCATCTTCATGACCGCATATGGCACAGTGGAAACAGCCGTGGCGGCGATGAAGCGAGGTGCGTACGACTACATCACCAAACCGTTCAGCGGTGATGTGCTGCTCGTTGCTGCGGAGCGAGCGCTGAAGCACGCGGAATTGCTGAAGGAAAATCAGATTCTGAAAGCGGCGGGCACGCCTGGTGCATCGGCTGCGGCGAGCAACCGTGGATTGTCGCGAGCGATGATCGGCAGCGGGCCGCTCATGGTTCAGTTGAAGGAGCGGCTCGCCCGCATTGCGGATAGCCACGGTACGGTACTCATCAATGGTGAATCCGGCGCGGGCAAGGAAGTCGCAGCGAGGGCTATTCATGAGCAAAGCCCTCGCGCTTCGGGGCCGTTCCTCGCTCTCAATTGTGCAGCGCTCTCAACGAGCCTGCTTGAGTCGGAGCTTTTCGGCCATGAGAAAGGTGCGTTCACCGGAGCCGACAAGCTGCGCAAAGGCCGATTCGAACTTGCTGACGGTGGCACGCTGCTGTTGGATGAGATCAGTGAGATTGCGCCGGAGATTCAGGCGAAGCTGTTGCGCGTTCTTCAGGAACGTGCGTTTGAGCGCGTCGGCTCCAGCGCGAGTCGCACTGTTGATGTGCGCGTCATCGCCACCACGAATCGCGACTTGCCCGCAGAGGTGGAGCGTGGCCGATTCAGGCAGGATTTGTACTTCCGGCTCAATGTGCTGCCGCTCACCATGCCATCCTTGCGGGATCATCGCGAGGACATTCCAGAACTGGCCGCGCACTTCCTCGGCGAGGTGGCACAGCGGGAAGGGAAGCCGGCGAAGCGGATCGAAGATCGCGCGCTGGAGCTGATGCAGCAGTACGCATGGCCCGGCAATGTGCGCGAGTTGCAGAACATCTGCGAGCGAGCGGCGGTGCTCACGCATGGCGAAACGATCGGCGCATCACTCATCGAGCCGTGGCTGTGCAGTGCGCAGGCAGTCCATCCCGCGCGGCCTTTGGCTTCTTCGATGATCGAACTGAACGGCCATGCGAGCGAACGAGCAGATAGCCTGAACGGATCGTCAAACGGTTCTTCGGTGCCGCTGATCGTATGTGATGGGCACTTGACGCTTGAAGAGATTGAGCGGGAGACCATTGTGGCGACCCTGCAGCACAATCAGGGGCATCGCCAGCGGAGTGCGGAAGCGCTGGGCATCGGGGTGCGAACGCTCGGACTCAAACTCAAAAAGTGGAAGGAGCAACGCCTTGTGGCGGAGACCCTCTAGCGCAGCATCTGCGCGGTGGATTGCTCGCAGCGCATGGATTGCGCTGCATGAGGCCGATGGATCGTATCAGAGCCGGGCTTGTCAAACGGCGTGTGATTTGCTGGAAAGTGGGATGACGATTGTTCTGGAGTGAACTCAGGTGATCAGTGGGCTGACCAATTCGGGTGCGACGCCAGCGTTGGAGAAGCTGATGCAGTTCTCCGCGAGGCGGCATGAGGTGCTGGCCAACAACATCGCCAACCTTTCCACGCCTGGCTTTCGCCCTGAGGATGTCTCTGTTGTGGGTTTTCAACAGCAGTTGGGCGAGGCGATTGATCATCAGCGGCTATCACCGACTGCACGGAGCGGCGAGCTTCGAGTGAAGGATACGAGTGAAGTGCAGGTGCGGAGCGGTCGCCTGACGCTGGCGCCGCAGCCCACAGGCGAGAACCTGCTCTTCCATGATGGGAATGACCGCAATCTGGAACGGACGATGCAGGACATGGTGGAGAACTTCATGGCGTTTCGAACCGCAGCCCAGTTCATGAGGCGGGAGTTTGATACGCTCAGAACAGTTATTCGCGAACGGATGTAGGAAACACGATTAAGGAATCGGGCTTCGACCACTTTTCATTGACGTATTGATTCTCTCTTCATGTACGGCGCACTCGACATCTCGACCTCGGCACTCATCGCGCAACGGACACGGCTGGACGTGATCTCGGCGAACATCGCTAACAAGGACACGATCCTTAATGCTGACGGCGCGTACGAGCCGTTTCAGCGGCGGATTGCCTTGCTTGCGGCGGGCGATCCCTCGCGGGGAAGCGCGATGGGCGTGCATGTATCTGAGATTGAACTGGATGCTGCGGAGCTGATGATGCGGTATGAGCCGGGTTCGCCCTTTGCGAATGCTGATGGGTATGTCGGCTATCCCAACATCAATCCTGTCATCGAGCAGATGAACGCGATGGAAGCGGCGCGCGCGTATGAAGCGAACATTGCGGCGATTGAGGCGACGAAGTCGATGATGAGTGTTGCGTTGCAAATGCTCGGCTGATGCGAGATGACACGCCATGAGTGACCCCTTAGGACTGATTGGAAAAGCTGGAGGATCGGGCTTTTCGCCGCTTGGTTCGCCCGTCGGGCCAGCCAAACAGAGCGGTCCAGATTTCCGCGAGGTGCTGCGCCGTCAGATCGACGAGGTCAATGCGCTGCAGCAGGATGCGAAGCGAGCGGTGGAAGACCTTGCTGCGGGTCGTCGGAATGATGTGGAGAGCGTCATCATTGCTACCGAGAAAGCGGATGTCGCATTCAAGATGCTCTTGCAGGTTCGCAACAAGGTGATGGACGCATACGAGGAGGTCAAGCAGATTCGCGTGTAACGCGTTAGGATGCTCGACATCGCGTGCGGCCAGGATGGCCGGCGCGACCCGCATGAGCGGGATACAGGCATGGAGGCCGCTGAATGCAGTCGCTGCAGAACACCATTCAAACCATTGCGCGTCAGATGCGCGAGCTTTCGCCGACGGCGAAGCTGCTCATCGGCTCTCTCATGGTCATTCTGGTCATGGTGCTTTTGCTCGTGGCGATGTTCACCAGCCGCGCCGCGATGGAGCCGCTTGGTTTGCACGCCACCGTCTCGAACGAAGCGCGAGTTCGCGCGGTCGGCTATCTCAAGGCTCGCAACATTCCCCACCGCGAGCGGGGCAGCGACATTCTCGTGCCACCCGACCAGAAATATGCCATTCTCGCTCAACTGACTGACGGGCAAATCATCACGCCCGATCAGATCAATTTCGATACCCTCGTTCAGCAGGACAGCCCGTTTCTCAGCAAGTCACAGAACGATCGTCGCTGGCTTGTCGCGACGATGAACGTGCTTGAGCAGACAATTTCAGGCTTCAGCGGCATCTCCAAGGCTCGCGTTGTTATCGATGAGCCTCGCAACTCAGGCGGCATCGGCCGGGCGCATCTGCCTGCATCCGCATCGGTGATTGTGCACACACGAGGCGGTGCAGAAGGCGGCCTCGATCAGGCCAAGGTGGATGCGATCGCTGGTCTGGTCGCGGGGGCGCATGCCAGCCTTCGCGTGCAGGATGTGGTTGTTGTGGATGCAACCACAGGTCGCCGTCATCGAACGAGACCCGATGAGGGGGCAACGCCGACGACGAATATGGAACTGCAGCGCAACGCCGAGCGAGAAGCTCAGGCCAAGATTGCGGACGCGCTGGCTTATATTCCGGGCGTAAACGTGGCAGTGCGCGTCGTCGTCGATACGCGCGCAATAACGGAGCAGCGGCGCAGCTTCGATGAGCCAAAGCTGGGTGTGCTGCACGAATCAAGCCGTTCGACGACCTCACAGAATCAGACTTCCGCTGCGGAAAGCGGCATGAGACCCAACACCGGCGCAAGCATCACCGCTGGCGGGCGGCGTGGTTCCAGCATGACCGACGAGCGCAGCGAGGCCGCTATGGCACCCGCATTCGGTGGAACTGATTCCAAGATTGTCGATCCGCGCGGTCATGCATTGCAGATCAACGCCAGCATCGGCGTGCCTCGCGGGTACTTCGTGCGCCTGTATCAAGACCTTCAGGGAGAAGCAGCGGGTACACCGGATGCCGCGGCACTTGATGCACTCATCGAAACAGAGACAGCGAGAATCCGTAGTCAGATTGAGCCGCTGATCGACACGCGAGCGGTGGATGGTGCGATTGCGGGCACCGTGATGGTGAGCATGATTCCCGACTTTGCCATGCCGCTTGCAGTCGGCACGGCGGCTGGATTCGCATCGGGCGATGGCGGGGGAGGCTTCTTCTCTGGTGACGGCCTGGTATCGGATGGCCTGGTGAAGTATCTCGGCCTCTCGGCTCTGGCGATCGTCAGCCTCACGATGATGTTTCTCATGGTCCGTCGCGCTTCGGCGCATCCCGAACTCCCCACAGCGCAGGAGCTGGTCGGTGCGCCGCCATCGTTGGGAGTTGGTGAAATGGATGTGATGGGCGAAGCGGGCGAGACGGCTGCTTCGCTTCTTGGCATTGAGATCGGCGAAGATGACCTGAGGCGCAAGCAGATGCTGGCGCAGCTCAACGAAATGGCCCGTAAGACGCCGAGCGAGGCAGCAACGCTGCTTCGCAGATGGATCAAGTCGGAGACGTGATTGACTTCGCTCGTGTCGCTTGGGTGCTCACCGCTCAGCGTGTTTTCAGATGATTGTGGAATCCAGTTATGGCGCTTCGCACGGGACAGAAACTGCCTGAGAACATCGCTGAAATCGACGGCGCGACAAAAGCCGCGATTCTTCTGCTGACGCTCGACCACGATTCCGCGGGGATGCTGCTGAAGGAACTGCCCACGGAGATGGTGGAAGATGTAACGCGCACGCTGGCTTCGCTTGGCGAGATTCCTGGCTCGCTCGCCGCTTCGGTCGTCGAGGAGTTTTACACACTCCGTATGGCGAGCCAGTACCTGAAGGAAGGCGGGCTGGACTACGCGACTCGACTTTTGAAAGACTCGCTTGATCCGAGCATGGCTTCCAAGATGATCTCACAGATTTCAACGCAGGTGCAGCGCACGCCGTTTTCGTTTCTTCAGAAGGCCGAGAGCGAAAACCTGCTGACATTCATTCAGGATGAGCATCCGCAGACGATCGCGCTGATCGTCAGCCACTTGCCGCATCACAAGGCGTCCGAGATTCTTGTCGGCCTGCCTGAGCAGAAGCAGATTGAAGTCGTGCGACGAGTTGCCAACATGGAGCAGACCAACCCCGCGGTCATCCGCGAGGTGGAAGCGGGCCTGGAGTCTCGCCTGTCCAACATGTTGATGCACTCGGTTGAGAAAGTCGGCGGTGTGGAGACCGTCGCCGAGGTACTTAATCTCTGCGATCGCGCGACAGAGAAATCAATCATGGAAGGCATCGAGGCTGAAGACCCCGATCTCGTCGAGCAGATTCGGCGGCTGATGTTCGTCTTTGAGGACATCATTCACGTTGACGACAAGGGCATTCAGGCCGTGCTCAAGGAAGTTGACAACGATGAACTCGCTCTTGCGCTGAAGACGGCGAGCGAAACCCTGAAGGACAAGATTTTCTCGAACATGTCTGCCCGTGCGGGCGATCTCATCAAGGAAGACATGCAGTACATGGGTCCGGTGCGGCTCAGCGATGTCGAAGCCGCCCAACAGCGCATCGTCGATATCGTGCGCCGACTCGAAGACGCAGGTGAAATCATCATCTCCGGCCGAGGCGGCGAGAAAGACCTCGTTGTCTGATCGTGCAACGCTGTTTGTCCGTTCATTTCCTTCATTGAAAACGTTTTTTCATGCCAGTCATCAAGAGCGCCAGTTCGAATCGACTGTTGAAGGAAGCCGTTGTTCTTGATCTCGGTGATCTGGATCGACAGGCCAAGAACATTCTCGGTGATGCAACGGAAGAAGCTCGGCGCATCGTTGAAAAGGCGCAGCAGGAAGCAAAGAAACTCATCGACAGCGCAGCGGAGATTGGCCGCGCTGCAGGCATGGAGCAGGGGTTGCAGGCAGGTCGCGAGCAGGGGCGAAGTGAAGCTCGCGAGGCGGCGTTGGCTGAACTGGCGCCTCAATTGAAAGCGATTGCCGCTGCATGGCAGCAAGCGCTTGATGTGTGGAATGAGAAGCGCGAAGCGATGCTGCTTGAAGCGAAGCATGATGTGCTTGCGCTTGCGCTTGAACTCGGCCAAAAGGTCGTGTTCCGCATTCTCGAAGTCGATGAAACGGTGATCGAAGATCAGCTTGCGGAAGCCCTTTCGCTTCTTTCGGGAGCAACATCTGCAACCGTGCGAATCAACCCGGAAGATCGCGAGTTGGTCGCGAATGCCTTGCCGGAAGTGCTGGCTCGGCTTGCGCCGCCTGGCGATGTGGGGCGTCCGCACATTTCGCTTCGCATTGATCCGGACATGATGCGGGGCGGATGCGTGGTAACGACTGAGAAGGGCGAAATCGACGCACGGATTGAGATGCAGCTTTCGCGCATTGTCGATGCGCTCCTGCCGCCTACTTCGGATGAAGTGATGGAGCCGGAATCATGAGCGTGCTGGAGCATCCGATTCAGGCTCTCCGAACGTTGCAGCCGCGTCGTCTGACTGGATCGGTGGCGGTTGTTCGCGGTTTGACAGTGCTGGTTGATGAACTGCCTTTGCCGATCGGCGCAATGGTGCGCATCGTGCCCAAGCGAGGCGTAGCGTCAACCGGCCGTGGCGAAGTCATCGGCTTTGACGGTCGGCGCAGCGTCGTCATGCTGCTGGGAACGAGTGACGGTATCGCACCGGGTTGTCGTGTGATCGGCGAGCAGGTGACGCGGACGATCACTGTGGGGCACTCGCTGCTGGGTCGTGTCATCAACGGACTTGGTGAACCGCTTGATGGGAGACCACTGCCGCTTGATGGATCTATGCGACTGCTTGACCCGCCGCCCACGCCTGCGATGCGCAGGAGACGAATCGTCGATCCGCTGCCCACGGGCGTCGCTGCGATTGATGCCATGCTTACGTTGGGCAAGGGGCAGCGCGTTGGGGTGTTTTCCGGTCCCGGTGTGGGGAAGTCCACGCTGCTGGCCAGCATCGCTCGCAACACGGATGCAGACATCAACGTGATTGCACTGATCGGCGAGCGCGGTCGTGAAGTGCGAGACTTCATCGAAACCGTGCTTGGTGAAGTCGGCCTTCGGCGGTCGATTGTCGTGGTTGCTACCGGTGATGAATCGCCACTCATGCGTGTGCGCGCTGCAATGGTGGCGTGCGCCATTGCGGAACACTTCCGCGCATGTGGGACGGATGTGATGTTGATGATGGACTCCATCACGCGGTTTGCACAGGCGCAGCGGCAGATCGGTCTGGCTGCGGGTGAGCAACCCGCAACAAAGGGTTACACGCCGTCAGTTTTTGCGATGCTGCCTCGTCTCTTGGAGCGAGCTGGCGCGTTGGAAGCGGAAGACGGCGGCGGCTCCATCACTGGCCTCTACGCCGTGCTGGTTGAAGGCGATGAACTGGCGGACCCGGTTTCGGATGCAGCGAGAGGCATCCTGGATGGTCATATCGCGCTTTCGCCTCGACTCGCTGCAAGAGGGCATTATCCCGCCATCGACTTGCTGCGTTCGATTTCGCGCGTTGCGGATGATGTCTGCGACGGGAACCACGTCGAGGCTCGCAGGCGGCTTATTCGCCTGATGGCTGCGTATGCGGACGCTGAAGAACTGATCAACATCGGCGCATATGCCAAGGGAGCAAATGCGGACTGCGATACGGCGATCGCAATCAAGCCCATGCTCGACGGCTTCCTGCAGCGAAGCGATCGCTCGCCGTATCCAGAGACCTGTCGCGACCTCATCGCGCTCAGTCAGGCGGCGGTACAGCATCAAGGCGGGCGTCGCCCAGGTCCGGCGCCAACGGCGAGGGACGCACGGGCATGATTTTTGCCCAGATGACATACTGACAGAGGACTCAGCTTTCTTGATTTCTGCAGCACATGCCTCGATTTCACTTTCAACTTGAGCCGCTTCTTCGCGCGAGACGACGCGCGGAACGAGATCGCCAGCGTGTCGTGGCGGAATTGGAGCAGGAACGGGCAAAGCTGGAAGCAGCCCTTCGCGCTCAGCAGGAGCACATTGACGCGGGTCGCAATCAGATGCGAGAGCGAATGGTCGGCCGCGTTCTTGTGCATGAACTGCGTGCACATACCGCAGCTTCCATGAAGCAGATGGCGCAGGCTCAGCGCGTCGTCCTGGAACTAGCAGGGTTGCACCGCAGGTTGGAAGCGGCACGGGCCGAACTGTTGAACGCGACGCAGGCGAGGCGAGCGATCGAGTTGGTACGTGAGAAAAGGCATGAAGAGTGGCGGCGGAGCGAGGCACGAGCGGAGATGGCTGCACTCGATGAACTGGCGGTGCAGCGGGTGCCGACGAAGGAGCAAGTGTGATGAAAACGGTCTGGAACATCGTAAGTTTTCTGGCGGTCGTACACCTGATGGCACTTATGCTTTTCAGCGCATGGCTTTGGCAAACCGGCCGTCTTGATCGCACAAGAATCGAATCATTGCGAGAGCTGTTTTCGCTGACCATTGAAGAAGCAGAGCAGCGTGCGCGCGAGGCTGAGCTGGAAGCGGAGCGACTGAAGCTGGAAGCGGAGTATGAAGCCCGCAGACAGTATCCGCCGCTTTCAAGCTCCGCATTGCTTGCGCAGGTATCTCAGGTGCAGGAAGTGGAGCGGCTGGCCCTTCGCAGGCTTCAGAATGAGCGAGCCGCGCTGGCTGGACAGATGGATTCGGTCATGTCGCGATTGGAAGCCCGTGAAGCGCAGCTTGAGGCCAATCGCAGACAGTGGATTGAGACGATACAGGCTGAACGCGCACGTCGAGCGGATGAGCAGTTCGCCAAAGCAGTGCTGCAGTATCAATCGCTGCCCGCCAAGCAGGGCAAGAGCATGTTGATGGAGCTGATCCAGGCCGATCAGATGGATCAGGCAGTGGCCTACCTTGACGCCATGAATGTGCGGGCCGCATCAAAGATTCTGTCGGAGTTCAAAACCGAGGCGGAAATTCAATTGGCAACGGAATTGCTGGAACGATTGCGGACGTTTGGTCTTCCGACTGACGATCCGCAGGATTCTGCGAATGCCGATTCACGCCATACCGCCCGCAACTCCGCCCGCGCCGCCGCGCCAGGCAGTCGCGCCGACGCCCGCTAAGCGATCTGCGAACGCATCGCAGACCGCGCCGGAATCACAGGGGTCGGGATTCCGAACAACGCTTGGAAAGGCTTGGAATCAGCCCAAAGCGACTGCGCCGTCGCAGGTTGTTGCGCACAAGACACCATCTGCTTCAGATGTGAATGATTCGCCAGCAGCAGATGCGCCGGACGATCACGTCATCCTTCCTGAAGCTGAGGTTGAGACGGATTTGATGCCGCTGTCTGAGTGGGAAGTCAACTTCACGCATAGCCTTCCAAACGCGCAACTCCAGCCGGATGAAGCGCAAACTCAGCCGATGCAGGTGGATGCTGCGCAGGGTGTGAGGGACCGCAATTTGGTCAGCCAGCCAATTCTGACAGATACGCCGGTTGATCGCGCTCCATCAGCCCAGCCCGAAGCATCGCTTCACGCAGCCCAGCAGCAGGTGCGAGAAACAGACCTGCCAATGGCGCCTGCATCAAGCTCAACAATCAATGCGGAAAAAACTCCGCAGCAGGAGCAATCTCAGAAACCAGAAGCGATCCTGCCAGATCAACAAGGGACGCGATCGCAGAATCGTTCGAATCGCGAACCGGATGTGCAGCCAGTGCACAGCGAGAAACCCGCTCGAACGACTGAACCGGTTGTGCGCACGACGCCCATGCTGCGTCCTGAGCACACTGAGCAGCAAAGCGGGGCGGATTCGCGCAGTCAGAAAGAACAGAAACCAGACGCGCAAAGCCGAGGCTCATTGAACTGGCAGCCATCGCAGGCGCCGGCAGCAGCGAGGGCCGCGCAGATCGAAGCGGCACTTCGGGCGGAAGCAGGAGCACAACAGACCGCATCTGAGCCAGTGCGCGCATCCACACCGAGTGCGACGATGAGCGTTGCGCCGCCGCAAGCTCCCGTCACGCCGACTCTTGCAGGCAGCGCAACGATTGCCTTCGCGACTGGCGAGACGGGGCAGGAACTGCCTGCATCCGTGCGCTTCGAGGATGACGCCCGATTTGCATCGCGCGTGATTCGCGGCTTGACTGCGATGATGAACAGTCGCGGCGGATCGCTCACCATGAGGCTTGATCCGCCTGAACTCGGTCAGCTTCGCGTGCATATGTCGATTACGCAGGGCGTTGTTGCAGCGAGTTTCCACGCGGCGAACCCGCAGGCACAAGCCTTGCTGGAGAAAAACCTTGCAGTGCTCCGCACCGCACTTGAGGCACAGGGCCTCACGGTTGACCGCCTGCATGTTCAGCCTTCGTCAGGCACAAGCCAGCAGCACGCCATGAGTGAAGACCATTCAGGACAGTTCGGCAGGCATCGTGAAGACGCTTCAGAAGGTGAAAGCCGTGGTCGCCGCGAGCATCGCCCATCGACAGGAGCCGGGCCAAGCGACTTCAACGGTCTGCCACTTGAGTTCGCAGGCGCTTTGAGCGCGCAACAGCAGGGAGGGCTTCGTTCATGAACGTCAATGGCATCGGCGGCAATGCGACAGCCATCCCCAGCCAGTTCAGCGAAATGTCTTCAGAAGATTTCCTGAGGATCATCTTTACTGAACTGACGAATCAAGACCCGCTCGCGCCGAGCGATTCCGGCGCGTTGCTGCAGCAACTCAACTCCATCCGCTCAATCGAGTCGGATGTGAAGATGACGAAGATGCTTGAGTCTCTCGTTCACGAGAACCAGCTTTCGGCATCAAGCAATCTCATCGGGAAGTTCATCGGCGGGCTGACGGAACAGAACTTCCGCGTCGCGGGGTGGGTTGTGTCAGTCATTCGCCAGGGCAACTCAATCTATCTTGAACTCGACAACGGCTGGGTTGTTCCCATCCAGGGGGTTGAGACCATTATTGATCCGTCGCTGTTCCCTGAAGAGCCTGGACCGACGAATCCAAACGATCCGACCAATCCGACGGACCCAACAGATCCCACTGATCCAACTGATCCGAACGGCGGCGATGGAGACAGTGGCGACGGTGACGGAGTATATGACTAACGACGATTAATCCGTGGCCTGCGCGCATCATGGCGCGCCGCAACGGTTTTGAACGCATTCAGCATCCAAGGAGTACAGCATGGCCTCCATGACAGCAATGTTCACCGGACTCTCCGGTCTCGCTTCTAACTCGCGTCGGCTTGATGTGATTGGTAACAACATCGCCAACGTCAACACGACCGCGTTCAAGTCGAATCGCCTTCTGTTTGCGCCGACCTTCAGCAGGAACTTCTCGCTTGGCACTTCGCCGGGCGGGATCAATGGCGGTTCCAATCCCGGTCAGGTCGGTCTCGGCGTGTCCATCGCAGGTACGCAGCGCAGCTTCGCCAATGGTGCGATCAGCTCGACCGGTGTGAGCACGGACCTCGCCATCGAAGGCGACGGCTTCTTTGTTGTCAGCCAGGGCAATGATCGGTTCTACACTCGCGCGGGTTCATTCCAACGCAATGCATCCAACGATCTTGTTACGCTCACCGGTGCGCGAGTGATGGGCTATGGCGTGGATAATCAGTTCCAGATTGTCGAGGGCAATCTTGTCGATCTCAACATTCCGCTCGGCACGCTGACGCTCGCTGAGGCATCTCGCAACGTCATCTTCAACGGCAACCTGAACGCATCAGGCTCGCCCGCCACCACCGGCTCCATTCACACCAGCCGCGGCATGTACACCACCGTGGGCCTGACCGCAGGCAGTGAAATGACCGGCGCGGAGAACCTGCTCGGTGCAGGCAATAACTTGTACATCGATAACGGTGCGGGTGGATCGTTCCTCGCAATCGAAGGCGGCAGCAACACGGTCATTACGATCAGCGGCATTGAAAAGGGGGGTAAAGACCTCGGCACGCACACCTTCGGCTTCATGAATGCAGGAACCGCAGCGGCGCGCGGCATCACGCACTTCGGCTCCACGATGAACGACTTCATCACATTCCTCAATCAGGTGCTCGGCCTCGACAGCACGAACATCAACGGCCAGAATCTCGGCGGCGGCATCACGATCAATGCGAACGGCGAGATTGTCGTAACGGGCAACAAGGGCACCGCGCAGGAACTCAACCTGCAGACCGCGAACCTTGTGGCGACCAGCGATACGAGCAACGGCATCAGCCAGCCGTTCGTTTTTTCCAAGACCGGTTCTGCAGATGGCGAATCAGTGCGGACCAGCTTCGTGGTGTACGACTCGCTTGGCACCCCGCTCACGGTTGATCTGACCTTCGTGCTGATGGAAACGCTCGACGGACAGGGCACCATCTGGCAGTTCATCGCGGAATCATCAGATAATGATGCACTGAACCGCATCGGCGGCATGGGTGTTGTGCAGTTCGACAGCAACGGGCGCTTCGTTTCCGCTTCCAACGACGCATTCAGTCTTGTTCGTGGCAACGGCGCTGTTAGCCCGCTTACTGTAACGATGAACTTCAACTCCGGTGCGGATGCGATCTCGGGCCTGACCGATGTCTCCAGCAATCTTGCAGCGGTCTTTCAGGATGGTTCGCCCATTGGCACGCTCTCGAACTTCTCCATCGGTGCGGACGGCATTATCTCTGGCGCATTCACCAACGGCCTGACGCGAACGCTCGGCCAGATCGCCATTGCCAAATTTTCGAACCCTGAGGGGCTTGTCGATGCGGGCAACAACCTCTTCCGCACGGGGCCGAACTCCGGCACAGCGCTTATCACGCGGCCGGGCGAGTTCGGCACGGGCCGTGTCATCGGCGGCGCGCTGGAGCTTTCCAACGTCGATCTTTCGCAGGAGTTCATCAACATGATCCTCGCTTCGACGGGCTATTCCGCATCCAGCCGCGTGATCTCCACGACGAATGAGCTGATCCAGCAGTTGTTGGTGCTTGGGCGATAATCGTCGAGTTCGGACATGATGCCATGATTACCGTAACCCGGCTCAACGGTGGTGCGATGGTGGTGAATGCGGAGCTGATCCGCACCATTGAGGAGAATCCTGACACCACGATTCGCCTCACCACGGGCGATCATCTCATTGTGCAGGAATCGATGAAGCAGGTGGTGGCGAAGTGCATTGAGTACGGCAGGCATCTCCGCAGAATGACGCCGCCTTCGTGAGTCGAGCAGCGTTTGCGCGCGGTGATCACTGACGCAATCTGCGCAGTACAGCGCGGCTCAAGGTGAGCCGCGCTGATCGTGTTTCGAAAGTCAATAAACCGCCACCACACAGAAGCGGTGGACAGGTATTCGCTGCAATTACTTCTTCTTCTTGAAGTAGTCGCCTGAGAACTTCTTCTGGAACTTCTCAACGCGACCGGCGGTGTCCACGAAGCTGCTCTTGCCTGTGAAGAACGGATGGGAGCCGGACCAGATTTCGACCGCAAGCTCCGGCACAGTCGCGCCGGTGGTCATGATGAGTTCGCCGCGGTAATACACCTTGGCGTCCGGATAGTATTTGGGGTGAATCTTGTCTTTCATGGCGTGCAGTTCGCGAAAAGTCGTATAGATCACAGAGCGATCAGCGGAATTCCGATGGTGGCAGCGAGCCAAGAAGGAAAATCCGGCGGGATTCGGCTTCGGACGCCCTAACTGGGCAGCGTTGCAATGAACCGAGCCGCACAGTGTACGCATGAATCTGGCGGATGCAACCCTCGTGGCTATTGACCGGCGGGATTTTGCCGATATTCTGTTCGTCCCGACATCGGCCAGCCGGGCAACGTGAGTCTGACCGCAGTTTTTCCCCGATAGCTCAATGGTAGAGCGAGCGGCTGTTAACCGCTAGGTTCCAGGTTCGAGCCCTGGTCGGGGAGCTTTCCACGCCACCGCGAAACGCGGTGGCGTTTTGGTTCACGGCGAGGGCTGGTCATCCGGCGCGGCCGAGATCGCCGTAAGTCCAAGCGCCAGCGAGGTTTCTGCAAGGTGGCCCGATGGCCGGCGCTCTCGGATTTGAACTGGCTGGATCGGGCTTCGAACCGAACCCACGGCGTTCCGGTCGCACCGGCGGCCAGAACTCTCAAACTCTCGGACTCTCTGGTTCACACCCCCTCCGGGGTGAACGCGGCGTTCGGTTCGCGGCATGAGGCCGTTGCGAACTATGGTCAGCGATCAGGCGATGATCGGCGAGCCGGAAACCCGCTTGTTTAATGGCTGCTTGCGCTGCTTGATCCGTGGGCTCGTCTCCTCCTTTGTCCAGCCCCGAGTATCGCACTGGAACTGGATCAGTTTCAGGGGGAAAGGTCAATGCCGTCCTTCTATATCGACGCGCTCGACTTGGGTCTGCAGTTTACGACCGGACACTCATCAAGCTCTATTCCTACCAGTTGCCGCAGAGTCATGAATCTCCCGACGAGCAGCAATCGCCACCGCCATCGCACAATGATTCGCCGTGGTTGACTCACACCGTCCAGTGGCCATATATTAGACGGACTAGTCCGTCACTGAATTCCATTCCTGCAATGGCCTCTTCTAAATCGAACAACAAACGCGGCCGCCCAATAGATGAAGAGCTAGCTGCGCGCCGGCGGAATGAGATCCTCGACGCCGCAACGCACCTCTTCGCCAGCGATGGCTACCGCCAAGCCGACGTCCAGGTGCTCGCCGATCGGCTCGGCGTCGGCAAGGGGACGGTCTATCGATACTTTTCCAGCAAGGAGGAGTTGTTTCTTGCGTCCGTGGACCGTGGGATGCAGCGGCTCAAGGAAGCCGTCGAGTCGGCGGCCGCTGATGTGGCCGATCCTCTCGATGAAATCGGGGCCGCCATCCGCGCCTATCTCGCGTTTTTCGATGACAACGGGGATGTGCTCGAACTCATGATCCAGGAACGCGCAGAGTTTAAGGACCGCAAGCGTTCGACGTACTTCGTTTACCGCGATACCGGCTATGAGCCGTGGCGGGCGCTCTACAGGCGGCTCATGAGCGAAGGTCGCGTGCGCGAGATGCCGGTTGATCGCGTGCTCGACGTACTCGGCGACCTCGTGTACGGCGCGATCTTCACCAACCGCCTTGCTGGTAGAAAAAAGCCATTCGATGTGCAGGCGGAAGAGATTCTCGATGTGGTGATGCACGGGATTCTGACATCGGCTGAGAAGCGAAAGAGAAAGCGGCGTGGCCTGACCCAGCGAGACCTCCACCATGGCACTGACAACATCAATTAAAAGAATCCTGTTCAATCCGTGGTCCGTCCTACTCGTGGTGGTGCTGGCGGTGGGCGCGGGGGTCTACCTCGCGCGTGATGGTCAGGATGATCGTGTCGGCGAGTCCGGTGCGCCGCGCGCGATCCCGGTCGAAGTGGAGTCGGTGCGGTCGATGACGCTGCTCGAAACGGTGCAGGGTGTCGGAACCCTCCGGGCAACGGAGACGGTTGAGATTCGCCCGGAGACAGCCGGCCGCATTCGAGCCATCCATTTCGAGGAAGGCGGAATGGTTGAGCAAGGACAACTGCTTTTCGAACTCGATGATGAGAAACTGATGCGGCAACTGGCTGCGAGGCGAGCCGCGCTACGGGTAGCTGAAATACGCGTGACCAACGCGGAGCGCACCTTCGGTCGCTTCCAGCGAGCTGCGGAACAGGGCGCGGTCACTGCGGAGGAATTCGATCGTGCGAGAGAGGATCTCGACGCCGCACTGGCCGAGCAGGAACGGACCCAGGCCGAGGTCGAACTGGCCGAAGCGCAAATCAGCGACATGCGCCTCGTTGCTCCGTTCAGTGGACGAATCTCGGAAAGGCACGTCGATCGCGGGGCATACGTGAGTTCCGGTGACCACCTCGCGACGCTGTACCAGGTCGACCCGATCGAAATTGGCTTCTCGGTACCCGATCGATACATCGGACGAATTCAGCATGGCCAGGACGTACACGTGCTCGTCGCGGCGCATCGAGACACGCCGTTTTCCGGCCATATTCACTTCATCAGCCCGGCTGTGGACGAGGCGACGCGCACATTCCGCGTGCGGGCGCGTATTCCCAATTCCGATCAACGACTTCTGCCCGGAGCGTTTGCAACGGCGTCGGTGACGGTCGACGTGCGTGAGCATCGGCCGGTGGTGTCGGCTGAGTCCCTCGTCGCCACGCGCACCGGATACATAGTATTCGTGATCGACAACGACCGGGCCGAACGCCGCGAAGTCCGCACCGGCCTGCGCGAAAACAGCATGGTTGAGATCATCGAAGGTGTCGAGGTCGGCGAGCAGGTGGTGCGCACCGGCCATCTCCGGCTGAGTGGAGGAGAACTAGTCGCTGTTACTTCAACAGATGATCCGGATCAGGCGCAGACTATCTCGACAGTTCATCAAGCCGGTGCAATGGAGGATGAGTCATGATCTGGAACTTCTCCATTCGTCGACCTGTGCTGACGACTGTTGTCTTTCTCGTGCTGGCCATCTTCGGAATGTACGGGTACCTGCAAATGCCAGTGCAGGAGAATCCGGATGTCGATTTCCCCATCGTCAGCGTCAGTGTTGCGTTGCCCGGCGCTTCACCGGAGGTGATCGATTCAGAAGTCATCGAACCGCTGGAAGGTGAGATTAACGCGCTGGAAGGGCTGCGGCAACTGACATCGACGTCGCGTCAGTCCACCGGACAGATCGTCGCGGAATTCGAATTGTGGCGCGATATTGATGTTGCCGCACAGGAGGTGCGGGATGCAGTCGACCGCGCTCAGCAGCGCCTGCCTACCGAAGTCGAAGCGCCGATCGTCCGCAAACTCGACCTTGGCGCACAGGCGATCATGTGGATAGCGCTCACCGGCGACGACCGCTGGGACGATGTGCGGCTGACCGATTACGCGGACAATGTCCTCAAGCAGCAGCTGGAGACAGTGCGCGGCGTGGGACGGATCCAGGTCGGCGGCATGCGCGAATACGCCATTCGCGTTCGGCTTGATCCGGCCCGGCTGGCGGCTCACCAACTCACGGTGCAGGATGTCGTCTCGCGCATTCAGGCGGAGAATGTTGAGATTCCGTCGGGTCGCATCGAGGGTGCGACGCGCGAATTCCTCATCCAGACACGCGGTAAGTTCGATAGTGCAGAGCCGTTCAACCAGATCATCATCGCCTATCGCAATGATTCTCCAGTGCGGCTGCGCGACGTCGGCGAGGCGCTTGACGGCATTGCAGACGATCGGCAACTGGCGCGGTTCTCCGGACAGCTCACCGTCGGCCTCGGCATTGTCAAGACCGCCGACGCCAATACGGTTGAACTGGCGCGGACGTTACGCCAGCGCATCGCCGACATCGCCGAAGAGTTTCCGCCGGGACTTTCGTACGCCATTGCGACCGATGCGTCTGAATTCGTGCAGGAGAATATTCGCGACCTGCTGCTGACGATCGGTATAGCGACGCTGCTTGTCGTGCTCGTAGTGCTCGGCTTCCTGCGCAGCGGACGGGGCACCCTTGTCGCCATCGTCGCGATTCCCACGTCACTGCTCATCGGCTTCGCACTGATCAACATCTTCGGCTTCAGCATAAACGTCCTGACCATGCTCGGCTTGATTCTTGTCATCGGCATCGTCGTCGACGATGCGATTGTCGTGCTCGAGCGCGCCTACTTGCACATGGAAAACGGCGCTGAGGCAGAGCCGGCTGCGCGTATCGGCACCACCGAGGTCGCGTTCCCCAACATCGCGAACACACTTGCCCTTGGGGCAGTCTTCTTGCCGGTCGCATTCACGGGCGGTCTGATCGGGCGCTTCTTTCTCGAATTCGGCGTGACCGTCGCCGTTACCGTCTTCGCTTCGACCTTTGTGGCGCTGACGCTCACCCCTGCACTGTGTGCCAAGCTCCTTCGCGTTCCAGAGCGGCACGGCCGCGTCTTTCAGTGGTCGGAATCCGGGTTCCGCGCGCTTGATGCCGCCTACCGTTGGCTACTGCAGGCCGCCTTCCGTCACCGGGGCTTTACCGTGTTCGCCGGTATTCTCGCCTTCGCCATCGGAATACTCGCGCTGACGAACATCTCGCAGGAGTTTGCACCCGAGGACGACCGGTCGCAGTTCATGGTCACCTTCGAAACGCCCGAAGGCGCAACTCTCTCCCAGACCGACATCTTTGCGCGGCAGATCGAAGCCGAACTTGAAGCCATGGACGAAGTCCGCCACCAGTTTCTCGCGATCGGACTCGCGCAGGACGGCCCCGGGCGGCCGAATCGCGGCCTCGCGTTCGTCTCGCTTACGCCGAGGCAGGACCGTGATCGTCACCAGTCGATTGTTATGCAGGACCTTCGTGAGCGGCTCGATGGATTGCCTGCCGGTCGAGCGTTCGTGGTCGAGCTCACGCCCGGCGGTATTGGCGGCGCGCCAATTGAAATCGTCCTGCGCCATCCTGACCTTGAGGTCCTCGCCGCTCAGCAGGAGGAAGTGATGGCGTGGATGCGGGAACGATCCGACACATACGCCGGCGTGCGGACGAACCTCGAACTCGCCAGCCCGCAGGTCGACGTCAACTTTGATCGCGACCGCGCCGCGCAACTCGGCGTCTCCGTTGCAGACATTGCAGGCGCTATGCGATATTTTTTCGGCGATATCGCCGTCTCGAACATCGAAGTCGGCACCGACCGTTACGACGTGATCACAGATGTCGCTGGCCGCGGCACGCTCGAGCCGGCCATGCTTCGCGACCTCTATGTGCGCAGCGCAAACGGCGACCTCGTATCGATCGACAATGTTATTGACATGCAAGAAACGATCGGCCCAAGCGAGATTCACCGCTTCAACCGCATGCGATCCGCGAGCATCTCGGCACAGACACCCCCGGGAGTCGCGCTTGGCGATGCCGTCACTCAACTCGAAACCCACCTTGGTGACACGCTGCCAGCAGGCGTGGACTATCAGCTCGCGGGGCAGTCGCAGATGTTCGAGGAGTCCTTTTACTATCTCACCATTGCGATCCTTTTCTCGATCGTCTTTATCTACCTGATCCTTGCGGCCCAGTTTGAGTCCTTTATCCTGCCCTTCACGATGCTCATGGCTCTGCCGTTGGCGACGATCGGCGCATTCGGTGGGCTGTGGATCTTTGGCTTGTCCCTGAACGTGTTCGCGTTCATCGGCTTGATCATGCTCATGGGCTTGGTGGCGAAAAATGCCATTCTGCTCGTGGATTACGCCAACGTGCTCGTTGCGCGAGGTCACACGCCAGTTGAAGCTGCGATGGGCGCGGCTCAAGCGCGCTTCCGCCCTGTGCTCATGACCGCTTGCTCAACCGTGCTTGGCGTCATGCCCATTGCGCTCGGCTTTGGAGCAGGCGGCGAAGCCCGAGCCCCACTCGGGGTCACCGTCGCGGGCGGCCTTGCTGCGTCGACGTTGCTGACGCTTGTCGTCATCCCAGTTGTCTACACGCTCGTCACGCAGTTCCAAGCGTGGCTCGGTCGCGCGCTCGGCATCACGACAAAGCAAGCGGATGACTTCCAACATGACCTGATCGGCAAGGAGCCCGCATGAGCAACGCCGAGATGAAGTTCGTTCAGGTCCAGGTGCACTTCGAGTACACCGACATCATCGATGCCATACTCGACCGCCATGGCATCTCACAGTTCGCGCGCTATCCGCTCATGGAGGGCAGTGACCGCGACGGCAAGCACTACGGCACGCAGGTGTTCCCCGGCAACTTCACGATCTTCCAGGCGCAGGTGCCACAGCAGAGAATCGATGCGCTCTTTGCCGATCTTGAACGCTTCCGCACGTCCAAGCCCGCACACCTGCACCTCCAGGCCATCGTCATGCCGATCGAGCGGCGGCTGAACGCGGAGTGATCGAAATGTTGGCCGCTTCCACGAGAAGCGGGTGATCTGCGACAATCGCTTCACCTACGGCGGGAGCTTTAACTTCTTATCGTTCAGCGGCGAACAACGCGGTAGAGGAAAGGTCCGACACCAAGGGGCAGACCTGATCGACGATCCGGAATACTGCAACGAGCTCTACGAACGCTACGCTCGGTTGTTCTTCAAGTGAGCGGTTCGTCGCAGCACTGGTAAACAGGCGTTTCGCCCGCCGCGTGTTGCCATTTCGAACCGCCACGGCGTATGTGATTGGTAGCGGTTGCTCGCCGTGAGCGGCCGGTACCATCCTGAACATCGCCAGACGGCGGGCCGGGCGCAGCGCGCAGGTCGGCGTGGGCACACTCCCCACGACGACCTGCGCCCATGTCGACACATCGCCATACGGACAACATCGACGATCTCTCGCCATCTGAGCGCCGTGCCGAGATCGCGGCGATTCTGGCCGACGGGTACCGCCGGATGGCCAAGGACCAACAGATTCTGGGCAAATCTGCCGAGAAGTCGGCAGATTCTCGCACGACATGCCTTGATTGTCGGGGGGATTCCGCCCTCATGGACCCACCGGTTGACGGAACCGGAGAACGGAGAGTCGAACGATGTCCATGAACCTCAACGCTGAAATCGAGGCGCTTCAACAGATGACGGTGCACCAACTTCAGGATCGGTACATCGACGTCTTCGGCGAGCGCACGCGGTCGAACCACAAGCAGTACCTGATCAAGCGGATCGCCTGGCGAATGCAGGCCCAGCACGAGGGCGATCTGTCCACGCGAGCGCGGCGGCGAGCGATGGAACTGGCTGATGACGCGGACCTTCGCGTTCGGCCACCTGCCGAAAGCCCGTCCAGCGCACCAGAGGATGGTGACATCACGGTACAGAACGGCATTGATGCACAATCCACGGATGACCGCCTTCCGATGCCGGGAACGACGCTGTCGCGCGAGTACAAAGGGCGCACAATCCTTGTTCGCGTGCTTCGGCGCGGCTTCGAGTACGAAGGCAAGGTGTACCGCTCGCTCTCGGCGGTGGCCAAGGCCGTTACCGGCAGCCACTGGAACGGCTACCACTTCTTCCAGGTGCAACCGACAATGAAGAACGGAGGCACCGCATGAGTCGACGAAACGGCCAAGCCACTCCTCAAGCAATCCGGTGCGCGATCTATACGCGCAAGAGCACTGAAGAAGGACTCGATCAGGCTTTCAATTCGCTCGATGCCCAGCGCGAATCGGCCGAGGCGTACATCGCCAGTCAGAAGAACGAGGGCTGGGTATGCCTGCCGGATCGCTACGACGATGGTGGCTACTCGGGTGGCAACATCGAGCGTCCGGCGGTGAAGCGACTCTTCACGGACATTGAAGCAGGCAAGGTCGACTGCGTCGTGGTCTACAAGGTGGACCGCTTGAGTAGATCGCTCATGGACTTCGCGCGGATGATGGAGACGTTCGAGAAGCACGGCATCTCGTTCGTTTCGGTGACGCAGCAGTTCAATACGACCCAGTCGATGGGGCGATTAACGCTCAACATCCTGTTGTCGTTCGCCCAGTTCGAGCGCGAGATCATCAGCGAGCGCACCCGCGACAAGATCGCAGCCGCACGCCGCAAGGGCAAATGGGCCGGCGGCCGTCCGATCCTCGGCTACGACGTTGACCGAAGCGGCCCTCGGCTTGTTGTGAACGATGAGGAAGCAGAGCGTGTGCGAACGATCTTCGACCTCTACCTTGAGAAGGAATCCCTGCTAAAGGTCGTGGCCGAACTGGATCGGCGTGGCTGGCACACGAAGCGTTGGACAAGCACAAGTGGAAAGGAACACGGCGGCATCCCGTTCAACAAGGCCCGCGTGCGCGATCTCCTCTCGAACATCGCCTACCTCGGCAAGGTCCGCCACCACGACAATGTGTTCGAAGGCGAGCATGATGCGATCGTCGACGCCGATGTATTTGAGCGCGTGCAGAAGATGCTGCGCACGAACGGCCGGACCGGTGGCTCGCATGTCCGCAACAAGCATGGGGCACTGCTGAAGGGCCTGCTTCGCTGCGGGCCATGTGACTTTGCGATGGGCCACACCTACACGAAGAAGAATGGCTCGCGGCTGTATCGATACTACATCTGCGGCCGAGCGCAGAAGCGCGGCTGGCATTCGTGCCCATCGCGATCCCTGCCGGCCTCGGAGATCGAGCAGTTCGTCGTCGAACGCATTCGGGACATTGGGAAAGACGCATCTCTGCTCGAAGAAACGCTCGACCAGGCACGCGAGCAGGAGCAGTCGCAGCTTCGAGAGTTGGAACAGCAGCAACGTGCTGCCGAGCGCGAGATGAACCGCTTGGATCGGCAGATTCAGACTGCCGCGCGCGATGCGAGTGCAGATCAGTATGCCGCAGCGCGACTGGCCGATCTTCAGGATCAGTTCCGAGAAGCGGAGATGCGGCATGCGGACCTCTACCAGCAGATCGACGAGGTACAGCGCCGGCTCATCACCCGCGAAGATCTTCAGGCGGCGATGGCTTCATTCGATCCCATCTGGGAGGCATTGACACCACGAGAACAAGCGCGCGTCGTGCAGTTGTTGATCCGGCGAGTCGAGTACGACGGCGAGAAAGGGTCGGTATCAATCACGTTCCGGCCGGACGGTATCAAGGCGATGACCAATGGAGGCGCACCAGCATGAAGAGTGGATTGACGGTCGAGTACAAGGTTCACCGGCATCGCGGCGTGCGATGCGAGTTGCGCGAGGGCGAACAGCCGGACAAACCGCCGCGAGCGGACGTGCTGGCTGGCAATGTGCCGCGCGTGTCCCGGCTGATGGCCTTGGCGATCCGATTCGATCACTTGATCTGTAGCGGCGAAGTCGATGACTACGCCGACATCGCCCGCCTCGGCCACGTCTCGCGAGCTCGCGTTACGCAGATCATGAACCTGCTCAATCTGGCCCCCGACATTCAAGAGGCAATCCTGTTCCTGCCACGTACGGTGAGCGGCCGTGATCCGATCACCGAGCGTGACATCCGGCCAATCGTGGCGGAGATGGATTGGAATAGGCAGCGGCGGATGTGGCAGCGCCTGGCCGTCATAGCCAGCGATTGCTAGAGACCCCATTTGCCACAGCACGCTCAGTTAACGGTACGCGCTTCCACATCTGCATGCCGGGTCATTCGACAACCGACCACACTTTGCACACGGGGCGTAGTACAATCGTTCCTCAACCTGAATCTGCGGTGGTTTCCGACGGGTATCGAAGTAGTTTGGCTCGAGTTCGTACTGCAACTCTCCCGGTACTAGGCTGCTATCCACGGAATCCGCAACGTTAGCCCTAACAGTTACTGTTCCCTTCTCAACAGGAGAGGTTCGTTCGATACTCCCGACACTTTCATCGGATTCGGAAACCGGTGATCCTTGTTCAGGCATTTCTATGCCAAACTCGAGATTGTGAACCTCCACTCTATCCGATGCACCCTTGCTCAATAGAGCTACGGCATCCGCATGCAGGATGAGGTTGTCGTCAATCCTGACTTGAAGCTCCAACCGTTCGCGGAAGGGTCGAGCATTGGTGTCTACAGAAAGCGTCATTGTTGTAAGCGGCGCACGTTGATCGTTCGGAAGCACTCGCGTTCCAGGCCTCCGCGGGGAGACAATTTGAAACTTGGCAGAGCCGTCACGGGGATCGACACAGTACAGATGAAACTTATCGCCGGCCACTTCGCCTTCCGACGGCATGCGTGTACCAGCCTTGACCAGTGGCAGATATGAGTTTCTCGCAAGCGCCAGCTCAACGGATTTGGCAAGCTGTAGAGAAGCTCGATCATGAGCCACCCACGCAGCACCTTCCGCCATCGATGCACCACCGCGTGCATGGGCGTGGACTCGCTGGGCACCAAAGAGTTCATGCAGGCGAGCCTTGATCACCGGCACGTTTGCCATTCCGCCTGTGGCAAGACACATCGCCACCTGCGCCGGCGAGACATTCGCCGCATCCAGAAGGGAATGAATTCTCGCAATACCTGCACTGACAAGTTCGTGAGTTACTGCTTCAAGAGTTGTACGTGCAACACGGCAGTTCAGCGCATCGTCCGCCACTCCTCGGAAGAAATGATCGACATATATCTCTACGCTGTCACGTGTTGAGAGGTCGATCTTTGCCCGTTCACACTGATGAAGTAGCCTTACCATGGCATCTGGATGATGACTAACTGTTTCTGCCAGGCCCCGTTCATGACGCACAGCACGTAGCACTTCGCGCCTTAGCGATTCATCGAACATGTCCCCGCCCACGTCATCGGTCCCGTCATTCGCGATTTGAAGCAGTGCACCACTCTCAAGCCGGCAGAGGGTCAAGTCGAGGGTGCCGCCGCCCCAATCAAAGACAAGGATGATTTGACGATCGTATTGCCTGATGAAATTGGCATAATCATCCGCCGATCGCATGAAGCCATACAGCGCTGCGAATGGCTCATGAATGAACTGAACTACGCGAACATCAGCGGCACGAAATGCATCTCGAATTGCAGCGCGCCTGTAGCCCTCAAAGTTAACCGGAATGGTAACAACTGCTGCTTCCAATCCTTTGAGTTCGCGGCCCCTGCTTGCAAGAGCCATACGCTTGACTTCCTTGATGACATCTGCGACCACATCCACGACGCTTCGTTCGACACCGTCAACAAATACGCTCTCCTGACCCACTAGAATCTTCGGAGAACGAACAATGTTGCCATAGACCCCGAGGCCCGCAGTGCCCATTCTCTCCTTCGCGTCGCGTCCGACAATTGCGTGAGACCCCTCGTAGCATACGGTGGACGGAATTGGCAGGCCTTGATCATCAAAGAAATTGATCGGCCGACCGCCACGTATGATCGAAACGAGACTATTCGTAGTGCCGAAATCGAAGCCGACGATATCCATTATGCCCGCTCTCCTTTGAGTTGTTCCACTTCATCATGCAAACCAGCCATCGCTCGCTCTGCATGGTCCACCATCACGTGTACCTTTGGAGGATCCCGACGCAGTGCCTGTAGGCCGGTCTCTAGCAAGTCCAGTTCTCGACCTAAAGATCTTAGAACACGGGCACGGAGTGACTCGTAGTCGTCGCGAATGTGGGTGATCGCGATTTCATGATCTGCTTCAACTTGCCGGTGCCGTTCTTCCCAGTTACGGATTGTGCGATCTCGCTCCTCAATCGTGTTGGTAAGCTCATTGATCTTCGCCTCCTTCGCTTTCAGCTCCACATTTGCCTTGCTGAGAGATGCCTCTGCATCATCCGCAGCGATACGGTGAGTCTCGGCTTCCTCCGCGAAGGACGCACATATCATCCCCGCTGTCGGCCAATCATGCAGCTCTGCGAAAAGTCTTGCCCGATCGAGTACAGATTTCGGTCGAGGAGCTGAAGGCGTCCACACTGCCCTGAACAGTATGCGCGTTACTTGATCGACTGACATCCGGTGTCGCACGATGAGCCACAGTGCCAGAGTCGCGACTAGGTTTGATCGAAGCTTGTCCGCATGCGCCTTCGAGAGAGGCTTGCCAGACTCTTGAGGCAGTTGCCCGCGATAGTCAAAGCGAACGGCGGCAGCGAAGTGATCATCCACTGCATCCTCATCTACCGGTGGATCGATTTGGATCAACTGCAGTACCGGCGTCGCTGCATGGAATCGACAGGCAGCCGCAACACTTCTCTGGAGAGCAGACGATAGAGGACGTAAGCTGTCATATTGCAATGCAACAAGAAGAAGTTGCTTGGGAACAGCGAGTAGCGTGTCGTCCTTTGCAAGTGATTGCACTTGCTCGATTGTGCCGTCACCTAGGGTTACGGCTTGTGCGATCTGTGATGCTGTCTTCTTATTCACGGCCAGTTTCTGACCGCGTCGAGAATAAGCATATTGAAGTAGTTCCGGTAGCGTTGTGATGGGGCTCTTGCCCCGTCGAGGCGTTTTCGCTTTTCGCTTTGATTCTGGACTAGCAGATTGTTGCATCGAGTCACTCGTTGTGGGTGCCGGTGCAGACCGTTCTTCTCCATGTTCGGTCTGCTTCAAAGAATCGTCGTCCTCGTGCGGCGACGGTGCAATGTCTTGACGATCCTGTTTGTTGCCCGAGTTGGCTGATGATTGCGACATTGATGATTCGTCCTTCATTGAAGCCGCCGCAATAGACGCCCGGCCCAAGTTCCGAATGTTGGATTGTTCAAGAGCTCACGCGCATGGCGCTTGGCCGCAGGGTAACGACTAACCTCTACATAAGTCTCCGCCAACAGAATCCGCAGCTTTACGCGATCGAGCTCGGGTAGATCATCATCCACCGCAGCCTCGATCGCTTCAAGCTGCCCGACGATCGACTCTGGCGATTCAACAATCCATCGTAATATGCGCTCCGTGTCGTGGTCGGTGAGTAGGCCGTCTAGGCGGTCTGTTTGCTTGGCCTCTTGTGCGTCCGTGGCATCCGTATCACCACTGAGCCAATGAAGCATGCGGGCACTGGCTGCGCTGGTTCTGCCATGTGGACAAACGTCAAATGCAGATGCAAAGTGATTGAAGTGAAACGCGATCAGAGCAGAGATTGTCATCGCAAGAGTCCGTGGCACGTCCTTCAATGCCACCGCGGCGCGATTGAATTTTTCGCGATAGGCATCAGTTGGAAGGGATGTCTCGCTGTTGCGCTCCTTCGACAGCACGCCATAGAAATACTCGCAGATGCCGTCGCAATAAGCAATCGCAGTCGGAAATCTCCTGGCCGCCTCAATGAAGTGTTCTATTGCCCGTCGATCAAGCCTCCTGCTGCGCGCTGCATCAAGGAAGCAGCGTTCGACTCCCTCAAGGTCATCTGGATTAGCAATCTCAAAATGGATGCGAAAGCACTGGGGGAAATCGTCGTTTGTGAGTGAAATGTCGACTGCGCCGGAGGCGATCTCGGAAAGGCGTTGTGCAAATAGATCGATGCCAACAGGTTCGTCATTGATTGCAGCTTTAGTGGCGCACTCTGTTTGAATGTCGTTGGGAGAGAGTGGTCGAATAAGTCTCAACGGCGTATTGCCTACCTCGGCTCCGCGGATGAAGAGCATTGGTCGCATAACTGGATGCTGCTCGAACCGGTGTGTTTGAAGCTGCGTTGGACTCTCGAACACCGCGCCGCAGCGGTCGCAGCGATACACGACAGGCTCTGGAGGAAGCTCTGCGAGATCTCCAAGCCCGACAGGTTCGTGGAACTCCATGTATCCGGTATGCCAGAATCCCATCTGTCAAGTTCCTCTAAAATCCAAGCCGCTTGCTTGTTTGCTGCAGTCCCGCTCTTCGAAGATCGCTAGTGACAACTCTATCGCCTTCTCGTAACTGATGACGTCCTTTGGCGGTGTTTCTCGCCATGCCGTCTCGCTGTGAGATCGGTCACTGATCTCCGACGGGGTGAGCCGGCCGAGCTCTCGCCGAACGAACTCGAGCACACGCTGCTCTTCATCGTCGAAGTCTACCTTCACCTGTGATGCTCGTGGTCCGAGAAGGAACTCCTCACCAGTGCGGCCGTTCTCGTACATGCGCTCGCACACCTGCACGAGGTCCTCGGCTTCGAGTCGCGACCGCAGCACTTCGTAGGCAGCAGGCACCGGACCATATGGCATCTGCTTGTAGAGGGCACCGGTGAGCGATCTGGAGTTCGTGCGAAAGCACAGGAAGTCGGCATAGAAGAGCAGTTTGTAGAGCTTCGTCTGGGTGACGACAGGCACCTTTTCGCACAGCCAGACGACGACGGCCGCAAACCGGTTGAAGTCGAACCGGCGAAACCCGCTTCGCACCGACACTTCACATGGCACAGATTCGAAGAATCCGCTCCACATCGCCGTGAGCTGATCGGAGGTTGTCCCTTCGAGCGCCAGTTCGACGGCTCTACGTTGCCGATCCGTCAACACATGACCGCGGCGTGCAAGCAACCCCTTCATGTGCTCGGGACTGTTACACATACGGATTAGCTCGTCTTCCTTTCCCTGTTGAAGAGCACCCCCCTCGTATCGATTGATCGTGGCCTGACTCATGCCCAGCAGCGCGGCAAACGCGGCTTGGCTCAATCCCCATTTCGATCGAATCTGCTCTATCTCTTCCGGTTTCAGCAACCGGTGTTTCTCGCGATACCTGTCGGCGGCCTCCCGGGTAGGATCGCCGAACTCTTCGTCGACGATCGACTCGCCGCAGGCGGAGCACACCCACAGCGGTACCGAGAGCACGATCGCCTCATCGCGCACTTCGTACTCCTGCTCGCGGGCTTCATGCCGAAACGCCTGCTCCCGCTCGCAGGTCGGGCAATGTTGAACCGGCTCCATCACGCACCTCCTCATTGCTGTGGTCAGGCGGCGACCTGCTGTGGGCATACCGCATGCCCGGCCACACACAGCCGCTGGCTACTCGCGCGGCCTGCAAATGGCAGGGCTACTCACTTTCTCCTATCGCAGGATAGCACAAATCGCGAGAAATGCTATACTCCGACATCGGTCGGCCGGTTCCTTCCCTCAATTGGGGGCGGGGGGCGGGTGAGTGCCACCACAATCCAAGTTCTAGGTCGATAGCGATGCTTCGAGCCACGAGGAGGATTGCTCGATGGACAGCAACACCCCTTTCACGAATGGGACAGGTCAAGCCACGACGAAAAGCAGGCGCTCTCAATCGAGCGAACCACCACCTGCTATCAAGACGCTCACCGCACCCGAGTTCACGGACGAAGAGTTGGCTCAACTCGTCACCGATCTCTTGGCGTTGAAGAAACTCCAGATTCAGTCGTTTCTCGAGGAGGTCGAACTGCCGAAGTCCGGCACGAAAGCAGTGATCCGTGAGCGGGTCGAAGACGCACTCAGTAACGGAGGTCTCCCGCCCGAGCGCATCGTCCGGTTCCTCGACGAAGTGATTCCATGGGGTAAGCAGCACGTGATTCTCTACCAAGGGCCAACGGCTTCGATCACGAACTGGAGGCAGGCGGATTGGGTTGCCGACCAGTTGAAGCGGCACAGACTTCGCAAGTATCTGAACGCGACACTGCCACTGGCGCTGCCGGAGCGAATGAAGGTCTCATCCGTATTGCATAATGGGCGTCGGCTCAGGATTACCGCAATCAAGAAGCGCGAGTGGTTTGAGAGAAATCCTGAATACGACGAGACCAAGCAATCACGTGATGGTGACCCCATTGAGTTGCGCGCGTTTGTACACCGCGTCATGCGCGGCCTCGTCGCATTTGAATGGGATCTGATTGCCAACACGGCATTCCTTCAGATCTCGCAGCTTCCCACGGGCTTCCGGTACGAGGAGGTGGCGAAGGAGTTCTTCAATCTTGTCAATGGCTGGCTTGATATCGACCGGTTTACGATCGTTGACCTGCGCCGGCCGATCCAAGTGCTTCATGAACTCGAAGAGGTCGGAGCGGGTGAAACTCGATCACACATTTTCAACTACCGCACGCTGGAGGGCCGTCGGCTCGAAGGAAAGAGCGCCTCACCGACTGACCCGCTTCTCGGTGAGCCCATCGTCGACGCTGCTCTCGGGGCTATCCGCAGATCCGGGGTTGCCCACTTGGGGAATTTCTACTGGCTCTCGAATGGAACAGCCGGTCACAATATGAATCCTCTGACTTCGGAAGCGCATGTGCTGATCGTCGCACAGCACAACCGAATCTGTTTCCCGACCCCCAACAGCGAGCAGGCGGTACGACATGTTCTTTCCCGAATCCGAAGCCATAGTGCGTGATCATCCCGACCTCCTTCGAATAGCGGAGCAAGTCGATAAGCGCCTTGCCAGCATTTGCTCGCCAGCACCGCTGCGCCCACGTGATCTCGCATGTGCCCTTCGCGCGAATGAGACGCAAGTAGAAGCGGTTCTCGAGTTGCTCGACCAGAGCGGAATTGTGCAAGAGGAGCACATGGTTGAGTGCGGGCACTGCCAGAATCTGATGCCAGTGATTTCCTTTCGGCAGGCAATCCAAGACGAAGACCCGTTCGAGTGCACCGGATGCGCTTGTATCTTTTCGCGGCACACCCGTCCGATACGCATCTACCGCATGACCGCCCTTGCACTGAGCCGAACAAAGGCGAATGCGAAACCAGCTGCGCTGCAGATCATCGAGCTGCTTGGCCTATCAGCGGAAGAGGAACCACTCAGCGATCGCGCCCAAGGTGTGCTGCTCGCGATGCTCGATCTCAATGCAATTGATTCAGATCGACGCAAGTCAACAGTGGACATTGCCATCGAGGCACTCGGGCGCAGCGCCGACCCGAATGCACTGAAGGGTGTCATGGCCGATCTCAGCACCCGCCACCTGATACAGAGTAAAACCGGACGTGGCGGCGGGTGCTGGCTCACCGATAGAGGCCGCTCGCGAGCAGAGAGACTCCGCGACGCTGACCGAAACTCCGCAACCGTTTAGGCACCGTTTGCGCACCGATTAAATCTCACGAAGCGACCACACTCCTCTCGTCAGGATTGCCGTGTTGGTGATCCAATCCAACGAGTTACCAGGAGATTGTTATGGCTGCTTCAAGCACAACGTCTACGGCGAGCAACGTTGCTCCACTTGTCACCAAGCGACACTTGTCTTCGAACCGCGCACGGCTCATCGAAAAGATGCAGCGGCTCAATTTCGGGCAGATTGCAAACATCCCGATTCGAAATGGTGACCCAGCACTCGACCCGTTTCCGAAGGTCACCCGCGAGGTGAAATTCGGTGGCGACAACAAGTCGCGACCGGAATCGGAACTCGGCGACTTCACGCTCAAGAAGCAGGTGCAAGAGTTCATCGAGGAACTCGACCGGGTCGGCAACGGCATGATTGAAGTCCTGATCATCAAACACGGCCTGCCGTTCCTGATGCACGTGGCGGAGCGCGCCTCTGCCGACGCCGTCTGATCGAATTCATCACGTCAACGACGTAGTCAACCAAGAACAACCGCATGACAAGCGGCCGCAAAGCGGAGCTGTCGTGGGTGCCGAGAACGTCGGCATTGCACGGCAGCTCCGCTTCATTGCGCCCGCGTTCAACCGCACCCACGCGCTTCTCGCCGGCCGCGAGGAGACCAAACCAGTGAACACGAATGAACACACCGGAATCAGCGAATACACCCAGACCCTGATCTCTGTCAAGGCCAACCAGCTCACTGGCCACTACGGTTTCACCGCCGACGATCGAGAGGGTATCGAGGAGGACCTCGTGGTTGCCGTGCTTGAGGCTGCGCCATCGTGGGACGCAAGCCGCGGCAGCCGCAACACCTACGACAATCGAATCGTTCATCGAAAGATCGCGACGATCATCCGCCACCGCAAACGGGTGCGACGTGACTACCGTCGGACCGGGGTCTCTCTCGATGAGAGGATTGCCGACGAGGACGGATTGCCGCTCACCAGAGGCGAGATGCTGGCAGACGATGCTGATTGCCGATCGGCAAGCGGGACTTCTGCCGCTGACCTCATTGATCTGGCCGCCGATGTCCGGGCTGCGCTTGAGCGACTCGATCCAGAACTTCAGCACCTTTGCCGCCTCCTGGTCACACACACGAAGGCCGCGATCGCCAGGGAGCTCGGTGTTTCCAAACCCACAGTTCTCAAACGTTGCAAAGCGATTCGCGATCACTTCTCGAAGTTCGGGCTCGAGGAATATTTGATGCGCGGCGCTGACGGTTCGACGGGCGACGGCGTATGTGATCAATAGACCATTCACCTTAACGCCCCGAATTGGCGAGGAGCACATCCGATGAAATCGGACATCTATCGGTACGTCTTCAAACGCTGCATTCCGCTGAACGAGGCGGAGGCAACACTGCACCTGGCGATCGTTGCGGCAGAAAGTCTCTTCGGTGAATCGCGCGTGCGAATGGACGCCGCTTACACGATTGACGAAGACCTGCGCGTCTGCGTCATCGACGCATCCAACGAGATCGGTCGCACCATCTGCCGCATTTTCACCGGTTACCTGATTTGCGAGTTTGGCGAGGACTGCTTCACCGTACGCGCAGTCACATCATCCAGCGCGCGATCCAAAGCGCAGGAATGTGCGGCGTGAAGTGGCTTCGCCTCCTTCGTCGCTGGCTGGCGTGGTCCAGCAACGACGAGCCGCTCGTTCGCCTCGGCCAAGGCGATTACCAACGCGATGTTTACCCCAAGGATCTCGGAATGCCTGAAACGATTGCACCATCCAGCGAGAAACTCGATCTGCGTTTCCTCATCCGCGAGCCGGTGGGCATCTACCACGCGAAGGCGCGAGATCATCTTTCGAGTCATGCGCTCCGCGATTTCCGGCGATGCCCGCTGCTGTTCCGCAAGAAGGAACTCGGTCTTCTCACCGAGCCCGACACGACAGCATTCCTCGTTGGCCGTGCCGCGCATGTTCTGATTCTCGAAGGTCGTGAGCGATTCGAATCCGAGTTCGCTGTCGGTGGTCCGATCAATCCCAAAACGGGCAACCCGTACGGCTCGGGTACGAAGGCATTTGCTGAATGGGCAGATCGCCTTGGGAAGCCGGTTCTCAGCGATGACCAGGCGGCGCTCGTAGAGCAAATGCACGCGAGTGTGAACGACCACGTCTTTGCGCGAGAATTGTTGGCTGAGGGCACCGCGGAAGGTGTCGTTCGATGTGAGTACCTCGGCCACCGCGCACAAGTTCGACTCGATTGGCTCAACCCGGTTCGCGATCGCGGCATCGTCGATCTCAAGACGACTGATCGCCTCGATGGCTTCGAGTTCGACATCGACGCCTTCGGCTACGTCGATCAACTCGCGTTCTACCGCGCCGTGGTCGCGCAGAAGATCGGCGTCGTGTTGCCGGTCCACATCATCGCCGTTGAAAAACGTGAACCGTTCCGCTGTGGCGTGTGGCAGATCGCGCCCAGTGTGCTCAATCGTGCTCAGCAGCGAAACGAAGACGCGATGGGCGAACTGACGCGCTGTCGCGAGACGGGCATCTGGCCCACCAGATTCGAATCGATGCGTTTGTACGACCGCCTGTAGCCATCAGGGAGCGGGCGGGATGGCGTGCCCTCGGAAGAGTGCACGGAGGCAACTTCCGGAGGTGAGACTCCCCGAGCCCGTCCGCTCCCTTTCACCCGACTACGACCAACTTCAACGACAGGAACACCACACATGACACTGCTGAAACGAGTTCAACGAGGCCGAAGCCAATCGCCGCGGCGTGTGCTGCTCTATGGCGTGCATGGCGTCGGCAAGTCAACGTTCGGCGCGATGGCCGAGAAGCCGATCTTCATCCAGACAGAAGAAGGCCTGAACGACATCGACGTCGATCGCTTTCCGCTGGCGACGAAGTACAGCGATGTCGTCGATGCGCTTTCGGCGCTCTACTCCGAAGAGCATGACTACCAGACGGTGGTCATCGATTCGCTTGACTGGTTGGAGCGCATGATCTTCGCGGATGTGTGTACGAAGCGCGGCGTCGAGTCGATCGAAGACATCGGCTATGCGAAGGGATACGTCTTCGCACTCGCGCAGTGGCGTGAGATTCTCGCCGGTCTCGACGCTTTGCGCAACGAGCGTGGCATGCAGGTGATCCTCATCGCGCACGCAGCGATTGAGAAATTCGCCAATCCCGAAACCGAGACCTACGACCGCTACGCACCTCGACTCCAGAAGCAGGCATCAGCGCTGGTGCAGGAGTGGTGTGATGAGGTGCTGTTCGCTTCATACAAGGTTCACACGAAGACCTCGAACGAGGGCTTCGACCGCAAGCGCACACAGGGCATCGGAACCGGGGAGCGCATTGTGCGCACGACCGAGCGACCGGCGCACGTGGCGAAGAACCGCCTGAACCTGCCGGACGAGTTCCCTCTCGACTACC
>DAOMNO010000012.1:0-69993 GCA_035443885.1 Phycisphaerales bacterium
CCGGCGCTCTGGGCGTGTTCGCGCTTGCAGCGTTCGGCGCACGCCGGCGGAGACGTTCCTGATGACCCCTGAGCCTGCTTCCTACTGCCCGGCTGACCTCAACGGCGATTTCCGGGTCGATGTGCAGGACCTGCTGATCCTGCTTGGCGCGTGGGGGCCTTGCCCCGGCGTGGTGACGACCGTCAAGTCGCTCTCCGAAGAGATCGATGATGCGGGTCTCACCCAGCAGCAGTGGCAGGATTATTACAACATCATGACCGGCAACGCCTCGCAGCGCACCAAGGATAACTGGACGTGCTGGTTCAATAACCGCATCACCCAGTGTCAGAATTGTCCGGTATGCCCCGGCTATGATCCGTTTGCAAACGACTAACCGTATCGGGGCCGCGCCGAACGGCGCGGCCCCGATACATTGATTCGAGGTATTCTCATGCGATTCTTTCCTTTTATGTTCGGTGTTGTCGTGAGCTTTTCGTCCTCAGCCGCCGCCGCAGTGATTCAGTACACCAGCAAAGCTGAATGGCAGGCTGTGGTCGGTTCATATTCAACGATTGACTTCACAGGGTTTGCGCACGGCACTCCGCTTCACTCGCAGTACACAGAGCAATATGGCATTACATTCGATGTAACAATGAACAATATTGTCCACACCAGCTCATTTCCCAACGATGGGCAGGGTGTTCGCGGCCAGCCGGGCTCTCGATTCTATTTCGAGACGCCACAGAAGTGGATTGCTGTAGACTTTGTGGGAAACATTCGTATCCGCTTATTATACCAGGGCGAGATTATTTATACTAGCAGTGAATACTCGGGGTCACTTAGTGCATTTGCGGGGATTAAGTCTGATTATCTCTTTGACGAAGTATATATGTTTCGCAACAGCGGCAGCCCCACTTTCTACGACGACCTTTACGGCGTTCCTTCACCCGGCGCGCTGGGCGTGTTCTCGCTTGCGGCGTTCGGCTGCCGCCGGCGGAGACGGTCATGACGGCGTAGGGTGGGCAATTGCTCACCATGGTTTTTGTTTAGAGTTGGACCATCGCGTATCACCAGTCAATGGCGGACCATGCCCGCCCTACACACCGTGCTTCACGCTGCGCGATGAAGCATGGCACCCCGCCCTGAAATCGTGGAGCGTGCGTTGCGCGGTGCGTGCAGGTGGTGGGCGGTGCCCACGCTACGACGGTTGATATGTTGACTCGTTCTTCATCATCTCCGCGCTCTCCGCGTGCTCCGTGGTGAATATTGCTTACCCTTTCCGGAAATGCGACAATGATGCGGGGCGTTCGTTGAGTGAATGGTTGAACGGAATCAACGCGAGTTCTCATGCTTCACGCTGCGCGATGAAGCATCACACCCCCCTTGCCGTGCCCGCTGCCAGCCGCCCTGATATCATGCGTGCCCCATGGCGACGCACGATTCCCACAGCACATTGCGGCTTTCCTCACTGGTCATTCATGGCGGGCAGCGCCCCGACCCCACCACCGGCGCGGTCATGCCGCCGGTGTATCTCACCTCCACCTACGCGCAGGAGTCGCCCGGCGTTCACAAGGGGTTCGAGTACTCGCGTAGCCACAACCCTACGCGATATGCCTTCGAGCGGTGCATCGCTGCGGTGGAAGGCAGCGGCCTAATCGAATCGCAGGATGTAACCACTGGCGGGTTTGCGTTCTCCTCCGGCCTCGCAGCCACTGCCACCTGTCTCGAACTGCTGGACTCGGGCGATCATCTCATTGCGATGGACGATCTGTACGGCGGCACGTATCGGCTGATGACGCGCGTGCGCGAGCGTTCGATGGGGCTGAAGGTGTCGTATGTCGACATGGTGGATGCTGCACGGATTGAAGCGGCCATCACGCCTCGCACGAAGATGATCTGGGTGGAAACGCCTACGAATCCGACACTGAAGATCGTTGATCTTCGCGCAGTTGCGGCGATCGCGCAGAAGCACAACATCATCACCGTGTGCGACAACACGTTTGCCACGCCGATCTTGCAGCGGCCGCTCTCCATGGGCTTCGATATCGTCATGCACTCCGCAACGAAATACCTCGGGGGGCATTCCGATGTGATCGGCGGCGTGCTGGTTACGCGGCGTGCGGACCTCGCCGAGAAGCTGCGCTTCATGCAGAACGCCATCGGCTCCGTCATGAGCGCGTTCGATTCCTATCTCGTGCTTCGCGGGATGAAGACGCTGGCCTTGCGCATGGCACGGCATTGCGAAAGTGCGCAGCGCATCGCAGAGTGGCTGGAGAACCACCCGAAGATCAGCAGCGTTGTGTATCCCGGCCTTGCCTCGCATCCGCAGCATGATGTTGCAGCCCGTCAGATGAAGCTCGCATCAAGCGGGGATGGCTTCGGCGGCATGATTACGATCTTCCTGAAAGGCGGCCTCGCAGAATCCCGCAGATTCCTCGAGCGTGTGCGACTTTTCGCGCTTGCGGAATCACTGGGCGGTGTGGAATCGCTCATTGAGCACCCTGCCATCATGACGCACGCATCCGTGCCTGCGGAGACGCGCGCGAAGCTCGGCATCAGCGACACGCTCGTGCGAATCTCCGTAGGCATCGAAGATGTCGAAGATCTGATTGCGGACCTCTCTCAAGCTCTTGAGTGAGCCTTTGCAAGTAGTCAAACATGAACAGTCTCACGATCGACTTCGCCAACTGCTTTTCCGATCGCGTCGGCTCGAATGGGCTGAGCCGCGATGCGTTTGAGAAGGCGGCCGCTTCGCTGGCGGAACTGACGGCACAACTTGAAGCGACGCGAGGCACCGGCTGGGAGCGATGGCGCAACCTGCCCTTCGCCCCCGTGCGAAACGAGCATGTGAACGCGGTAACCATGCTCGTTGACAAACATCGTGAGCGAACAGAGAACCTGGTCGTGCTGGGCATCGGCGGCAGCGCGCTGGGCAACATCGCTTTGCAGGCCGCGCTCAACCCTGTTACGTACAACCTCATCCCACGTGAGAAACGAGGCGGGCCGCGTTTGTTCGTGCTGGACAATGTCGATCCGCATCTCGTCGGGCAGACTTTGGAAGAAGTGCGGCGAATCGATCCCGGCTTTGAGCGCACAATCATCAACGTCGTCAGCAAATCAGGTGAAACCGCGGAGACGGCGGCACAGTTCATCATCGCAAGGTCGATGCTGAAGAACGCGCTCGGCGCGAAGTATGCGGAGCACATCGTGGCGGTAACAGACCCCAAAGCTGGCACGATGCGGAAGATTTGCGACGCGGAAGGTTATGCCACGCTCCCCGTGCCTGAAGGCGTTGGCGGCCGCTTCAGCGTGCTTTCACCTGTTGGCCTGTTCAGCGCAGCCATGTGCGGCATCGACATTCACGCGCTACTCGACGGGGCAGCGGCAATGGATCAGCGATGCAGCGATACGAATGCGAAGAACAATCCCGCAGCGACGCTGGCGTGGCTGCTCATGCAGTTCACAGCGAAGGGCAAGCGCAATCACGTCCTCATGCCTTACGCGAATAATCTTTATCTACTTGCAGACTGGTTCCGTCAGCTCTGGGCAGAATCGCTCGGCAAGCGATTCGATCGCGAAGGCAAGGAAGTGTTCGCAGGAGCGACACCGATCAAAGCGCTCGGCACGACCGACCAGCACAGCCAGGTCCAGCTCTATCGTGAAGGACCGAACGACAAAGTGTTCGGCTTCGTCGAAGTGGAGTCGTTTGAGCACGATGTCGCCATTCCGAACGATCTTGATGTGGAACAGCTCAAGTATCTGCAAGGGTCAACGCTTGGCATGCTGCTGAACGCCGAGAAGCGGGCCACGGAGTATGCGTTCATCGAAAGCGAGCGGCCGAACTTCACAATCCGGTTCCCACGTGTGAACGCAAGGCATGTTGGCGAGTTCCTTCAGCTCTGGATGGTTACAACAGCGTATGCAGGGCTGATGCTGAACATTGATGCCTATGACCAGCCTGCGGTGGAGACGGGCAAAGTGGCGACATTCGGCCTGATGGGGCGCGCGGGCTATGAAGAATGGAAGCATCGCGTGGAAAACGCCCTTAGGCGCCGGTAAGGGTGCTGGCGCGTTGATTTGCCGACTTGCCTCTCTATGATTTCGCCATGCCCATGTACGAATACATCTCGGAAGACGGCGAGACGATTGAGTTGCTGCGCCCAATGAAAGATGCTGATGCGCCGGTGGACGATCCGAAGGGCAAGGGCCGCAAGTTCACGCGCAAGCTGAGTACGTTCATGACGGGTTCGTCCACCGCTGGCGGTTCCGGTCACGTACATGGCGGCGGGTGTGGGTGCGGCAACCCTCATGGCCCGTGCAGCAACTAACTGCGCGAACGCATCAAATTAGCATCAATAAAAAACAGCGGCGATCCTTTGGGATCGCCGCTGCGTGCGGTTAAGGGAGCTGTCGCGCGAGCCTGGTCTTAGCCGAGCAGCGCCAGCACGGACTGCGGCTGAGCGTTGGCGATGGCCAGCGCCTGCGTGGCAGCCTGTGAGAGAATCTGCTGCCGCGTGAGCATTGCCGTCTCCTGAGCGAAGTCGGTGTCACGAATAACGGATTCAGCAGCCGAGGTGTTCTCGAGCGCGACGCCGAGATTGTTCATCGTGGCGGCCACGGTGTTCTTCTGGAACGCGCCGAGTCGGCCACGCAGACCGGAGACCTGCTTGATGGCTGCGTCCACGATGTTCTGAGCAGCGCTGAGGTCGCCGTTGACGACGTTGGCTGTGCCGCCTGCCTTCACGCTGGAAAGCACGCCGACGACGCCGTTGCCGAGGTTGCCAGTGGTTACTGCACCGATACCGAGCGTGGTCTTGCCAGCGAGGCTGACCTTGGGCGACAGGTTGAAGTTGGCACCACCGCCGGTGATGTTGAACGTGGTGGACTGGTTCGTGTTGTTGAGGGCGCTGAGGCCATCAATCGACACCGCCAGGCTGAGGCCATCGCTGGACACACGGGCGGAGAGGCCGTCCGTAATGGCCTGCTGTCCGTTGATAAGGATCGTGGCATTGCGGCCATGATCGGTCAGGCTGGTGGTGCCAGCGCCACCGCTGGCGGCTTCGAACATGAGGCCCGCCGAGCTGCCGTGAACGATTTGAGAGCGAACGAACTCGTTGGCGCCGAACTCGGTGGAGCGAAGCTGCACGCGAACCGCGCTGGCGGTCGTGGAAGCCCGCACACCAGTGGCCTCGGTGAAGGTGTTGATGGCGGCGATCACGTTCGCCTGCGTCGTGCCTTCCGCGAAGGTGAACTGCTGCGAGCCTTTATTGCCGACAACTTCGATGGTGATTGAGCCGTTGCCGCCGTTGTCAATGGCTGAACTGGTGTAGAAGAACACCTGACCGCGCTGCGCCGACTGCGTGACCTGAACAGTCACAGCCATCGCGCCGCCCGAGTCGCTGAGCTTGGCGGACTGGATATCGACGTTGGTCAGCGAAGCGGCCACGCCAGTCGTGGTGTAGTCGAAGTTACCGTTCAGCAGCTTGGTGCCGTTGAAGCTGGTCGAGTTGGCGATGCGATCGATGGTGGAGAGGATCGAGTCGATCTGAAGCTGGTTCGCTTCCTTCTCCTGAGCGGAGACGCCTGCTTCGTTCGCGCTCTCGCCGATCAGCGACTGAAGCTCAAGAAGAAGGTTGTTGATTTCCTGGAGACCACCTTCAGCGACGTTCACCACCTGCTCGGCACGCTGGGCGTTGCCGATGGCGGCTGAAATCGCAGCTTTCTCAGCGCGAAGGTTTTCGCTGGCGATCAAGCCGGCGGGGTTGTCGGCGCCTCGATTGATGCGAAGGCCGGTGCTGAGCCGTTCGAGACTCGTCACAAGCCCTCGGCTCTGATTTCCCAGCACGCGCTGGGCGAGCATGGACGAAACGTTTGTGTTGATGCGACTCATGATGTCCTCCGTGAACACGCGCTGGCCAGTTTGCCTGACCTTGCACTCCCTTACGAATCTGCCGTGGGATCACCCTGATCCGGGGCTGCGGGCCGCACTGCCCCGCACTCGCCTTTGCACGTAACGGATTGCATCCTGTTGAGCCTCTCAACGTCGTGGATGAATCCGCTCCCCTTGGCGATCGCCTCACACGGCGGACCTTGGGGATCGATCAGAGCTATCGTCGCGCAGAAAGGGGCACTTAACCGGACCACGCATTCTGGAAAGAAATCTCTCGACGTTCTGGGAGCTTGGGTCGCGGCGCCGACAACCACAACGCGAATGATTTCCCAGAAAAACCCACGTCAATACGCAAAGCAACCTCCTGAAAATCAGGAGGTTGCGCGTTCATCACATATTCGCTTATAGGCCTGCACCCCACCGATGCAGGCTCTTGTTCACATAGGACTATCCGAGAAGAGCAAGCACATTTTGCGCGTTGACGTTGGCTGTTGCCAGCACTGAAGTGCCTGCCTGGGTCAGAATCTGAGCCCGCGTGAGAGCCGCCGTCTCCTTTGCGAAGTCCGCATCGCGGATTCTGGATTCGCTTGATGTGATGTTCTCAAGTCCGATCTGCAAGGCGCGGATGTTCGGCTGGATCGTGTTACGCTCGAACGCGCCCAATCGGCCTCGAATGATCGAGATATCGTTGATGGCGGATTCGAGCACTCTGGTCGCGTTGGCGGACTGCCCCTTCACGATGGCGTTGTCACCGCCCGCCTTGAGCGAGTCAAGGAAGTAGCGGACGCCGTCAATCGACGTGCCCCCAAGCTGGCTGGCCGCGACCGACTGCACACCAAACCCGATCTGCTGGTTTGAGTTGATCGTTGGCCCAAGCTGGAAGGTCGAGCCGCCGCCGGTGATGTGGAATGATGAAGTAAGGCTGCCAACAGTCGTATTGAACGCCGTGGATAGCGTGAATTCCGCGCTCAAGCCGGGCGAGTTGATGGAAACATCCAGCCCCTTGCCTCGTGCGAGCGCGCCGTTGACAACCGCCGTTACATCGCGTCCTTCGCCTCGTGTTACCGCTGTGGCCGTTCCCTTGGCGGGATACAGCGTGAACAACTCGCCACCGGAGCCGATCTTGCGGACGGAGACGAACTGATCGGCACCGTAGGCGGTGGAGTTGAACCTCATGCCGCTGTTGCCACCGCTGGTTACGTTGAAGAACGACGCGCTGACGCCAGTGGACTCCTTATAGGTGTTCACCGCTGCGATGATTGATGCGTATGTCGTGCCAGAGGCAAACGTCAACGTCTGCACACCGAGGTTACCCGCCACTTCAATCGTAACCGTGCTGGCGAGTGCGCCGGTCTGCGCGCCGTTGATGCCTGAAAGGAAGAGCGAGCCTGTTCGGGCCGACGCCACCACTTGCACGCCGACGGGCACGGTCGCATTGTTGCCGAACTGCGCACTGAACACTTTGGCGCGGGTCAACTCTGCGTTGTTCACACCTGATGTGATGTAATCCATCGACCCGTTGAGCAACTGCATGCCTGCAAAGGTCGCCGTGTTCGAGATGCGCGTGATGGATTCGATCGCGCTGTCGATCTGAAGCTGGTTCGCTTCGATCTCTTCCGCGCTCAATGCGCCGGTGTTGGCCGCCTCGACGACCAGTGACTTGATCGAGTTGAGCAGGTCGGCCACTTCCGCAAGGTATGCCTCTGTCGTTGAGATGACGAGACTGGCTCGCTCAGAGTTGTGAATCGCCTGGTCAAGCCCCTGCACTTCGCTGCGCAGCCGCTCGGAAACAATCAAACCGGCGGGGTCATCCGCACCGCGGTTGATCCGAAGTCCGGTGGAAAGCCTTTGCAGGCGAACGGCAAGGTCGTTGTGCGACCGGCTGAGATTGCTTTGTGCGATAAGTGATGCGACGTTGGTATTGATCCTAGCCATGGCAATCCTCCTTGATTGAGGCTAGCGGCCCTGCGATGCGCCTCGACGATCCGTCATCGACGGCGAAAACATTCCTTGGTAACAAGCGTGCTCCTTCGCACGCGGTGATCCGTTCTTGCTTCTCACGGCCTACGCCGTCTCTCGTACATTCTGAGGGCCGTGCCCGCTCAACTTAGCTGCGATCTGAATCGCACCCGCAGCGCCCGCGGCACGCTTGGCCGCCAGCGAGGGAATCTGCCCTCCTGTCAGCCGTGCTGCCTGCTCGTTCTCGCGGCGAATCGCCTCATACACTTCCTTGCGATGCACCGCCACATGTGACGGTGCCTTGATGCCGATCCTGACTTTGTCGCCGCGAATGTCAACGACAGTCAGCTCGATGTCATCCCCAATAATGATCGTCTCGTCTCGCAGACGTGAAAGCACCAGCATGTCCGGCTCCTTCCTGGGTCCGGCTCCGACGCGGGGACAGCCGCGACGGAGGTCTCAAGTCAGAAGTCAGGCGCACGGGCGTGACCCGCGTAACCGACCTCTCCATTCGAGGCGTCCCTGCCTCGATCCATCTCCCTGCACGCTAAGCCGAAGCCGCGTGCACCAGTTCGGCAAGCTGAACGATCTCATGCCGAGTGGTCCACCGTTTCTCGGCCAGCACAAGCTGCATAGCGCGCTGGTTGGTGAGGTTCACCACCAACGGTCCCTGCAGATTGGCGGTCAAGCTGCGGTCGTACTTGTTCACGATGACCAAGACCTGTGCGTCCTCAGGACGGTCAAGGCCGAGTTCGGTCATCTGCTCGCGCCGAATCGTGGCTTCGTAGCCTTCAACCCAGAGCGATGGGTCCGTTACCACGAACGCCAGATCGGGCGCTTCAACAGACTGAAGCCAGAAGAAGACGCCGTCATCATCCGGCTGAAGCAGCGCGAAGCGCCGAAAGCTGGAGAAGCCCAGCAAGCCCGTGGGGAAAGTGATGATGCGACTCTCATCAACATCCACCGTACCGAATCTCGTCGTCTGCACGTTCATGTGAACGCTCCCGCGGCCTTCCATTCCTTGGTTCTGCGGATCCCTCGACTCCAAGGGACCGTGCCATCCATGTTCAGACGCCTGCATGGCCGGGATGCATGCGCCTCGTACCGAAGGGCGGTCGAACCGCCCCATCAACTACCTCAGAAAATCAAGCAGGCTCAGACTCGTTACGCGGCTTGCGGTCTGCAACCCCGCCTGCAACTGCTGTTGCAGGGTGGCGAAGCGAAGCGCCGCTTCCGTGTAGTCAAGATCCTGTACCTGGCTTCGCAAACTCATATCCTGAATCAAGAGGTCTTCTTCGCGGGCCATCGCATCCGCAATCCGGCGCGTCCGCGCGCCGACTTCCGCCCGCGTCAGAGCCAGACGATCAATGCCTGACTCAAGCTTCTTCGTTGCAAAAGAAATGCCACGCTCGTCATTGGCATACAGTGCGTCCCGAAGGGCCATTAGATGGGTGATAACGCTATCCACGGCAACTGTTGCGCGATCTTCACCCGCGAGGATTGCGCTCGTCGTTGATCCCAGAATGCCAAGGTCTTCCGCTGCAAAGCTGCCGTTGAGAGCTTCCACGGTGGTCGTGCCGCCCATGGGGAGCGTGTTGTCCACCAGCGCCAGCCCGTTGCCGTGGGTGGCAAGGCGGGCCTCGAAATCTGCTGGGTCGATGCCTGCAAGGTCCGCTGCCTGGTTGATCTTGTCCAGCACGTCCTGCACGGTAATCGCGCCCGTCAGGTCCACCTCGAATGAGCGGCCGTCCTTCAGCGTAACGCGGAAGTCGATATCTGCCGCCGGGTTGGGCAGGCCAGTTACGGGGTCAACGCTTCCAGTGCGAATCTGCACGCCGCGCCCGTTGTTGAACGACTCCAGAAGCGTGGAACCGCCCATTGAGCGAATGCCAAGCTGCGTCGCGGTGGTTCCGCCGTTCACTTCACCGACGCTCATCGAAGCGCCGGAAAGATGGTTGACGAAGTTCAACCGATCGCCCGCCTCGTTGATCTCGACCGACACGCCGATCTGCAACGAAGCGACCATGCTCATCACATCCTGCACGGTCTCCGCGCCGGAGAGATCAAGCTCGCGCACCTGATTGCCGTTGGCAATGCGGATGGTGCCCAGCGGCACGGTTACGCCGCCGAGGTTTGCCAGAGGCGTCATCTTCGTGAGTCGCGGATTGACATCCTGCCCAGAAGTCGCCACTCCGCCGGGGAATGTCGTGTGAATGCCGAGGTCGGCTGCGGTGGATTCGCCGACGAGATCAGTCATGGTGATGTCGATGCCCGCACCGGGCGTAATTCGCAGTCCATTGCCCGCAGGGTTGATATCCACGACAGCGTCTGGGTCAACGGCTTGAATCGCCGTATTCAGTCGATCAATCACGTCCTGCACGCGGAATGCATCTGTGAGATCGACGGTCAGTTCCGTGCCATCGACCGTAACATTGATCGACGAGAGCGAGACACCCAGCCCGCGTGCGCCGTTCAAATCCTGCAATCGCGTCTGCCCCGTCATCACAGGGTTCAAGTCGCGCTCGCCGACCACTCGCGCGCTGACCGCGCCAAAGGCATGCCTGCCGGAAACCGTGATGGGCGTGGACATGCCGAAGCCGAGATCAGTGAACAACCCTTCACCAAAGCCTTGATAGAGCCACCCGCCGTGCAATCCCACCATGGGCGGCTTGGATGTCAGTCCCCCACCGAACAGATACGTCTGCTGGTATTTTCGATTCGCCACACCCACCATTTCATTAATCATCGAATCGATGACGACAGCCTGCAACGCTCGCGTGTCCGCATCGCTGCCTGCGCCGATCTGGCTGAGGCCGATCGACTTTGCTTCGAGCATCATCTCCGTGGCATGGGCGAGAGCGGCTTCCACATTGTTGAGCACCGCTTCGCCGTGCGTGAGATTCCGAATGCGCTGCGTTCTGCGCTCGATCGCGTCGTCCAATACGCTGATAGTGCTGGCCCCGACAGGGTTATCCGAAGCGCGATTGATGGCGCGGCCTGTAGCAAGTTGAATCTGCGTGTTCAGCAGACTCTGACCTGTTCGATGCAGCGTGCCCAGCATGATCTGCGAAGCAAGCATGTTCGGTACGCGGCTGAGGTTGGATGGAATCGTGGACATGGAGAAAAGTGCTGGGTGCGTTGTACGGAAACCGGCGATTCAGATGCTGAACTTTCGATGGCTCACATGGTCATGTGTTTTTTCATTTCGTCTTGCAACTGAACATGGCCCACAAATCTCTAAAGACTCTTTTTCACACCAATGCAATCAAGGTCTGCATGGTTTCGTCGATGACGCCGATGAAGCGTGCCGCAGCCTGGAACTGCCTCTGGAACGTGAGCAGGTTGATCGCTTCTTCGTCAAGCGATACGCCTGATACAGATTGAATCTGCGCGCCGAGGCTCTCTCGCACGAGTCGTGACGTATCTGCCGATGCGTTCGCCGCGCCGGTCTTCACGGCGAGATTGCTCGCGGCGTTGCGCCAGAACTCGCGCAGGCTCTTGCCGCCAAGTTCGCTGAAGGCGACATCCTGCAGGTTGGCGAGCAGAATTGCGGTATCGGTGGAGCCTTCCACGTGCCCGCCACCCGCCGCAAGCAAGCCGGGATCATCGATCAGCCGTTGATTCACGCCGATCGTGGATGCATTGTGGCCCGTGAAGAATGTATTGATGCCCAGTGCAGCCAGCGCACCGCTGGTGTCATCGGAAAAACTGAACTCATATCCAGCATCCGCCGTCAGCTTGAGTACGTTGCCGCCGCCTTCGACCCCCACTGCCGCCGTAACGTGCGGCACGCCAACCACTGTGTTGATCTCCGCCACCAGGTCATTGAGCGACATGGTGTTGCCGTTCACGCTGATCTCATGGGTTGTGCGAACACCGGTCTCTTTGTTGGTTACGTGAATGTAGAAGCTGCCGTTCTGAATCTTGAATGGCAGTTTCGATTCGGGCGAGTTGAGATTGACCGATGGGCTGTGTGCCTTATACGTGCCGCTGACGCTCTCAAAGCCTTTCAGCCCCTGTCCCTGCGAGTGAACACGGTTCACCTGAAAGATGAGCTGCGAGGTGAAATCGTCAAGAGCCTTGATCATCGGCTCGACCGTTTGCGCCCGCTGATTGAGCAGCGATCCGATTGAGCCTGCATTTGCAGATAGGTGGGTGCCGTCGGCTGCAACGCGAAGTGATAGCACCGCTTTCCCGTTCACCATGTCAGATTGAATCTTGATCCCGCGCGATTCACCGCCAAGGACGATGGGAATCGATCCGACGAGTACATCCGCCGCGCCGTTCGGCTGTTCGACCACCGTGATATCAAGATATTGGGCCAGTTCATCAAGCAGCAGATCACGATGATCGCGTAACGAGGCCGCCCCACCGCCGCCGGAACTCTCGGCCGCCGCGATCTGCGTGTTAAGCTGCGTAACCTGCCCCAGAATGTCGTTGACCTTCGTCACACTCACATCCAGCGACTGGTTGATCTGTGTGAGCACGGTGTTGTAATCGTTGCGCATCGCAGCGAGGCGCGTCGCAAGCGACTGACCTTTCTGAATCACCACGCCTCGGACTGCGTTGTCCGACGGACTGTTCGCCAGTTCGGAAAAACTGTTGAAGAACGAGCTGAGCATCGTGGAAACGTCGTTGTCCGTCAGCTCATTCTGCAGCGTCTCCATTGCGGTCAGAAACTGCTGATCGACATACGATGCGTGCTCCCGGCTGATCGCAGCTCGATAGCGAATCTGCAGTGCGCCGTCGATCTCCCTGCGGATCGACTTCAGACTCACACCCTGGCCGATGAACTGCCCTGCGCCCAGGTGATGCCCCTGTGAAGGCGCAAGATGAATCGTGCGGCGATGGAACCCGCGCGTCGCAGCGTTCGCCATGTTGTCGCCCGCGACCTGCAGCGCGGTCTGGCTCGTCAGAAGCGCGGTTCGACCGATATGGAGTGCACTGTTGATGCTCATGGTGTTGTGCGGCGCGCTGAGTCGTGATTGATCGAAGAAACCTGCTGAACCACTGGTTTCGCAAACGGGCGTCGCCCGATGCGTACTGAACCTGACTTACGATCTGAGATCGACGCTGTATTGGAGCTGCGCACCCATCGCCGGTGCGCCTTGTCTGCCGTACACCCCCGCCCGGCTGAGCGCGGAATGAACCGTCTGCATCACGCCGCTCATGTGGCGAGCGAGACTCTCAGCCGCAGCGCGAACGGTAGAGCTGCGATTGCGAACTTCCGTCGCCACCTCGCGCAGCTCCGTTGCAATCGCCTCAAGTTTCACGCGCGATTCGCCTTGCGCGACGTTCAGAATCGCGCTCAGCGGCACTGGCGACGTGCCGGTTGCCATACCTGCCGGCCCCTTCGGTCCGTCCACGATCCGTCTCGCCAGCTCGATCCGCTGCGCTTCCATCTCGCTGACAGAAAGCATGATCTGACGCTCTTCATCGCAGATGGCCCCCACTGCGTCGATCCGTGCCGTGCGCACGGCTTCACGCTTGCGGTCCAGACAAACCAGCAACTTGCGATGGGCGTCCGTCTGCGCGCGAAGGATGTGCTCCATTGCTGCGATCAACTGCGCTTTGTCGTTCATGTTCTTCATCACGTTCTGTCCTTCCGTGCCGCCATGGCTGCGTACCGCTCAACAATCGCATCCACCAGCGTCAATCGCGACGCTTGCGTAACGCGGTCCGCCACCTGCTGATCGAAGAGCGGCCCGAATCGCTTCTCCACTGCGCCGGGTGAGAACGGTCCCGCTGCCATCGACGACTCACGCATCGCTCCGAGCATCGGCGCGATGAACGCGCTGGAAACAAGCTGCTCCGCAGCTTCGCGCAGATCAGCCGGCTTTACAGCGGCCTGCGCTTTCGCATCCTCCAGTGTGGACCGGAAAGGCGCGTACGAAGGGTGCATCGCACGTTCCGGATCGGTTGTTCCGAATGCTGCGCCAGGCAGCCCGCGCGAAGTTGTCAACGCATGGCTGATCAATTCACCACCACCTGCGCGTGCAGCGCGCCTGTTTTCTTCAGCTCATGAATGATCGCAATCTGATCGCGAACGGGTACTGCAAGCTGGTCAAGCGCACGCAGTAAGTCCAGCAACTGTGTTGAGTTGCGATTGCGCTGCCCGGTCGTGTCAAGGCCGGTCCAGCGCCTCGTTTCAATCAGCGGGTTGAACTCATCCGGCACCGGCTCAGGCGTGATGCTCGTAATCGACAGCCCCTGGTGCGTGATGCCCACCGGCCCGATGACCACATTGCCTGTAACGAGAATGATGCCCTGTTTCTCGTTGATGACAACACGCGCTTCCGTCTGAATCAGCGAAGGATCGATCGGAATCGTCATCAGCGCTGCGATGAACGCTGCGGGACGATCGCGATCCGCAGGCGGCACGACGATCAGAATGTTCTTCGCGTCTTCAACGCGAGCGATGTCGCTGTAGCCATCGAGCACAAACTCATCGTTGATCGCCGCTGCGATCGTGCTCGCGACCGGATATCCCGCGTACTGGTCCTTCAACACGAGTGTCATGGTGCCCGCCCGCGTGATGGGGTTCGTGCGAATATCCGCCAGCATCTGCCCGCCTTGACGAATCACGCCCGCACGGGGATTGCGGCCGTTCATCGCGCTGCCTTCAATCACCACCGGACCGCTGGCATAGGCAAGCGGAACCAGATCAGGCGAGTCAGGCATCGGCGGTCTCAACATGGACACCACCAGACGCCCGCCCGCAAGGCTCTTCGCATTGAACATCGCCTCGACATGCACATCCAGCCGATCGCCTTCGCGCACGCCTGTTGCGGGCACTTCCATCGTTACCTGCACCAAGGCGTAGGAATCCGCCCGCGCCAGCTCATCAATGCTCCCGATCGGGTTGCCGAGGTTGCGCAGGAGTTCCGCATACGGCCTGGCCGCGACGAGTGAGTCCTTCGACTTGTCGCCCGTACCGTCAAGCCCAATCACGATGCCCATGCCTGTGAGGATGTTTCGTTCGTGGCCTTTGATGCGCACAAGGTCCTGTACGCTGGTTGCGGATGCAGTATTTGCGCCCAGCGCAAGAACCGCAGCGCTCAGACTGATGAGGAACATCGTTTTCACCGCGTGCATTGGACCTCCTGTCCGGGCGAACCATCTCGCCGCCTTTCAGGAAGCAAACCACGGGCCAGCACAGTCCGAGTCGGCTATTGTGTTCATCATGGCCAACCCCCCGTCTATCCTCGCGTTCGCGGGCAGTACCCGTGAAGGTTCCTTCAATAAGAAACTCATCCGCGTCGCAGCACGCCTTGCGGAAGCCGCCGGTGCGAAGGTTACGTTGCTTGATCTTCGCGATCTCGCGTTGCCGCTTTACGACGGCGACCTTGAACAGCAATCCGGCCTGCCGGACGGCGCGTTGCGGCTCAAGAAGCTGATGAAAGAGCACGACGCTTTTCTCATCGCCTCGGCTGAATACAACAGTTCCGTCAGTGCAGTACTCAAGAACGCCATTGACTGGGCTTCCCGCCCACAGGGTGACGACCGCCCGCTTCAGGCATTCGCGGGCAAGGTCGCAGGTCTGATGGCAGCATCCACCGGTGCACTGGGCGGCTTGCGCGGCCTGGTTCACCTCCGCGCCATCTTGGGTAATATCAACGTGCTTGTCGTACCCGAACAGTTCGCTCTGGCCAAAGCCAATGAAGCCTTCAACGAAGATGGTTCGCTGAAGGACGACGCGCCGAAGCAAGCCGTCGAAAAGATCGTTCGGCGTGTCGTCGATCTTGCTGCACGCCTCAAGTCCTGATCCTCTACTTCCCCCGGCCCACCGCACCAAACTACGGAGATTCACCATGGCCTCACCGCTTCGCACAATGCTGATCGGCGGACACAAACCGGCTTCAGTTGCAGCCGACCTCGGCCTTACCCTGCTGCGTATCGCTGCCGGTCTATTGATGGCGCCACACGGCTGGGGAAAGATTCCCCCATCCGGCCAGTTTCTTGATGGTGTTTCCGAAATGGGGTTTCCCATGCCGATCGTCTTTGCATGGGGCGCAGCACTCTCAGAGTTTGTCGGCGGTTTGCTGCTCGCGGCAGGCCTGTTCACACGGCCCGCAGCGTTCATGATGGCGGGCACCATGGTTGTGGCGGCTTTCGTCGCCCATGCGGGCGATCCCATCAGCGTGCGAGAAATGGCTCTGTTGTATCTCTTCATCGCCATCGCATTCATGTTCAATGGTTCAGGCCGATTCGGGCTGGATCGATTCCTGAGGTAGCCGTGAGCATTCGATCCATCATCTCTGGTTGGATTGTGCTGCTTTTCGCCGCACCGGTTGCTCTCGCGCAGCATGGTGCGCCACCCGCGCGGCCGGATGTCAAACCCGGCGAACTGACGCCATGGACCAGATTGCTCGTGGAAGCCATCGAGACCGCGCACGGCGCCGAGCAACTTCGCGAACCAAAACGCACCCTGGCATTTGACCTCACCTTCACGATGCAAGGGCATCCTTCATTTACGGGCACAGTGCATCTGGAGCCTTCGGCTGGCTCACGTGGCCGCGCTCGGCTTGTGAGCGCAAGCGGGATGGTCTTGCTTGATGATGGCACGCGCTTCTGGATGTCACGCGATTGTGAGGCGGATGTTTCTGCACAATCGAAATCTGAAGCGATCTTTCTGCTCAAAGCGCTGCCTCACTTCGCTGGTATGCCTTTCCGCCTGCGCGATGCTCAGGTTGTGCTCGTGCCATCCGGTCGCCGGGAAGTCGCGGACGTGAGCTATCACGCAGCGACCATGACGTTTCCGGGCATGGATGACTGGTTCGGCGTCTTTGCTCACATGTTCCAGGATCGCGTCATGCTGATTCCGTGGTTCATCACCACGCCTGAAACGGTTGAGCCGGAAGTCGGCCTGCCGCCCGCTTACGTCGTTGAGTTCAGTAACTTTGAGGAGACGAACGACGTTACGCTGGCGCGAACGTGGACGATCCGCCGCTGGCACCGCGTGGACGGGCCGACCGACAATCCGATCGGCTCCGCGAGTGTGAAGAACGTTCGCGTAATGGAGTTGGATGAGGCCATCTTCACCAAGCCCGAAGGTGCGGTTGAGTTGATGACGATGCCGCCCATCAAGGCAGAATCTGCAGATTCGAGCGACGAGCAAGCGGAAGACGCCCCGACACCATAGAATGTATTGCTGCGTCTCCCGCCGTCAGGCGATGTTGCACTTCGCTCACGTGCAGCCTGCATGGGGAAAACGCTGCTCTCCGCTGTTCATCGCTGTTTCCCATGCATTACGAATCTCACCAGCAAATCATCAACGACATCGAGGCGCGGATCTTAACAATCCGTGACTCTCTTTAACTACGACAAAAAGATCGCCCAACGGGACGCGCTGCAGGAGCAGATGAATACGGACGGCTTCTGGAACAGCCAAGAAAAAGCCCAGAAGGTCATCGCGGAGTTCAAACTGCTCAAAGCCCAGACCGATCGCCTTGGCGAGGTCATCGACCAGTTCGAGAACGCGAAAGTCGCGTATGAACTGGCACGTGAAGAGAACGACAAGGACCTGCTCGTCGAAGCGGATGAACAGCTCTATCAGATCGCGCAGCAGATGGAGCGAGTCGAGCTGGAGTCACTCCTCTCTGGCAAGCACGATCATCGGAACTGCTTCGTCACCATTCAGGCTGGCGACGGTGGCACCGAAGCAGACGACTGGGCCTCAATGCTCGAACGCATGTATCTCTATTACTGGGAGCACATGGGTTGGAAGGTCGAGGAAATCTCGAAAGTGCATGGCACGGAAGTCGGCATTTCACAAGTGACGTACCACATCAAAGGTCCGCTGGCGTTCGGCTACATGAACTGCGAACGCGGCACACATCGCCTCGCTCGCGTCAGTCCGTTCAATGCGCAGGGCAAGCGGCAGACGAGCTTCGCCACCGTGGATGTGGTGCCAGAGTTTGAAGACAGCGATGTCGAGATCGACGAGAATGATCTCGAAGTCACGGCGTTCGCGCGTTCGTCCGGCCCCGGCGGGCAGAACGTCAACAAAGTGGCTTCCGCCATCCGACTCGTACACAAGCCCACCGGCATCATGGTTGTCTCTTCGACGTATCGCGACCAGGGGCAGAACAAAAAATCTGCGATGAACATCCTCAAGGCAAAGCTGGAGCAGATTGAGGAAGAGCGCAGACAGGCGGAGCTCGACGCGGCGACCGGCGGCAAGGTTGATCGCGGCTGGGGCACACAGATTCGCAGTTACGTCTTCTACGACAACCGCGTCAAAGATCATCGAACCGGCCACGAAGTGGGCAACCCGCAATCCGTACTGGATGGCGATCTCGAAGGCTTCATCTACGCGGAGCTGCAGCGACGTCGTGCTGCACGAGAAGCCGTGGGAGCATAAGGCAGGTAACCTGCGGAGAAACCACGGGGCAACATAGAATGATCGCCGCATGAACCTGCGCATCGCATTCCTCTGGCTGCTCATCGGCTCACTCATGGTGGCGGCGGCGATGGGCATCACGGTGCTGCTGCTGCCGCAGTTCTTCGGCATGCAGGATGAAGTCCTCGGCTCGGCCGCGCTCATCAGCGGCTTCAGCCTGATCGGCTTCATCTGCGCCATCGGCCTTGATCGCAAGCGACTCGTGCCGATCATGTGGGCCGGCATCATCGCATCAATCGCTGCTGCAAGCATCTGGCTCATCGTCATCTGGACGGGCTGGACCATCTGGGGCCCGCGCGGATTCACCTATGAGCTGGCAGCTCGCATTGGCTGGACGGCGACAACGATCGCCGTCTGGGCCGCACTCACTGGCATGTTGCTGCTCCGGTCCATGCAGCGCAGAATCGCGCAGCGAATCCTGCAGAGCGGTGCGATACTCACCGCCGTCGTTGCTATCCTCAGCGTCGGCGGTATCTGGCTTGAGCCTGACGACTGGTTCTGGCTCGGCGTGTTCGGCAGTTACGCCGCCATGCTGGTGTGGACACTGTGGTTCACGCTCATTGTCAGAATGCGGGTAACGCGATCAATCTCTCGCGTGGTGCAAGGATTGACGTGCTTTGCGGGCAGTGCTGCAACGCTCTGGCTTGTGATGCTATCGTGGAACATTTCACTGGCAGATGATGACCTCATACGTCGTTTCGCGGGTGTCATGTTCATTCTCACGGCGGCGGGCAGTATTATCGTGATGATCCTGCCTCGGCTTGATCGCACTGCCGATGCGAAAGGACGCGAATCGCTGCCGAATCGGCTCGGCATGGAAATCGTCTGCCCGCGATGCAAGTGCCGACAGGAACTGCCCGGCGGACACAGCCGATGCCGCGAATGCGGTTTGCGATTCCTCATTGAGATTGAAGAGCCTCGCTGCGCGTGCGGTTACCTGTTGCACATGCTGCAGGGCGATTCGTGCCCTGAATGTGGCCGTGTCATCCCGCTCACCGACCGCTGGGCAATGCGTGCAATCGGCCATGAAAGACACACCTCGAATGCTGCGGGCGCATCATCCGCATCAGCGTAACGCCTGCTTAGTAACGCCCGTTCACTCGATTGGCTCATCCAGATGCTCCGCATGATCGCGGATACGGATGGCCTCGGCAGAGACGGCGTCATAAATGCTCGCCAGAAGCCCCACCAGCGGAAAGCGACCTCGCATTGGCGAAGGACCGAGACGGCGGAGCAATGCATGCGCGACATGCTGCGGTGGCGGAGCGTGCTCCAGTTCCGCGAGCTGCGGGCCGCACCGCCAGAAGTCTTCCAGACATGCTTCCAACGGCGGCGGCTCAACCTGCGATTCAGGAATCATCGGGTCCGCGTGTGCGGATGTCGCACCATGCGTATGAATCGCCCTCGCTTGGCGCAGCCGCTCGAGCAGTTGCTCCGCCGACATGCCATAAAGCGTGAACAACAGCAGCGGATCACTCGACAAACGCTCGGTCATCAAATGCCCCACCGCAGCGATGTGCTTACAGGGTTTCGTTTCGCTGCATGAACACGTCAACGCAACCGCGCCATGTTGCTGAGGGAGCAGCTCCATACCAAGCGAAGCGAACAGAGACTCAAGCGACGCAGGCAGCTCGTGGGCGAGCAACCTCGCGGCGTGAATCGCTTCTTCGGCCATCGCGGCCACCGCGCGTTCCCACTGCGCGGCATCCAGCGTGCGCAGCGTGAACCGCACTGCATAGGGTTTCGGAGCGCGGCCCTGCACGCTGGCCGCCACGGTGCCCGCTTCGACTTCAAGCTTCGTGGTTTGGCCTGCGCGAGCATAGACCAACCCTTCGTGCATAGCCTCAGCAGTCACCGCATTTTCGAGGAGCGAAGCCCATCGCTTTGAAGCCCAGTTTGTCGGTGCCGGCACTTCGCGCGAAACGAGCTTCACGCCATACTTCACGCGGCGCGGCTGCTCCGGCACGGGGGTACTGCCGTTCACTCGCGTCATACTTCCACCTCCACCCCACTGCCGCGCAGCGTAAGCAGTTCCTGAAGCTGCCCGGTTGATAGCTCGGTCAGCCACTGCTCACCCGCGCCGATGATGTGCTGAGCGAGTTCGGTCTTTTGTTCAATCATCTGGTCGATGCGTTCCTCCAGCGTGCCGACGCACACAAACTTATGCACATGCACGGAGCGTGTCTGCCCGATGCGGAACGCACGGTCGGTAGCCTGGTTCTCCACGGCCGGGTTCCACCAGCGATCGAAGTGGAATACATGGTTCGCCGCTGTCAGGTTCAAACCAACTCCACCCGCCTTCAGTGAGAGCACGAAGATCGGTGCTTCACCTCGATCAGACTGGAAGCGGTCGATCATCTGCTGCCTCTTATTTTGAGGCGTGCCGCCATGCAGAAACAGCGTTTCACAGTTGAGGTCGTGCTGGAGCATCGTGGTGAGCAGATGCCCCATGCGGCGGAACTGTGTGAAAACGAGAGCGCGTTCGCCGCTGGCGAGCACTTCTTCCAGCAGTTCGATGAGCCGCCGGGTCTTGCCTGAGCGTCGCGACATCGCCGCCGCAGCGGCCAGCTCAATGGGCGAAGGCGCGTCTTCCGCATCCCCGCTGATCGCCGCATTCGCATTCGCTTCCTTCAGCAGTTGTGCCGGGTGATTGCAAATCTGCTTGAGCTTCACCAGCGTTGCCAAGACAAGCCCTCGCCGCTGAATGCCCTCAGCGCGATCAACTGCCTCAAGCATGCGATTCACCGTTGCTTCATACAACGAAGCCTGCTCCGTCGTAAGCGTGGCGTACTCCTTCGATTCCACCAGTGTGGGCAAATCGGAAATCACCGTCGGGTCTGTCTTCAATCGCCGGAGCACGAAGGGGCGCACAAGATTGCGCAGCGCTTCAGCACGGCGTTGATCGCGATGCCTTTCGATGGGAACGGCAAATCGCGAGCGGAACTCCGCTGCCCCGCCGAGATAGCCCGGATTGCAGAACTCCATAATCGACCACAGTTCGGAAAGTCGATTCTCAACTGGCGTTCCAGTGAGCGCAAGCCTGCGCCCGGCACGCAGCGCGCGAATTGCTGCCGTCTGCTTTGTAGGCGGGTTCTTAATGTACTGCGCTTCATCCAGCGCGACGCGATGCCAGCTTACTCGTGAGAGCGTGTCGCGATCGCGGCTGACCAGCGCGTACGTCGTAATTACCACATCTGACTCATTCGCCAGCGACTCAAACACTTCATTCATCGGCCGATCCGGACCGTGATGCACATGCACGCGCAACATCGGCGAAAAACGGCTGAGTTCGCGCACCCAGTTGCTCATTACCGATGTCGGCGCGATCAGCAGCGTCGGTCCGACATGATCGTCATGCTCGCGTTCGTGCAGCAGTAGCGCGATGAGCTGAATCGTCTTGCCAAGCCCCATGTCGTCCGCGAGGCATGCGCCAAGACCAAAGCGATCCAGAAAGGCCATCCAGCTCAGGCCTTTTTGCTGATAAGGACGCAACGTCCCTTGGAAACTCGGTGGTTGCGCGATCTGCTCCATCGCACGATCCTGCGATGCAGCACCAAGAATATCCGCAGCCCACCCAGTCGCGTCGAGGCCCGATACAGGCAGGCCGGACGCTTCGGCATCGGTCCCATACGCGAGGTGAATCGCATCAAGCAGCGTCATCTCGCCGCCCGGCTTGTCGGCCAGCAATCTCGACGCCCGCTCCATGTCGTCCGCGCGAATCTCCACCCATTTCCCATGCACACGCACCAGCGGTGTGCCCTGTGCCGCAAGACGCTGAAACTCTTCCATCGTGAGCGGCTGATCGCCAACTGCAATCTGCCAACGGTACTGCACAATCGCGTGCAGGCCGAGCGTCGCGACCTCAGACGCAGAGCTTGGCGTGCGCTCGCCTGCATTCAGTGGCTGCGAATCGATCTGCAATCGCGCGCCAAGTCGGCTCGAAGGTTCGTTCCACCACTGCGGCGCGATCGTGCGCACGCCGGATTCTTCCAGCACAGGTCGATGATCGCGAAGAAACTCGTATGCCTGCGCGGTTGTCAGGTTGATGCCCGTCGGGGCGGCTTCTGAAAGTGCGGCTTCCAGTCGAGGGTACACACGCGCTGCGCGGCCAAGCTCCGCAAGCAGAAGTTCCTGTGGCTGATCGACGCGATGCTGCCCGAACAACTGGCCGCCCGCAGGAAGATTCCACACCTGCTCCGCGTCCACCAAGTAGGTCGAGTCGTCCGCTGCCTGCAGGTGAATCGACAGCCGCCACAGCATGTCGTCTGGAACCGGCTCATTGTCCGGCAGAAAGAGCGATTCGATCGGCTCATTCAATCGCAGGCAGAGTCGTAGCGGCTTGCCCGTTCCGGTTTCATCTAACCGACCAACCCACAGCCTGGCGTCACGCAAGAGGTCCACGCCCTCCCCGTTTGCGCGCACTTCATCCGTCGAGCCAAGCAAGCCGGACAGCCACACCACATGCGGATCGCGCGAACCGACAAGGTCTTCAATCGCTTCCGCAAAGTTTTCGCGCTCCAGCGCGAGGCGCACCGTCGCATCGGCGAGGGTATTCATCGCTTCGCTGAGAATCGGCCACGGGCGACCCTGATTCGCATCGTCCACTGCACGCGCCACGGCGGGCATTGCCGCCAAGAGCGCACCGACTCGCGATCGGATATCACGATCGTGGAACCACGGCTGCCACGCAGCACGCAGCGCATCGCCTCGCGTTTGAATGAGCGTGGGAATGAATCGCTGATCTGCCAACAGTTCGAGTACAAAGCGTGCCGCAACGATCCAGTAACGGAGCGACTGGCCATGCTGAAGGTCGTGCTCATTCGCGCGATCTTCCAGCGCGAGGAGCGCGGCAATGGTGTGCTGCGGAGCAATTGACACCGCAGGCACGCGGTAGCGTTCGAGCGATTCACCGCCCAACCGCTCCATGATGCCAAGCGCTGCCGCCAGCCGAAGGCTCGGCTCAGGCCGCCCCCGCTCAGTCGGCAACCGCAGGATGATCTCGCACGGTGTCGCGACATCCGGCTCAATCACTTCCGTGCTCACCAGCAACGAGAGTAACTGATCCGGCTCGACCGCAAACCCGTGGCGGATCGGCTCCGTTCTGGGTGATGGCGACGAATCAGCCGCGGCGAGCGCCATGTAGGCCGACAACGCTTCACCCCACAGCCTGATGCGTCCGTTGCTCCAGTTCGCGTGCAAGATCAGCATGTGGTGCGATGGCTCCGGCCGATTCAGCCTGTGTCCGTCATGTTCTCCCCTGCACGAGACGAGCTGTCCGAGCAGGTCATCCGCAGAATGCAACCAATGATCGCGCTGGGACTCGAACCCAGGACCTACCGCTTAAAAGGCGGTTGCTCTACCGACTGAGCTACGCGATCGCGAATCGAATAGTGTAGCAATTTTCCGGATCAGCGGCGATTGCTGGCCACAGCAAAAACCGGTTTGCTCGGGCAAACCGGCCACAATGCCGCATGGCCTCGGCGTCAAGAAAGATTGTGCGGCCGCATTCTACCCGGCACTAACGCCATCCCCGCGATTGCCGCAATCTTCCTGATCGCGCGGCTCAAAGTTGACCATGAAGGCAACTTGCGACCCATCGTCCAGACCGATTACGATTTCCATGGGAAATCCGCCGGAATACTGCGAGAAATCCAGTGAACCGGACGCCAGTTGCCTTGTCGGGCGGAGCGGCAGCGCTGAATGGCGTTCGATGTATACCCATCCGTCAAACTTCACTGCGACATGGTCGGGTTGAATGACCTTCGGCGCGCCGTCGTATCCATCGCCGCGATTATCGATGAGGTAAAACTGTAGCGGAAGGCGCGATGCCTTATCTGGAAATGATGACAATGGAACGACTCGAAACTCGCGAGTGACGATGCCCTGAGCGCGCAAGACAAGTTGATACACATCACCCGTGGACAGGATGAGCGATGCCGCCTGCTCCTGAACACCTGGCGCATTCATGTCCATGGCCAGCGTCACCACAACGCTCTTCCCAGGCTCAATGTGAGTGGCTGAGATTTCAAAGTCAACGCAGCCGCATGTTTTGCGAACGTCCAGTATTTCAATCGCGACTCGTCTGTGATTGGCGACGACAAAGCGATGTACGAGTTTTGGCAGCCCGGGGCGAAGTTCTACCTCCCCAAAGTCGTGGATGGCAATCGAATGCCTTCCGCCCGCTGACGAATCAGATGTCGTCTCAACACTAGAAGGAGAGCATGCCTCAATCCGAGGCATAACACAACACAGCAGATGGATTGCAACAACGTCATCGGGTCTCCCCAGTGAAATCGGCTTCGGTCACGAATCGCCGGTTCACCCCATCCCATACCGGACGCAATTCCGCTCCAACAAGCCAATGCTGAAGGTTGTCCCCAACATCACCGACAAGAGGAACTGCCGTATGGACTGATCGACCGTCCAAGTTGAGGCGATTCTCGCCAACTCTGTAGCCAATGTAGAATCGCGCATCTGACACAGACATGCCTTCCCCGGGTGTCGGTCGAAAATCGCACGGATCGAACTGATACGGTTCAGCAGAAGCCAGCCTGATCCGCTCAAGCACCCAATAAGGCGATTCTCCGTTGATCTGCATGCTCGCTTCGCCGCCTAGTGAAATTCTGCGCCCCGCGATCACTTCCGTTGGATCAAACCGCACGCGAATAATAATCACAACATCCGCATCTTCTGCCTTGAGACTTGGAGTGCGGCCGATCGCTTCAGCCTCAATCAGCTCAACGCGATCCCCAATCCGCTTCGCACGCAGACGATGGCGGACTTCGGGATATCCCGGTCGAGGCCATGACCACTCCGTGGACCCATCATCAAGCAGAGCAGGCGATGGCCTCGACGCGGCCAGCATGTCCGCATGGCTTGTCATTTCAGGGAACTGCCACACCCGCCATCCCTGCCACGATAAATGAAAGTCATGCGTGTGAGCAACGTCTGGTCGAACATCGATTTGCATCGTGCTTGAATCACCCTGAACATGGACTGTTCTGAACTCGGCTCCGTTCCACGACGAGACACGGACATCTTTCATCTGCGCGTCGTTTGATTCTGCACGTTCAACGAATTCACGTCGAATGCGGTATGCACTGCCAAGATAAACCGTTTCGTAACGCACTTGTTGCCCGAAGTACTGAGGTTCGGTTGCGGAGGCCGGGATATCGAACGCACTTTCGCCAAACACATCCACATGAAGGTGAAGCAGGAGACCGCGGAGCTGCTCATCCCGATCCTTCAGTGCCGCCAACATCTCATCTGTGGAAATGATCCCACCATGGCCAAGCGCAGCAATCCCCTTCATCGACATCGCAGCCATTACAAACCTGAGCCAGAAAGGTGAAACAACTCGCATGTTTGCCCTTCAACTTACAGTTGACATCGCTTCGGCCAGCAATTTGGCGCATTCACTGGAACTCTTCATGATTTTTATCCTCACGGGGTTCCGGATGAACGTTGCCACCATGTGGCAATCGGCGATTAATGTACCCCCCCGACCCGTCAAGTCGCTACACAAGGAAAAGTTCTACGAAAAACAGCGGGCCGCTCCCACCGGGCGGCCCGCTGTTTTTCATGCGTTTGTGATGGATCGACTGGCAATCCGCGATCAGGACGCCTCAGCGCGCGGGTGCGCCTGGTCATAGGCCTGACGCTTACGCTGCGTGGAGAGATGTGTGTACACCTGCGTCGTCGAAAGCGATTGGTGGCCCAGCAGTTCCTGCACCGAGCGCAAGTCCGCGCCGTTATCCAGCAGGTGCGTCGCAAAGCTGTGGCGGAGCGTGTGCGGGCTGATGTCTGGATCAAGACCGGCCTGCGTCAGGTACTTGCTCACCTTTCTGCGGACTGAACGAGTTGAAAGGCGGCCGCCGTGCTTGTTGATGAACAGCGGTTTACCAGGATCAGAAACGACGCCGCTTTCATTCTCATGCCGATGCAACATGCCGACGTAGTGAACGATCGCAGCCATTGCGTGCGAGCCGAGTGGCACGATACGTTCCTTGCGCCCCTTGCCTCGCACAATCAGCGCCTGGCCGGTCTCGTCCACTTCACCCCGATTGATGCCGACGAGTTCGCTCACGCGGATGCCGGTCGAATACAGCGTTTCAAGAATCGCGCGATCACGTGCGCCCAGAAGGTCTCGATCATCCGGGGCGGCAAGCAGACGCTCGACCTGCTCCACGTCGATCGCTTTCGGCAGGCGCTTGTTCTGGCGCGGCGTGCGGATCAACAGCATCGGGTTTGCCTTCACGATGTTCTGCTTGTCCATCCAGCGGTAGAACGACCGAAGCGTGGCGATCTTCCGCGCCATCGTCGCAGCAGAATATTCGTGCGATTCGAGTGAATGCAGGAAGCTGCGAATGAGGTTCACGTCGGCGTCGATGATCGCATCGGTTGCCGTTACCACCAGCGTGCCAGCGACGGATTTCTCCGCACCGCTTGCGTGCTGACGCTGCCGGGCGCGGAACGCTTCCAGCTCCTGCTGAGGCGTGGCGTTGACGCTGCGCTCTTCGGTCAGAAACTCGACAAACTGGCGCAGATCGACGCCGTAACAACGTGATGTGTACGGGCTGAAGTGCCGCTCATCGAGCAGATAACTCAGGAACTGCTCAATGACGGGCAGCACCGGCTGGTTTGAATTGGTGTCGTTCTTCGCGTTGTGGCTCATCATTGCCTCTGCTTTCAGTGAAGTCCGATGACGGTATCGCTCGACTGGAATCGCTCGAGCTGGTGACGAATGACCGCTGCGTCCGCGCGATCCAGGCCCGACCACGGCGCACGCGAAAGCGCATCGACGTGGTACAGCAGTGCGGCTTCGTCGCCGCGACCCCATGAAAACGCCCATCGCCGACCGCTCTTGATGAGCACGAGGCGGCTGAGGCCGTTTGCGTCTGTCTGAATGGGGATATTCTGGGCCATAAGTGGTTCTCGGCGGACGCCGATGACCACCATCGGCCATCAACGTCTCGGACTTTCCTGAACTATCGGACTCAATCGCATTTGCTCATTTTTGAGCAGATCATGCAGCAGTTTGAAGCTCACAAATTGTGCGTACATGTCCATGCGAACGAGGTAGATGTCTTTGCCGTAGGCACTTCGAGGCTCCGATCGCCCCTGTGCGTAGCTGTTCAGCCACGCCAGCGTTTCATGGTTTGAGGCGTCGAAAATGCCCGCAGCCTGTGATCGCACCGTGGGGGATGCGAACCCGCCGGGCGAGTATGCGTCGCTTGCGGATCGACTGAGCGCACGGGTGTCGAAGGCCCCCGCCGAGCGACCGGACTCGCTCGTGTGCAGTTCGATCGCGGCACCGAGCGTCATCGGGCGGTACGGGTTGTACGCCGTAACCGTGCCCACAATCAGCCCGTCAACACCGAGGAGATTAAGGAGCGCAGCCGCATCTGCCTGTGATTGCACTGCTGGCATCTCCAACTGGCGCATCGCTGCGATCACACGGTTCACCGGAATCGAATTCAGCCCGTGCGCTTCCTGAATCTGATAGGCAAAGGCGTCTGCGATTCGCGCAGTATCCACCAGTGATGTGCCCGATTCATTCAGAAACGGCGCGACGGCCCAAACCTGGTCTCGCTCATATGGCGCCTTGAGCATGACCGGCTGCACCAGCCGCTCCTGCGCGCAGCCCATCAGCGCGACGACGAACCACAGTGCCAGCATCGCTGCACACTGCAAAGACCTGCTTCCGTACATGGACGGCACACTTGTCATGGCATCATGCCCATTGTGAAGCGAACTCCGTTCGCTCGTGAATCCTCCTCACAGTCGAATATCGGCTTGCGGGAGGGAATGTCTTTCGATACCTGCCGGGCCGCGTTGTTTGCGCAACCCGTTTCATGCAGCACGCTGCTTATGGCGTGTGCCGATCATCTGCTCCAACAAACTCTCGCCCTGCGGGACGCATCAGCTCCAGTGAACGATCCATCGACGCGGCCCAGATGTTGTCCGTGCCGGATCGATTGGAGACAAAGTAAATCCGACCATCAGTGGACCAAACCGGCTGAAAGTTGCCGAACTGGCTGTCTGTCAGCTTCAGGCGGCCCGTTCCGTCCACATTGATGACCCACACATCTGACTGGTCCGGTCTCGCGGAAGTATCAGAATCGGGATCAAGCACTGTGACGAACACGATTCGTCTGCCATCGGGGGACCATGACGGGTTGATTGTTGCTGCATTGGCTGCGGAGACGATCTCTGTGGGATTCCGCGCTTCGCCGTTGACAAAGTCAATGGTCCAGATGCCGTGCAGGCGGCTGCCGCGCTGTCGCGGCCTCTGGAACAGAATCTTGTTGCTGGCGACATCGGGGGACCAGCGCGGGAACATGCCATAGTCGAGAAAGTGTCGCACGCCGGGGCTATCGACCTTTGCAACCCAGATTTCCCACCTGCCGGACTGCGAAGACAGCTTGCAATACGCGATCATGGTTCCATCAGGGGACCAAGTCGGATGAATCTCGTTATCTGCGTCATTGGTAACCTGAACGGGCGGGGCGCCATCAATCGTCGTAATATAGATGTCCCATTTGCCCGCGCGGTTTGACGCGAACGCGATTCGCTGGCCGGACGGATCAAACGCAGGCATCGCGTCATCGCCGGGGTCCGATGTCAGTTGGGTAACCGTCGAGCCGTTGACGGCTTTTATATAAAGATCTGATGCTTCGCGATGCATGGTGGATGCAAACGCGATGCGCGTGCCGGTACGATCGACCGCGGGGTCAAAGCACGAGCCTTCCGTGGCAAAACTCACCTGTGAAAGACTGCCTCGCCCTTCCGGCTGAGAAAGGTTCTGGCCATCGGTCGGCGAGAATTCGCCATACAACCGCACCAGAGCCGCGCCGTTCGCGGTGGGAGTTGAGGACACCGGTACCGACTGCGTCGGCTCAGCCGACTGATTGATTCGCGAAGCTTGATGTGTTCGCTGCGTATTGGATGACGATGCGCTCGGCTGCGCGTTGCTCGGCGAGGTTGAAGCGCATCCCGTCAGTGCCACCGGTGCAAACCATGCAGCAGCAAAGAGACCGGCAGACATCTTGATTCGACGGACGTTGCAGAGACTCGGTTGAACCTGTGGCACGGGAAAGCTCCACGCCGCGACCGTCTATCCCCAAGGACGAATGTCGCGCGAGATTCTGATGGCCGCTGCGGCTCCGCCGAACCTGGCTCACCATGCAGAACACAACGATTCAGGGCGGCACCCGCCCCGCTGCCGATCACATGACCGGCAAGCCCCTTATCGGACGATCTCCGCCATCCGCTTGAGTGCTGCTGAGCGCGCACAGACGAATATCTCTTTTTGCGCCACTTGGGCAAAATCCTGTTGTGAGCATGATTTATCGTGGTATCTTCCACAGGCTGCCGCCAGAAGGGACGCCCCGATCGGCGTGGCACCATTGGAGAAAGATGCAGATGTCGTCACAGTTGAACCCCACCCCGGTCCGGCTTCTCGCTGCCGTCGCAATGTCGCTCACCCTCAGCCAGGTTTGCCTCGCGCAGCAATTCATCAACGAAACGGCCACGCGCTTCCCCGCTCAGCCTACACTGGAATGGACGAACCAGCTCACCATCGGCGATCTCGATAACGATGGCGACCTCGACATCGTCTTCGCCAATGGCGGCAACTTCAGTTCCGCAGGCACGCCGCAGTTCGTGCGCGTGTTCATCAACGATGGTACGGGTGTGTTCACCGATGAATCCGCCACTCGCATGGGTGGACATACCGGCTTATATCGAGGCGTTGAACTCGGCGATGTGGAGAACGATGGTGATCTCGATATCCTCCTTGTGCCCGACTTCGGCGGCCGCGTTCGACTTTTCCGCAACGATGGCAACGGCTTCTTTAGCGATGCCACCCTGCTTTCGCTGCCCACGCTTCTTGTAAGCAGTTCACGTGGTCAGTTCGGCGATATCGACAACGACGGCGACCTTGATATCTATGTCGTCAACGGTGGCGCCACCAACCGCTTCGGCTGCGGAAACAGCCGCATCCTCATCAACAACGGCGTCGGCATCTATACGGATGAATCCGCCCTGCGCCACCCACCGGGAACCATCTGCGGCCCAATGGATGCCATCTTCGGCGATGTGAACAACAACTTCAACATCGACATTCGCGTGGCGGCCCTCGGCAACAACAACTCCAAGCTCTACATCAACGACGGCGCTGGCTTCTTCACCAACGCCTCCGCCACCGTTCCCGCCGACTCAACCTGCTATTCCTATGACTTCGGCGACATCAACGGCAACGGCATGATCGACATGTTCGGCGCAAACGCACTGCCCGGCAACAGCTCCGACATGCTCATTCGCAACAACGGCGACGGCACGTGGACCAACGTCAGCGGTCAGATTTCGCCCAACCCGAACGTCGATGACAACGATTCCAAGTTCTTCGACTATGACAACGACGGCGATCTCGACCTCATCGTCGCACGCATTGGCGGAACGCCGGAGCGCATCTACAACAATGACGGCAACGGCAACTTCACTCAGGTCAACGGCCTCATTTCCAACGTCATCGACTCAACAATGGATATCATGGTCGCTGACCTCACCGGCAACGGAAAACTCGACATCGTTACCGGGCAGGGCGAATCCGGCGCGAACTACCAGAACAAGATTTACATCAACTACGGCCCGGCGGACACCATCCCGCCCACCATCGGGCGCACGGAGCAGCAGGAAGATACGCTCGACAACGACGGGCCGTACATCATCCGTGCCTCAATCACGGATGGCATGAGCTCCGACCGGAACTTCTTCGATAAAGGCATCTTCCTCAACTACTCGCACAACGGCGGCAAGACGCAGCAGGTGCCCATGCGTTACAGCGGCGGCACGATCTACCGTGCTGCACTCCCCGGCCAGCCCAACGGCATCGTCGAGTACTACGTTACCGCAATCGACTATGCAGGCAATCTCGGCACTGGCCCCACGCTTTCGTTCCGCGTCGGCCCCAAGACCACGCTCGGCGACCTGAACAACGACGGCCATGTCGATGTGCTCGACCTGTTGATTCTGCTCGGCGCATGGGGTGATTGCCCGCCGAAGCAACCCTGCCCTGCCGACCTTAACAACAGCGGCACCGTCGATGTACAAGACCTGCTGATCCTGCTCGGCAATTGGGGATAAGGTTCTCCGTCCCATCTCATTGTCTTCTTCTTCAAGCGGGAATGATTCCAGTGAATCACTCCCGCTTGAAGCTTTGCGCCACTTCTTCATACCATCCCAGTATGGCACGCCGGCGCAATTCGATTTGATCCCAATGTACTTGCCCGCGTGTTCCGTGATGTCTGCTCAACGACACAACATGCGACCGTGAGGCCTTCAACCCGTGCACCAGCCTGCCGACAACATGCCGTTCCACTCTCGCGTGCGAACAGTCATGATGGCAGGCATCTGCTATTTTGCATTGGTCTATGCTGCGGGATTTGTGCTCGGCATCATCCGAACGTTCGCCGTTACACCCCACCTGGGCGAGCGATGGGCTGAACTGTTGGAAATGCCGATCATGCTGGTCGTCATTGTGCTGGCGTCGCGACTCGTCATTCATCGTTTTTCGTGCGGCGCAGCCTTGATGAATCGCGTTTTCATCGGGGCGATCTCGCTTGCATTCTTGGCGGCCGCAGAGGTTGCGGGCATCTGGTTGCTGCGCGGTCAATCCATCGGCGAATCCATAGCGGAACGCGATCCCATCTCAGGGATCGCGTTCCTGCTCATGATGCTCGTGTATGCACTCGCTCCGCTTTTCGTGCGACGATCGCTTCCCTCATAAGCGATCAATCCTCATCCGTGGCGGGTCCGAGCGGATCCCATGTCAGTGTCGTTGTGTTCCAATCGCCATTCGGCTCACCGGGGTCGCGCGTGCCCTGCACATTCGTCGTCGCGATCTCGTTGAGCACATGGCCCACGTGCGCATCGGCGAAGAGCATATGCCCGCCGCGGAAGTGCCTCGCTGCGAACCGCTTCCAGTCCGACCGATGGCGATTGAGCAAGCGATCGTAATGCGGATCGTCCGAATACAGCTCCGACTTGTCGGTCCGCATCTCAACCATGAAGATCGTCTTTTCCGGCTGGCGCATCATGTTCATGCGCATGCGCGCTCGATACTGCGCTTCCGTGCTCGACATGCCGTTGGATTCCATGCGCAGCTGCAGGGTGTTGTTGAGCTGTGAGTTGGGCACGTAGCAGAAGAAGAACTCGCGCCCCTGCCCGACGTATGGTGCATCAAGCGGCGCGACCGCAGCGGGGTCGATGAAAATGCTCGTGCTGTCCGGTGGCATCGGCACATGCGATCCATTCGCCACCGCTTGGTCATGCAGTTCACGATACGGCTTCTCACCGACGAACTGCGGCAGCGCGTTCGCCCACCAGTCCGTCGTGCTGAAGTTGATCGCCATCTGATTCGCGTTCTTACGCCCTTCATAAGGAAACGTCTCTTTATAGAGATTGGCGTACATCGTCATGGCCAAGCCCCACTGACGAAGGTTCGACATGCTTTTCGTCGCGCGTCCGCTGGCGCGGACCGACATGAGCGCGGGCATGAGCAGGCCCATCAGCAGCGCGATGATGGCCAGCACGACCAGAATTTCCACGATCGTGAACGCACGTGTGCGAGAACGTCGCATGAGTGTTGCTCCGGAGAAGGCAGAGGAGAAATCAAGCAGAAAGAGGAGCGGAGTCGATTTCTCGACTCCGTCCCGTGTGTCATTTCAAGGCTTCAGCACGGCCCCCACGAGCTGAGCAGGATGAGCAGGTCTTGCACGTCCACCGTGCCGCTGTCATTGAGGTCCGCCGGGCAGTTGCCCTTGCCGCACGGTCCCCACGAACTGAGCAGGATGAGCAGGTCCTGCACGTCCACCGCACCGCTGTTGTTGAGGTCCGCTGGGCAGGCCGGTACGACCGGTGCGCAAGCAAGAAGATTGTTGAAGTTCTGCATTGCAAACGTCGGCGTGACGGAGCACAACCGCCACGTATTCGGAGCGCCGAACGTGCTGGTAACGCCGTCCGTGTAGTTGGCAAACACCTGCACATTGCCGGAAGGGTCTTGCGTAAGAATGCAGACTTCGCGGCTGCTGACACCGCGCCCACCGTAGCCGGCAGCACCCTCACCGGACGGACCAAAGACGACAGTGTTCTGCGCATCGCGAATCGTCAGCCTCCAGTCCTCATGACCGACGGACATGCGACCGAAGACTTTCGGCTCTTCTGAGTGATACGTCGATGCGACAAAGTTCGTATCCGCAGTGTGGATGTTGATCCAGTTGCCGCCGGGAAGCGTATAGCTCACGTCGGAATCAAGGCCGCCGCTGAAGGTGTTGCGTTCAATGAACGTGATGATGGTGCCGGGCTGCAGGTTAGCGAACGCAGCGTTGTTGTTCAGCGTGACGGAGCCAAACTTGTTTTCACCAAGCTCTTCCCAGTGAAGGCTCCAGCCGCGCATATCAACGTTCTCACCCGTCACGACGAGTTCGAACCAGTTTCCGCCGTTACCCTGTACGCGGCCGAAGAACATATCCGCAGCCTGACCACCGTTCTCGTCCGCGTTTTCGTCGCCTCCGTTGAGCCAGTTGGCGTTGGCGACTGCGTTGTACTCATTGAGGATCACGCGATTACACGGGCACTCGACCCATGAACGCAGTGCGGTGAAGTCCTGATATCGTTCGCAGCGCACTTCGGGGAACGCGCTGATGAGATCGCTCCATCGGTTCGGCTTACCAAAGGTGGATGAGTCGCCGTCGTCGTAATGCGTGATGTTGACGGTGGAGACGGGATTAAGCTCAAGACGGCCGACTTCGCGGCTATTGATGCCACCACCCTGCCAGCCAGCAATGCCTTCCCCGATCGGTCCATGCAGCAGTGTACCCTGCGCGTTGAGGATGCGACCCTGCCAATTGTCATTGCCGACTGCGAAGTAGCCGGGGTCTTCACCCGCACGATTGTGCACCGTCGTGAGGTACTGCGCGTCGTAGCTGTTGATGTTGATCCACCAGTCCCCCGCGCATGGATCGAAGCTGACATCAGTATCCAGACCGCCCTGTGCGGTTGTCTTCTCGATGATCGTGATGATCGTTCCCGCGCGAAGGTTGGCCCAAAGCGGGTCTTGCGTGAAGGTGATGATGCCTTGACGGATCGTGCCCGGCGCGAGCCAGATGACAGTTCCGTCGCCATCAGGGTTGCCGGTCTCGGCCCAGCGCAGCTCCCAGCCGCGTACGTCGAGATTGTCGATGGTAACGACGAGTTCGATCCAGTTGCCACCGTTACCCATCACGCGGCCAAAGAACGTATCGTCGCCGCCTTCACACGCAAAACCGCCCGGTCCTTCACAGGCAGGCGTATCGGGGTTGCCAATCCACTTCTGACTGCCGACGCAGTTCCATTCGTTGATAATCAGACCGCCCGCTTGCGCCATCGCTGCGGATGCAACGGTGAGCGATACGACGGCGGGGACCGCGAAATGCGAAATCATGATCCTGCTCTCCTTGGGGTGTTGCGAAGCGCGAGTATTGAAACCTCTGCGCGCTCAACTTCTGTAATGTCCGCGCTAAGATGCGGCGCGATTGCCTCTCAACAAAGCACCGACGGACCAAAGGCCCGCCGGCGCACGCTCATCTCCATCCTCCATCTGATCAACTGGTTACGCGATGCGGCGGCGGCGAATACCGACAAGACCAGCCACGCCGAGCAGAGCCAGCGCGCCTGGTGCGGGCACGATGCCGACCGCATAGAAGTTGTCGATCGCAAGACCGTTGTCCTGGCCGGTCAGGTCTTGAATATCCCAGCGAAGGACGATCGACTGACCGGGAGCCCATTTCAGACCGGTGATGACATCATTGATTGCCGTCTGATTGGCTGCATTGTTTCCGTCCAGCGCGACGTTACCGCCGGCCAGATTCGGTGTTGCGAAATCGAGGCCGGTGAACGTGGTAGTTGCATCCTCAAGCGAAGTGCCCATGCCGTAGCTGAAGCGGAGCACGTTGAAGATGTTGGCATCACCCGTGCGCCACTGCTCGCCGATGAATGAGATATCGAGAGCCACGAACGTCTGGCTGGACGTATTGGTCAGCACGACACCGAACGAAGAAATCTGATTGCTCGTGGGCAGCGCGCCGAGTGCGCGATCCGTAGAGCCATCGGCACCGAAGAACACCACCCCGCGGCCAGCAGCACCGGACAAGCTGCCGTTGTGGGCCTTGAACTCAGTATTGCCGCTGCTGCCGGTGAAGTTGGCGCCGTACCAGCCTTCCATGCCGGTTGAGCCGAGGATACCGTTGATCGCGTGAGGGCCGCGACCATTGAGCGTGGTTGAGCCGCTCTGACCCAGACCGTCAAAATCCTGGAAGTACGAACCCGTGAAACTCACGCTGCCGAATGCAGCGCTGACCACGCCGAGGCTGAGCGAGGCAGCCAACAACTGATTCTTCATAACCTTTCTCCTTGTGAATGCTGTCCAATCCCAAATCCAGATCAATGACGTTTCTTTCCACTCCTGACGCCATCGCCTGATATTCGCCGCATCACGAGACGCGGCCCTTCAACTCCGACCATTCAAGCCATCCCGCGCGAATTACCGGTGAGCGGCTTGTGAATCCTCAGTCAAACTTGTCACACTCGCGCGAAGCTGAGATCGCTGCACTGCGCCAAACGCTGGGATGCGCAGCACTTCTGCCTCTTTCGCAAGGTCGAACACGATGATTGTGTCGGGGTCGCGCTCGCCCGCAGCAATCAGCAGCAACCCATTCCGTGTCGGATCAACAGCATGGCAGCGAAACGCACGCATTCCCATGGGAATCGCGCGCACACTGAAATGCCCCTCAATCGCATCAGCATCAGACGAGCCTGAACCACCAACCTCGAACACATACAGCTCAGAGCCAGGCTGCCATGTCTTATCCCGCTCCGTTTCACCTCGCCGCTTCAACTTTCCGGATGGCGTGCCGACTACCTTGCCGAGCACCTGCACGTGTGTAAGCGTGTCGAGGCCGTGTCGAACAGGCGTTCTCGCGATAACCGTTCGGCGGCTCAAGTCCACGAGCGCTGCGCCACCCTCCGGGCCTGCGTTCGCGACCAGCACGAACTCACGATCGCTCGCAGCAAACTTCACCATGCGGTCGGGAAACGAGTTGCCCCAAGATTCATCCACCGCAACAGGCAATGTTACGTAGTTCTGCCAGCGGCCCTGCAGCACTGCATCGAGGTCGGCCAGTGCGACCGCGCCATACAAATCAAGGGTGAGAAAAATGGTGTTCGTCGCGGGCGAAGCAAGAACAACCTCAGGCCCCGGTCCCTGCTCTGCAAGGTTCTTGGCAGCGTCGTAATGCAGCTCGGGCCGATCTCGCGGAAGTTGCAAATCGTGGGCAATCATCAACGTCCCCGCTTTGCAGATATCTGCGACAACAAGGCGGTTCCCCTTATGTTTGCCGCTGCTGCTGTCCTTCTGAAACGTCATCAACACTTGAGCGGAACCATCTCGATCCGCCGACAGAATCAGGATGTCCTCAACGCGATGACCGGAAGGCTTGAGCGCCTGCCTCGCGCTCCAGCGTGAGAGAATCTTGCACTCTGCCAGATCGAAAACGCACACGACCCCCTTGTCACCGCCGACAATCGCACGCTCCCCGAACGTGCGAACCTCATCCGGTTCTGCGTTCAGATCAAGCCGCACCACGCGCGGCGGCGAAACGCTCTGATCAACAACAATGATGTTCCCCGCTGCGTCAACAACATTCGTCACGATGACGCGTTGCCCACTTTCGCTCACGGCGAGCTTGTACGGCGTACTGCACTGCTCATCACGAAACAACACAACGTGCTCGATCACGCGGCCATCACGATCATCTACAACAAGTTTCGCGACCCCACCAGTGGTGCCGTCAATAAAGCTGTAGTAAAGGTCCACAGCGGCGGCTAGGCTGCTGAACAGCAACAGTGCACAAAGTGCAACGAACACACGGATGGCTGCGAGACTCTTCAAGAAGCGAAAGCGCATGGCGACACTCCACAATCAGCGAGACCCGCGAGCGGTCCCGCTGAAACGGCGGCCATGTTGATGCTCAGCCGTAACCGCCAAGCTCAGATCATGTAAACATTCCGTTAGACATACTTGCCGTGTTTGCCATGCTGCATCGCTCACCATTCACATTGGATTGCTTGACACAATCTTCACAAATCTGTCTTAATCTGATTTTGATGAACGCAGCGGGTGTGATCTCGCAACCAGCTTCGGCCGGCGTTTCGGAGTGCGCCGAAAGGGCTACCGCGCAGACAGCCGTCAGTGCTGATGCATTCTTGAAATGCCTCGGCCTCGTCAAGCGATTCGGCGAGACGCGCGTGGTGAACGACATCACCTTTTCCATTACGAAGGGGCAATGTCTTGCATTGCTTGGTCCATCCGGCTGCGGCAAGAGCACTCTGCTCAACATGGTCGCAGGCATCATCCCACCAGACGATGGCGAAATACACTGCGATGGGCAAATCATTGACTCACCATCTAATGGCGTATCGGTCCCCATGCGTCTGCGCCGCTTTGCGATGGTTTTTCAGGATTTCAGCCTGTGGCCTCACATGACCGTGCACCGCAATGTCGAGTTCGGCCTGCGCATGATAAATGTCAAACGGGCGGATCGTGAAGCACGAGTCGCCGAGGCCCTCGCGCGCGTCCGCATGGATGCATTCGCTGATCGATACCCCGGTCAACTTTCCGGCGGGCAGCAGCAGCGAGTCGCCATTGCACGCGCACTCGCTGTGCAGCCCCGCGTGCTGCTGCTTGATGAGCCGCTCAGCGCGCTCGATGCGCGTCTGCGCGATGAGCTTCGCGATGAACTTACTGAACTCATCCGCACGCTAAAAATGACGACTATCTTCGTAACGCACGATCAGGCTGAAGCTCTCACGATGGCCGACGCGGTCGCCGTGATGAATCATGGCCGCCTTGAGCAGATCGGCTCCCCACTGGAGATCTATCACTCGCCTCGCTCAGCGTTCGTGGCGGAATTCATCGGCTCCAGCAATATTTTCGAAGCAAGCGCTGCGGGAGAAACGCTCTGCCTCGGAACGGATGAGCGTTGGCCTGCTGCGCCGATCCATGCCGACATCTGCGGCACATGTCTGCTCAGGCGCGAACATGTCATCATCACACCGTACCACGTAGCCGATCACTTGCTGGAATCGGACTGGATCGCCCTGCACGGCGCGTGTGAACGCACGGCGTTTACCGGCGAACGATTCGATGTCGCCGCCCGCACGGAAGGCGGCCTCATCCTGCGAGGTGTATCACACACATCCTTGCAGGTGGGCGAATCGGTGCGAATCGCTTTCCGCGCTGAGCATCTTCGGATGATCTCTGCATGACCCGATCGCTCGTGGCCTTATTGGTGATGCTGGCTCTCTTTGCAATGGCTGCGGTCAGTTGCGCCCCGAGCGAGGCTGACGAACGCAAACTGGTTGTTTACACCGCAGGCCCGCGAGGTGTTGCGGAAGTGATCTGCGACGCCTTCACTGCTGAAACCGGCATTGCCATCGAACTCTTCTCCGCCACCACCGGCCAGGTGCTCGCCAAACTCGAAGCGGAGAAGTACAACCCGCGCGCTGATATTGTCATTCTGGCCAGCGGCTTCGCTGCGGAGTGGCTCAAACGCGAAAACCGACTGCTGCCCTATCATCCGAGTTGGCTCGATGAAACGCATACCGCATGGCATGACCCGGACGATGCGTACTTCGCCACAAGCGCCGCAGCGGTCGGCATTGCCGTGCGCCGCGATGCACATCGCCCCGACCTTGAATGGTGCGATTTTTTCAACGATTCCGCATCCAGCAAAGGTCGATTCGCCGGCCGTGCGATCATGCCCGCGCCGTCGCGCTCCGGCTCCAGCAGTGATTTCGTACTCACCTACATGCTCAGCCGTGATGAAGACCGCGTCTGGCAGGACTTCATCACGGCCAAGCGCAACGGACTTGAAATTGCCGGTGCGAACAGTCAGGCCATAACCAACCTGCTGATCGGATCACATGATGCAATCGTCGGCGCGGCGGATTATCTCGTCTATCGTGAAATCGCACGCGGCGAGCCGATCGTCATGCACTTTCCGCCATCTGGCGCGCCGGTCATCACGCGGCCAATCGCGATTCTCAAATCCACACGCCGTGCTGAGACTGCGATGCGCTTCATCGATCATTACTTCAGCGAAGCATCGCAGGCTCGCCTTGCCGCAGTTCATCTTCTGCCTGCAAGAACATCCACGCCGCTGAGCGCAGCCCGCGCGGATCAACCCCTGCCACCGACAATCGGCGTGAACATAGACGACGTGCTCAGGCATCAGCGACGCATTCTTCGCCGCTTTCAATATGAGATTGAGCGTGCTTCATCGCGCGAGAGAACACGATGAAGGCTCAACCATCACACGCATTCAACCGCTGGATGTCGCTCCTCGCGCTGGCGTTCGTCATTGTGATGATCGCATATCCGGTCGCGCTGCTGCTCATCCAAAGCGTCATCCCGGAGATTCTCGCAGGTGATTTCCGTCCTTCACTTGACGCATACATCCGCATCTTCACCAGCGATGGCGTTGCTGAAATGCTCTGGAACTCGCTCCGCTGGGCCATTGCGACAACGCTCATCGCGTGGCTGATCGGCCTGCCATGCGGCTGGATTCTCGCCCGCGTCAACTTGGCCGGCAAGACCTTCATCCGTCTGCTGTTTCTCGTCCCCATCATGATGCCGCCCTATGTGTTCGCCCTCAGCTACACGCTGCTCATGCTGCCGGGCGGCCTTGGCGATTCCGCGCTCGGCGGCGTGCCAGAATCATGGCGCGACCTCTTTTTTTCCTTCTGGGGCGTCGCTTTCGTGATGGCAATCTGCTGCTTTGGTTACGTTACGCTGGCGATTGAAGCTGCGCTCCGCGCCATGCCGCTGCGACTGGAGCACGCTGCATTCATGCTCGGCGCATCGCCCATCGTCGTCTTTCGCAGCGTCATCTTCCCGCTGCTCATCCCCGCGCTGCTCAACACGGGCGTGCTCGTCTTTCTGGACGCCATCTCGAACTTTGGTGTGCCTGCCATCCTCGGCCCGCGTGCGAACCTCCCGCTCCTGCCCGCAGAAATTTATGCCCTCGTAACGAGCTGGCCGCTTGACTTTCCCCTGGCCACCTCGCTTTCAAGCCTGCTGCTCATCGCTGCCGTCATCACGCTGTTCATCAATCAGCGGCTGCTGGCTCGCAGTGCGATGCACACATCGGCACGCACCCAGTCATCTCGCCCTGAAGACAACCGCACATCGCCGCTCATTCGCATGACTGCATGGTGCATCTTGAGTCTTGTTTTCCTCTTCGCACTGGGGCTGCCGTGCTTTGCCGTCGTGCTTGGCAGCCTTGTCGAACGCTGGAACGATGGCGCGCCGACGCTCACCTTTCAGCACTATCGCGAATTGCTTACACCAGGCTCGCGCGGCATGAGCGCACTGTGGACAAGCCTGTGGCTGAGCTTGGCCGCTGCAACAATCTGCACGATCGTCGGCGGGTTGATCGCGTACATCATCGTTCGCGGGCGCGGCCTCACTGTACACCTGCTGGATGCCACCGCCATTCTGCCGCGTGTGCTGCCGAAGATTGTCGTCGCTGTCGCGCTCATCATGGCGTGGAACGCACCGTGGATGGGCGCGATGCGCGCGGATGTGTATGGCACAGTGTGGATGCTGCTTGTCGCGTATGTCGCACTGTATCTTTCCGATTCACTCCGTTTCAGTGACGCAGGCATGAGGCGCATCAGCGTGAAGCTCGAACACGCTGCGGAGTCCATCGGCGCCACACGCTGGCAGAGCCTGCAACATATCACACTTCCCCTGCTCTGGCCCAGCCTGCTGGCAGGATGGCTCACCACGTTCGTCGCATGTATGCGCGATCTCGTCGCTTCGGTCATTCTGCTGCCGCCCGGCGTGGAAACAGCTGGCAGCTTTATCTTCAACCAGTTTGAGCAAGGCGACATCGCCGCCGCGATGGCCATGGCCACGCTTATCGTTCTGCTCGGCGGCACGGTGCTTGCGGTCGCCATGCGCCTTGCTCCGCGCGGCTAGCGCAACCTCGCGATATTTCTGTCACGTTACGATAAGCGTATGACGACCGTTGCGTTTCTCATCGCAGCCAACATGCTCAAGGACCACCCTCAGGCTCGCAGTGATTACTGGGAGCTGGATCGCGAGTATGAACCGATGCACGCAGCCTGCGCCGCGCGCGGAATACGCCTGCAACAAGTCATCTGGGACGATTCTTCACTCGACCCCACGTCATACGACGCCTTTGTCATCGGCACCACGTGGGATTACCCCGAACGACCTGCCGACTTCATGCGCACGCTTGCCTCTCTGAGCGCACACAAGCCGCTGTTCAACCCGCTCGCGGTCGTGCAATGGAACCTTTCGAAGGCATACTTGCGCGATCTCGCTTCACGAGGCGCTGCCACCATTCCAACACTCTGGCGCGCGAGAGCCGACGCGATGACTATTGCCGCCGCCTTCGACGAACTCGGCACGGATGAAGTCGTCATCAAGCCTGAAGTTGGTGCCGGCGCGTGGCGTCAGGCTCGATTGAAGCGAGGCGAACCGCTCCCCCCTGCCAATACGCTTCCGCCCGATCGGTGCATGATTCAACCGTTCCTGCCTGCGATTCTCGATGAGGGCGAGTATTCCTTCATCTTCTTCAACGGCAACTTCTCGCACTGTGCCCGCAAGATGGCGGCGAATGGCGATTACCGCATTCAGGCCATGTTCGGCGGCCACGAAGTAACGCACGACCCTGCCGAAACCGAAATTGCCCTCGCGCGACGCACGTTGGATGCCATCGACGAGCCGCTGCTCTACGCGCGGGTGGACATGATTCGCAATAGCACTGGCAATCTTGCCGTCATGGAAGTGGAGTTGATCGAGCCGTATCTGTACCCGGATCAGGGGCGAATGATGGGCGAGCACTTCGCCGCTGCGCTGGAAGCGATGCTGAACCGCAGTACCTAATGCACGTTCCGCGCTCCAACCAGCTCTCGTTTATACTGGGCCATGCCCATGACGCCTGAGACGACCATGATATCGCAACGCGCGCGCCATCCTCAGTTGGCGCAGTTCCTGAACGAGCACGCCATCATGCGCGGCACGTTCACGCTGGCCAGCGGCAGAACCAGCTCCTATTACTGCGACACCAAACAGGCAAGCTTTTCGGGCGAAGGCGCGCTGCTCATCGCGGACGCGATTGCGAAGGAAGTCGAAGGCCTGGCGTTCGACGCGATCGGCGGCATGGACATGGGCGCGACGCCGATCGTCGCGGCCGTCGCGCTTCGCCTGCACCAGCTCGGCCGCGATGTGCCTGCGTTCGTTGTGCGGAAGGATGTCAAAGGTCACGGCACGAAGAAAGAGATCGAAGGCATCCTGCCAAGTGAGCCGTCGCGCCTCGTCATTGTGGACGACGTCGTCACCTCAGGCGGCTCAATCATCAAGTCCATCGAAGCGACTCGCGCACGCGGCCACGAAGTCGTGCTGGCCATCAGCGTGCTCGACCGCGACACGGGCGGGCGACAGAACCTCGAAGCGCTCGGCGTGAGATATCAGCCGCTGGTGACGATTGCGGAGCTTGGCATCAGCAACGATCAGCCGTAAGCCATCATCTCCGCCGGCGGCAGCCGAACGCTGCGAGCGCGAACACGCCCAGCGCGCCGGGCGCGGGGATCGGCAGACCGAAGTGCAGATCGTCATATACGACGAGCTGAGAGCCAATAATTCGATATAAATATACTTCATCGAACGGCTCATCAGAAACTAATCCGGCGAACATAGAGGGATGGTCCCAAAATTGGACGCTTGTAAATGTTAACATGCCTTTGTAATACAGATTAAATACAACGCTGCCAATGAAATCAACAGCAACGGCATGTCGAGGCGTATCAAAGTAGAAACGCGAGCCAGGCTGTGCGAGTAGACCGAAGAACTCACCATCATTCCAAGCCCAGTTACCCGGCGCGAACGTAATGCCGTGGGAATCGTAATACTGAGTATTGATCGGAATGCCATGCACGGGACCCACGAAATCAATCGTGCTATGCGACGGTACCGCCGCTTCCCACGCGGCCTTGTTCGTGTATTGAATAACACTTGCCTGCGCTGAACTGGCCATCATGATGAAGCTGATAAGAACAAAGATGAGCGATCGCATGTCTGGGTTCCTTTCGCAAGCGAAGCGATGGACTGCGCCGGTAGGCGCAGCCCATCATGATGTCAATCAGTTATCGAACGGGTCATAGCCCGGGCACACCGGGCAATTCTGACACTGGGTGATGTAGTTGTTGAACCAGCACGTCCAGTTGTCCTTGGTGAGCTGCGAAGCGTTGCCGGTCATGATGTTGTAATAATCCTGCCACTGCTGTTGGGTGAGACCCGCATCAGTAAGTTCATCGGAGAGCGACTTGACGGTCGTCACCACGCCGGGGCAAGGCCCCCACGCGCCAAGCAGAATCAAGAGGTCCTGCACATCGACGACACCGCTGTCGTTGAGGTCCGGCGAGCCGAAACACGGCGTACCAGAATACGAGCCCCATGCCCCAAGCAGAACAAGCAGGTCCTGCACATCGACCCGGAAATCGCCGTTGAGGTCAGCCGGGCAGTAGGAAGCCGGTTCGGGGATCATCAGGAACATCTCCGCCGGCGGCAGCCGAACGCAGCAAGCGCGAACACACCCAGCGCGCCGGGCGCGGGAACAGGTAACCCAAAATGAATATCATCGATATACACATGGCTAAGAGGTAAGGGCCGGAATAGTTTCGCATGTGTGAATGACTCGGTCGAAAGCAGGCCGAGGAACAATCCTGTGCTGCCAACAATGTAGTGGCTTGTATACAGCAGCGTATCATTTGAATAGAGTTGAATTTGTAATCCACCCGGAAAATCAGCGGCAAGTGCATGTTGTGGCACGCTAAACGTGATCCAAATATCATTATTACTGCCCCTGATGCCTTCTCCGTCGTTTGCCATTCCAGACGAATGAAAATACCCCAACTGCTGCCCGGTGAAGGTTACGCCGAGGTCGGTTGAGTGCATCGGGAGAATCGGGAATCCGTCTTGTCCACCCACAAAGTCAATCGTCGTGTACGCGCCTACCGCATTCTGCCATGCGGATTTGTTCGTGTATTGAACGACAGCGCCATCTGCTGCGGCGCAGCAACCCAGAAGAATCGCGATGCTTACAAGAGTAACTTTCATGTCATCATCTCCATTGCTGAAACCCCGGACGACCCGTTGGCCGTCCGGGGCATATGCTTGATATCTCAGTTGGCGAACGGGTCCGTCCCAATGCACTGCGGACAGTTCACGCACTGCATCACGCGGTTCTTGAAGTAGCAACTCCAGCGAGCTTTCTGTCGATCGCTGCCATTCATCATGACTTCAAGGAACTCGTTGAACTGCTGCTGGGTGATTCCGGCTTCGGTCAGCAAATCGCTCAGCGACAACACGGCTGTGTCGAAACCCGGACACGGGCCCCAGTTCGCCAGTAGAATCAGCAAATCCTGCACGTCCACAGCGCCAGTGTCATTGAGGTCTGCACAGCCGCCAGATGGCCCCCACGCCGCGAGCAGAATCAGCAGGTCAAGCACATCCACGACGAAATCGCCGTTGAGGTCGCCTGCGCAGTAGGATGCCGGAATCAGCAGAAACGCGCGACGAATGCTCAACCATTCGATTTCTTTCTCGTTCTCGTCAATCGCCTCAATGTGGCGAAGCCCTTCTCCCACAATCCAGCCGTTGTTGTTGATGTCGTAGGCGTGAGTCAGTCGAATCCACTCCTCGCCGTGATCGCACGCGATGAGGTCGTTCAGATCGAACGCTTCCCACTGGGAATCGGCATAGCGCCAGAGAACTGCAGCATTGGTCTCATCGCTACGTCCGACAACGTATAGTTCATCATCATCGAACGGGTCGGCAATGGCATAAGCCCGCATGTCGTCGTTGGATGCGTTTGGCAGTGTCGGCAGTTCGATCGGAGTTGCCGTCAGTGAATCCCAGAATGTGCCGCGTTCGCGACACTGCTGACCTACGGTTTTATACGAACTTCCGACAATGTTCTCACTGATGTTGGCATCGTACGCAACGGTCTTGGATGCCGATCCGGGGTTCAGCGATTCCAGATTGGCAGCCACGCTGGTCCCCCATGCTGAACCGGTTTGTGTATCCAGCACGTTGCAGTTGTGACATGTGCCGCAGAACGACTCGTCGCTGCTCACGCCGATCGTCAATCCGGTATCACCGATGCCGAGCGCTTCACTTCGACAATCTTCCGGGAACATGGCGTTGCACTGTGTCGGCGCCAGCGTGTCAAATGGAAAAGACGACAGATCAATCGTCATCTTGAAGCCACGGTAGGCAGACCAGACGGGAGTGGTGTTCTCGAACAGATACCCGCCGACCAGCGTGGGATATGGAGTGTCGTTGTTGATCGCTTGTCCGTCACTCGGTTCGCCGCCGAGCTGATTCCCAAGACCCAAGCTGATATCACCCTGCGAAGAGAGCCTCCAAAGCCATGCTTCAGTCGGGCTTGTCGTTACATTGCCGACAAGATAACCGCTGTCGTTGATGCCTCGCGCATCCATGTGAATAGGCCCGGAGGGTTCGGCAGGAGACGGCAACTGTGAGATCCCTGCGCTTCTGCCATAGGCAGGATGGAGGAGCCAGACAAACCCGCGTTCGCGCGTGCCGACGCCTGAAGTATAAATCCTACACCAGCCTGCAACTTCTCCATGATCATTGATGCCGTAGGCCGCTGCTTCAGGCGGAGTGACGTCACGGAAATCAGGTGATGGATTCCCAAGATCAATGATTCGATACCTCGGCGTCATAGGCGGATCAGCGCTGGCTGGCGTTGCGGCGGTCATCACCCATGCCACCATCGGCGCGAGCGACCAGACGCAGCAGAGCGTGCCGGAGCCGATGCGCCACAGCCTTGATATGCGCCAAACGCTGCAATCATGTGTGTGTGTGTGTGTGTGTTTCTGTCTCACGATCGTTGGCATAGCAGAACTCCTTTGGAGTTGCCCGGCCATCCGTGATCGAAACCGGGAAGTCATCGCAACAAGCGCGTTCAACCAATCAGCGCAGCAGCATGATGCCGAACGACAGCGCGGGCGTTGAACGCCCCGGCTGAAGTGCTGAAACTGACTGACAAACGTGCTCATCATTCAAACCCCCCGGCCCCCCCGATACCGCCACAGGCAGCCGGAAGTGGAGGATTGGCGACGATCCCGGAACCTCCGCCCCGTGCGGAAGCCCGGCGTCGCTGTTTCAGCGTACAGCAAGAATGGCCGTTTGCAAGCAGAATCTCTCGGTTTTGGCGAGGTCTGCGCAGTGTGACAGAGGCGCGAGGGCCATAGTTGTCTGGCGTGGAGCAAGGGCATTCCACAGGTCAGTACACGGCAAATCGCCGATCCTTGCGCGCGGACATGCTGCAAAATGAAAAAACCCGGCTCGTACCGGGTTTGTCAATCGCACTTTGGCACTGGGCAGCGTACGCCGCAATTGAGTGGCTCAGGCCTTCTCTTCGCCGCCCTCTTCAGCGGGGGCTTCAGCGACAGGCTCCGCCTCGGCGACAGCCGTGGCTGCGGCGGGCTTGGCATCATCCGGCCCGAAGCCCTTGCGAAGCCGAGCCGCGTATGCCGTGCGGCTGTCGGCTCGCTTGCGGCGGGTGGATGCGTTGCCGCCGATCTCCGGCCCTTCCTCCGTACCTATAAGTTGCAGCAGCACGAGGTCGGTGCCGTCACCCAGACGATGGCGGCCCGTGCGGACGATGCGGGTGTAACCGCCGTCGCGATCAGCGAACTTCGGCGCGACCTTCGTCATGATGTGCTGCACGAGGCGCGGGGCCTTGCGCACTTCGCCGTAGCGATTGAACTCGATCTCGCTGGCATCGGGCAGGTCAAAGTGAGCATTGTCCTTCTTCGCATCCGGCACGTTGGGATCAGCCACCCATGCGTAGATCTTGCGGTCGTTGATCTTCGATTCGATCTGACGGCGCGCGGTGAAGGTGCCCTTCTTCGCCAGCGTGATGATCTTCTCCACAAACGGCTGCACGGCCTTCGCCTTGGGCAGTGTGGTTTCGATCTGACCGTGCTCAAAGAGACCGGCGGCGAGGTTGCGCAGCATGGCGCGGCGATGCTCGCTTTTGCGGTTCAGTTGCTTTCCGTAGATTCGATGACGCATGTGGAAACTCCTGAGAAAAACCCGACGAACGCCTTCACGTTCGACGGGCATGGTTCATATCAAACATTCGCGGGTGGCTGATAGCCTTCCGGCAGTTGCATACCAAGTGAGAGACCAAGCTCGGAAAGCTTGCGCTTCACTTCGCGCAACGATGTCTTGCCGAAGCTGCGCACCGCGAGCAGGTCCGGCTCATTGCGGGTGACGAGTTCCGCCACGGTCTTGACCTTGGCGGATTCCAGGCAGTTGCTCGCGCGGACCGTAAGATCCAGCTCCGCGACCGACATGTTGAGCTTGCGGATGAGGTCTTCATCCACACTGGCGGCGGCGGACGCTTCATGGGAAACAGTCTGGCTGCCGATCTCGAAATACTGCACGAAGGGATTGAGATGCTTGCGAAGAATCTTTGCAGATTCGACCAGTGCAAGGTCGGGCGACACCGTTCCATCCGTCCAGATGTCGATGATGAGTTTGTCGTAGTTCGTCTTCTGACCGACGCGAGTATTTTCCACACGGTAGCGCACGCGCTGCACGGGGCTGAAGACGGCATCGATCGGAATCTCGCCGATCACCTGATCTTCACGCTTGGAATACTGCTCCGAAGCAGGCTGGTAGCCGCGACCGTTGGACACGGTGAGTTCGGCTTCAAAGTCGATCTCATCCGTCAGGGTGGCGATGACGTGCGTGGGATTGTGAATCGTGATCGAGGTATCGCCTTCGATCAGGTCCGCCGTCACTTCGCCGGGGCCGGTGGCTGCGATGCGCATCGTCTTCGGCTCATCGCTATCAAGGCTGATGATTAAGCCCTTGATGTTGAGAACGATATCGGTGACATCTTCCAGCACGCCGGGCATGGTGGTGAACTCGTGCTCGACGCCCTGAATGCGAACCTTTGTAACGGCTGCGCCTTCAATAGACGAAAGGAGAATGCGACGAAGGCTGTTGCCGATCGTCGTGCCGAAGCCGCGTTCAAACGGCTCAATGATGAAGCGGCCGAAGGTCTGCGACCTCGACTTGTCATCAACAACAACCTGTGCAGGCAGCTCTAAGCCGCGCCAACGAACATGCATGACTGACACTCCAACTTCAGCAGACCTGACACTTCAGGAACCCGCCGGTTCTCGGTGGTCGATCGAATCCTGCTGAGCGATTCGACGCCCCTTCTGTCCGGTCGGGGAAACGATCTTCTTGCCCCGTCACAATCAATCCGTACACAAAGCTTTACACGCGGCGCTGCTTGGGGGGACGGCAGCCGTTGTGCGGAATCGGCGTGTGGTCTTCCACCGCGGTGATGTTCAGCCCGTTGTTCTGCAAGGCGCTGATGGCGGACTCGCGACCGGAGCCGGGGCCGTTCACATGAACCTCGATCTCACGCATGCCCATGCGCTTCGCCTTGGCGGCGCACTTCTCTGCGGCGCGCGTGGCGGCGAATGGCGTGGACTTTCGCGCGCCCTTGAAGCCGACGGTGCCCGCTGAATCCCAGCACAGCGTCTCGCCGTTGACATCGGTGATCGTAACGATCGTATTGTTGAACGTCGCCTTGATGTGGGCGATGCCCTTGACCACGTTCTTTCGAATCTTCTTCTTCTTAGCCATGTGAGAGTGTTCTGCGTTCTAAGGTTTTGTGGAATGCGCGGTATTAGCCCTTCACGCCCTTCTTGCCGGCAACCGTCTTCTTCTTGCCCTTGCGGGTGCGGGCGTTGCAACGCGTGCGCTGGCCGCGAACCGGCAGACCGCGACGATGACGGTCGCCCCGATAGGAACGAATGTCCTTCAGTCGCTGGATGTGCTGCTGCGTCTGGCGACGGAGCGCACCCTCGACAATGTAGTTCGCGTCGATGAGCGTCGCGATCGAGCTGACCTCCTGGTCGTTCAGATCCTTGGCGCGACGATCGGGGTCGATACCGGTCTCCTTCAGAATCTGATCCGCGAACAGCGGTCCGATGCCGTAGATGTACTGGAGCGCGTAGCGGATCTTCTTATTTTCGGGGAGGTCAATACCTGCAATACGTGGCATGTTCCAACTCCAAATGTGGCCGTGGAATACGACCGCTCAACCCTGCCGCTGCTTGAGGCGGGGATTCTTCTTGTTAATGACGAAGCGTTTGCCCTTTCGAATCACGATCTGGCAATCCTTCGTTTGTCTTTTGATGCTGCTTCTGATCTTCATGATGAACCTCAGTTCTTTGTGCTGAGTGCTTTAGTGCCTGTACGTGATTCGCCCTTTGCTCATGTCGTAGGGGCTGAGTTCGACCTTGACCTTGTCGCCCGGAAGAATCCTGATGTAGAACTTTCTCATCTTGCCGCTGACGTAGGCGAGAATCTGCTGGTTGTTTTCCAGTCGGACCTTGAAACGCGCATCGGGAAGAGCTTCGACGACTTCCGCTTCAAGGGTGATCTTTTCCTCTTTCGCCATACGTTTGCCTGTTATCCTTACGCCGAGCACGAACGAACTGCTTCTCTGGTGTGCGCTACGCAGCCGGAAGCGCTGAGCCGGACCATCCTGCTCAGGCCGAGCCGCTGTGATGTTCTTCCGAGACGGGCCGGCATCCCACAGGGGAAAATCCGCTGCGAATCGCTCCCTTGAGGCAGGGTGCGCTCACCGGTCCTGTCGAAACTGGACTTGGACCCCAAGTATAGCCCCTCAGCGGAAGCTGACAACCGGTTCATCGTGTGGCACACCTGCGCGGTCATCGCCTTGAACTCCGAATACGCGGTGCGGCACGGCCCTGCTCGCCGGTTGAGAGGAAGCCGGAGTAGTTCCGCATGAGCAGGTTGGCCTCGATCCGCTGAATGAGGTCCAGACCGACGCTCACGACGATCAGCAGACCAGTGCCGCCGAGGAAGCTGGCCACGAGGAACGGGATATCCATCTGCCGGGCGACGATGGCGGGGATGACCGCAATGACCGCCAGGAAGCCAGCACCGACGTAGGTAACTCGCTCCACCACGGTTTCAAGGTACTCCGCCGTTCGCGGACCAGGTCGCAGGCCGGGGATGAAGCTGCCGCTGTCACGAAGCTGTCGCGCCATATCTTCCGGGCTGAAGACGACGGTCGTCCAGAAGTAGCTGAAGAAGTAGATGAGTACGATCTCGAAGAGAATATAGATGTACTCACCCATCTGGAAGTTCTGATTGAGGAACGTCGTTGTCGTGATCCACCACTCCGCCGAACCTCCCGCGGTCGCCTGCGTGTTGAGGTAGCCGAAGAACGCAGAGGGGAAGATCATCAGCGAGCTGGCGAAGATGATGGGCATCACGCCCGCATGATTGATGCGGAGCGGCAGGTAGTGCTTCCCACCGCCGTACACCTTGCGGCCTCGCGTGTGCTTGGCCTGCTGAATCGGAATACGCCGCGTGGCCACGGTGATCAGAATCGCACCTGCTACGACGAGAATAAACGCACCGAGCAGGAAGATAACGCCCATCGGACCGATCGTGCCCGCATCATCAGACTGAATGCTGGGCCGGAAGTTGGTCGCCACCCAGTGCACGGCATTGGGCATCTGCGCGATGATGCCCGCGGTCAGAATCAACGAAACGCCATTGCCGATGCCATACTTGTCAATCTGCTCGCCGAGCCACATGAGGAAGAGGCTGCCTGCGGTGAGCGACGTAACGCCCGCGATGAAGAACACCGCGATCGAACCTGCGCCGAGGAATTCCGGCTTGACGAGTTGCTGGCTGACCAGGAACTGCATCCACATGAACGCCTGGATCACGCACATGCCGACCGTGGCGTACCGCGTCCACTCGGTGATCTTCGCCTGACCGGACGCGCCTTCCTTTTTCAGCTCCTGCAAGCGAGGAATCGCCGTCTGAAGGAGCTGGAAAATAATCGACGCCGTGATGTACGGCATGATGCCGAGGCCGAAGATGGTGGAATGGCTGAATGAGCCGCCGGAGAAAATCTGGGCGTACTCAAGGAAGCGGCCGAAGCCGCCTTCGGATGATTCCGCGGCTTTGCGAGCGGATTCCGCCATCTGCGTCTGATCGACACCCGGAATGGGAACCCAGAAGCCGATGCGATAGACCGTGATCACGCCGAGCGTGAACATGATGCGGTTTCGCAGTTCGGGGATTCTGAAGATGTTGATGAGTGCTTGAAGCATGTCTCTCGTCGTTCAGGTGTCGGCGTGCGGCGCGGGCGGTGATGTCGCGCCGATTCCGTTACTCGCCGGCTTTGGTCTCCGCCTTCTTGGCGCTGCCCTTCTTGCGGGCCTTGGCGTCTGTGCGCGTCCACTTGGTGCGGACGATTTCCGTCGCGGTGCCACCCGCAGCTTCAATCTTCGCCTTGGCCGACGCAGAAAACTTACCTGCGGTGACCTTGAACTTCTTGGTCAGCGTGCCTTCGCCGAGCACCTTCAGCGGCAGCGATGCATCGCGCACGATGCCCGCGGCGGCGAGTGTCTCGACCGTGACTTCAGCACCATCTGCAAGGCGGGCTTCCAGCGTCTTCAGGTTGACGACGTGGAAAAGCCGCTCGAAGTCGAAGTTGCTGAAGCCACGCTTCGGAATGCGGCGCACAAACGGCATCTGGCCGCCTTCAAAGTAGGCGCGGCGACTGTTGCCAGAACGCGAACCAGCGCCCTTGTGGCCGCGCCCCGCCGTCTTGCCGGTACCGCTGCTCTCGCCGCGACCAATGCGCTTCCGAGCGGGGTATTTGCCGACCTTTTCTGTAATCTCATGAATCATCATGGTGATGAATACTCCAGCTTGATTGGTCCCGGATGATCAGTAAATCGTTGGGTTCGTTGCGGTTCAGGACTGGCCTTCGCCGCCTTCTGCTGTCGTGTCGCCTGCTGGAGCGCCATCCTGACGCCTGCCGCGCCCACCGCCACGACCGCCTGACGCGCCGCCGCGACCACCACGGCCACCGCGACCGCCCTTGGCATCTTGTCCCACGACATTCACCGGAGCCACGGCCTTCTCACCCGAACCGGAAGCAGGCATGAACGCCTTGCCGCGCTCGATGGATTCTTCGACTTCGGTCATGCCCAATTGCACGCCGCGAAGCTGTTCGATGAGTTCCTTGGATCGAAGCTGCTCCAGACCGTTGATAACGGCCTTCACAAGGTTCTTGGGATTCGTGGACCCGAAGCTCTTGGTCAGGCAGTCCTGAATGCCCATCATTTCAAGCGGGGCGCGCGTGGCAGCACCGGCAATGACGCCCGTACCCGGCGAAGCGGGCAGGATGCGAACCGTGCACGCGCCGAATCGACCGGTTACCGCGTGGGGAATGGTGCGGCCGACCATCGGAAACTGCGACATCTTCCGCTTGGCGACCTTCTGAGCCTTCTCAATCGCCTGCGGCACCTGATTGGCTTTGCCGTAACCGATGCCGACCTGGCCGTGTCGATCGCCGACGACGACCAGCGCGCTGAAGCTGAAGCGACGACCGCCCTTGACGGTTGCAGCGGTGCGATACACACCGACCGTGGTCGATTCGAGTGATGATGTTGCGTCGAGCATTTCTGCCATTGGGTTGTCTCAGAAAAAGTGCTGCCTGCCGAGCGTGGCTTCGCGTGCGCGAAGCGACCTGTTAGAACTTCAAGCCCCCTTCGCGAGCTGCATCAGCCAGCGACTTGATGCGGCCGTGATACCGATATCCGTTGCGATCGAACACCACCGTCTCAATGCCGGCGGCTTTGGCTCGCTCCGCAATCGTCTTGCCAACCAACTGCGCCGCGGCCACGTTGCCGCCCTTCGCCACCTTGCTCGTCTTGTCCACAGTGGACGCGGAGACGATGGTGCGACCGGCAAGGTCGTCCACGATCTGAACGTAAATGTGCGCTGCGCTGCGGAACACCGTCAGGCGCGGGCGATGCGGCGTGCCGAGCACGCGCTTGCGGATGCCGGTCTTGCGACGATTGCGTTGAGCGGACTTGCGTGTAATGCGATTCATGACGATACCTCGCGGCTGACCTCAATCAGGCGCCGAAGACCTTGCCCTGCTTGCGAATGATGATTTCGTCGGTGTACTTGATGCCTTTGCCGTTGTAAGGCTCAGGCGGACGCTTGGAACGAATCTCAGCGGCGAACTGGCCGACAGCCTGCTTATCTGCACCAGTAACCGTAATGAACTGGCCATCGATTGCGAACTGAACGCCAGCGGGAACTTTCATATCCACAGGCAGACAGTAGCCAACGTTGAGCTGCAGGTTCTTGCCGACGGTCTTCGCGTTCCAACCCACGCCGACAACTTCGAGCTTCTTCTCATAGCCCTTCGTAACGCCGTCGATCATGCACTGAATGCGCGCCCTCGTCGTGCCCCAGTAGGCGCGGCTGGCGCGATCTTCCATGCGCGACTCCGGAATCGTGCAGGTAACGGCCTTCTCGGCTTCATCCCACTTCACGTTGACCTCGGGACGATGGACATAAGACAGCTTGCCCTTGGAACCCTCCACATTGATGGTGCGGGTCTTCGGGTCGATCGAGATTTTGACGCCGGACGGAACGGCGACTGCTTTCTTTCCAATACGGGACATGGCTGTGTTCCAGAAGTTGCTGGAGAGTCAAACTGGGAAATCTTGCTGCCTTACGTAACGATGGCGACCACTTCACCGCCAACGCGCTTCTCGCGACACGCACGATCGCTAAAGACGCCCGCGCTGGTGGACACGATGGCGATGCCCATGCCCTGAAGCGGCTTTGGCAGGCCGTCCACGCCGCTATACACACGGCGGCCAGGCTTGGAGACGCGATCAATGGTGTTGAGCACGCGCTCGCCGCGCGGGCCGTAGTTCAGGTTCACCTGAAGCACACCCTGCCTGCCGTCGTCGATGATCTCGAAGGACTTGAGGTAGCCCTCGTCCACGAGCACCTGCGCGACGCCACGGTTGAGCTTGTTGTTCAAGCACTTCACCGTGCGGGCGTTGTTGCGGGCCGCATTGCGGATGCGGGTGAGCATATCGGCTGTGAGGTCTTGCTGGGACATAGGAAGTTCTGTGGTCTGAGTTCTGAGTGCTGAATCGCCGCGAAGTCTTGCGGGGTTACCAACTGGCCTTTCGCATGCCGGGAATCATGCCCTGCAGCGCGAGTTCGCGAAGCACGATGCGGCTGACACCGAACTTGCGGTACACGCCGCGAGCGCGGCCCGTAATCTGGCACCGGTTCACTTTCCTCGTGGAGAACTTGGGGGTGCGCTTCATCTTGGCGAACTTGGCTTTGCTGGCCATTTACTTCATCCTCTTTCAATCGCAGCATCTGCGGCGAAAAACAATCCTGTTGCGAAAACCCGAATGCAGGTCAGTTGCCTTCCTTCACGAACGGCATGCCGAGCTGCTCAAGCAGATACCGGCTCATCTTCGGGTTCGAATTCTCGATGACCACGTTGATGTGCATGCCGTGGCTGAACGTAACGTTCGCCATGTTGATTTCCGGCCACACGGCCTGTTCCGTGAGACCGAGCGAGTAGCTGCCACCCTTGTCGAACGCCTTGTCCTTCACCCCGCGGAAGTCCTTGATACGCGGGATCGCGAGATTCATCAGGCGATCAAGGAAGTGCCACATGCGATCGCGACGGAGCGTAACCATGAACGCGCTCGGCGCACCTTCACGAACCTTGAAGTTCGCGACCGACTTGCGGGCGTTGATCATCACCGGGCGCTGACCGGAAATGGTGGACAGCGTGGACATCACCGTCTCGCGAATCTCCGGCTTGAGCTTCTGGTTCTCAAGGTACCGGCCAACACCGCAGTTGATCACAACCTTCGTGATCTTCGGAAGCTGGTGCACGTTGCGCAGGCCGAACTCCTTCATCACCTTGGGAGCGACAGTTTCCTCGTAGAGGCTCTGGAGTCGGGGTTTTTGTTTCTGGGCGACCATGATCTCGTTCCTGCTCGAATGGTTACTTGGCGGCCTTGGCCTTCTTCGTTGTCGTCTTCTTCTTCACCGGTGCAGTGGCGGGCTTGGCGGCCTTCACCGGCTTGCCTTCACCGCGCGGGCCGTGCAGCGTGTGTAGCGTCTTGCCGTTGCGGACAGCGACACGCGCCTTCGTGCCGTCCGCAGCCGTCTCAAAGCGGACGCGCGTCGGCTTGCCGTCCACGACGGGGCTGACATTGCTGATGTGGATCGGCATCTCGCGACGGATGATGCCGCCCTTGGGGTTCGCCTGCGAGGGCTTCAGGTGCTTCACGCGAACGTTGATGCCCTGCACGACGACCCGATCCTTGTCGCCGAGGATGCGAAGCACTTCGCCGGTCGCGCCGCGCTCGTTGCCTGCGGTCACGATGACCTGATCACCTTTACGAATATGCTTCGGCATCACACCACCTCCGCGGCGAGAGAGACGATCTTCATGTAGTTCTTCTCACGCAGTTCGCGAGCGACCGCGCCGAAGATGCGAGTGCCCTTCGGGTTGCCATCCTCGTTGATAAGGACGCACGCGTTGGAGTCGAAGCGAACATACGAGCCGTCGTCGCGACGGGTTGGGTACTTCGTGCGAACGATGACGGCCTTGACTTTGTCGCCGGCTTTCACGTCCGCATTGGGCAGAGCCTTCTTGACGGCGCACATGACGCGATCGCCCACGCCGACGGATCGACGGGTGAATCGGCCTCGCGCGCCGGAACCGCCGGGCACGCCGATGATCATCACCTCGCGGGCGCCGCTGTTGTCGGCCACACTCAATCTTGATTCATTCTGCAACATGGCAAATCACTTTCGTTCGCGCCTCGCGCGAAACGCTGTTCCTTCCTGACTCGTTCAGACCAACTGCTCCGTTGCCTTATGAACGATGCGCAGCAGCACCCACGACTTGGTCTTGGAGATCGGCCTGCACTCGGCGATCTCCACCCGGTCGCCCACCTTCGAGGCGTTCTGCTCGTCGTGGACGTGCAGAACGGTGCGGCGGCGGATGTACTTTCCGTACTTCGGGTGCTTCACGGAGTAGCTGATCGAGACCTTGCGGGTCTTGTTGCGAGCGTCAGACTCGACGACGCCAATGCGCCTCGGCGACTTTTCCGGCACGTTGATTTCTTTGGTGTGTGACACGGTCGTTCTCGTGGTATCGGGTTAGCTGGCCTGGGCGGCGCGACGGCTGCGCTCGGTGAGCACACGGGCAAGGTCGCGCCGAACCTTCCCAAACTGCGAGGTATCCTGAATCTTCTCCGTCACTGCCTGCGTGCGCAGTTCGAAGAGCCGCTGCCGCAGACGCGCGGCCTCGATGCTGATTTCCTCGTCGTTGAGCTTTCGTACTTCTCGGGACTTCATGGTTGTTCTCAGGTGTAAGGTCTGAGTGGTTGTTTCAAACTTCGTCTTCTCGATCTTCGATTACACGGCCAGACGACGGCCCACGAATCGGCAACGAACCGGCATCTTGTGCGCCACACGCGCCAAAGCCTGCTTCGCCGTATCTTCCGGCACACCCGTGATCTCAAAGAGCATGGTGCCGGGCTTGATGCGTGCTGCCCAGTAATCCGTATCCGCCTTGCCCTTACCCATTCGCGTTTCCAGCGGCTTCTTTGAAATCGGCTTATCCGGGAACACGCGGATGAACACCTTGCCCTGACGGCGAAGGAAGTGCTGGGCCGCAATTCGGCCCGCTTCGAGCTGACGCGCGGTGAGCCAGTGAGGCTCAAGCGCCTGCAGGCCGTAATCACCGTACGCGACATAGTTGCCGCGCGTGGCGTTGCCCTTGAGCTTGCCGCGCATCTGCTTGCGGAACTTGATTCGCTTTGGCATCCGTGGCATGGTTCTTCAATCCTCGGTCGTGTCTGTCGGTCTCAGTTCAAGTCGTTCAAGTTTCGCCAGGGTTGATCGCCCTGACGCCCATTCTTAGCGGCGGCCTCGTGCGCGAGCGCGAGCGCCAGCAGCGCGGGAGTCGATCTGCTCTTCCTCTGCGGTGCTGTACATGCCCTTATAGACCCACACCTTGATGCCCAGCGTGCCATATGTCGTGTGCGCGGGGACGCAGGAGTAGTCCACGTTGGCCTGAAGCGTGGAGAGCGGAATCGAGCCGAGACGCTGGCTGAAGGTGCGGGACATTTCCGCACCGCCCAGGCGGCCGGACACCTGAATGCGCACACCCTTCGCGCCGTTCTGCATCGCACCTTCGCATCGCTGCTTCAACAGGCGACGGAAGTTCGCTCGCTTCTTCATCTGCTCCGCGATCGCTTCCGCAATCAATCGAGCATCCGTATCCGGGTTGTTGATCTCGATGATCTTTACCGAGACCTTGCGACCGGTGAGAGCTTGCAGATCGGCCGTCAGCTTCTCGATCTCCTGGCCCTTCGGCCCGATGACGAGACCTGGCCGCGCCGTCTTCACGATGACCGTCAGCTCTTCGCGGGTGCGCTCGATGTGAATATCCGAGACGGCTGCGAATGGAGGCGTGCGGTTCAGTCGCTTATCGACGTACTGGCGGATGCGATAATCCTCGACCAGCAGCTCGGCGAAGAGAGCCTTCGGCGCATACCAGCGAGACTTGTGTCCCTCAGTGACGCCGACGCGGAAACCAAATGGATGGGTCTTCTGTCCCATTGAAATCAGCTCCTCTGATCCACGACCACGTGGAGGTGGCTGGTGCGCTTGTTGATTGGATGCGCCCGGCCGCGATCCTTCGGCTGGAAGCGCTTGATGGTCGGCCCTTCATCGACGAAGGACTCCTTGACGTACAACTCCTCAATGCGAGCGTCGCGCTCCTCAGCATTGGCGATCGCGCTCTTCAGCACGGCCTTGAGGTACCACGCGGCACGCTTCTTTGAGAGTTGAAGCTGCGTCATGGCGTCGTCCACGCTCATGCCGCGAATGAGGTCCGCCACCAGACGGGCCTTCCGCGGAGCGATGCGGGCGAAACGATGTGTTGCTTGATATGCCATGGCAAATAACTTCCGAATGCAGCGAACGGCAAACTTCTTACTTCTTGGCGACGGCCACGCCTTCCTTCTTGTTCGTGTGGCCGCGGAACATGCGGGTCGGGCTGAACTCGCCCAGCTTGTGGCCCACCATGTCTTCCGTCACAAACACGTCAATGAACGCGCGACCGTTATGCACTTGGAACGTGAACCCGACGAACTCCGGCACGATGGTGCAGGCGCGCGCCCAGGTCTTGATGGGCTTCTTCGAAGTGCTGCCGCTCTGACGCTCCACCTTGCGATAGAGCTTCTCATTGACGAACGGGCCTTTTTTCAGTGATCGGGACATAAGTCAGTTCCGAAATCCGTGTGCTGTTTCAAATACCAGAGAATCCGTGTCAGAGCTTGAGCTGACCGTAACGCTTGCTCTTACGACGACGCAGAATGCGTGCGTCTGTCCAGCGGCCACGCGGTCGCGTGCGTCCGCCCTTCGACTTCGTGCCCGAAGCACTGGCCGGTTCGCGACCGCTCTTCGAACGACCTTCACCGCCGCCCAGCGGGTGGCAACTGTGATCCTTCGCCACGCCGCGTGTCTTCGGCCCGCGACCGCGCCAACGATTGCGGCCAGCCTTGCCGAGCTTGACGTTCTGGTGATCCGTGTTGCCGACCTGACCGATCGTTGCGCGACAGTCAAGGCTCACCTGACGGATTTCACCCGAAGGGAGTACGAGTGTCGCCCAGCGACCTTCCTTGTTGGTCAGTCGCGCACCGGAACCAGCACTGCGGCAGAGACCGCCACGCTTGCCCGGCTCGAACTCGATGTTGTGAACGGTCAGACCGGTCGGAATGAAGCGAAGCGGCATGCAGTTGCCGTCCTTCGGCTCAACCGCATGTGAACCGCTCATCAGTTCTTCGCCAACCTTGATGCCCTTTGGAGCCAGGATGTAACGCAAGTCGCCGTCCGCATAGCGAACGAGCGCGATGTGGCACGTGCGGTTGGGGTCGTACTCGATCGTCTCAACCGTGGCGATCACGTCATCCTTCGTGCGACCGAAGTCGATCAGACGATAACGACGCTTGTGGCCGCCGGAGCGAGCGCGAACGGTGATCTTGCCCTGCGCGTTGCGACCGCCGGTCTTCTTCAGCGGCTTGAGCAGGCTCTTCTCCGGCGTCGAGCTGGTCACCTCCGAGTGGAGATTGACCGATGCGTTGCGCCGGCCGTTGCTTGTTGGTCTGTAAATGCGAATAGCCATGGGAGTCTTTCGTTACGGGCCGGCGAAGTTCTCGCCGACGCGCTTCAGAGTCATCAGAACAGTTCGATCTTGTCCTCCGGATGGACCTTCACGATGGCCTGCTTGATATCACTATCGTTGTAGAAGCCGAAACGATTGCGATGGTTCTTGCCCTTGTGGATCTTCGTCGCCACGCTGAGCACACGAACCTTGTACAGCTCTTCCACCGCCTTCTTGATTTCCGCTTTGGTGGCACGAGGATCGACCTTGAATGCCACGCGATTCAGTTCCGCGGCGGCATAGGTGTTCTTCTCCGTCACCAGAGGCTTCTTAATGATCTGTGTGGCAAGCATCAGGCCGCCTCCTTCGTCGCTTCAAGAGCCTCGTGATTCCAAGCCTCGCCGTTCAGGAACGCTTCGAGCGAAGCGCGATCGACGACGAGATAACGATGATTGAGAAGTTCAAACACGTTGAGCTGCTCGATGCGGATGGTGCTCACGTTGTCGAGATTGCGAGCGGAAAGGGCCGCGTTGCGGTTCGCCGGGTCCAGCGCGATCAGACACGTGCGGTCGATCTTCAGCGCGTCGAGGAGAGTCTGCATGTCGCGTGCCTTCGGGGCGGCGAAATCCAGACGATCCACGCACTTCACTTCGTTGTCCACCAGCTTGGCAAGCAGTGCGTTGCGATTGGCGAGACGGCGCATCTTCTTTGGCATGCTCTTGCGGAAGTCCTCGTGCGTGCGAGTCTTCGCAAACGCCACGCCACCGCCCTTGCGGTGCGGCACGCGCTTCGGGCCCATACGGGCGTTGCCCGTGCCCTTCTGGCGGTACATTTTCTTCGTTGAACCTTCGACCATGCCGCGGCTCTTGGTCCGCGAAGAACCCTGCCTGCGGTTGGCGTGGAACATGACGTACGCCTGCTTAAGCAGAGCGGGGCGCACCTCAGTACCGAGGAGCGCCTCGTCGATGGCGAGCGTATCGACCTGCTCGCCCTTGTTGTTGTAGATAGGGATATCGATCATTGTTCTTCACACCTGACGGCTTGTGCCGTCTGTTAGCGCCTCACCCTCCGCATCCGGTTTCGATTCCGGCGGGCAGGGTTACGACTCGGTCGTCTTCAGTCGAACTGTCGCGATCGCGTGGTTCGGGTTGGGCGTTCGCCCGCCGCCGCCTTCGCAATCAGCCGGTTGAACGGGTCAGCCGGCCTTCACCAGTCTTTGCTTCCTCCGATTGAGGCGAATCGCCTCACGAACATACACATAGCCCTCATTCGGACCCGGAACCGGACCCTTCACAAGGATGAGATTCTTCTCCGGATTTACGGCGATCACATCCAGACTTCGCGCGGTGACGCGCTCGTCGCCCATGTGACCGGCCATCCGCTTGCCCTTCTTCACCTTCGGGCCGGTGCCTCGGTTCGTCGCGTGGCTGGCAATCGAGCCTGCGGAGCGGTGCTTACGCTCAACGCCGTGGCTGGCTTCAAGACCCGCGAAGTTATGACGCTTCATCGGCCCCTGAAAACCCTTGCCCTTGCTCGTGCCGACCACATCGACATACTTGATCCCGTCAAAGACTGAAACGTCGAGCGTCTGCCCAAGCTCAAAGCTGCTGACGCCATTGTCATCCTCAAAGCGAACTTCCTGATGGAACCGCTTGGGAGCCTGGCCGGCCTTGGCATCGTGGCCGATGAGCGGCATCGTGCTGCGACGGGGCTTGATGTCCTCAAACGCAAGCTGCACCGCGCTGTAGCCGTCGGTCTCAGATGTCTTGATCTGCGTGACGGCGCACGGCCCGGCCTGAATCACAGTGACGGGGACATTCGTCCCGTCTTCCATGAAGTAGCGGGTCATGCCGATCTTTCGTCCAAGCAGTGCAGCAGGCATTTTCGTTCGCTCCAGTCTTCGTCAGGGGTTGCCCGGAACGGCAACATGACGGGGGTTTGCTTCAACAAACAAGCGGCCGATTGGCCGCCAAAATACAACTCCAGGCTTACGCCTTGATCTTGACGAAAACGCCCGCGGGAACGACAAGCCTGTTCAGGGCTTCGACGGTGCGGGCGTTGGGGTCCGAGATATCGATGATGCGCTTGTGCGTGCGGATCTCGAATTGCTCACGAGACTTCTTGTCGATGAACGGACTGCGATTGACCGTGTAAATCTCACGGCGCGTGGGCAGCGGAACCGGCCCCGCAACACGGGCGCCAGTGCGCTTGGCGTGATCCACGATCTCGCGCGCTGAGGCGTCGAGAGCCTGGTGGTCATACGCCTCCATTCGAATTCGAATCTTGCCGCCATTCATAAGTGCGTCAATTCCTGCAATTCGCCGAGTCGGCGACATCCTTGTCCCGCAGTCGGACACGCGCCGACAGGGGCTTCGCTCAGCTCATATAGCCAGCGAGTGCGAATCGGTGATGATACGGGTTCCCGCGTTTCTGTCAACCTGAGGGGAAACCAAGGATCGCACCTTTTTTGATCTCACTGCCCCACTCTCTGCGAAACCCTGAGGATACAGTGTGCGTTATGACCTGCGACCTCCTCCATCGCCGTCTGATGCCGCTCGCCCTCGCTGCGATCGGCACCTTTCTTTGTGCCCCTGACACCGCACTCGGCAACGCAGCCACGGAGAAAGCCGCCTCAACCACCCAAGACCTGCGGCCCAACGTGCCGCCGGACTTCAACGCGCGGCAGAGGGGCCTTGATCCGAACCCGCTGATCGTCGAAGCCCTTGGCCTCGCCATGCACCCGCCTGCGACCTCGGAAACGACAATCAACCGCATCGAAGGCTCTACATTCGTGTCAATCAATGACGTTTCGGCACGTCCATCCTGGGGCATAACCGTCCAACTCCTTGCCCCGACTGGAGATGCGAATACGCCGCAGGCTCAGGTCGATCAGCATCTTTCTCAGCTTGCGATCTCCGGCAGGCCGCATAGGGTCATCCTGAACGAAGCCACGCGCTATGGCGGGGTGGACGGCAGGCTTTTTTATGTTGAAGAGTCCCCGCCGGGTGTCGAGCCACATATCACAGGCTTCCTCATCCTTCCCCTCGGCGACAGTCTGATGCTGGTGTTCTCCATTCTGGCGTTGCCTTCCGAGCTTCCGTCGCTTCAGGCCACGTTCCGCAACAGCTTTGAAACCATTCGCCTGCGCAGCGCCGCGGAACTCTCCTTGCAGCGAAGGACTCGCATTGATGCGGGCCGAGACTTCCTCGCTTCCATCACTCCTGAACGCCTGCGCCAACTCGTCGGGCTTGAACTCTGGACGAGGCTCTATCGCACTGGCGCCACACCGCGCGACGAAACCGAGATTGGTTACTCCCGACTCGATGTGCAAGTTGCCAAGCGCGGCGCGCTCAACCCTGAACGTGCCGAGAAAGACTACACGCCCTCGGAAAACATAGAAGGCCTCATGGTGCGGATTCAGGGCCGCATCATTGGCAATCTCGAACGCGGCGTGTTCTACGACACGCTCGCGATGTATTGGGTCGCATGGGATCAATCGGAAGAAGCATGGACCGTGCGCGGCACACAACGGCAGGGCCGCGCGGAGCGAAGCGAAGCAGAAACCGGTGCGAGACTCCCCGCGCGCGATGGCGAGCCGGTTCCCTCACTTACCGTCGTCCATAGTTCACAAAACATCATGGACGGCGAACGCAGCGAGTGGACTGTGCCTGAGGTGTATCTGTCGCAGGCTCTCAGCCCGCTGCTTGGTCGCCTCCTGCCTCGCGACATCAGGGAACCGCGGGAGTATGCGTACTACTACTATCACTCCAGCGACCGCACGCCGCAGCTTTCGCAGCGCATCGACCGCTGGGCGCCGGAGTCGTCCGGCAACTGGTCGCTGACGACTCGCTTCAGCATGGAAGCCCCGCCGATTACCACGCTGTACTCCTCAAGCGGCCAGTTGATCCGCAGCACTCGTGCAGATGGCGCGATCGTCGAGCCGATTACACTTGACGCGCTTCGCCGCCTGTGGGAACGCAAGGGACTGCCGATTACCGATCGAGATGATCGCCAACGGGGACGCCAGCCACGATGAAACACACCCTGCTGCTCTGCTGCCTGATCGGATTTATTTTGATATCGGGCTGTGCTGCGACGACGCTGCCCGAAGCGAGAACGTTCACCACGATTGAGACGGTCGAGCCGCAGGAGCCGTTCAAATCGAGCGACATGTTCATCGCTTCGCAGGGAGATTGGCACTACGAAGTCGATGCAGGCGATGCGGGCAACGGCACGATTGTGCTGCGTCGCGCGCATGATGAAGAATACGATGCGATGTTCTCCGACAATGAAAACGACCGTCGCATTCAATACTGGGTGGTGGATAAGGACGGCGCGCTGCTCCTCGCCGCAGTCGTGGAGCATGATGAGCAGGCGGTGAGCATTTTCGATCCGCCGCTGATGATCGCACCGGCCCAGCTTGCAGCGGGTGAAAGCCGCACTGCGGAATCCAAGATGCGCGTTGTCGATTCCAAGAACCCGCGCCACCAGCGGGAACGCGGCACGGGCGTCAGCACCATCGAATACGTTGGCGATGAACGCGTGGATACGCCGCTGGGGGATCTGGTCGCCAAACGATTGAAGACCCGTTTTGAGGCCAAACTCGGCCTTGCCACCGCTGTGCATGAAAACACCATCTGGGTCGTTCCCGACATTGGCGTCATTGCAGAAGAATCCACACAGCAGATCACTGCGCTGGGTCTGTTCAACAAGTCCAGCAACCGCCGCATCGTGCTGATTGAAGCCCCCGCCATCCAGTAAATCGCACGCCGAATCAAGCGAAGACCGCCAGCGTAAAAATCACGGCTCCTGCTATGATTCTCCGTTCCCATTCATGGAGCATGAGATGACGACGATGACTGCATCAAGCGCCAAAGCCGGTTCGCAGGTCGAGCAGCTTCTCGGAGCGGAAGCCCAGGACCTGCTCACCTACAAAGCGAAGGTAGACAAATCCGTTCTGCATCTGCCGGGGCCGGATTTCGTTGACCGCGTGTGGGCTGGAAGCGATCGCAACCCGCAAGTGCTGCGCAACATGCAGGCGATCTACAACCACGGCCGCCTTGCCGGGACGGGTTACGTCTCCATTCTCCCCGTCGATCAGGGCATCGAACACTCCGGCGGCGCGAGCTTCGCCAAGAACCCCATTTACTTCGACGGGGAGAACATCATCAAGCTGGCGATCGAAGGCGGTTGCAACGCCGTTGCGACGACGTTCGGCGTGCTTGGCTCCGTCAGCCGCAAATACGCCCACAAGGTTCCGTTCATCGTCAAGATCAACCACAACGAACTGCTGACCTATCCCAATCAGTTCGATCAGATTCTCTTCGGCACCGTGCAGGAAGCGTGGAACCTCGGCGCAGCAGCGGTCGGCGCGACCATCTACTTCGGCTCTGACAACTCCGGCAGGCAGATTCAGGAAATCGCAGATGCCTTCGCGCTCGCGCATGAACTGGGCATGGCGACGATCCTCTGGTGCTATCTGCGAAACAACAAGTTCAAGGTTGAAGGCAAGGATTACCACACCGCTGCCGACCTCACCGGCCAGGCGAATCACCTCGGCGTTACCATTCAGGCGGACATCATCAAGCAGAAACTCCCCGAACTGAACGGCGGTTACACCGCGCTGAACTCCGGCAACTCGTCCTACGGCAAGCTCGACAAGCGCATGTACACCGACCTCTGCACCGATCATCCGATCGACTTGTGCAGGTATCAGGTGCTGAACTGCTACAACGGCCGCTGCGGCCTCATCAACTCCGGCGGCGCATCCTCAGGCGAGAGTGATCTCGTCGAAGCGGTGAAGACGGCTGTGATCAACAAGCGCGCGGGCGGCACCGGACTCATCTCCGGTCGCAAAGCGTTCCAGAGGCCGATGGACGAAGGCGTCCGCCTGCTGCACGCGATTCAGGATGTGTATCTGGATGAGCGCGTCACGGTGGCGTGATGCACCTGGGCTGCAGCGCGATAGCAAATGCCGCTCACCCCGCACGCATCACCGCGATCGCCTTACGCGTACTCGCCTTCGTAGCGCACGCCAAGCGTGTTGTTGAACAGGTTGAGGCAATTGATGAAGCCGATCATGAACACCACCTCGACCAATTCCGCGTCCGCGAAGGCCGCATGAGCGCGGTCATACACCTGTGTTGGCACACTGTTGGAGTCCGTCATCACGGCGCGCGTCAGTTCGCGCGCTGCCATCTGGCGCTCCGTCAGTTGCGAAGCGTCATCTACCATCGCCAGCGGGTCGTTTGACAGGCCAATCATTCTGCACATCGCGATATGCGACTGTGTGCAGAACTGGCATGCGTTCCGCCGCGATGCCTCCAGAATGATGACTTCCTTGACCTCACGCTCCACCCGCCCGCCGGGGTACACGCCTCGGCTGACCGCAGTGAACGCTTCGAGCAGCGACGGCTGAAGTGACAGAGCCTGGAACATCTGGACCGGCCACTTCCCGGCACGGACCGCCGCCGCGCTCTCGGCAAACACGGGGTCGTCCTTCACTGCGTCGAACGCGGCCCGCATGGCCTTTTCGTCGATCGTGATCTGCATAGGGCGTTGCTCCATTTCTCGCCGCATCATGACTTTCAGGTCGGGTTGTACCACATCGCCCCTGCCTGATCGCTTCAGGCCCTCAAAAGAGACCTTGCAGGTGAGTAGGCCGCTAGCGGTCCCAAAATGCCCAGTTTATCTCACCCGCAAAATCATCACTATCCTCTTGCATATCCCCAGACATCAATGCATACTAAGTGTCTCAGGCGGACCTTTATGGCTGTGGCTGCGATGTCTGTTTGTTCACCGCCTACACAGAGAGAGCTGTGAGTTGGATTTCGTGTTGAACGGCCTGCTCGGCCAGCAGCACGTTTTGATTGGTGGAGGCCACCCGACCAAGGCGACAGCGTGTCGTCAATCAGCAGGTGGGTACGTTCTCTCTTTGAGTTGAGGAGGATTGGTATGAAAGTTGTTCCCGTCATCAGCGCTGCGCTGACACTCGGCATCGCCGGGACATGCAGCGCAAACATCATCTTTGATCAGATTGGCGCTGTGCCGCCCCTTGATGGCGTGGCCTTTGCAAGCCAGATCTTTGAGCCTGCAAACGCTGCGTTCAACATTGCAGCGCTCGACGATTTCACCGTCAGCGGCGGCAAGGGCAGCATCACGACTGTCGAAGCGATCATGCGCGGCTTCGGCGGCTTCACCTCGATCAACAACGTAACAGGTTGGTCAGTTGAGATTTACTCAAGCGTCGCAGCGGCTGGCGCAAGCCTCACGGGTAATGCTGGAAGCGCGTTCCTCACCAGCGCTACTATCGTCAACTTGGGCGGCACCTTCAACTTCCACATCACGCTTGACGTAACCGGCCTTGGCCTCAACCTTGCTGACGGCGACTACTGGATTGCGGTCATCCCGCATCTGGCATTCAGCGGTGGCGGCGGCCAGTTGGGTGTGAGCGGATCAACGATTGAGGACGGCCCAGGTGCCGGCCCCAATGCTCACCAGGCGAACCCCGGCGGCGGCTTCGGCTTCGGCCCGACCACGCAAATCCTGTCTGGTGGCGCGCCTCAGAACCTGGCCTATCGCATCACTGCGGTTCCTGCCCCTGGCGCGCTGGCCCTTCTGGGCATCGCCGGTCTCTGCGGCGTTCGTCGTCGTCGGTAAGTTCAAATCCGACATTGCTCGCGATGACCTTCAGCACCGCCGAACTTCGGCGGTGCTGTCTTTTTTGGCTGCACGCGGCCAGTTCGCCATCACAAGGCGCGCCTGAACACCCCGCCGCTTCATTTTCAAAATATTCTGAAATCTGTTGCCATATGCCCAGAGAGCCTGATACAGTGCTCCAGTCAGGAGACGCCTCATGGCGAAGCGACCGAAGCCAGCGCCCACAGACCCAACCCTGCAAGAGGCGCGCGAGCGATTCGTCGCGCTGTGGAGCCAGATGGGTTCCAACTGGGGCGTGCCGCGATCCATGGCCGAGGTTCACGCGCTCCTCTACATCATGGGAAGACCCATGAACACCGACGAAGTGATGGAGCAGTTGCACATCAGCCGCGGCAGCGCATCCATGACTTTGCGATCGCTCGTTGAGTGGGGCATCATCAGCCGCGTCCATATGCGAGGCGACCGCAAGGAATACTTCCAGGCAGAGCAGGACGTGTGGAAACTGTTCCGCGTCATCCTGCGCGAACGAAAAAAACGCGAAGTCGATCCCCTGCTGGAATCACTCCGCGCCTGCCGCGAGCTGACCGCGGACAAGGAACCTTCCCGCTCTCGCAAAATCGACCCCGCCGCTGCGGAGATCGAATCCCACAACGCGCGCGTGGACACCATGCTGGAGTTCGTCAGCATGATCGACCTCATCAGCCGCCAGCTCATCAACCCTTCAGGCGAAGGACTCGACATCGCTGCCAAACTGCTGGACCGCGCCTCATGACAACGCTGAACCCCATCCTCGCACGACAGACCAACACGGTCGCCATCGACACGTTCTACGAACTGCGATGGTCCGGAGCGATGACGAAATGGACCGACCGCTTCGGCGCGCTACGCGACAGTCACACACATCACGGGCGCATCGCCTTCGTCATCACGCTCCAACTGCTCGCGAAGGATCGAGGATTGCTCGAAGCGTGGCTCGACCTCGGCGGGCGTCGACAATCCATCCTCGCACCCGTTCACGTTGTCTGCGACGTGCTGCGCCATGATTCGATGGTGCATATCGACGCGCACGCGGAAGGCGCGAACGCACGTAGACTGCTTGCCGTTTCGTTTGTCGATCATCAGGACAAACCCGCCTTCGCACAATCGCCGCTGCTCGCTGAAGCAGGCCTGCCCGGCGGCGCATGGGACCCGCCCACTTCACGCCGCGTCACCAGCTTCAACTCCGTCTCAGCGTGAGCATTGTTCCGCTGTGCATCATCACATCGCAAGCGTCGCCATCAGCGTCTTGCCGCCCCTCACCTTGTCGCCGGGCTTGATGTGAACCGCAACGTCGCGCGGCCGGGGCAGAATCAGCTCCGTCGTCGAGCCGAACTTGATCATCCCGAATCGCTCGCCGCGCTTCAGCCGATCGCCCGGCACAATCGGACAGACAATCCGCCTTGCGATCGCGCCAGAAACCTGCCGCACGCCGATCGTCTCGCCCGTGCTGATGCGCAGCACCACGAGGTTCGATTCGTTCACCTTCGCGGATTCTTCCTTCCGCGCATCGAGATACCGCCCCGGCGTGTGTGTAACGGACACCACTTCGCCGTCGATCGGCGAGCGATTGATATGCACATCCAGCACGGAGAGAAAGATTCGCAACACAACCGCGGGGCCGCCCGTCGCATCGTGATGTTCCACGTGCGTAACCGCCTTCACCAGCCCGTCCGCTGGGGCAAGCATCGCGCCGGGCGCGAGACCCGCGGGAACACTGCGAATCGGATCGCGGAAAAACGCCACGCCTGCGAACCAGATGACCGCCACCGGAACCACAAGCCACCACCAGCCGAGCCACGCAACGAGCGCAGCAAGCAGGACGCAGACAATCGTGATGGCAAGCCATTCGCGCAGGCCGTAAGGAGTCAGCAGCATGAACGAAGGATAACAAGCCTTCGGCTGAGAAACACACTCCGCCACATGATCGCGGCGACAAGTGCAGAGGGGTCGCCCCCGCAGGGCAGGAGCCGCCCACCCCGTACCGGGCAATTGTTCCACGTGGAACAATTGGTGCTTGCACAGCATGACATGATGATGTACTCGCGCACTCTGTGGCGCGCGCACAGCGCACCGACCAGCACTCCGCCGCAGGTTGCCGTAATGCGCAGCGACCCACCCCGCAAACACTTCGTCGAAACGTACGTAGCACGCAATTGAAATTGAGTGCGCATGTTTCGTGCTCCCCTTCCCGTTAATCGCGCTCGATGACAACTTCTGCGCGCGCCACAGCGCACGGGCGCCATGCTTCATCGCGCAGTGTGAAGCATGAGGCATGATGCGTGAAGCACGAGAACGCGCCTCGATTCTGTTCATGCTTCGCTCTCATCCGGGGGCGGTACGAAGCAGGGCACCCACAGCAAATGATGTCTCACCACCGCTCCCCCCTCTCCCACAAACGCCGCGGGGCGGGGTACGATGTTGTCATGCCGATTCGGCACGTGGGCCGATCGCACCGGCGAGGACTTTTCCAAGTGGGGCTGGCATGACAGGACCCGGACCCGGCGAAACACTGAGACAACTGACCAGAGAGGAACTGCGAACGTTGCCTGCGTGGGCAGCAGCAGCCATCGCGATCCGCTGCGCCCGCAGAGTGCAGCCGCTGATCGCCCCGAGCGCTTTCGGCAGCCGGACTACTGATGCGAACGCTGCTCGTCATGTCATGGCGATTGATGCGGCACTTGACACGTCGAGTATGCTCATAGCGGGCATCGATACCGCCGCCTACGCCGCCGCCAACGCCGCCAACGCCGCCGCCAACGCCGCCAACGCCGCCGACGCCGCCACCGCCGCCAACGCCGCCAACGCCG
>DAOMNO010000012.1:70034-113190 GCA_035443885.1 Phycisphaerales bacterium
CGCCGCCGCCGCCGCCGCCGCCGCCGCCGCCGCCAAAGCCGTCACCCACGCCACCGCCGACGCCACCGTCGACACTTTTGCCGCCTTTTTTGACGCCTTTCTTGATGCCGCGCGCATCGATTATCAACTCTTCATTGAGATGCTGCCGGGGATGGCGGATGAAGGTCAACGACATGCTACCGACACGTTCTTCGCGCGGCCGCTGTGGACCAGTCCGCTCGGTTCAGCATGGATGGAGCGCATTGAACAGTGGGATCGAGAGCTTCGCAAACTCGAATCCGTTCAGCCGGGCATCTCACAGATCGCACAACGGCACCGTCAATATCTTGAAGGCGGCAGGTTTAACTTTGACGCAGCGCGCGAGCGCGTGGATGAATGGCTGCGTACGCGCCATGAAGGAGTAGAAAAAGAAGAGAGCAGCACGCACACAGAGAAAGCTGGCACGAAGAAGGTTGCGGCTAAGAAGAAGCAAAAGGCCAAAGGCGCTGAGACTGTTGACGCAGAGGAAGCGGAAACTCCCGACTTCGTAGAGGAATCCGGCTCAGAGGAAGAGAAGACTGAAGAACCCGTCGAGATCATCGACCATGGCGCGGCGGCTGCGATCTCAGATGTCGCTGCGACCGAGGACCATCTGGGGCGAAAGAGACTCGTCGAATCACTGGCTGCGATGTTCGCTTCCCCCGCGCAGGCGACACCGTTCACGCTCGGCCTGCTGGGTGACTGGGGCAGCGGCAAGAGCAGCGTGGTCGAGCAAGTCAAACTTCGACTGAGAAACTACGAAGGCAAGCCCGGCTGCCCGTTCCGCTTCTATTACGCCGACTTCAACGCATGGCAGTATGAGCACACCGACAACATCCGCGCTGGTCTCGCGCAGGAGGTGATTAAGGGGTTGCTCGGCGACCTTAGGAGGTGGTGGGAGAAACCCATACTGAAGTTGAAGTTCGGCTGGCGCGAAAACCGCGGTGCGATCCTTTCTCGACTGCTCGCCTTCGTCGGTGCGATTGCTCTCTCCGTACTCTTGATCGTCGTAACATGGGTCTTTGATCTCGCTGGAAAGGAGATCATCAATGGAACAATTGCCGTCGGCCTGACTTCACTGTTTGGCTACCTCGTCGTGGACGCCAAACGTATTCTGGATCATCCACTCGCCGCAGAGTTGAGTACGTATCTCAAGTTGCCTGATTACGGCAAACACCTCGGCGAGGTGCCGGTGATGAAGAAGCACATTGAAACGCTCTGCAACCTGCGCGGCGTGAGAAAAAAAGACCCGACTCACCGTCTTATCGTTTTTGTTGACGATCTTGACCGATGCGACCGCAAGTGCATCAACCACACACTGGATGCGGTGCGATTGGTGATGGACATTCCGAACGTCATCGTCGTCATCGCCATTGATCATCGCATCGCGCTGCAGGCCGTTTCACGTGAATACACCGCAGTGGCGACCGGCGAACGCGACCGCTTCACGATCGCACGCGACTATCTCGGCAAGATCATTCAACTTTCCGTCATGCTGGAAAACCCCGCTACGCTCGATGAGTTCATCAAGAAGCGCCTCTTCCCGACGGTCAGCGATGAAGACGCGCAGACAGCAGCGCGCGAAGAGCAGGATCGCACCCGAGAAGAAAACGCCGACGCATTGAACAGCCTGCCTCGCGGCGGCATCTCTGCTGAGCCGCTGGACGAATCACCATCGAAGCTGACAACGGATGCCGAAACCATACCGACAGCGGCGACCGACAGACCAATCGCGCCGACTCGTGATGCAGACCCGAACCGTGTTGCGCCGCAGACGCCGACCATCACGGAAAGCGACCGACTCAACGCGATGAAAGAACTGGCTTCCGAGTGGATCGCATTCACCGAAGCGGCGAATACATTTCAGTTCCGCAATCCGCGCCAGCTCATCCGCCTGCGCAACACCTATCGCCTGCTCACACAGCTTGACCTGCAACAGAACGAAGGCCGGCGGCGGGAGAACCCCGAAATGCTCGCCATGCTATTCTGGCTCGAATACCTCAACGAACGCAATGCGAATGACCGCGAGCGGTTGATTGGATATATCGGCCTCAAACCGCAGGATGGGAAAAAGGCCGATGTGAAGAAAACCGTTACGGCGGTCATGCAACAGGAGAGCGATAGCGATGCGGCTGCCGCCAAGTACATTCTTGCGAAGTTCCAGGATAACGACGAGAAACTGGACAGTACGCGGTATGAAGCGAGGCGAAGAGATGTTGAGCGATTCGTTCTGCCGTCCGCCCAACCCTGAGAAAAGGCCGCGGGCGATCCGGCCTTGCCACCCACGGCTTTCTGGACTGGGCTGCAATTTCCCCTACAATCCACACGTTCGCTCAACCCCCGGCGCACCGGACCCCCGGATTTTCCCCGGATTGCCACCGGATTTCCCCCCCCGATTGCAACGGGGGCTGTCAGGATTCGCACTCACGATGATTATTGATCTGCATACGCAAGTCTGGTCGAACCTCGATCAGCTTGGTCGCGAGCCTGCCGAACGCATCCGCGCACGACAGACGGAACGCCTTGGAACGCTTGATGGCAGCCCCGCTGCCCATGAGCGCGCCATGACCTGCGTGGATGGCTCGCTTGTCTTCGCCTTCCGCTCATCGCGCCTCGGTGCGCATGTGCCCAATGAACTCATCGCAGAGTTCGTCGCGCGCGATCCCAAGCGTCGTGCCGGCGTTGCGGCGATTGAGCCGCTCGCGCCGGATGCAGCAGAGCAGGTCAACGCTGCGATCCGTCTGGGCTTCGTGGGCGTTACGGTTTCGCCCGCAGCGCAGGGGTTCCACCCCGCTCACTCCGACGCGATGGAAGTGTATGAAAAGTGCGCTGCATCCGGCCTGCCCGTGTTCATCACGCTGGGCGATCCGCTGGCGCATCAATCCATGCTTGAGTTCGGCAGGCCCGTGATGTGGGATGAAGTCGCACGCACCGTGCCTGAGCTTCGCATCGTCATCAATCAACTGGGCCATCCGTGGGTTGACGAAACGCTGACGCTCCTCGCCAAGCATGAGCATGTGTATGCGGATATTTCAGGCGTGGCGTCGCGGCCCTGGCAGCTCTATAACGCGCTGCTCAACGCCTCCGCCATGCGCGTGATGGATAAACTGCTGTTTGCATCGGGCTTCCCGCGCGAGACACCCGCCAAGACGATTGAATCGCTTTACACGATCAACGCTTTCAGCCACGGCACCCAGCTTCCTTCCGTACCTCGCTCACTGATTCGGGGCATCATCGAACGCGATGCTTTCACGTGTCTCGGCATTGAGGCGCATCTCGTGCCCCGTTCGGACGGGAAAGCGGCGGTTGCACCGCCTGCGGGCGGCGGCCAGCGCCCCGCCGGTGCGGAGTTTCCTTCGTCATGACGAAATGGCTGCTGCGAATCACCCTGCTGCCTGCTCTGGCTGCGTTCGCCCTCGGCACAGCGGGGTGCGCGTCAGGGTTGCCGATCATCGGCGGCGGCGGTGCAGCAGGCTCGGTGCGGATGCAATCGCTGGATGAAGCTCCGATCAGTCTCACCAGCCGGTTCAAGACCGGGGTATTCCTTCAAGGCGCTGCGGAGACTTCGATCTACCTGGCGGATGTACCGCTCGATGATCTGCTTTCCGGCCGCGTAACGGAAGGGCAGGTCACGCACGTTGAGTTCCTCTGGGTGCCCAAGGCGGGCGTTACGCCGATGGCCCCTTCCGCCACGAACACCAGCATTCGGCACATTGTGTTTGTGAACGGCGAAGTGGGCGTGTACGGCGGCGCGGGGTTCGCCCGGCCTGCGGGAAAGCTCGAAGGTGAAACGATTCGGCTGAACATGAAGGATGCATCGCTTCGCCTGCTTGAAAGCACGCCGGGGTTTGTCGATCTGCTGACGCCCGCGCGGCTGAATGGTTCGTTCACCGCAAACCTTGATGCGCGTGCGACGCGCCGCGTGCAGTATGCCGTCAGTCAAATGGTGACGAACGCTTTGGGCCGCAGCCTCTTTGTCGATGCCCCGCTGTCAAGCGATGCCGTGGCGATCGCGCTGCCGCCTTCGCACTGATCGACCAGTCCTGCTGAAGTGAAAAGAAACAGGCCCAGCCGAAGCCGGGCCTGCGTGTCATCTGTTTGAAAACTTGAGACTCGGGTTACGCCTTGATGTCGCCGATCTTCACGCGAAGGTATCGCTGGCGATGGCCCTGCTTGACGCGGTAACCCTTGCGACGCTTGTACTTGATGACATCGAGCTTCTCGCCCTTGATTTCATCAAGCACTTCAGCCTTGACGGTCGCGCCGCTGAGGTAAGGCGTGCCGATCTTCGCCGTGCCCGCTGCATCGCCGACCATAAGCACGCGATCGAACGTGAGGCTGTTTCCGTCGCCGACCTCGCGCAGGTCGATATCCACGACGTCGCCCGGCTGAACTTTGATCTGCGTTCCACTGTCTTCAATGATGGCGTACACCGGCGGACTCCTTGAAAAATCGAGCCGAGGATTGTACCCCGCCGCCCCGGCTGCGCCAAGCCGCTTTGAAACACCGCAGAACCATTAAAAAAAGCCGCCCCGCTGAATGTAGGGGCGGCTTTCGCGTTCGAGGTTCAGAAGCCCCGTTTCGGGGCGGGGAGTTGCTCAATTCTTCTTGTTGTCATCCGGGCACGGCCCCCACGCCGCGAGCAGCGTGATGAGGTCGAGCACATCCACTGTACCATCATCGTTGAGGTCCGCAGGATGGCCGGGGTTGTTGCCCCACGCCGCGAGCAGGATGATGAGGTCCTGCACGTCCACGACGCCGGAGTTATTGAGGTCGCCGACACAGGTGCCTTCCACCACGGGGCGTAGCGCGCCGAGGATGGTTACGGGTTCAAGGCCGAGGGACGGAAACCCAGCATGGACTGCCAGGGCCTTGACGAGAATCTCACGCCCGGCATTGATGCCGAGCAGTTGAAGCTCGCCAATGATGATGTAGTCGCCAATGAAATCGCCGATGGTCAGAATCGGTTCGGGGTCAGCGCTGCCATCCTTGAGCAGGTAGATCGACTCAACATCGCCACCGACGACGACTTCCGGCTCACACCCGCTGCACACTTCAAACTTATCCGGGCAGCAGTCCTCAAAGTCGCAGCACTCATCGTCGCACCAGCAGTTATTAGCACTGGTACCGCAGTTGCCTTCGCAGCTCGAAACGGCCATTGCGACGAAAGCGATGTCTCGATTGTCGTTGATGATGGGCGAAGTTTGCATGGTAGGCACGATGTCGCCTCGAAGCGAAACTCGCTCCGTTACTTCATCTTTCTGGAACATGAAAAGCCGAATGCCGGTCTCTTCGTTCTCAGGGTCCTGCACGAAGAATGCGATGTCGTTCCCGCTGTTGAGTGAAGGCAGGCCGAGAATCCACTCAGCGCTCGCCGTAAAAATCGGCGTATCAACATCGCCCTGAAGCAGCACGATTTCCTTGGTTTCCGCAGCTTTTGCATTTGTGCACGCACGCAGGAAAGCCACCGCGCCGGAGTTGTTGATCTTCGGGCCAACGACAAGTGAACACGGATCGGAGAAGCTCGCGCACTGGATGGTTGACACATCACCCACACCATCGCGAAGGCGAATGCACGAATCGATTGTGTCGCAGCACTGGAAGGTCCAGTAGGCCAGGTCGCCTGCGTTATTCAGCGAAAGCTGGCCGACCACGGGCACACTGGCCTGACCCGCGAGCAGCAGTTGTGAGTCAGTGTCAAACTTGAACACCGCGGGGCGCATCAGCTTGCCCACGGCAACCATGTTGAGATACGCGAAGTCGCCGTTCTGATTCAGCGCACTGCCGTAACCCGCAACGATCGGTTCAGCGTTCTCGTTGTACACGCGGTTGACGCCCTTCCAGTCCATGGCGTCAAAGATGATCATGCCCGCGTTATTAAGCGAACCGCCGGTGATCTCCTGAATCTCTTTGCCGGTCGTGGCAATGACCGTCAAGTCATACTGCGCAGCAGCGGTCATGGATAATGACCCGACCAGCACGGGAACCAATGCAAACTTCATAAAACTGCTCTTCTCTTTCGACATCTTCCACCTCCGCCACGCCTGTGCGATGTGGGTCTGTGGGCCACTTCCCCGCCTTCCGAGGCGCGGATACGTTACCTACTCAGTGTGGCCGCACCTTGCGGTATCGTCAAGTCGTTTCCCGATAAATGTTTGCAACAATACGAGCCTGTCCGAGAACTCCTGTTCAGGGCAGCATTTATGGGCACGCCCCCCACGCGCCAAGTAGGATCAGCAGGTCCTGCACATCAACCGTGCCATCCAGATTGAGGTCCGCCGGGCAGCCTGTGCACGGTCCCCACGCGCCCAACAGGGCCAGCAGGTCGAGCACATCAACCTGCCCGTTGGCATCAAGATCACCGGGGCACGCTGGCATCACATCCTCGCACACGAACAGTCGCAATCGGAAACGGTCGATCGCCGCTTCAACGAGAGCCTGTGGATCGTAATCCGACGCGACGAAGCGCACCTGAACCTGCGAGGTCAGCGGCACGAGGTCATTCACATCAAATTTCGCGTAGTACCATCCGCCCGCGGTGCCCGGCCCTGCAGGGCCGACCGTTTCCGCGTTGACCCATGTCTGTCCACCATCCGCGCTCACATCCACCTGGAAAATATCAACATTCGGGTTCGCACCGGCACTGTTGCTGTACCAACGCTGATAACTCACAGTCGCGCGAATCGCTTTCGACACATCAAACACAGGCGAAAACAGCGTTGTCTTGCCAAAGTCCACATCGTTCGCGCCTGCGCCGCCGCCCGGATGCTGCCCGGTGATGTAGCACATCAACCCAACAAATGGCGCACTCGGCTGCACAGGCACGCCACCCACGAATGTGCCAACAGGATCGGCCAGTTCCCAAATGCCCGCTACTGCATCGTCATCCGGTGCGCCCACCGTCCAGCCCAGATGTTCATCAAAATCGTCTGCGAATAACGTCTGCACGACGCCGACTTCAGCGAGATATGTCTGCTGCGGCGCTTGCGCCGGGCTGTACGTAACACCACTGATGGAACCCTGCGCGGTGAAGAAGTAGTCGAAGTTCATGCCGCAGGCGAGCGAGGGCAACACCGCCTGATAGAGTTCCCCGCCAAGCGGTTGCATGGCAACCTGCGCCCAGTCGCCCTTGTCAACGCGATAGTGGAACGTCGGCGATCCAGAGACCACATCCTCGTTCACCGAGTGCACACGCACCAGAATCGGTGTCGGCTGGCCCGGCGGCACAATCGCAGGCAGACCTTCCGGGAAGCGCACCAGTGTGCGAACCAGCTTCGGCCCCGCAGCAAGCGAGAATCGCTGCGGCCCTTCAGGCACGTTGTGGCCGATCACGTGCACCGTCCAGATGCCCGGCGTAACGGTATCCACCACCACCTGCTCCAGATTGTTCACGCGATCCGGCCCGGTGCGAACCGCTGGTGCGCCGGGGTCCGCAGGGTTGAGCGTCCATGGATAGTACACCCCGCCACCTTCGCCCGGCCCAACAATGATGATGTCAAGATCATTCACGAGCACGTTGGTGACATTCGGGCTTGCGGGGAAGTCGTCCCACGCCAGCGTCGCCTTGATGCCCGCGCCGGATGCCGCCGTCGCTTCATCAATGTGAATGATGTACGTGAGCGTCTGGCCCTGCACGATCTGACCTTCAAGGAAGTTGTCGGTTCGCATGAAGTCGATCGCATCGCGCACCTGCACGAGACCGTAACCCGTCTGATGATCGGGCCCAACGTTCTGCAAGTCCATCGCCGTCTGCACAAAGAGAGCCTTCATCGTGGAAGGCAGAAAGTCAGGATCACCCGGATTGTGCGTGCGGAAGTCCTGCAAAAGCAGCGCCGCCAGTCCTGTTACCGTTGGGCACGCCATGGATGTGCCGCACGCCGTTGAGTATCCACCCGAACTGGACGTGGAGACCACGCCATTACCGGCGCCGATCTTACAGCCCGGCGCTGAGACATCCGGCTTCAATCGCCCATCATTGCAAGGCCCCCAGCTTGTGAAGCTCGTCACCGAATTGTCGTCGGCGTTCAGTGCCCCGACCGTCAGATGGTTCTTCGCGCACGCGGGCGGCGCAGTGGTGTAGTACAGGTTGCCGCAGTTCGTACTTTGTCGCTCGTTGCCGTTGGCCCACACCACACGCAAGGGAGAGCCAAGCCCACCGCGCACAATACTGTCGATAACGGACGACGTCAGCCCATACTCGCCGGTGATTGAACACGGGAAACCGTTGGTCGCGGTGTTGGTGCCGATCGAGTTGTTCGCGAGCGTAACGCCCTGCACGTTGAGCGCATCGTCGTAATCCGTCTCAATGTCGCCTGGGTTCGTGTACAGAAAAATGCCGCCGCCGGACCATTGAAAGCCGTAGGACTCAATGGTTACACCCGGCGCCATGCCGCGCAGGTGCTGATTCGGGCTTCCCGTGCCATCACCGCCGATGGTTCCTGAAACGTGCGTCGCGTGATTGCTGAGGTTCGAGTTGTCGCGCACCGTGAGCCTGCCGCCGAAGTCGGAATGCGAAGCCAGCGCGTGCCCGCCGTCGAACACCATCACCTTCACGCCTGACCCATCAAGGTTGTAAGGCGCCGCCTGTGCTTCATTCGCCTGCGTTACCTCGCGATTCTCCGCGTTGAGTTCCTGCAGCGCAGGCATCGGCGGCTCCACCCATTGCACTTCGTCGCGCATCGCGATCGGCACGGCTTGCGAGCGAGGCAGTTCCAGCACCATGCCGTTGATCGTCCGAAGCTCCGACCGAATCAACGCCCCGTGCGCCAGCGCAACCTGCCTTGCCACACCACGATCAACATCCGGGTGGAACAGCACGCACACCGCGACAACATCTTCCGCTTCAGCTCGCGCGCCGTTCCTCGCCGCAGGCGCTTGCCCGACGATCGACCACGCGGGAAATGCATCATCCAGAATCATCCGGTGCATCTTGTGCGCCGCTTCCACCGGCTGCACCGCGCGAAGCGATTGCACACGGGACAGCGCATCCACATTCAGCACGGCGCCGTCAAGATGCGCAAAGAACGCATTGGAGCCAAGTGAAGCAAGCAGCCGCACACCCGCAGCAGCCATCACTTCACGCTCCGCTTGGGTAACAGGTCGATCAAACCGAATAATCACCCTGCGGGAATGCTCGCCCGCAAGCAGTTGACGGGCATCGCGAGCTGCGTCCACGGGGGCCTTGACGGCAAACACATCCGCTGCGGAACGCCACGCGATCGGCTGCACATCTGCCGCCGCACTCAGGGCATTCGTCAATGTGAAAATCACAACGCCTGCAACCCCCAAACGAAAACGCGAGATCGCCATCATTCCTCCTGCTTCGCAACCCCGGCGGGTGGGCGTGAAACTGAACCTGTAGTGTAACGGCTGCGCCGCAGCGAACCTCATGGGTTTTTGCTGTCAGCCGATACTGCTTATCGGTCGAACCGGTTGCTGCGAATGTGAAACCGCAGGCATCATGTCGGCATCGCGCCTATCGTTGCCCCGATTCGACCGAACCGGCACGCCTGCCAAGCCGAATCATTCCAACCGGCCAACCTATGCCTGACACCCGCCGATCAAATGGTCTGATTCCGGGGGCAAATCCCGCCCCTGACGCATGGGATGCGCCATGTTCGCCCACATTCACCCATCGGCTACGTTTCACCGTTGACGCCTTCAATCCCAAAAAACGACGTGCTCCGATCGGTGATGATGACCGACGAGCGCTTCACTGGTCGCGTACTGGCCTGCATTGATGCTGGCGTTCATCAGGCATGGCCCGATCTGACCGAGCGGCTGCACGATTACTTCAATGTTCGCACCTCGCCACTGCGGCTCGTGGCTCAGCCGCTCATCGTAACCGGTGGCGAAGCTGCGAAGAACGACCGCACCGTCGTTGACACCGTTGTCCGTGCAATTCACGAGCATCGCATCTGTCGCCGATCGTTCGTACTCGCGATCGGCGGCGGCGCGATGCTCGACGCCGTCGGCTTCGCTGCTGCAACCGCGCATCGCGGCGTGCGACTCGTGCGCATGCCCACCACCACACTCGCACAGGACGACGCGGCCATCGGCGTCAAGAACGGCATCAACGCATTCGGCAAGAAAAACTTTCTCGGCACCTTCTCGCCGCCCTGGGCCGTCATCAACGACGAACGCTTCCTTGAAACACTCTCTAATCGCGACTGGCGCAGCGGGTTAAGCGAAGCTGTGAAGGTCGCGATCGTCAAAGATGCCTCGCTCTTTGATGCGATTGAACATCACGGCGCACAGCTTGGGGCACGTTCGCAGGACGCACTTCGACCGATTCTTCGCCGATGCGCTGAACTCCATATGCGCCACATCGTCGAAGGGGGCGATCCGTTTGAAACCGACGAGGCGCGACCGCTCGACTTCGGCCACTGGGCCGCGCATAAACTGGAACAGATGACCGCCTTTGAGCTTCGGCACGGCGAAGCGGTCGCCATCGGCATTGCCATCGACACGGTGTACGCAGCGATCATCGGTTTGCTTCCGTGGCCCGCCGCCGACCGCGTATGTAGCGCGTTGCAGGTCATCGGCTTCGAACTGCATCACGATCGGCTGGCTGAGCATGACCGGCTGCTGGAAGGGCTTGAAGAGTTTCGCGAGCATCTCGGCGGCAGGCTCACGATTTCATTGCCGAAAAGCATCGGACATGCCGTCGATGTCCACGAAATCGACCGGGCCGCCATGATGGAAGCGATTGACCACATCCGCCTGCTGCGATCCGCCCCGCTGCACTGATCGCAGCATCCGCAATCGCGGTTTCTCTTCCGTTTCCCAATGGAATCGCATACGCTGTGTGCTGAAATGAGCACGCAGCACACATGTCCATTACCCCGGTCGAAGGTGATCGAGCAGTATTTTCTTGAACACCGCGCAAAGCTGCTTGATCTCGCTGCGTTTCTCGATCGCATTGATCGCGCCGCGCCTGATGCGAATGCGCCACACGAAGACTTCCGCATCACCGCCATGCGCCGCGCAGTTTCAGTCCTGCTTGATGAAAAGCCCGGCCGCGCCAAACGCATTCAGGAACTCTTCAGCGATCATTCCACGACACCGATCGACAAAGCGCCCGGCAAAGGCGCGACCGGCGCCGTTCCGCTCTGAAAAACCGTCCCCCATCAACTGACAACTGCTCACCCCCGTGCACTACATCGACCCCCACATCCACATGGTTTCGCGCACTACGGACGACTACTTCCGCATGGCGCAGGCAGGGTGCGTTGCCATCACCGAGCCGGCGTTCTGGGCGGGGTTCGATCGCTCATCGCCTCAGGGTTTCTACGACTATTTCACGCTGCTGACGGACTACGAGCCGAAGCGTGCCGCTGCGTACAACATCAAGCATTACTGCTGGATTTGCATCAACCCCAAAGAAGCCGAAGACCCCGGCTTCGCACGCGAAGTCATGCAGCTCATTCCGGACTTTCTGAAGAAACCCACAGTGCTCGGCGTCGGTGAAATCGGCCTCAACAAAAACTCAAAGAACGAACTCACCATCTTTGAGGAACAAGTCGCCATCGCAGCAAAGCACAACCAGCTCATTCTCGTGCATACACCTCACCTTGAGGACAAGCTCAAGGGCACGAAACTCATCATCGATGCCATCCGCCGAAATACGAACATCGACCCCGGCCGCGTGCTGATCGATCACGTTGAAGAGCATACGGCGAAGATCGTGCTGGACGCAGGCTTCTGGGCGGGAATGACGCTCTACCCGGATACAAAGTGCACACCACAACGCGCAGCCGACATCATTGAGCAGTATGGCGATGAGCGCATCTGGATCAACTCCGCAGGCGACTGGGGATGCAGCGACCCGATGGCGGTGCCCAAGTGTCGCGTTGAAATGAAACGGCGCGGCCACTCGCGAAATGTGATCGAGAAGATTTCCTTCGGCAATCCGCGAGCGTTCCTCAGCCAATGTGAGAAGTTCGTTCTCGATGACGCCTGACGCTGCCAACGCCGTCCACGCTTCACATACGCCGCAACACGGCGAAGCGTCGCTGCGTGCCGAACGCATCATCGGGTACTGCACTAATGTTCATGCAGGGGCCACACTGGAGCAGACGCAATCGAACCTGAAACAGCACGCGCTCGCCGTGAAAACAATCGTCTCCCCGCATCATCCCATGAGCATCGGTCTCTGGCTTTCTGCGCGCGCTGCTCGTGAGCTGCACGAGGGCGATTCACTCAAACAGTTTCGAGCGTGGCTTGATGAAATCGGCCTCAATGTTTTTACGCTCAACGGCTTTCCCTGCGGCGACTTCCACGAGCCAATCGTCAAGCACCGCGTGTACCAACCGACTTGGGCGGAGCCTGCGCGATTGGCGTACACGCTCGACCTCGTGAACATCCTTGCTGCGCTGCTGCCGGATGGTGAAGAAGGCAGCATCTCCACGTTGCCGATCGGCTGGCCGCCTGAGTCGGCACGCCAATCAGAAACGGAGTCGCTTCTTGCATCATCCGCAGCACAACTTGTGCAGGTCGCTGATGCGTGTGCGCAGCTTGAAGCTGAGACCGGCCGCGTCATTCATCTTGATCTCGAACCTGAACCGGGATGCATTCTTCAGCGAAGTGAGGATGTCATTGGGTTTTTCGAGAAACATGTGGCCTCGCATGAGCAGGATCGCGATCTTCGCCGATACCTGCGCGTCTGTCATGACATCTGCCACGCTGCGGTCATGTTTGAGGATCAGGCTGAGCTGTTCGACCGCTACGACCATGCTGGCATTCGTGTCGGCAAAGTACAGGTATCTTCCGCCGTACGAGTACGGTTTGAAGCCATGGATGAATCGCAGCGGCACACCGCGTTCGACCAGCTCCGCGCGTTCAGCGAGCAGCGCTATCTCCATCAAACCGTCATCCGCCCGCCTGATGAACGCGCGACGCCGCTCTTTTACGAAGACCTTTCTGCCGCGCTGGACGCGGAACCGCCACGAGGCGAATGGCGTGTGCACTTCCACGTGCCGATCTTCCTCGGCGAGTTCGGCCATCTCGAATCAACGCGAGATCAGATCGTGCGCTGCCTCTGGCTGCTGCGCGACCGCGCGGAAGTGCGCCACTTTGAAGTGGAAACCTACGCATGGGACGTGCTGCCTGAGTCCATGCGCAGCGGGCCGCTTGCGGAAGGCATCGCCCGCGAAATGCAGTGGCTGCGCGACCGATTCGCACAGCCGCCAGCCAGCGGCAATGGCGCACACGGAGACGAATCGTGAGTGCGATCAAACGCTACGTTGAGTTGGCGCGCCTCTCCAACGCGCCCACTGTCATCACCAATGTGCTCGTCGGGACTGCCATCGGCGGCGCATCGCTCACCGCTGACTGGCTCACCATCCTCGCGCTCACTGTCGCGATCCTTCTGCTTTACATCGCAGGCATGGCGCTCAACGACGCGATGGACGCGGAAGTCGATCGTCGGGAGCGGCCGCATCGCCCGATTCCGTCAGGCCGCGTGTCCGTACAGGCTGCATACCGGGTGGCGTGTCTCAGCATGGCCGGCGGCATTGCGATCGCCGCAGTGTTCGGCTTCGCTTCAGGTATTCTTGCTTCCGCTCTGGTCATCGCCATCGTGCTCTACAACGCGCTCCATCGGCGATTTGGCGGCGCAGTCGTCTTCATGGGTCTCTGCCGCGGCCTCGTGTATCTCACCGTGGCGACCGCGCTCGAAGGCAACTGGACGATTAACTGGGCGACTGCTGTTCCCATCGCGGGCGCTATGACGGTCTACGTCATGCTGCTCACACTCATCGCACGCAGCGAGGCTGCCGCCCCGCCGACTGCTTTCTCACCCCTTCCGCTGCGATTGGCGATCATGATGATCGCCGCTGCGCTCGCGCCAGCGCTGTGGATTGTGCCGACGGGCGCGTGGGGCTGGACACCCTCGATCGTCGCTGCGATGGCTGCCGTGCTGGCTTTGGTGGCCGCGCAGCGTTTTCTCCTTTCGCGTCCCTCTCAACTCAAGCCTGCCGTCATGGCGATGCTCGCCGCAATCTGTCTTGTCGATGCCTACTTCCTCACACTGCTCGACCAGCCGGGCCTAGCCATCGCCGCCGCCGCGTGCTGGGCAGCCACGACGCTCGCCCACCGCCGCATCGCGGGTACATAACAGACATCAGCTTGCTGCACGGGCTATATTGACACCGTGCCGCATCCGACCGTCGTCATCAATGTGGTAGGTCTCACCGAATCGCTCATCGGCGACTGGTCCCCTCATCTGCAAGCCTTCGCTCGCGAGAACACGCTGCGCACCCTCAAGCCTGCGTTTCCGGCGGTAACCACCACCGTGCAGTCGTCAATGCTCACCGGCGTATCGCCGCGCGAGCACGGCATCGTCGGCAACGGCTGGTACAACCGCGAATACAACGAGATTCACTTCTGGAAACAGTCCAACGCGCTCGTTAAGAGCGAAAAAGTCTGGGAGACAGCACGGCAGCGAGATCCATCCGTTACCTGCGCCAACATGTTCTGGTGGTACAACATGTACTCCAGCGTGAACTGGTCCGTTACACCGCGACCGATCTACAAAGCGGATGGACGCAAGATTCCCGATGTGTACAGCGAACCACCGGACCTGCGCTCGATCTTGCAGGAGAGGCTGGGCCGCTTTCCGCTGTTCAACTTCTGGGGGCCTCGCGCGGGCATTGCGTCCAGTCGATGGATCGCCGAAGCAAGCATGATCGTGGAAGAACTGCACAGCCCCACGCTGATGCTGATCTACCTGCCTCACCTGGATTACGACCTGCAACGCTTCGGGCCGGATGGCGAGGAAGCCAAGCAGGCTGTCACGGAAATCGACGAAATCATTGGCGATCTCATCACGTTCTATCGTTCGCGCGGGCGCGGCACGCGACTCATGATCGTCAGTGAATACGGCATCGAACCCGTCAACGACGCCATACACATCAATCGGCTGCTTCGTGAAGACCGCGCGCTGCGGGTGCGGGAAGAAGACGGTCTGGAACTGCTCGACCCCGGCGCAAGCGATGCCTTCGCCATCGTCGATCATCAGATCGCCCATGTCTATGTGCGCGATCAAGCAAACGTCGAGCGCTACGCCGCCTTTCTGCAAAACGCAACGGGCGTGGAACGCGCGCTCACGCGGCAAGATCAGGCATCGCTTGGCATCAACCATGAACGATCAGGCGACATCATCCTCATCGCCGAGCCGGGCAAGTGGTTCAGCTACGACTACTGGCTTGAAGATTCCAAAGCGCCGGACTTCGCTCGTACGGTCGATATTCACCGCAAGCCGGGATACGACCCGCTCGAACTGTTCATCGACCCGGCCATCCGTGCGCCGCGCCTGAAACTGGCTGGCAAACTGCTGCAAATGAAAGCGGGCTTCCGCACCCTCATGGATGTCATCCCGTTGAACACTTCACTTGTGCGCGGCTCGCATGGCCGCGTCGATCAGGCTCGACCGCATCGACCTGTACTCATCGCTGCTCCGCCGTTGGCGAAGAACGACGCTGAACTTGCCAGCTCCGCTGTGCACGATGTGATGTTGTCGCACCTGTTCGACAGCATCTGAACATGGTTAACGAAACAGGGCGGCCGAAGCCGCCCTGCAACCATGCATCGACGATCAGTTGAAAACGATCAGCGGCCGCCCGCCTCCGCACCCAGCATGTACGCCTGAGCGACGAAACCATCGCTGGTGGACTGCACCTGCCAGATCATCGGGCCGAGGTAACGGCGAAGAACAGCCGGGTCCATCTTGTCCCACGCGCTCTGCTCTTCCATTTCGTCGCCGATCTCCGCAGCAAGTTCAGGGAACTCGCGACGAAGTTCTTCCATCATCTGCTCGGTCGAAAGCCGCTCGACGACCGAGGCCACCTCAAGGCTGCTCACCATGTCGATGTAGCCCCACGCCACCACCGGGCCGTCCGGAAGGAGCGCGAGCGCTCGCTTGAACGCAGCCTCATCAGCCAAGCCGCCCTGTCGATCGCGATCTGCCAAACTGCGAAGTCCTTGCTCTACATCGCGCTCGGTGCCGAGGAACATTCTGCCGCCGCCAAGTCCCAGCGCCATTTCCATCATCATGCCCATGGCGGGAGAGGAGAAGATGCGATGGCCGAGGAAATCCCGCGGCTCCAAACCCATTTCAGGAGCCCACATGGCCACCTGATTCTCCAGGTCTTGCGGCCGCTTCACCTCGAAGGCGAAAAGCTGGGAGACGCTGTCCATGGTGATCGGCCTCGTCATGCTCGACGCATGCGTGATCGAGTTGCCAAGCGTCGAGAGGAAATCGTGAACTGGTCCGTTCACCACATCCATCACTTCACCGGCCCAGAACTGCAGCATCGGATTGGCCTGCACGATCTCGCGTGCCACTTCCGCCACGCGGCTGAACTGGAACGCCAGCACGGAGTACGACAGCGCATCGGCATTCACATAAGGCGGCACTGCCCCTCGCGGAGCAGGCGCATCCACCAACTTGGAAAGACCAGACTTGCCGTTCGGCATGTGCACCATCATCCGCATTTCGCACATCGCCTTCGGCCCGTCGAAAGTCATCGCGGAGCCGATGGCGTTGATATCGCCGATCACGCTCTTGGCGATCGGCCCGAACATGGATGCCATGCCTGTACCGTCAATACCCTGAATCAGCTTCATCAGGTCGCGCGTCAGCAGAATCATGTGCGCGTCGCCCGGCCCGATTCGGTCCATCATCGTGCGATAGTCAGCGCGATCGGCCAGCCCGCCTTTGCCGCCCTTGTCCAGTCCGTCAAGGATTTCCGTCAACGCGCCAAGATCGGTGCAGATCATCAGCGCATCGCCATTGCGGACGTAGTACATCGTCTCCGCGGAGAAATCGACAAGACCTTCAAACGGGTTGAAACCGAAGTCGAACTCGTCTTCAAAGTCGAACTCCATGTCGTCATCACTTTCCAGCGGGGTGATGGCGTACACCGTTCGTCCCAGAATGTCTTTCTCCTCATACTCAATCTCGCCATCGCGTTCCTGCCGCGCCAGCATCTTCTGAATCGCTTCCGCCATCTGGGCTGCGCTCGCGCCGTAATCTGCAAAGGCAACCATTGCAGGAACAATTCGACCCGTCTCAGCATCGACCACGGTGAACACGGCCATGCCCGCACTCCCGGACGGATACCACTGCACGTCTTTCTCAAGACCGAGTTCGCGCAGCAGTTCGGCGAAGTCGTTCTCAAAGCTGTCCGCCATCTCCTTGCGAACGTCCGTCATTTCCGGCGCGTTCCACAGTTCATACAAAGGCGTTCGCCTCAGCCGCTCCATCGAGCGGTTCATGTCCGCCACGCTGGCGACAACAATTGAGTTCTCCGGAGCAATCTGCTCAATGGAGTTCTGGGCGAAGAGCGACGGCGCGGCAAGGCCGAGCGTCAACGCAAAGACAGCAAGTTTCTTCATGACTTTAACACCTGACAAAAGAGAGGGAGTTGGATTCTGAAATGGCCTGAATGACAAAAAAACACCGCAGTGAAAACGCAATCAAGAAGCGTCGCCGTCTTTCAGTTGTGGCGGCGTGCCATAGCTCTTGCGGGGCGGCCCCGGATGGTAACTGTGGCCGGAGTTCGGATTGTTCTGGTCGTATGCAAAAGCCTCGCGGTTGCGCACGAAGTCCTTCACATATCGTGTGGGAATGGCGAAGCCGAGAGCCTGCCCGCCGCGGATCATCATGTTGGTGATGCCCACCACTTCACCTCGCGTGTTGAACAGCGGCCCGCCGGAGTTGCCGGGGTTGATCGCCGCATCCGTCTGAATGTAACTCAACCCGTCGAAGCTGCGCTGCGTGGTGGAGATCACACCCTGGCTGAGCGTGCGCTCCAGACCAAGCGGATTGCCGATGGCGAACACAGGCTGCCCCAACTCAATGGATTCCTCCCGCTCCAGTGGAGCGAAGTCGAATGAACCACCATGCGGGTGCGTCAGCCGCAGCAGAGCAAGATCAATGTGATTGTTGACGGCGACAATCTCGACGTTCTCAATGATCTCGCGCCGAAGCGTGCCGTCCGGCTGAGGGAACCACACCGTCGCGCGCAATGCAGTCTCACCCTGAATCACGTGAGCGTTTGTAATGGCGTGCCCGAGTGCGTTGATGATGACGCCGGAGCCGAGCGCACCGGGTGTGGAAACCTTGATGACCGCTGCGCCGATTCGCCGCGCCTGTTCGCGCGGGCTGAGTTCCGCAAGATTCAGCGCGGTGTGATACAGCGATTCTGACCGCACATGCACAATTTCATCGCCATCGCGCATCTCAATCTCGTCGATGTCCTCAACGCTGAAACGGAGCACATCGGGGCCGATATCGATCCACACGCTGCGGTCATTCCGCTTGATGACGTTGCCTTCAATAACGATCCCGCTTTTGAGGCGCACCACATCCGCCTGCGCGGGCATCGCGGCAAGGGCCATCAAACCGGCCAGTGAGAACTTGATGATGTGGGAACACTTCATAAGCCGCCTCCCTGTATTGGGCCGTTCAGTATAGGATGTTTCACGCTTTGCCGCTGCGATTTGGCTCTCATGCGGCGTTCATTCCGGCCCGGCACGCACCCTTCGTTTCTTGTGGAGCAACCATGACTTCTCTGCTGACTGCCTGCCTGCTTTTCATGCTTCCCGCCATGCCGCTGGGTGCGCCGGACGACCCTCCGCCGCTGGCGGACTACTTCGGCTTCGAGCCGCTTGAAGTCATTCGCATCGGCCGCAATGCAGGCCCGGTGCTGGTGGCCGACATGAACGGCAACGGACTGAACGATCTCGTCGTCGTCAACAACCACGCCAGCCGCATCGAAGTTCACTTTCAGAAAGAACACGCCTCACCGGATTCTGTCACCCCACCTCGGCGTGTGAACGAGTTTCCAGAGCACTGGCGCTATCGGCGTGAAACCGTCTCTGTGCTGCATCGCGTTACTTCGTTCGTCGCGCACGACTTCGATGGCGACGGCCTCAAGGACATCATCTACGCAGGCCAGCCCGGTGAGATTGTCTTCATTCGTCAGACCGCGCCGGGACGATTTGAAGTCGGCAGACGACACCCCGTGCGCAACCTCGGCACAAGTCAGACCGGCCTCGTCGTGGCCGATGTGATCGGCGATCAACAACCCGAACTTCTCTCGCTGGTCGGCGGGGAGATTCACATCTGGCCCATGACGGGCGACTTGCTGGGGCAGCCCACACGCCTCGCAGCAGGCGCGAACATGCTCGGCTTCACCGTGCGCGACTTCAACGGCGACGGGCGGCTTGATGTCGCAGGTATCATTCCTGAAGACGCAGCGCCGATTCGCATCTGGTTCGGCGCATCGGAATCAGGCCGAACCAAACTCGGCCCTCAGACTCGCTTCGAAATGCCCGCCATCCGCGCGCTCGAACCGGTCTCGCTTCCGGGCGACCCCGCCACGCGGCTCGCGGTGATCGAGCAGGCTTCGCGACGCCTCGTCGTGTATGAGATTGCGGATGAGCAACTGCCCGATTCCGGCAATCGAGAAGCCGCCTACCACGTGCACAGCTTCACCGATCCGGGCAACCGCAAGCGAGACGTCGTCATTGCGGACCTCGACGGCGACGGACTGCTGGATGTCATCGCCACCGATACGCAGGCCAACGCACTGGTCGTCTATCGCCAGATTGCAGGCCGCGGTTTGCCGCCGGGTGTCGCACACGCCACCCTTTCAGATGTCGATGCGATCGCCGTTTCACGCAGCCATTCCAGCGGACCTGCTGAAGTGCATGTCGTATCTGAGAAGGAATCTGTCGTCGGGCGCGCCAGCGTGCGCGAAAACGCCATTGAGTTTCCCGTGCCGCTCAAGATCAGCGAGGGCGCGACGCCTGTAACGATGGAAGTCGTCGATCTGGACGGCAGCCGTTGCATCGCTGTGGTGGCGAAGAACAACCGCGAACACATGCTCGAACTGCTCGACGCTGCGGGCGAGCGCAAAACCATCCCGCTCGGCTCGCTCAGTCGCTCGCCTGAAACGATCCTTGCGGTGGATGCCGATCAGGACGGCCACACCGACCTCCTGCTTTTCACTCGCGACAGGCCGATGACGATGCTCCACGCAAGGCCGGATACGGACCACGGCTTCGCGCTGCTTGAATCGAACAACATGGGGCAGTTCGGTCTCGTTCAGGCGGCACGCGCTGAGAACACCGCGCTCTTCGATATCGACGGCAACGGCAGGCAGGAGCTGCTGATCGCCGACCGCAACTTCATTCGCGCCGTACGATTCGACTCTTCACCCGGCGCTGGCGTCAGCCCCGGCTGGCAGGTGGTCAAACAGCTCAACGCTGCGGACAGCACGTCAAGACTCGTCGCCATCACGGTTCTGCCGGGTCATCGGCCCCGCCTCGTCGCAGCGGACAGCCAGAACAATCGCCTCGTGCTCTTCGCGCGCGACAGCGCGGGCGAATGGCGCGAGACGGAATCCATCTCGATCACCGGCTTCACCTTCACCGCCATTCATGGCGGCGCATTTTCAGGCGACGGCCGGGAGAACATCCTCGCCATCGGAGCCGATGGATTCGCCGTCATCCGTCTTTCAGGCGAACGACACACGATGCGCGAGGTTGATGCGTGGCGCAGCCCGGACGAGCGACATCTGCACCACTATCTTGCGTCAGGCGACATCAACAACGACGGCTTCACCGATCTGCTCGCGCTCGATGCGGGCGACCAGCTCTGCGAGATTTTCACGTTCTCGCAGCGCGGCCGCCTCATGCACGCCACCAACTTCAAGATGTACGAATCGCGAATCTTCACCGGCGGCACAGCACGAGAGTTTCAGCCGAATCAGGCGATCATCGCGGATGTAACGGGCAACGGCGCGAACGACCTGATTCTGGTTACGCACGACCGCATCCTGATCCACCCGCAGATGACGCATTAACCAATCGCCGCGATCACCCCGCAAGGCCGAATGCGCGTGCGTGCGTGCGAACGCGCTCACGCACCGCTTCATCCATCCCAAGGATGGGCGGATAATCGCGCACGGGCTGGCCATGCCGCGCATCACCGGGCAGTTTGCGTGTGGCGTCGAAACCAAGACGCCCCCCCCGCTCTCCGAGGCAGATGACGCCGTCTCGGCCGGGGTCGGCATTGGCGCAGAGGTGAAAGAAAACCTCTTCCCAGTCTGCGAGATCAACCTGCCGATCGACCGCGATGACGAAACTCGCTGGCGCATATGAAGGATTGTCAAAGAACGACTCCAGCGCGCGAATGCCATCCTGCGCCCGTCGCTTGTCAACACGCACAAACGCCATGCACCCATCCGCAAAGGGCGGCGTGGAGACATCATCCGACCGAAACACCCACTCGCTCGCACCGGTGGGCTTTTCAGAACGCTTCAGGGTGTTCACCGCGTTGATAGTCGCCTCTTCACCTGCGATCTTCCGCGTCGCGTCGAAGCCGATCTTGTGTCCCGCGCCCAAGCGTGGCGCTGCATGATCGAGAATATCCAGCGGGCCGTTGACCAGTTCCACATCGCGTGCAAAGTCGCATCGATCCAGCATGGCTCGCAGCACGGCTTTCTCATCGTGCACATCAACATCGTCATCCACCACAACAATCATCTTCGTCCACGCCATCTGCCCCGCGCCCCAGACGGCATGCATGACTCGCCGGGCCTGAAGCGGATACGCCTTCTTAATGCGAATGAACGCGCAGTTGTGAAAACACCCGAACATCGGTAGGTGATAATCTGCGATGTCATGAATCAACGTCTTCAGCAGAGGCAGGAAGATTCGCTCCGTCGCCTTGCCGAGATAGTAATCTTCCTGCGGCGGCAGCCCGACGATCGTCGTTGGATACACCGCGTTTCGACGATGTGTGATCGCGCTCACTTCAACGATCGGATACCGATCCGGCAGCGAGTAGAAGCCGGTGTGATCGCCGAACGGCCCTTCAAAGACAGCGCCGGGGCCGAGCGGCTCGCCGGATGAAGGCAACCAGCCGATCCCGCCGCATTCCGTGCTCACCCATCCCTCAATCACGATCTCGCAGTTCGCGGGCACCCAGATCGGGACAGTTTTCGCACGCACCATTGGAATGCCGCGACCATTCAGAAAACCCGCCATGAGCAGTTCGCTCATGCCCGGCGGAAGCGGCGCGGTGGCGGCATACGGCAGGACGGCCTCACCACCGAGACAGATTGCAATGGGCATCGGTTTGCCCTGCCGCTTCCAGCTTCGCCAATGTGCTGCGCCGTCGTGATGCATGTGCCAGTGCATCGCCAGCCGCGTTGAGTCGATGAGCTGCGCGCGATACATGCCAATGTTGTGGCTCGCGGGTTTGTCAATACGCGCATCATCCGCATGAATGGTGTGCATACCTGCGAAGGTGATGTACCGGCCCGCGCCGCCCACCGTTCCCGCAGCTTCGGGCGAGAGGTCATATCCAACCATCCGCGGGTCGCCATCGAGCGGCCAGCATTTGATGATCGGCAGCCGCATGAGATCAACTTCGCCGCGCGAGGCGAGTTTCACCACATCTTGACACACACCGCTTCTCACCCGCTTCGGTGGAATGCGCAGCAATGGCAGAAACTGCCTGGCCTTCGCGAGCAGATCGCCAAGCGATCGAGGTGGTTCGGGCTTGAGCAGCGAGGCAATGCGCGCTGCGATCGACTCAAACCCGCCGTTGACATGCTCGCATCCAAGTGCCATCTCCATGCGGCGATACGACCCGAAGACGTTGATCGCCAACGGAAAATCGCTGCCGACGATATTCTCAAAAAGCAGCGCTTTGCCGCCAAGGTCGCTGTGTTGTGGGTCGAACGCGCTGGCATGTTTGCTCGCCGAGGCCGCAGGAGATTTCGAATGCCGGTCGGCAATTTCCGTTACGTCCAGTATCGGGGAAACCGCCTCGCGCACGCGATGCAGTTCGCCAGCTTGGTCAAGGGCCTGCAGAAAGTGTTGCAGCGTGGGGTACACGGCGGACATCGTACCGCGTGATCGTGCTGTTCTCATATTCCGTTATGCGCCGGGCGGCGAAGAGAACTGAAAAGGCTGCGGCCTTGCTGCTGGACGCACACCGCCGCACGCTGCGCCGCAAGCAGGCGGATAAGAACCGCTGCACAACTGGAAAGAACGCCACGCTCGCGTTCATCGCGAATGGCGTACTCAATACGACAACGCTTTCATCAGCCAACACTTCACCCCAGGAACGCACCCGCCGAACCCCGACGATCATGCACATGGCCAAACCTTGAGATTTGTACAAAACTTGAAGTATTATTGCTGCGGCTACTGCTCGAAAGCATCACGAGCCGCGTACCCATACTTGTCGCCGCATCGCGCAACGCTCACCACGAGTCTCCACCTGAAACTTCATCGTTGCTTTCCGTATAAACTGCCGGACCGGCTTCCGTGCAGCGTAAGGATTCACGAGTGCCAGCAAGCGACTACACCATCGATCTGCACGATGTGCAGAAGACCTACCGAGGCCGCGTTCACGCGCTGCGCGGCATCGAAATGCGGGTCCACCGCGGCGAAATCTTCGGCCTGCTCGGTCCCAATGGCGCGGGCAAGTCAACGCTCGTCAAGATCATGATGACCGTCGTCAAGCCCACCCGCATCAAGGGCACCATGCTCGGCAAGCCGATCGGCGACAAGGCCACGCTCGCCCGCGTCGGCTATCTGCCAGAGCATCACCGCATGCCGCAGTATCTTACAGGCAGACAGGTGCTCAATTACTACGGTGCGCTCGCCAAGGTCGATCGAACCCATCGCTCACGCCGCGCGGATGAACTGCTCGCCACGGTCGGCATGACGGACTGGGCCAACAAGCGAATCAACTCCTATTCCAAGGGCATGCTCCAGCGCATTGGCCTCGCCCAAGCCCTCATCAACGATCCTGATCTTGTCGTGCTGGACGAACCGACCGACGGCGTCGATCCCGTTGGCCGCAGAGAGATTCGCGATGTCCTCACCCAGCTTCGCGACCAAGGCAAGACCGTCTTTCTCAACAGCCATCTGTTGAGCGAACTTGAAATGGTCTGCGACCGCGTCTCGATCCTCGTGCAGGGGCAGGTCTCGCAGCAGGGTACGATTCACGAGCTGACGGCTGAGAGCCTGCGCTACGAAATCGACATCGAAGGCGCGGTGCCGCCCGACGTGCTCGCTGGAATCGCCAGCGCCAGAAGTGAGCCAATTGCGGGCAACCCCTCGCGGACGCGCATCATCCTCACCGGCGCGGACCCGGCTGTTGCACAGCCCATGATTGATCGACTTCGACAACGGCAGATCACAATCATCTCCGTGCGGCCGATGCGCGAATCGCTTGAGGACTTGTTTATGCGTGCGGTAACGGACCCGACGACGGGCCGATCACGACCGCCGGGAGCTGTCGCCAACCGCAAGTAAACACACCAGGAATCGCTTTTCATGTCGCAGACTGCAGCCATCTTCCACGACGCCTATCGCGAGCTGAACGCGCGAAAGCTGTTCTGGATCACCCTGATCCTCTCCGGCGTGGTCGTCGGCGCGTTCGCGCTCATCGGCATCAATGAGCAGGGCCTGCGCATCATCGCGTGGGACCTGCCAGCTCCCATCAACACGCAGTTCATGTCGGAATCTGCGTTCTACAAGCTCATGTTCGTCAATCTTGGCGTGGGGTTCTGGCTCTCCTGGCTTGCGGCCATCCTTGCGCTCGTTTCCACTGCATCGATTTTTCCAGATTTTGTCAGCACCGGCGCGATCGACATGGTGCTCTCGAAGCCGATCGGCCGATGGCGTTTGTTCCTGACCAAGTACGCAACGGGTCTGCTCTTCGTTGCGTTGCAGGTCGCGGTCTTTTCAGCCGCCGCGTTCCTCGTGCTGGGGTTCAGAGGCGGCACATGGGAGCCATCCGTCTTTCTGGCCATTCCTCTGGTCGTGCTGTTTTTCAGCTACCTGTTCTGTGTCTGTGCGCTGCTCGGCATCGTCACTCGCTCAACGATTGCGGCTCTGCTTCTCACCTTGCTTTTCTGGTTTGTGATCTATGGTGTCCACACAACCGAATCTACGCTGTTGTTGTTCAAGTTTCAGAGCGAGCAACAGGTGAAGTCAATCAACCAGACGCTTGAACACGAATCGCAGATACTGAGCCAACTGAAAAGCGCTGAGGAACTGAACCAGCAGTCCATTGATCGCTTTGAAAGCAGCGTCGCTTCGAGTCAGGAGAAACTCCAATCGGCCGAAAAGACCCTCAACCAGCTCAGCGTCGCGCATCGCATCACCATGGGCATCAAGACACTGCTGCCCAAGACCACGGAAACAATCGGTCTTGTGGATCGCAAGCTCGTGAACATGGATGAAATCCGCCACATGACCGACGAAACGCCGCAGAGCGACATGGAACGCGCGCAAATGGAATTCGTTGAGGAAGTGCGAGATCGATCCCCGTGGTGGATCATCGGCACGTCGCTGCTCTTTGAAGTGTTCGTGCTCGTTCTCGCCGGGTGGATTTTCTCACGACGAGATTTCTAATACTCAACACACTTCGCTGGTTTCAGAACCGCACGCTTACGGATGCGCCAAGCAGACCTGCCGCGTCGTAGTCTTCGCCGCGAAGGCGAATGCCCGACGAGTTCTCAAGCCGCAGTGTACCGCCCATGGCAAGACCGCCGTAGAGATTGACCGTTACATTCGGGTTGCCGTTCCATGTCAGGCGAATCCACGCAGGAATCGAAGTTTCCTCGCCCACGCCGTTCGGCGCAATGCCGGTGTTGTCGAGCCGGAACCTGCGGAAGCGGTACGCGCCGCCGCCTGCAATCTCCCACCCGCCGCCGAGCGTGTAGATGAGTTCGACTCCGCTATCGCCACTGCCGCTTGAATCCGTGCGGCTGGACAAGCGAAGCCGATCGTTGATCTGCCAGTTGATGCGGATGATCGGAATGATTCGCGCGCTGTCTTCAATCTGCGTTACCACACCCACGCCGCCGCCAAGCGTGAGTTGATCGCTCAGCCGTACGCTCGCGCCAATCACGCCGCCCGCGCTCACACTGTCGCCCCAGTCCGCGCCTGATTCACGAGCGAACTGTAGCACAGGCCCGCCGAAGATCGTCCAGTCGCTGTTGAGCGCGAGCGAGAAGATCGCGCTCGCGCTCAGCGTGTGAATGTCATCCCACGGATTGATGCCCATGAGCGTTGCATTGCGGATGCGGTAGTCGTCGATGCCGTAGCTGAACGCAAACGTGCCATCAAGGTCAGGCGTGATTTCCGCACGCGCTGCGACACCAAAGATGCCTCGCGACACGCCAATATCGCCGCCGCCGTCGATGTTTGCTTTGAACTGATGCTCAAACCCGCCACGAACAGAGAAGTACACCCCCTGATCGCGCGCCTCAAACGATTGCAGCGGCGGCTGGCCCGCTGGCGTTCCCTGCGCATACGCCGCTCCACTCTGAAGAAGTCCCAGCGTCACCAGAGCGAAACCGAACGAGAACGATTGAAACGACGTGATCACAGAGAAACTCCTTGATGGGTCAGTACGAAGCGGCATCAACGGCGACAGGCCTGCGGCGAGTAGCGTACGCATTTTCCCGCTTGAGGCAACGCGCTGCATCGTAAGGCGTTGCCCGGCTAACCCTTTGTTCATATTGTTTGGCCATGAAATCTCAAAAAGCACAGAAGAAGGCCACTGCCCATGCGGGCAAGAAAGACGCGGCCGCTGGAGGCGGCAAGCTTGGCGTCATCGCGCTCACCGTTCTGACGACCGCCGTGTTTATCTGGCTTCTCCTGCCGCAATCATCCGGCGGCACGTCCAGCGGTGCACAGGCCGATGCCGCCACCACGGCCCAGGAGCCGCAGCCGTCCGCCGTACTCGACGCCGCTGGTGGCCCGCCGCCGGTTCGTTTTACGCCGGAACGCCTCGACCTCGGTGTCGTTGAGGTCAACCAGACGATTACGGAAGTCGTCCAGGTCTTCAACCCTACCGACCGGCCCTTGCGCGTGCTGACCACACGAGGCAACTGCACATGCGTGCGCGGTGAAATCGGTGCCGGTGGCGTCATCCCGCCTCAGTCAAGCATTCCTCTGACCGTTCACTTCGACACGCTCTCCAACCCCAGCAGCAAGAATGTGGCAGTCAACATTCTCATTGCAGGCTTCGCGGAACCGCTTTCGCTACCGGTCAGCGCGCGCATCGTCCGCTCGAACGATACCGGCCCGGCTGGTCCGCAGCCGCGTTAGGCCAGATGGTCTATTTCTTCTTGAGAATAGATCGCCAGCCGGTCGGCTGAAAGTGCCGAACGTACGCTGCTGAGGTCATGCGGATGTCGTCCACGATGAAATAGCAATCGGGATCGATCTTTCGCGCTGCTTCCGCCACGCTCATCGCCTCGCGCCGCCTGACTTCGATGAAGAGCAGCTCAACCGGCCCATTCTTGCCTCGCCCGTCGATCTCCGTTACGCGATAGCCCGCCTCACGCAGAGCTGCAGCCATCTCGCCCCCCTTGCGGGTGAAGATACGGACGATCTGCTGGCCGAAGGCAATGTGCCGTTCCACAGTGATCCCGAGGTAGTTGCCGGTCGCAGCACCGAGCGCGAAGGCGACGGCATACGCTGGCGCTTCGTGAACATGCTGGATGACCTTGGAAACGGCCACCACCCAGATCAGCACTTCAAAGAAGCCCAGCCACCATGCCGCCACACGGCGGCCATTAATCACGCACACCGAGCGCAACGTACCCAGCCCGACATCCATGATGCGGGCCAGAAAAATCAACAATGAAATCCCCAGCACGGGGAGAATCGCATTCCAGTCCATCGAAATCAGCTCCACGAGTCAGCGATGCGCACCAATCGGCAGAGCAAGCTGCCGAACGTGATAAACGAAAGTGCCTCTACGCCTCGGCTCGACCTCTGGTTTCCACACGAATCGGAAAAACTCACCTGTTCAACTTGCCACGGCACATATACGAACTATGATTCGCGATTTGTTATTCATAAGATAGACTCGACTCGTCTCCGTCGGCCCCGTTTGAGAGGCAAAGGCAACCCGTGGACGCATCCGACCTTTCGCAGAACCTGCTCTCTCCCCCCATTCTGTTTTTTGCGTTGGGTCTCCTCGCCACATGGCTCCGGTCAGACCTGACAATCCCCCCTGCCGCGGCCAAGGCGCTATCCATCTATCTGCTGCTGGCCATCGGTTTTCATGGCGGTGCGGAGCTTCATCGCAGCGGACTTGATGGACCTGTGTTCTACACGCTCATCACGGCAGTGCTTGCCAGCGCGCTGCTGCCGCTGCTGAGCTATCGTATTCTGCGCATCAAGCTCGGAGCGGCTGATGCCGCCGGCATTGCTGCGTGCTACGGCTCCGTCAGTGCGGTCACGTTCATCACGGCCATCAGTTTTCTCGATCGCAGCGGTGTGGAATACAGCGGCTTCATGATCGCAGCCATGGCGCTGATGGAATCGCCGGCCATCATTAGCGCGATCATCCTTGCCCGGCTGGCGCAACGGAACAACGAGCCTCGCGGCACATCGGTGGCGACATGGAAAACCATGCTCCATGAAGCCATGGTCAACGGAGCCATACTTCTTCTGCTGGGGAGCCTGCTGATCGGTTATTTCTCCGGCGAGGCGGGATGGACCATGATGAAGCCACTCATCAAAGACCCATTTCAGGCCATTCTCTGTCTATTCCTGCTGGACATGGGGATCGTTGCTGCAAAACGCATCAGTGATCTGCGACGGTCCGGCGCGTTTCTGATCGGCTTTGCTGTTCTCGCGCCGCCGCTGCAGGCTGGCCTTGGCATCGCAACCGCCGCGCTCCTTGGGCTGGCGCCGGGCGATGCGCTCCTGCTGGCCGTGCTCTTCGGCAGCGCGAGCTACATCGCGGTTCCCGCAGCGCTGCGACTGGTGCTGCCAAGCGCGAACCCAAGCCTGTACGTGCCGATGTCGCTCGGCCTTACGTTCCCGATGAACATTACAGTGGGTATTCCCGTGTATTTTGCCGTCATTCAATGGTGGTGGACCTCATGATGCTGCGATCCATGAAACGTGTGGAACTTGTCATTGACACGCTCCATCTGACGAAAGCAACCGATCAACTGCGCGATGCAGGTGTTACCGGCTACACCGCCATCCCCAATGTGGCCGGCTTCGGTGATCGAGGCGACCAGCGCGCCGATGATGTCAGCGGCGTCTCAAGCAATGCGTACCTTCTGCTCGCCGTGCCCGATGAAGAGCTTGATCGCATCCTGAGCACTGTCAAGCCGCTGCTCCAGGTGTATGGCGGAATCTGTCTTGTCTCAGACTGCCAATGGCTCGATCATTAGTCGCTGAGTCCATTCATCCGAGGAATCGGCAGCATGAAAAAGCCTGACAAAACCGCAACAGCGCATGAGTACCCGGCGGAATGGACGTTCCTGACGAACCATTCACATGTATTGCTGTGCCTCGCTGCAGACGGCGGACTGACGCTTCGAGAGGTTGCGGCGAAAGTGAGCATCACCGAGCGCGCGGTGCAGAAAATTGTCGCTGATCTTGTAGAGACCGGGGTGATTGTTCGAGAGCGCGCCGGGCGGAGGAATCGATACCGAATCAACGCGGATCAGCCGCTCCGCCATCCGGTGGAGTCTCATCGCCGCGTGCGCGACCTCATTCGCATGGTGCACGGCCGCACATCAATCGCCTAGCCAAGCAGTCCTTCCAGAAGATCGACGATGCCCTTGCCCTGCGTAGCGATCGTCTCGTAAATCTTCCGGCCAGCTGCGATATCGAGCAGTTCGCGGACGAGTTTCGCTTCCCCAGCAAAGTCCGCCTTGTTCACGACGAAGACATTCGCGATTTCAAGAATGCCCGCCTTGTCCATCTGCACTGCATCGCCCATGCCAGGCACGACGACCACCGCCGTCCGATCGACGTATTGCCTGATCTTGGTTTCGTTCTGACCTGCGCCGACGGTTTCGATGATGAGATTATCGAAACCCGCGCCGCCGATGAGTTCGATGATCGCGGGCAGCGTCGAGTAATCCTCACCGCTGATGGCGAGTGAGCGATAGAAGACGTTTTCATCAACAGTATTGAAGTCCACACGAAGCCGATCGCCAAGTAAGGCGCCACTCGTGATGGGACTCATTGGATCAAACGCCACCACTGCGATGCGACCACCACGACGGACAGATTCGTTGGCCATCGCCGCAACGAGGGTGCTCTTTCCTGCGCCGGGTGAGCCGGTGAGGCCGATGACGCGAGCGGGCTTTCGCCGCGGGGCCTTCACCGTCTGCCCTGCATGAACGAGGCTGATGTCGCGAGCGAGTCGCGCGATGGGATGCGCGTCAGTGCCGAGTGGTTGATACGGCTTCACCACCTCGCGAACGCCATCCACGATGTCCTGCATCGATGTGCCGGTGTGGAACAGACGATTCACGCCCGCCTTGAGCATGGGCTGCACATCTTCCTGTGGAATGATGCCACCCATGTTGATGACCATGTCCGGGCGCCCCACTTTCGCGCATTCTTCAATCAGCTTCGGCACAAGCACAAGGTGCGAGTTGGACATCATGGAGCACGCAATGAGGTCCACGTCCTCATCTCGTGCGGAAATGGCGAGCGAGCGAGGCGTCTGCCAGAGGCCGGAGTAGATAACGTGCACACCGCTGTCGCGCATGGCTCGCGCAATCAGCTTCACGCCGCGATCGTGTCCGTCCAGCCCCATCTTCCCCAGCAGCACGCGCGGGCGATGCGGCAGGTCGGCACAGCGGTCAATCTTTTCAACGGCAGTCGTTGGCTCGGTGGTTGGGCTTGGCATGGAAGACTCAGAAAAAGTAGCTGAAACGTCCATGATAGCGGACCGCAACCCGGCGGCGAACCACCGCGCGGATCGCTTATCATCCACCTTGACAATACTTCGAGTTTTGTATAAATCTCGTCTTATGAGCAGGCCACACGCGGATGCAGATGTCTTTCGCGCGATTGCGGACCCCACACGACGACGGGTTCTCGATCTTCTCAAAACAGGCGACAAGCCCGTCCATGAAATCGCTCGCACCGTCAACACATCAGGCCCCACGCTCACGCACCATCTCAACATTCTGCGCAACGTCGGCCTTGTTCGGCATCACCGCGCGGGGCGGCTCCGCATCTACACGTTGGAACTGCAACGACTGCGCGAAATCGTCGCGTGGCTCGCTCGCTATGAAGAACTCTGGCGGCCGCGCACCGCTGTTGTTCGCCGCACTGCGGGGTAATGCCCCAGTGTCGCGCGTCTGACAACCGAATCACGTCGGCTCGCTGTTTCAACTCAGCGGCGGCAGTTCGTCCTCAGCATGCGCTTCGGCGTACTTCCGCGCGCGGCCGTGCGATTTCATCTCCCCCAAGTCTTTTCGCTTGCGCTTTGAGAAAACGAGCCGAATCGGCACTTCCGAGAACGGCAGCTCTTCGCGTAGCCGATTCATCAGATATCGCTCATAGTTGCCCTCGAAGAGCTTCGGATCGTTCACAACCATGACGATCGTGGGCGGATTCGTCTCAATCTGGCTCACATACAGCAGCTTGGCGCGCGTTCCCAATTTCGACGAAGGGCCTCGCTCCTTCAGAATCTTCTCGATCACGCTGTTGAGTTGTCCCGTCCCTTCGCGATGCGAAGCCTGCTGGTGCAGGTTGAAGGCCAGCGCAACAAGATCGCGCATGCCCTCTGCCTCCTTTGCGCTGATGAACACAATCGGCGCATAATCGAAGCCGCGCAGCTCGCGCGTCAAATAGTCGAGATAATCCTCAGTCGATGTCTGAGTCTCATCCACCATGTCCCACTTGTTCACCACGATGATCGTGGGCTTGAACTGCCGCTGAAGCTCCTGCGCCAGTTTCTTGTCCACCTGCGAAACCTCAACCGTCGCATCCAGCAGCAGCGCAACCACATCCGCACGGCGGATCGACTGAAGCATTCGGTGATACGCGTAATACTCAATATCATCCGCAAAGCTCTTGCGCTTTCGAACGCCCGCCGTGTCGATCGCCAGCAGATGCCGGCCTTCAATCTCAAAGCGCACGTCGATCGAATCGCGCGTCGTGCCTGCAATTTCCGACACGATCACACGTGGCTCACCGGCTAGCGCGTTAATCAGCGTTGATTTACCAGCGTTCCGCTTGCCCACGATCGCCAGTTTCAATTCCGGCTCAGTCTCTGGGTGATCTGATACGTGTGAATCGAGTCGCGTGTAGATGGACTCAAACAGCGCGCGTGTGCCGAAGCCGTTCTCCGCGGACACACACACCGGCTCGCCGAACCCGAGTGCCGCCGCCTCAAGCCCGAAGTTGATCCAGTTCTCACCATCCACCTTGTTCGCCACCGGCATCACCTTGCCCGAAACGCCGGATTGTCGCAGCAGCGTCGCGATTGTCTCGTCCAAGCTCGTGATGCCGCTCTGTGCATCAATGACAAACAGAATCAGGTCCGCACGAGCAATCGCTGTTCTGATCTGCGATTCAATATCGCCCGTCAACTGCGATAGGTCCGCGCCGACATCGTCAAACCGCTTCCCTTCCGCCACGTACACGCCATACCCGCCGGTGTCGGCCAGTTCGATCAGCTTGGTCGGCGTGCCGCGCGGTGTGTCCAGCGGCGGATCGATCTCAATGATGGTCGAAACCCGATCGCGCGTAACACCCGGCGTGGGATCAACGATCGACACGCGCCGACGGGCAAGCCGATTCACAAGACTCGACTTCCCGACATTCGGGCGACCCACGATGGCAACCTGAGGCAGCGACATGGGCGGATTGTAGGCTGCGAATCGCTACATGCCGCCTGCCGATTGTCGCACCATCAACAATGCATCGTCCGGCGGAATCAAATGCGATTGCAACAGCGGATTCGGCACGTCTTCCAGCCGGACGGCTTGATCAAGCGTGAACGGCCCCACGGCCGTGCGTCGAATGGCGGCACAGTGCCCGCCAGTGCCCAGCGCTTCGCCCAAGTCGCGCGCGAGACTGCGCACGTAAAAGCCCTTCCCGCAGTGAATATCAATCTCGACCATCGGCCACGCATACCGAATCAGTTCAATGGAATGCACTTTCACCTCGCGCGGCTTCACTACCACCGCTTCGCCCTTCCGCGCCATCGCGTAGGCCCGCTTGCCGTCGATTTTGACCGCGCTGAACGCGGGCGGCTTCTGCATGATGGCCCCCACGAACCGCTCAAGCGCACGCTGCACCGCTGTTTCGTCCGGTGGAGACGCGACTGGCACTTCCGTTCGCTCTCCTTCCATGTCGTCGGTGGTCGTGAACGCAGAACAGTCGATGGTCGTGCGATACCGCTTGTCCGTCGCCATGAGTTGATCGATGAGTTTGGTCGCGCTGCCAATGGCGATGACGAGCACACCAGTCGCGCGCGGGTCGAGCGTCCCCGCGTGGCCGGTTCGCGCACCCGCGGCTCGTCGCCGCACTTCGCTGACCGCCGTCATTGAGCTGATGCCGTAAGGCTTGTCGAGCGTCAGAACGCCTGCGATTGCAGCGTCGGCGTCTCGATGGCCACCCCGGCGAGGACGATTTCCGGGATTGAATCCGGGCTGCGGCTTGTTTGGGCGGCTCACATCGGTACACTACCGGATTCACCGGACAGGTGTCCGAGTGGCCGAAGGAGCGGCACTGGAAATGCCGTGTACGGTTTTTCCGTACCGTGGGTTCGAATCCCACCCTGTCCGCTTGGGAGTCTTGTGTGCTGGGTGCTGGATGCTGGGTTCTTCCGGGCTGGTTGATGGCCCGCATCGGAAGCCGCAGCACCGAGCACTCAGCACCTGGGACTCTCGCCTCGGGGCGTAGCGCAGCTTGGTTAGCGCGCCTGACTGGGGGTCAGGAGGTCGGCAGTTCAAATCTGCCCGCCCCGACTGTTACACGAGCCGCCATTTCGGCGGCTCGTGTCGCTTTTGCCCATGCGCCGATCACGCCCCCTCGGCTGGTCTGCGTTCATACATCATCGCGTTGAAGTCAATGTCGCCTGCATCAAGGCCGAGGTGGCGGAGCATGTTCATCACCTGCGCGCGGTGATGAACCTCGTGAAACGCCAGTTGTGTGAACAGCCCCGCAGCAGAAGTTGTTACGACGATCGGCGAACCATCGTCCAGCGTTACGCGATACGTGATCGCTGCGTTCCAGTCTCGCACGGCTTGCAGCGCACCGCGTGTCGCGTCAGCCTGCCTGATCCAGAATGATTCAATCTCCGTAAACGGTGGCGGATGCTCCGACTGTATCGACCACTGCGCATAAGGCGGCACCTCTCGCTGCTGCATCCTCTCCACGTAGTACCACTCGCTGATCGCGATGTGCGTCATCGTCGCGCCGATCGTGCCGCAACCGATCTGGAACTCTCGCGCATACTGCACCGCATCCAGAGAACGGATGAGGTCCAGTATCCGCTGCCGCGAGCGGATGAGGTAATCGTAGATTGTGTGGGGGTTCATATGGGGAGTGGAGCGAGGCGCGATTGTGCTGAGCGAACGCTATTAATGACCCCCAACCACTTTGCTCCAAAGCCGCCACATAATCAAACCCGCACCGGCAAGCAGGATCATGGTGGCTCCTGCCACAAGGTTAGCGTAGCCGCGCCCGTCTTCAACCAGCACGGGCACGTTCTGACTTCTTTGTCTCAAGATCGCCGCAAGTTCAGGCTCAGGGTCATCCCATATTGGGTTTGGTGTCTCATAAAACGTGTCCTCTATCTGCAGCCCGTATTCGCCTACCACCCAGAGGATTCTTCTTTGCACATCCCGCACCACATCCCCCTGAATGAACGGCACGGAAAACAGCTCGTCACTGCATTGGTATCGGCGCCACGAATGAAGTTGATACACATGCCTGTTGATTGTTCGAACGACTTGATCCCCGATTTCTCGCCCGTACTCAACGTCCCACGTCGCCGCTCGTGGCACGGACACCGCGTCGATCTCTTTCCACTCAATGACCTGATACTGCCACCGTACTGGGCCATGCTGGCTATCAAGATGCACCGTATAGCGCGAAATATATCGCGTCGCCAGATCGACTTCGCATTCATACTCTGCTCGCCCCAAACGCCATTTCACCGCCAGCGTTCGGTCATCATGATGAAATGCCTCAATCTCTCCTCTTCTGAGTGTGTCCAGAGTGCCCCCCATAGCTGAAACTGCCGGAGAGACATCGCCGCCACCAAACAACCCGGCATAACCTGCCATGAGATGCTGAGGTTCCGCAAATATCGATATCTGCTGACGCGACTTGGTCAGAAATCTTGAGCCATCCCAAGTACCCACGAAGTGATCGCGCAGACGGCCGCTCGCCGCATGCGACTCCTTTTCTTCAACGCGCAGTCGTCCGTGCTGTGCAACCCAACGAACAGAGATAACCGACGAGATATGATCGATATCTTGATCGCCCGATTCTGCTCTCGTCGGAGTATAAGCAATGACATCAAACTCCACCTCATAGCACGATGCTGGGCGTAAAGCATCTGCGAGCATTTCTGCGACGCGATCAGATGACCAGTTCGTCGATTGAGAAGTTGCCGACATGATGCTTAGCACCACAACCGGCAACCCGCTCCCCATCACGGGCACGCTCCCGAATGCCACGTGCAGTCCGAGAGGTCGCAGTACCCAATGTTGCCAGCGGGCATATACACGCCATTGACACAGAAACCTTCGGTTTTCGGGCCACATCCGTTGTACACGACAAACTCAAGACAGTGGCCTTGCGTCGGCGGCTTCGAAATCATGCACTCGCTGTGAAAGACCGTGACAGCCCCGCAACAGGTTACGAGAAATGACGTGTCGCCAAGCCTCTGGCAATCCGCGCATTCGCATGTGTTCCATGTCTGAATGCAAGCTCGTCCACCAAAGCACACCGGATCGGATGTGAAGACCTGCGCAATCCCAAGCGAGGTCGTCCCGAACCCCGCCAGCAATACCAAGACCATCGCTAATTGAATCTTCGACATGCTAAACCTCCCATCAAGAATCACGGGGGGCACTCACGGGATAACACATCTCGCATGTGCCTCACCTGTTTAAAGTGTTCATCGAATGCCATCGTCTGATCGGGCGGCAGCAATTCGCGAAATCTCGCGTTCGTCCTGGCCGCGAGCGAGATGCGATCCGCCTGCGCCTCAGCAAGGCGGCGCTGAATAATCTCGAGTTGAGAATCAGGCGCCGGAACAGTATGCGGATGACCTCCTTCTAGAACGAACTCCAGACGCGCCTGCATGATTCTCTCGCGCAGCGTGCGACGAGCCTGCAGGTACTCCGCGTAGCTCTGACTTGCTGCTTCCCAACTCTCAGGTGACATCACCCTGCCATCTGCCAGCCACTCGTACATGCGGTCCGGCGTTTCTCGTTGATACAAAACGGGAAAGAGCACACTATTGACTCGATCCTCAAATGCGTCAGCTTGATTGTCGCCGATCTCATCGCGAATTAAAGATGATATTTGGGCCAGTGCGCTACGAAGCAACACGGCGGGTCGCATATGAATGATCGCAAGATGCCGCTTATAACGCAGTGCACCGGCTTCATCACTCGAAGCCATCGCACGCTTCCACATCTCGTTGTATCGCTCCGTCAACGCGCCGAGGTGCTGAAAGTGATACTCCAACTCAAACTCATACGCGTTCAATACCCCCATAATCCTGGCCGCCGTCGATTCTGATGCTTCATCCAAGAGCCCAGAACACAGACGCGGAAGCCCAATGCCGACCAGTTCGCCGTTTTCACCCTCTGCTTCTCGCATCAACTTGCGAAGATCGATGACGTCCATCAGGTCCTGTCGCTGCTCTCGCGGATGTCGAGGTCGACCGGCTTTTGCAGCTATCAATAGATAGCGCTCAAGCCATATGCGACACTCGCACTGACTTGGACCAAGAAGAACGCTGATACTGCTGAGCAATTCCTGTCGCAAGGCGCCTTCAGCAACACGCCCGTATTCAGCAATCTGTAGGGCAAGTTCATTCTGCGCCCGTCGCTGTTCGGGTGTCTCTCTGGGATTGAGAACTCGCTCAGTCGGCGGACGTTCATCTGGCTCGGTGGAAATCCCAAGCCGCTCCCAGCCCTCAAGTCTTCGTCGCTGCGCTTCAGTGGCTATCTGTTCGACACCCGCGGCGTAGCGTGCAAACGCTTCGCCTGCCGCCTTCATTTGAGGTTCCGAAAGCGAAAGCTCTGCACATGCCGTCCGAAATACCTGCTCCGTAATCACGTCCCATGCCTGCGCAGGGCAAGCGACCATCGCAAGCAGGGGGTACACACATGCATGTCGCCAACGCTTGACCGCAGCGACACAAAAAAGTGACATAAACGCTAAGCGATGGTTCCTCATCCAGAAGGGCACGCGACCTCCCCGTCACGTTTACAGCTTGAATTGAGCAATAAAACGAGAACTCAAGCCCCCGGATTTGTAGAGCGTAGCACAAATACACCGAATTACAAATACCAAACCGGCGTTTTACACGTCATATCGGCAGCCAGGGAACCAAGCCGCCAAAAAGCGCCACATCCACGAGTCAATAAATTACCCAAATTGCCGTCACACAGGAATTTACATGGGCGAGCACTGCTCCGCTTCGCAGTGTACCTCGTGAGCGTTAATCCATATTCCCCGCCCCCAACCGCTTCCGAAGCAACGCCAGCAGTGAACCCGGCTCCAGAAAGCTCGGCGGCGGGCGGAAATACACTTCCATCAGCCCCGAACCGTCCGCAGTGCCCACGGGTCGCAACGTGCCACGCACGCCCTTCATGCGCTGCTCCAGCAGGTCGGGCCGCCTCGTACGGAAGATGATGTCCTGCTCATGTCTGCGGATTGACACGATCTCCAGCATCGTCGCGCCGATGCGGATTTCCGCCAGTTGCAGCAGCATCTTCGCAGCACGCGGCAACTCGCCGTACGCGCTCACCAGATCACGCTCCACCTTGGCGATCGTCTCCATATCCACGGCCGTGCTGATGCGCCGGTACGCGTCCATGCGGCGTTGATCGGACGGAATATATCCCTTGGGCAGCGAGCCGCTCACGGCAATATCAATCGTGGTATCCACCGGCACGATCCGCCGCTCATTCTTCAGCGATGCAACCTCCTGCTCCAGAAGCTGGCAATACATTTCGTATCCCACCGCTGCGATGTGGCCGGATTGCTCCTCACCCAGCAGGCTGCCTGCGCCGCGAATTTCCAGATCGCGCAGCGCGATCTTGAACCCCGCGCCGAGCATGGAAAACCCTTCAATCGCACGCAGCCGCTTCATCGCGATCTCGCTCATCACCTTATCAGGCGAGACCATGAGATAGCAATACGCACGATGTTTGAACCGACCTACCCGACCTCGAAGCTGATGCAGTTCTGAGAGACCGAACATGTCTGCATCGTTAATAATCATCGTGTTCGCACGGGGAATATCGATGCCGGACTCGATAATCGTGGTGGAGACGAGGATGTCCGCCTCACCCCGGATGAACTTGAGCATGACAGACTCAAGCTGACGCATTGGCATCTGGCCGTGACCCACGATGACGCGCGCGCCGGGCGGAGACAGCCGCTGCACTTCTGAAGCGACGGCTTCGATATTGTGCACGCGGTTATGCACAAAGAACACCTGCCCCTCGCGGGCCAGTTCACGGGCCAGTGCCTGCTCAACGCGGTGCGAATCGTATGTCAGCACTTCCGTAACAATCGCACGCCGATCCAGCGGCGGCGTGGTGAGTGACGAAATATCTCGCAAACCCAGCAGCGACATGTGTAGCGTACGCGGGATGGGCGTCGCGCTGAGCGTCAGCACATCCGCCGTCGCGCGAAACGACAGCAGTTTCTGCTTGTGCTCCACGCCGAATCGCTGCTCTTCGTCAATGATGACGAGACCGAGATCAGCAAACTTCACATCCTTGGAAAGCAAACGGTGCGTGCCGATGATGATGTCCACTTCGCCGCGTGCGACGGCCTTCACGATCTCGCTTTGCTGCGCCTTGGTCTTGAAGCGGCTCATGGATTCAACCCGGAATGGATAATCCGCGAACCGCTCGCGGAACGTTCGCTCGTGCTGCTCACATAACACCGTCGTGGGCACAAGCACTGCAACCTGCTTGCCGTATTCGACGGCCTTGAATGCAGCGCGCATGGCGACTTCCGTCTTGCCAAAACCGACATCGCCGCACACCAGTCGATCCATGGGCCGCGCATTCGTCATGTCTCGCTTGACGGCGACAATGGCGGAGAGTTGATCTTCTGTTTCCTCATACGGAAACTCCGCTTCAAACTCATGCTGCCACGCTGTATCCGCCGGATAGCGAATGCCGGGCATGGCTTCGCGCGCTGCTTGAAGGCGCAGCATTTCCGCTGCGAAGTCGCGCACGGCTTCCGTAACCTGCTCTTTCTGCCGCTTCCACCGCTTGCCGCCGATGGTCGAAAGCTCCGGCGCGCCAGTGAACGCCCCGATGTATTTCTGAACCAGATCAATATTGGAAACCGGCACGTGCAGCTTTGCGCCGCCTGCAAACTCCAGTGTGAGGAACTCCTCCGGCGCGCCGGATGTAGCTTTTTCCTCAATCGTTCGCAGACCGAGAAACTTCGCCACACCGTGATCGCGATGCACAACGTAATCGCCTGGCTGCAGATCAAGGAACGTCTCCAGCGTTCGCCCGCCAGCCAACCGCTTCACGCGCCGCCGCATGTGATAACGATGAAGCAGCTCGTGCGAAGGTACGAGCGCGAGCGGCCGGGCCTGTTGCGCACGTGTCGCGCGCCATATGAACCCGCGATGCAGGTACCGCGTTTCAATCTCGATCCGCGCATCTTTCGCAAACTCGCTCACCAGCTCACCGATGCGCTGCTGCTCACCTTCGTTATGGCAGAGCACAATCGTCTCATAAGTCTGTGCCAGTTCAGCTAACTCAACGATGGCGTCAGATACGTTGTCCGCAAAAGTCGGCAGCATCTCCACAGGCAGAGCGATCATCTGCCGCGCTTCCGCTGCGCCACCCAGATGATTCACCTCAATCACCGCGCTGCATCGCTGCGTCAGCGCACGAAAGACTTCCTGGGGCGAAAACAATCCCTTCGCGTCCGGCACACGATCGACATATCCCTTGCCCTGCTCGACCAGCTCAGAAACCTCAGCAAGCACAACGATGGTCTCGCGCGGCAGCAACTCGGCCAGATTGACTTCTTCTCCACCGCCATGTCCGCCATGTTCGTCAATCGCAGTGCCGATGAGTTCAAATCGCTCCAGTCTGCGATCAGACCCCATCGTGTTCAAGTCCACTTCAAAGATGCCTTCAACTTCATCGCCGAAAAGGTCAATGCGCACGGGCACAGAGCCTGCGACAGCATCGCCACTTGCCGCACCAGCCGGAAAGATGTCGATGATGCCGCCGCGAATCGCGAACTCGCCGGGCGTTTCAATCGTCTCCACGCGCGAATAGCCAACGCTCGTCAGCCACGTCGCGAGTTCCTTGTGGTCAAGCTTCGCGCGTGGCTCGATGATTCGCAGCATGCGCTCCAATGAACCCGGCGCGGGCACAGCCTGCATGAGAGCTTGAATCGGCGCTGCGATACCTCGTACGGAAGATTCGCGATTGCCGCTTTCTGTCAATCGCCTGACAAGCGCGAGACGTTCCGCGAGTTGATCGGGATTCGCCCCGCCTGCACCCGCAGCAAACTCGACCGCAGGGAACTTCGCAAACGATGCGCCGAGTCCTTCCAGCTCATCGACTGCTTCGTCCGCTTCATCAAGATGCGCGACGACCAGCAGCACCGGACGCTGCGTGCGCCGTTGAAGCGCCGCCGCAAGAGCCACCGTGCTTGATCCACTCGCTCCTCGCGCAGCAATGACCGTCGCCTGCACACCTCGATCGTTGTGCAGAAGCTCCACCAACCGATCCACTGCGGGGTCGGCTGCGATGCGGTCAAACCAAGATGGAACAAAGTCTTTCATAAGCCATGGGCGCAGCAACGAGCCGACCGATTGAAAAACCGGCGGGGCCGCTATGTGGATTGGCTCCATCGTAGGTTCAATCCCGCTGCACGTCTGCCTCGTCCACCACCACGTACTCGCGAAGCCGCTGAAGCACGACCGGCCCGACGCCGCGCACTCGTTGAAGGTCATCAACCGACTGATACGCGCCTCGCTCCTGACGATCTTCAACGATTCGCATAGCCAGCGCGGCGCCAATGCCCGGCAGGAGCTGTAGTTCCGCCTCCGTTGCGGTGTTCAGGTTGATTCGCATGTCGGGCCACGCTGCAACAGCCAGCGCGGAGAGATCGCGATGAAACGGCCGATCAATGCGCATCGCAGCCATCACCACAACGAACACCGCCAGAAGCGCGAGCATCAACGCCCCGCCCGGCAAACGATCGCGACTTGTGCGTGCGGCGTTCATGCCTCAACAGGCGGCGCGGGCGGATCAGATGCCTTGGAAGGCAGCTTCAGCGGGCCGAGCGGCTTGCGCAACCGCTTCCGCGCACCCACTAATCGGCTCAGCGATTGCTTGCCGCGCCCTTCAGCAGTAATCAAACCCATGCCGGGGGTCGCGCTCCCTGGAGAATCAACCAGATCGTGCCAGAACATCGATTCGACAAACGGCTTCGACATGCCCATCGCAAAAACACGAGCCAGCCACAATCCCTGTGACTCAGGCGTCCACGGCTCGCGCCACCAGCCGCCTTCGGCATTCCCCGGCTCGCTCGGCACACCCATCGCCGAAACAATCACTGGAATCTCCAGCAGGAAGAATCGATCCAGCAGACTGCTCACCTGCATCAGATCGCGCGTCTCACGCCCCGTGCCCACGGAACCGAACAGAAGTTGCACGCCCACCGCATCCAGCCGGATGCCTTCCTGCACAAGCCGCTCGATGAACGCAATCGGTGCGACGGAATCTGCGTTCCGTGCGCTGTGTTCGCCGAATGGCTGACATAGCTCTATCATCGTCCTCGCACCTTTGCGAACCTGCCGGACGAGCAGAGCCGCCATGCGCACGAGATCAATCATCTGCTCAGAGGTGAAACGGAAGTTGTCGTTGATATTCAGCCCCGCGGCGAGATTCCAGATGCCCACCGCAGGCGCGTATCGCTGCACCACGCGCTCCATGTGGTCATACGCAAGATCACGACACGTGTCGTAGTCATGCTGCCATACATACATCCAGTCCGGCATCGCTTCCCTGGAAAAATCCAGCAGAGGCCCCGCAACGATCGGCTTGTTCTGGCTCTTCGCCCACTGCATCCAGCGATCGACCGGCTCCCAGTTGTACCGCCCCTCTTCTACTTCAAGATCGCGCCAACGAAGCGGAATCACCACCACATCAAAGTCGCGTGCAATGAGTTCGCGCAGCCCCGCGCTGTTCATCGCGGGCGAAATACGAACACCGAGTGTGGAACTCGACGCGCGGCGAGTCGCAAAGCGGCGGTGCAGCAGAATCTCCGCATGCGCCAGCGCGAGCCGCTCCGTGGCTTCGATGCCGCACTCCAGCGATCGCCTCGCAGCGCGATCGGCTTTCAGCGGGTCCACTTCCGTGAGCGCAGAAGTGAGCAGCACTCGCGCCTCTTCCCAAAGCTTCATGGCGGGGTGCCCGTCGCTCAGATCGAACATCTGCCATTCTTCGCTCTTGGCGATGAACATCTTGATGCGATGCCGCGCCAGTTCAACGGAGAGAAGGTACGGCGTTTCGCGATCAGGCAGCAGACAGGTCTGGAGCATCAATCGCCCCGCGCTGCCTGCATCGTAAAGAAGGCAAAGGCCCGTGCTGCGATTGCCGCGCTTGTGGCACACCACAGCGCCGCGCTCAAAGGAAACCGTACCCTCGGTAGGCAGGTCGTCGCGGCCGACAAGGTGCGCCCCCTTCAGCAGCCAGCGGTCGGCAGGACCGGTTTCGTCATAAACGGCGAATCGAAGCATGCACTCTCAAAATCCGGGCTGCCGGGCGCGTGGACGCGAACGGCCGGGGATGGGGCGAAATCTTATGCCGGAGCATTGTGGCGGGATTTCAGCCGTTCGCAAGCGGTGTGCGTCTGTTCGGGATCGTCCACACTCGTACAACTTGATTGAACCGCGAACAAGCCTTTTCGCCCCGCTCAGGCAACTCCAGGCGAGAAGCCTACCCCGTCAGAAATCAATCAACACCACCCAACCTGAAATCCTCGCGGATTTTCCTTGTTCAGGCCGCGGGTGTGAGGTACGGTAGATCGGTGTCCGGGTTCCCCTCTCCTCCGGAGGATGCATCAT
>DAOMNO010000013.1:0-97697 GCA_035443885.1 Phycisphaerales bacterium
ACCCGGACACCGATCTACCGTACCTCACACCCGCGGCCTGAACAAGGAAAATCCGTGAGGATTTGCCACCTGCATGGCTTCCCATTTGTTGCTCAAGTCGCGTTATACTTCGCCTGCCTTCCCCCGATTGAAGGGGATGGCGCGGCACCTGCCCGGCTGAGCGACCGGCGAGAAGTCGCCGCACCCTCCAGGCCCCGGCTCCGCTCCGACTGTTTCATGGAAGTTATCAAGGGAATTCCGGTCTCCTCCGGCGTGGTCATCGGTCGGGCATTCATCCTCGACGATGTCCGCGAGCATGTTCCCTATCACGTCGTGCCGGATTCCGAGGTCGAGGCCGAGGCCGGGCGGTTCGACGAAGCCCTGAAGAGCGCGATTCGCGATCTTCAGGCAGACCGCGATCGCGCCGCTGAGAAACTGGGGCCAGAACCTGCCAAGATTTTTGAGTTCCACCTCGGCCTGCTGCACGACAAAACCCTGATGGCGCCGATCCGCAAGCGGATTGAACGCGAGCACGTCACGGCGGCCTACTCCGTCTCTGAGTCATTCCGCGACCTAGCCGACCGATTCCGCGCAATGGGTAGCGAGGTCTTCCGCCAGAAGGCGAACGACGTGCTGGACCTTGATCGCCGCCTGCTGGGCAAGCTGGTGGGCCAATCGAAGGATCGTTTGACAAAGGTTACCGAGCCAGTGGTCGTCATCGCCCATGAGCTTACGCCCACACAGGCTGCTTCGCTGGATACGAATCAGGTGCTCGGCTTCGCGACTGATGCGGGAGGTCGCACAAGCCATGGTTCGATTGTCGCTGCGGCGCTTGGCATCCCGGGGGTCGTCGGGTGCCAGCGCGTTACGCGGCATGTCAACGAGGGCGATCAGGTCATCATCGATGGCAAATCCGGCGTCGTCATTCTTCGACCGGATGAAGAAACACTCGCGTCCTATCGGCTTGATGTGGAACGTCTGGCGGGTCTCAAGGCAGGCCTCATCAGCCTTGCGGAGCAGGAGTCCGTCACGCTCGACGGCACGCACATTGAGCTGCTGGGCAACATCGAGTTCGCCCATGAGATCGAACCTTTGCTGGCTGCAGGCGGCGAGGGCGTCGGTCTCTATCGCACGGAGTTTCTCTACCTCACCAGTGAGACGGAGCCAACTGAAGAAGATCATTTCCAGTCGTATCGCCGATCGATCGAACTGCTCAAGGGCAAACCGCTGACGATTCGCACGCTGGACCTTGGCGCGGACAAATACACCCAGGAGCGAGCGGATGAACCGGAGCGTAATCCGTTCCTCGGCTTGCGTTCGATTCGCTTCTGTCTGCAGAACCTGCCGATGTTCAAGACACAGTTGAGGGCCATCCTTCGCGCTTCGGCATATGGTCCGATCAAGGTGATGTTCCCGCTCATCTCCACAGCGCTTGAGCTTCGTCAGACGAAAATGATCTTCAACGATGTGATGGAAGAATGTCAGGAAGATGGCATCGAGTTCGACCGGAACATACCGCTTGGCATGATGATCGAAGTGCCGTCCGCTGCGCTCATGGCAACCGTGTTCGCCAAGGAGGTTGCGTTCTTCTCAATCGGCACGAATGACCTCATTCAGTACACGCTGGCCGTGGACCGCGGCAACGAGCGGGTGGCGAATCTCTACACAGCGGCGAATCCGGCTGTGCTCCAGCTCATCAAGAGCATCATCCGCTCCGCCCGCCGGTTCAATATCCCCACAAGCCTCTGCGGCGAGATCGCAGGCGACATCACATACACGATGTTGCTCATCGGGCTTGGGCTGCGTACACTATCTTTGGTTCCATCCCAGATTCCGCACGTCAAGCGCGTCGTCAGATCGGTCGATGTATCCCAATGTGAGCGTCTCGCCCGAAAGGTCGGTTCGTTCGATTCCGAGCGGCAGGTGCTGAACGCCCTCCGCGACGAGCTGCAGAAAGTCCTTCCTGAAGCAACCGGCGGTTGGTCCGCCACTTAGAGCTTCGAGAGCAACGAATACACCGGCCCGCGCGGGCCTCCCGGATATGAAGTCCCCAGCCGCACCTTCGGGTGCCGTGCAGGATGGACCCCGGCGGATCGCGGCAGGCCACCGACGAACTTTGGGGCGCAGTGCGCACACTTGGGATCGACAACCACAACAGCGAAACGGGTGGGCCGCAAGGCTCCGCCCTGATGCGGCATGGTTGCTGCAATGCTGATGCGCGATTCCATCCGCCACGCGTTCCGCTCGTCGGGCTTTCACACGGAGAAAAGCCCACGTGGCTCCGAAAAAGAACGAGAACAAAACCGACGCCCCTGAGTTGATGGTCGTCAACGATTCGCCCGGCGAGGAATGCCGGATCGCAATCGTTCAGGAAAATCATCTCGAAGAGTTGTTCACCGAACGTACCGCGACGGCGACGAATGTCGGCAACATCTACAAGGGTCGCGTGACCAACGTTGAAGCCGCCATTCAAGCCGCTTTCGTCGATTACGGCGCAGGCCAGAACGGCTTCCTTCACATTTCAGATCTGCATCCTCGCTATTTCCCTGGCGTTGAGCGAACCGAGCGCGTGGGCAAAAAGATTCCGCGCAAAGAACGGCCGCTGATTCAGGAAGCACTGCGCAGGGGCGATGAGATTCTCGTGCAGGTGCTCAAACAGGGCATCGGTACGAAGGGGCCGACGCTCACGAGCTATCTCTCCATCCCCGGCCGCCTGCTGGTGATGATGCCCGACATGGACCGCGTGGGGGTATCCCGCAAGGTTGAAGATGAAGAGAAGCGGCGCGAAATGCGCAAGATTCTCGATTCACTTGACCTGCCGGAAGGCTTCGGGTTCATCCTGCGGACGGCGGGTTTCGAACAACCCAAGACAGAACTGAAGCGCGATGCGGCCTACCTGCAGCGGTTGTGGAAGGCGATGGAGAAGCGCATCAAGAGCCACAAGGCCCCGTGCGAACTCTACACCGAAACAGACCTGCTCATCCGCACCATTCGCGATGTGTTGCGGCCTTCGATTCAAGCAATCATCGTGGATTCGGAATCCGCCTACGAGCGGGCCAGCACGTTCCTCTCTGTGGTCGCGCCGCGTTCCGCACCGAAGGTGATTCACTACCGCAAACGCACACCGATCTTCCACGCATTCGACATTGAGCGGCAGATTGAACTGATCCACAGCCGCGAAGTGCCGCTGCCATCAGGCGGCAAACTGGTGATCGATCAGACGGAAGCGCTGGTGGCGATCGACGTGAACTCCGGCAAGAGCCGCGCCGCGAGAGACAGCGAAACAAACGCCTACAACACAAACTGCGAAGCCGTTGATGAAATCTGCAGACAGCTTCGACTGCGTGATCTTGGCGGCCTAATTATCAACGATCTCATCGACATGCGATCGGCGAAGCATCGCCGACTGATCGAAGAGCGATTTGAGAACAATCTGAAACGTGATCGCGCGAAAGCAACGATTCTCAAAATCAGTGATTTCGGCCTCGTCGAGATGACACGACAGAGAATGCGGCCGAGCCTGAGAAAGAGCCACTTCGTACCGTGTTCGCACTGCAACGGCCACGGTGAGATCAAGTCGGCGGAAACCGTTGCAGCGGACGCCACGCGGCAGATCGGCTATCTGCTTCAGTTCGATCGCGTGCGACGAGTGGAAATTGCGTGTTCGCCGCGCGTGGCATCGGTGCTGTTGAGCGCAAAGCGCCGTGAACTCGTGCGAATGGAAGATGCGACGGGCCGCAAGATCGACGTTCGTGTGAGTGATGCCATCGCGCACGATCGTGTCGATTTCTACGCCTACGACGACCGCAATGCGGACATCGACATCGCGCAGCTTCCCGCACCGCGCATCCCGACGATTCAGGAATTGGAAGCCGCAGCCGCTGAAGTGGAGCCTGCGATCAAGGCCGCCGACACAAAGGCCGCACCGAAGAAATCGGCTGCCGGCCCGGCCAGCGCGACGAGCATCATGCTGGCTGACGATGAGGACGACGACTCACCCGCAGAGAGCGCCGAAGAAAGCGAAGGCGGCAAGCGCAAGCGACGACGACGCAGAAGGCGACGACGCGGCGACGACACTGCCGAGCAAGCGCCCCTGCTCGTTACAACGGAAGTCGAAGCCGCACCGAATGCTGAGCCAGAACCCGTCTTCACCGAAACGATGCGCATCCATGCGCTGGCAAAGGAGCTCGGCTGCACCTCTCGCGACATTCTCAGCCGCTGTGCCGAGGAAGCAAAGGACATCGACCTCAAAAATCACATGTCCTCTGTGAGTCCAGACGATGCCAATCGCATTGCGAAGCTGTTCGCACCACCCGCACCTGTTTCGCCATCCAAGCAGGAGCAACCCGCACCATCGCCAACGCCACAAGCTGCAGGCGCAATGCCTGTCAATGGCCAGGCTGAACAGGACCCAGGACGCAAACGTCGCCGACGCAGGCGTGGCGGCCGAGGTCGAGGCGGTAACGCCGAGACTCGCACGCCAGACGATCGAATGACAACAACCATCGCTCCCGCTCAAGCTCCGCCGCCTGCGCCAACTCCTGCGCCCGCAGTAGCGGCTGAAAGCACACCCGGCGAGAAATCCAAACGTCGCCGAAGGCGTCGCGGCAAGCGAGGCGGTGAAACTCCAACTGCGAACCCCGCGAATGTAGCGTCTGCTCCGCCGCAGCCAACGCCGACCGTGCGTACGCCTGAGCCGCCGTCGCCCAAACCAACGCTTGTGGTGGTCGGCGAAGGGAACTCGAACAAGACGCGCGGCCGCAAGACCAGGAAGAAAGTCAAGGGGATCGCAGCTTCCGAACCCGCTCCCGCGCCGGTTACTGTCGCTGTGCCAGCCACCACTGAAACGAAGCCAGACAAGAAACGTCGCCCGCTTTATCGTAATCGTGGCAAAGTGTCCCCCGCCGTGCGTGAACGTGCCGAGCAAAGTGCGGATGATTGATCCGCATGGTCGCTCGCTTTTCCAGCATCACACCATGAATGACACATCCGCCCCACTCTCTCGCCGTCTCATCGTGCTCGGCTCAACCGGCTCGATCGGGGTTAATACGCTCGCCGTTGTGGAGCATCTGCGCGCCGTTGGTTTCGCGAACTTTGAAGTCGTCGGCCTTGCAGCAGGCAACAACGCAGAACTGCTCGCAGCGCAGGCCGCACGTTTCAATGTGAAGAACATTGCAGTGGCCAGCGAAAGTGCCGCTGCTGCGCTCAAGAGCATTCCGCATCTTTATGTGGGTCAGGACGCAGCCCTTGAACTCGTACAGAATATCGCCATGCCGGGCGATCTCGTCGTTGGCGCGATGGTTGGTTCGGCGGGCGTACCCGCCACAATGGCAGCGATTGAGCGCGGCTGTGATATCGCGCTGGCGAACAAGGAAACCCTCGTCGCTGCGGGCGCGCTCGTGATGCCGCTCGTGCGCAAGAAAGGGATTAACCTGTTGCCGGTTGATTCTGAGCACAGCGCACTCTTTCAGTGCCTTGAAAACGTGCAAACATCTGGTCGATGCGTGCAGGATGAAGTCGCCCGCATCATCATCACCGCATCCGGCGGTCCGTTCCGCACATGGGAACGTGAACGAATCGAGAACGCGACGGTTGAGCAGGCCCTCAACCACCCCACATGGACGATGGGTCGCAAAGTGACGATCGACTCTGCATCGCTCATGAACAAAGCTCTTGAAGTAATCGAAGCGCACTGGCTGTTCGATATGCCCGCCTCGAAGATCGATGCGATCGTGCATCCGCAGTCGATCATTCACAGTTTCGTCGAGTTCATTGACGGGTCGATTCTCTCACAGCTTGGCGCGCCGGACATGCGCACACCGATTCAATACGCGCTCACATGGCCACGACGCGCTGTCGGCAAGGGCAACTTCCTTGACTGGGCCGCGCTCTCCAAAATGGATTTCGAGCCGGTGGATCACGACCGATTCGGTGCCTTGAAACTGGCGTATCAGGTCATCGAAACCGGCGGCACTGCAGGTGCGATCTTCAATGCTGCGAACGAAGCCGCGGTGGAAGCGTTCCTTGCGAAGCAAATCCCGTTCGGCCGCATTACGTCGCTCGTAGGCGATGCGCTGCATCGATTGGATCCGACGCCGGTACGAACCCTGGAAGACGTTTTCGAGGCAGATCAGCAAGCGAGGCGGCTTGTGCGGGAATCCGTCAGTCGCGCGGCTCGCCCCGCAGCGGTGTAGCTTCTTGTGGATTGCTCGCCCCTGCAGGCGTTGAATGTGAAGTCGATTCGCTCTCATGGAAACTCTCTCACTCATCTTCAATCTCCTGTTGATGATCCTCGGCTTCGGCCTGTTGATCTTCATCCACGAACTCGGCCACTTTGTCGCTGCGAAGTGGGCAGGTATTCGCACGGAAGCCTTCGCAGTCGGCATGGGTCCGGTCGCAGTGGCATGGCGCAAGGGCGTGGGCTTCGCGCTCGGCTCCACGTGGCCGCGCGTCATTGAACGTACCGGCAAGACACCGCCGAACCTGACGGAGCATGAACTCAAGCAGTACGGCATCGGCGAAACCGAGTACTCGCTGCGCTGGCTGCCGATCGGTGGCTTCGTCAAAATGCTCGGACAGGAAGACGCGAATCCCAACGCTGTTTCCAATGATCCGCGCAGCTACACAAGCTGCCCTGTGGGCAAACGCATGATTGTCGTCTCTGCGGGCGTCATCATGAACCTTGTACTCGCAGCGGTTCTGTTCATCATCGCCTTTATGTGGGGCGTGAGCTTTGAAGCGCCGGTCGTGGGACAGACTTCCCCCACGCTCCCGGCAGGCGTCACCATGCCTGAGAACGCAGAATCGCTCGGCATCACGATGCCGGGCCTGCAACCGGGCGACCGCGTAACGCACATCAATGGCAAGCCAGCAGAGACGTTCGCCGATCTGCAGATCGCATCCGCGATGGGCAGACCGGATATGCCTGTGGCGCTTACGGTGCAGCGAGAGGGTGTTGATGAACCGATCATCTTCCGACTCACGCCTGAGCGCGAAGATTCCACCGGCTTGCTGAGCCTGGGCATCGCGCCTGCGTCGTCGAACAAACTCTACGACCGAAGCGCGGCACCTGTTCTGAAAATGCTCTACGAGCGCAGCGGACTGGCGGATCATGGCGTTACGCCTGGCATGTCGATGATCGAAGCTGCGGGGCGAAGCATCACTACCTTTGAACAGTTTCACCGCGCCGCTCGCGCCTCTTACGGCCAACCCGTTCACACCGTGTGGGCGCAGGTTGACGAACGCGGCAAGATCACGGGTGATCGCATCACAGCATTCATTGATGTCAAACCCACGTATCAATTGCTGCGCGATCCTGATGCAGGGCCGACCGCGATACAGAACTTTGAGGAAGGCCTCTTCGGGCTGGTGCCGCTTGTTCAGATTGAGGATGTCTCCTCAGGAGCTAACCGCGACATTCTGAAGCGAGGCGACGTGGTGCTGCGCATCGGCGATCGTCATGCGCCACGCATGGCGGAGTTCCGCGAGTACATCGCATCGCGCCCGCTGGGGCCGGTGGAGATGGTTGTGCTGCGCGATGGCAAAGAAGTGACGCTCACCGCACGCATTGAAGCGAGAGGAACATTCAAGCGGACAGGCATTCTCGGCGTCTCGCCGGGTTATGCATGGGGCACGCCGATTGTCGCTTCACCCATGAATCGCGTGCTCACTGCAACCGGAGTTGAAGCTCCGCAACGGCTGCAATCCTCACTCACACCGATTGCGAATCTTCAGCTTCTGCCCGGTACGCGGATTGAGATGATTGAAAATGCGACGATTTCAGATTGGCGTGACCTGCGTGAGGCGCTGCGTGCCTTCACGCAACGGGCACACGAGTTTGGTGCACCCGCAGACCTGACGGTATCGATCATTCATCCGACACCTGACAAAGACCGTGAAACGCTCACGTTGTCGCTCAGCGCGGATGATGTTCGCTCACTTCACGCGCTTGTGTGGACTGCGAGTCTGGATGCCATCATGTTCGAGCCGGTGATGACGACGCGAAGCGCGGGCGGCAACCCGATCACCGCCATTCGCATGGGCATTGAGGAAACGCACAAGCTGGTCGTCATGACGTATTTGACGATCGACCGTTTGTTCCGCAGAACGGTTGGCGTGGATCAGCTTCGTGGCCCGATCGGCATCGTGCACATTGGCGCGGTAGTTGCCGAAAAGGGATTCATCTACCTGATTCTGCTACTCGGCATGATCAGCGTAAATCTTGCCGTGATCAACTTCCTGCCGCTCCCGATCGTGGATGGAGGCCTGTTCCTTTTCCTGCTGTATGAGAAGTTCAAGGGTCGCCCGCCTTCGATCGCATTTCAGAATGCGGTCACCATCATCGGCCTGTTCCTCATCGGCACACTGTTCATCGTAGTTACGTACAACGACATCGTGCGTCTGCTCACGTGAAAGGCACAAGCCAACAAGTCGGACATTACATTGTCTTGTTGCCAAAGCACTCCGGCGGTGTTGGTCTACCGCCATCGCCCGCTTCAAGCACGAGAAGTTGCTCCCGCATGGAATCCGCCTCGCCAGCAATCACCATGAGCACGATCTGTCTGCGCGGGTTGTAGGTCTTGACGATACGGATAAAGTCGTCGCCCGGCGGGATGTCGGTCAACGGCGCGTAGCCAGGCTGAATCGGGACGGAACGACCCGCCTCATGCTGTGCCGCAGTGAGAAGAAGCGTTTGTTCATCGACGACCAGCACGCCTGGACCGCACACGAGGTAACAATCCCATGCGAATGCCGCCAGAGGCTCCCAAAGCGCCATCGCCGCATTCAAAATCGGCGACGATTCGATCGGCGTCGTTTCTGTGGCCTCGATCGGCTGATGCTCATCCATAGACAGGATGATACGATCATTCATACCTGAGAGGAGTGTCGCGTGTTCGCAAGCATCGTCATCTCGATCGGCATGATCGCAGTGGGCATCCTCACATGGCGTGCGCTGCAGAAGCAGGATGACCGACGCGGAGATGATGGGGAAGACTGAGCATGACAGTCCACCAAAGGGCTACTTCGGCCCTTCGCCCAATCCCAGAGCAGCGATCTGCTCGGGCGTGAGAATCGCCGTGACGCCATTCTTCGTGGCAAGATTCAATCCACGCCGCTCACCCAGAATCACTTTTACTTCGGCCTCGTAGGCCTCTTTCTCTGTAGCCATAAGGGCAAGCGTGGCTTCAAAATTAGCCTCAAAAGCGGATACTGTTCGATCAAGTCGCTCGCGAATGCGATCGTACTCGCTATGGTATCGGTCCATAAGAGCTTCCATCATCATGTGTTGTTCGCGCTGCAGATCACTGCGCGACGCAATTTCGATAACGAACTGCTTGAGATTCGTGGCATCGCGATCTGGATAGTAAAGCGGATGCACTTCAGCATCGAACTTCTCCCTCAAAGTCTCGCCATATGGCGCTGGCAATGCACCCCGAAGTAGATCAAGGTATCTCAAGTTACACAATCGAATCCTCTCGTGAATGCGCACAAGGGGCAGATGCAATTGACGACGACGCGACAAGAAATACTCGTCGCCAGGTGTGGGGTACGCAGACCAGAATCGAGTAACTCTTGCCCGACGATTGATCATCTCTTGATACCGGGCTTCAAGAAGGGGACCAATCAAGAATCCATACTCATCAAGTAAGGGACGAATCGTGCGCTCAACGCTCTCTGGCAACTCCATATCTGCTATGAGCCGCGTCAAATCGACATTGATCCCCCTGACACTTGCTCGCAACGTTCGTTCAATGGGGTACCGACTACGTTGGCGGGACGCCTGGATAGACGGCATGATGTCAATTTGCTCATCCGCAAGGAACATTGCGAGATCAGAAAACAACATGGCATCAAGCTCCTTGACCTTGAGATGCAGGCGATGATGGTCGCGAACGTGCTGATCCGTCAGGTCAGCCAGACGCTTTGTATACCCGCGCTCATGATGCTCCTGAGCAAGTTCGGCCCCACGCTCCCTCAATCCAGGCATAAACTCCCGTTCAATCTCGCCCAGATCGTCTCGATAGCGCCGAATCAGATTGCGGGCTATTCGACTCTGTGCTTCGCTCAAGTTAAGACGTTCTTCATAATCCGCGAACTCGATCTCCGACATCGGCGATACAAGCCACATCGTCGGTGCCAACGATACTTGAACATGTGGGCGATCGCCCACCGGCGCGCGTGGTGGCGCGGCCACAGCCAAGGACACCACGAACACAACCGCCACAAGAGGGACTGCTCTCATGGACATGCCCCCGTGAGGGGTGTCAGGAAACTTTGACATTTCGTCTCAGTCGGAAATCCATCCCAGAAGCACTGACCGATTACGGTCGTCGAACAGTAGACTGCCATGTACCTGCAGCTTACTAACTCTGCAACCGGTTGAACCGTTGGCCACGGGGAACCCGACGGCGATGGCACATAGACCACAGCATCAGAATCGAATATCCACTGTGGGCAACACATCCAGAGATAGCCCGCTCTGTTGCACAATATACAATCAACGCCGCTTATAAAGCAGCAGCTATGTATTTCAGATACGAAGCAGTTTGTGGGACCGGTTGGGGGATTACCGGCAGATGCGAATGATGCGACCAAGGCCGCCGCAACCACGATGCTACGCGCAAGAACGTTTTTATGCATAACATGTCCTCCAGAAAAGTCGGATGCGTGTTATGTACTTTACTCCCCCCCCCCCCTGTCAAATGAATTATCGTATTTTTCGCAGGGACTGTCACATTAACCACATGCTCCATGCTGCATCATCTCTCTAACTTGATGCCAAATATGACGTTGCAGCCGCATGGCGAACTGCGGAGATTGGGGCATGTTGCGTTGCCGTGACCGCATCTGGCCAAATGGCGTTGCCGCCAACTCAACTACAGCCTGCGTGGCGGCCATGATGCGAATCGACCCGAATGCAGCATGGATAGTTCAACGATTTGCCTGCTCAAGTTTCGCTTCAGCGATCTGCTCGGATGTGAGGACTTCGCGAATATCACGCAGCGTCTTGGTGCTCAGCTCGCGGCGTTCACTGAGCATCGCGTCCACAAGTTTGAGATGCTCCTGCTCCTCAAAGACGTTCATTGCAAGTGTCGCTTCAAACTTGGCATCCCATTCTGAAACGCGCGTATCGAGTCTTCGTCGTATCTGGTCATATTTCAGCCGATAATCAAACAGAAAGCTCTCGATCGCTGCACGCTGATCGGGTTGCAGGCTATCTATCGCCAGCACGCGCGCTGCCTGTGCCCAGATTTTTTCGGCATCGCGATCGGGATAATACTTCGGGTGCAAGAGAGCGTCGATCTGATTTCTCAGTTGATCCGCCGCGGCCTGCGGCAGTTCAGCGATGATCCGTTCTGCAAACGCCACATTCACCGCTCGCATGCGCTGCTCTGCATGTGCGAGTGGCTGCAGCACCATCCGGCTCCGCCGCATGATGGTTTCTTCACCCCACGGCTGCGGATGCTGTTGCTCAAACTTCGCATTTCGGGCATCGCGATTGACACGCTCCCGATACCTTGCTTCAGCAAGTGGAGCCATGACGAATACATATTCTTCAAGAATCGGTTGAATCGCCCGTTCGTGATCGGTGGAGAGGCTCAGCGCATCGACCATTTTCACCAGATCGAACCCAACACCATCACCGCGTCGATGTTGGAAAATCGCCGAATAGCGAGTTCGCTTTCGAGTCGCTTCCAATGACGGCAATCGATCAATCTGCTCCTCGGCCAGAATAAGCGCCAACTCAGCGAAAAACATGGCATCAAGCGATGCAACGCGAGTGCTCAAACGATGGTGATCGCCTGTGTGTTTCTCCGTCAGCGGCACCAAAAAATCTTCGATGCGATTTTGCGAGCGATGGAACCTCGCTTCGGCAAGCTCCGCCCCCTGTGCCGTAAGCGCAACGATGTCGCTTTCAGCAATCGCGTCATAGTCTGCACGATAGCTCTCAAAGAGTCGCCTCGCCGCCTGACGCTGCGGATCGCTCAACGTGAGTTGGTCGAAATACCACTCTGCTTCGTCAAGATCAAGCGGAGCCACGAGCCACAACACCGGCGGGCTGGGTGCAGGCCGCGGCCGAAACTGCTCCGGGATATCTTCAAGCCGGGGAACCTTCGGCGGCTCATCCTGAAACGCAGCCTGCGCGATGTTCGCCATCGCCAAAAACGATGCACTAAAAAGCACACAGATTCGACCGGAACACTTCATACAGTCCCCCAATCTCGTTGCTGTCAATACACTTCCAACATGCAGCGATGCGTGGGGCGCACGTATCGCTTCACTTGGGCCGGGTCCCATTCACTCACAGGCGTGCCTGCGAGTTCTTCCTTCACCTGTAAATAGCCGTCATCCAGTCCGTGCGCTGCCAACGCTGTGAAGATCCCAACCTGCATGCCTGCAAGGCCGCAGATGTAGATAAGCGTGCGCGGGCTTGAAAGCAGCGGACGAAAGATGTCGAGTTTTTCTTCCATCAGACGATCCACATAGACGCCCCGACTGCCGTCTTCCCGCTTCTCGCGGCTGATGGCAGTGTGGTAGTGGAAGTTTGTATGTTCGCGCGCCAGCCGTGTGAAGAGTTCATCGTAAAGCAGATCGCTCGTGTATGGCGCGCCCATGAGCAGGTGAATGTTGCTCGTGCAGGGTGCACCGGAGCGAGGCTCCAGCAGTTCCATTGCCATACCCCGGAACGGCGCAATGCCGGTGCCTGTGGCGATGAAGACGTAATCGTGATCATTGGGATTCACCGGCAACACAAATCGTTTGCCGTTCGGCCCAGAAACGAGCACTTCATCGCCCGGCCTCAGATCGCAGAGATAGTTGCTGCACACGCCGACGTACAGGCGATGGCCGCCGGGTTCGTCGTCCGTTTTGATTTCCTCAAGCAGTCGCTTGGGCGTTGTGGAAATGACATTGCCCGCGCCGTCTTCGCCCCATGATGGGGATGCGACAGAATAGAGCCTGACCTTATGCGGCTTGCCGGTCTCATCAACGCCCGGCGGAATGATGCCGAAGGATTGCCCAGCGAGGAAGTTGCCCGCGAGCGGCGTGCCTGAAACGTCGATCGCCACATGCCGCACGAAGCTGGCGGATTTGCCCTTCATGCACAGCTCGTTGGACACAACGCGCCCAACGACCGGCTTGGTCGGCAGCACCAGATTCAGCTTGGCGTCCTGAAGGATCGGATCAGCACTCATCACGGGTGAACTCATTGCATCAGTGTAGCAGACACCCGGCGGGGATTGCACTCCGGGGCCGATCCAGAAGCAGGTCTGCGCATGAAAAAAGCCCGGCAAACCAGCCGGGCCTTGTGGAGGAGCATCAGAAAACATGGATCAATCGAACATGGCCGTGATCGCCGGGACGCCGCGGGTCTCCAGTTCAAGGTTCGTCACGATGCGGCAGTTGGACTGCGTACGATGCCGCTCAGCGAAGAAGAACGAGAGGCGATACGTCTTGCCGTGATCGAGGCAGAGGCGGCTGAGATCGACGTACTGCTCGACCGCAGCATGCACACCGCCGATATCGATCACCAGCTTGCCGTCGATGAACACCCACACGTCATCGTCGCCGATGAAGTGGAAGAACTGGTTGCCGTTGGCGTCATACGTGAAGTCGGCATGAATCTCAAAGGTGAAGTGGAAGTTACGGTTCGGCGAGCCGCCCGACTGACCGAACAGCGCGTTCTCGATGGGGAAGAACCCGTTGAGGCCGCTGTAGTTCTCATCGTCGCGATCATCGAAGACGTAGCTGCCGTTCTCCTGGCGAACCAGCTTGATGGTGATCGGCTTGGACATATTGACGCCGGGCACATCACGGAACCACTGCGAGAATGACTCCGCTGAAGTAATGCCGCCGACATCAAGCGGGCCAACCGTGCCAATCGTATCACCAAGGTTCTGGTCATACGTCAAGCTGTAAGTCGGGCTGAAAGGTGTGCTGTTGTCGGAGAGCGTTGTGGTGGGGCTGAAGAAGTCGGCCTTGTCCGACTTGTTGCCGCCCTTAGCCAACACGCCCGCGACGTTGGTGCCGCCGAAGTACTGCTTGTCGAGCGTAACGGTGAATGTGCCGGATGAGAATGCGTCCGTAACGTCCCACTTAATGCCATAGAACCCGGTTGAACCATCGGTGCCTACGGACACACCAGTTACATGGTTGTTGCCGGACTTGGGCGACCAATCCACAACCTGATGGGACGGGTCGAGTTTCAGGTTCCAGTGTGAGAGGTCCTTGCCGCCCGGCACGCCCAGTTCACTGACGTGGTATGTCCACGTGCTGGTGCCGTCGGGGTTGAAGACCGCCGACACGAAGCAAATCTTGAAGTTCAGCTTCGCGCCGCTGTCCTTCAGCGTAACGCAATCCTGATCCGGATAACCAGAGTGGCACACCCAGTAGCTGTTGTAGAAGTGCCACGCCAGCGGGCGGTTCATGGCATCACGCGGCTGGGCGAGCACCTTGTACCCTTCGCCGCTGAACGTCGGCTTGCCATCCGCATCAAGCACGTGATGGACAAGGCCTGCGTAGAGACCGAACCCCTTAGCGGGTTGCCGCTCGAAATCCGGATGGCCGCCGGGTACGGTGCGCTCGCGGAAGTCGCGCACGATGCCCGTCAGATGCAGCTCTGACGGCGGGTCCGCCACCGCGGGAAGGCTGAAGGCAAGCCCCAGCGCAACAGGCGTCAGCAACGCGGCCTGTGTTCCCTGGTTCCGAAGATTGATTCGACTGGTCATGGTCAAGCTCCTGCACGCGGATGTGGTCCGCGATTGACTCAACCGTACGATTCACACGCTCCCGTCCAAACGACTGCATCGAAATCTCCCCCGCTCATGCGCATGTTCACCTTCTGGGAAAACCCTTCCATCTGTGCAGGCTGGGCAATCTGCGCCGCGCATTCCACCTGCGCAAGAAAACGCCGCGGTTCGTTACGCCGCGGCGTTGTCATTCCACATCCAGATCGGCCTCAGCAGCCCCAGTTGCTCAGCAGGATCAGCAGGTCCTGCACGTCCACCGCGCCGCTGCTGTTGAGGTCCGCTGCGCATGGAGCCTTGCCACATGGTCCCCATGATCCGAGCAGAATCAGCAGGTCAAGCACATCGACGCATCCGTCATTGTTCAGGTCGCCCACAATCGGCTGAGCGATCTTGATCTTTGCGGAGTTCATGTCGAGCGGCGCGCTCTTGCCATGCAGTTCCCACAGTTCATACGCGCGAACGCCGTCGAGCGTCGTTGTGTTCTGATCCCGCAGGAACTCGATGTATTCGCGAGATGTCGTCTGGTAATACAGCGTCGCCACCGCGCTCGCTGCGCCAGGTGGCACCGGATAATGCGTGTCGTCCCAGTGCTGGCCATCCGCGTATCCATAGTTCACAGGCCGGGCACGAACTGAATCGAATGCCTCGTTCGTAAAGCCTACCGGCGGGATGCGATTATCGAACAGCAACTCGTTATTCAGCACGAGGTGGAACGACTTGCCTGCGGGCATGTTCGTCGCCTGCGCAACATCTTCACCGATGCCGAAGTGTGCTTCATACACCTTTGTATTGTTCGTTGTCAGCGTCGCCGTTTCATAGTCATACGCGCCGTGCTCCTGGATCACGTTCCCCTTTGAATCGAAGAACTTGACGTTCAGCCACATTCTGCGGCCTTCCGGGTAACCCGTCGGCAGTTTGTGGCCAGACCAGTTCGTTACGCGCACGCGAATCTGATCGTCCTCAAGGGCAACAGCCAGATCCGCCGCGTTGCGGAGCATGTCCGCCGTGCGCTCGTGCGCCGCAGCGATCGATTCCTCATTCAAGCCGCTCTCGTACCCGTACACCGTGAACACCGCATCCAGCACCCACGTGTTCGCGCCAGCGAAGTGGTGCTGCGGCATGTCGGGACGCGGGAAGAACGGCTCCCACTCCCAGAACGCGCAGCCGCCCGTGAACTTCTTGGGCATGTGGCAGTCCTGGCACGACTGCATCACACCCGTCGGGTGATTCCCGCCAAATCGACCATCCGGGAAGTGCACGCCACCCTTCGCAAACTGGCTGTGCAGCCACTCGCTGTACGTGCGCTGCTCAGGCATCATCTGATGCGGGTTCATCGTCGGGTGAGGCTCGCCCAGCGGCGCGAGCGCGTAAGTGCCATCCGGCTGGCGCTCGAACACCGGGTTGCTCACATCGTGGCACGCGCCGCACATCGCCGACTCAAGATGGAACGGCGAGTAGATGATCGGATCATTCGGGCCGTGAAGGTTCATCGGCACATCATCAAACGGACCGCGACGACTGCTCACCGGGTCGATGACAAACATCGCATTGCCCCAGTGGCCGCCCGGCGGGTAATCCAACGCTGCCAGAATCGGCGGATCCTCAACCGGGCTGTCCTTCGTCAGCACAGGACTCACCATGCGGTGGCAGAAGTGGCAGTTCACGCCATCAAAATCCTGCGGCTCAAACTGCGACAAATCCCCTGTCGTGCTGCGACCCGCAAGCCACGCACCGGGCGCATGGCAGCGGATGCAGAACTCACCCGAACCCGCTGCGTCCTGATTCGCAATCGCCAGCGCTGCATGCCAGATCGGATCGCGCGCAGACTGACCCATCATGCTGTTCACCCAGCCGTTGTAAGGCTCGGCATACGCTTCCCACTCCTGCCACAGATAATCGCCGTGGCAGATCACACAGTTCATCGAAGAGAAGATCGGCACCATCGCCTTGCCCGTGGGGTCAGGCTGTGTGCCGGGCTGGAAGAAATCCGCTGCCGTCGTAGGAACCTGAATCTGGCCCTTGCCGCCGGGTGGGCTTGCAGGACCGCCACGCGGCGAACCGCCTCGACCGGACTGCCCCAGCACCTGCGCACCGAGAAAACCCGCGCCGACGACTGCCGCCACGCCAATAATGATCCCGCCGCGGCGGAACGCGCCTCCTCGAACTTGCATCAATCGCTCCTCTCCGATCGTCCAGACATCCTCATCACCCGCCCTGCGAACAGACCTTTCGCGCATCCCACCGCCGTAAAGTATGGCATTCAATCATCTTCGGTCAATGGGCAACTCCAGCACAGCCAAGCTTTAACAGCAGAACGGGGCGGGTTCCCCCCAGAACATCGAACCCGAACAATCCGCCCAGACCGCACAAGCCGAACCGCTCGGCTTCCACCTTCGGATACGCATCGCCCGCGCCCAAGGTTGCCTCACCAAACGCCGATAACATCGCGCTTCGCCCACCGGCGGCGGCTCAGCGGTTTACAATCGCCGACCCGACCGTGTGAAGGAGATCGACCGCTTTGACGGCCATTCAATACAACGCCCTTGTGCAGCGCGCCCAGCGGCTGCTGAACGAGCGTCGGCATATCGACTGCCGCGCTGTCTGCCAGGAACTGCTGCACCTCAGGAAGAACGACCCGCAGGCACTGCTCATCCTCGCGCAGTTGGAAGCCAACGAAGGCCGACGCAGCGATGCGATCCGCCAGCTCCAGAAGTTCGTGCAGCTTTACCCCAAGGACATCAACGCGCGACTCATGCTTGGCGGATATCTCGTCGATGCCGGTCGCACCCGTGAAGGCTTGACGCAGTTTGAGAAAGTTCTGAAAACCGTGCCTGGCCATCTTGAGGCACTTCGCTGCTCCGCCATCGCGCATGAACGAGGCGGCGATGTTAACAAAGCCCTCGAGTTGCTGGAACCATACATCGCTGCCCGAACCGCCAACGCCGGAATGGCCCTTGAATACGTTACTGCGGAGATGAACCGCAAAAACTTCGCCCGCGCCATTGAAGTCGGCCTGCCATATGCACTTCACGCCGGCGGCGACCTGCGGGCCGAAGAAGCTCTCTGGTATGTGCTCGGGCAGTCATTTGAAAAACTCGGCGAGATCGACAAGGCGTTCGACGCCTACTCGCGAGCCAACAGCGTCAACGCGCCCCCCTACGACCCGGATGCCCACGACCGTGAAATTGATGCGCTGATTGAAGTGTTCTCGAAGGACAACCTCGCCAAGATGCCGCGCGCCACGCATGGCGATACCCGGCCGGTGTTCATCGCGTGCCGCCCGCGTTCAGGCAGCACGCTGCTGGACCGCATCCTCGGCAGCCATCCCGCCGTCCACGCCACGGGCGAAAATAACACCCTCGCCCGTCTCATCACCGACATGCAGCTTCTTGTCGGCTCCACGCGCGACTATCCGCAGTGCGCGCTCGACATGGATGTCAACGACACGAACGAGATTGCGAAGCGGTACATCGAGTACCTCGACTCTGTCGCGCCCGCTGCTGGAACGCGCATCACCAACAAGCGGCTTGGCAACTGGCGATATCTTGGCCTCATCTCGCTGCTGTTCCCGCAGACGCGCATCATCGACCTGCGGCGGGACCGCGTGGACAACACCTTAGCCTGCTGGATGATTAATCTTGGCTCGGCCTTTCCGTTCAGCTACAGCCTCGAACACCTCGGCCGTGCGCAGCGAACCTACGAGCGACTCATGGACCATTGGCACAACGTGCTGAGCGTGCCGATTTTAAAGGTGAACTACGAGGACATCGTGGATGATCAGGAAGGCTGGTCGCGGAAGATTCTGGACTTCCTCGGCCTTGACTGGAGCGAAAGCGTGCTGCGCTTCCACGAAGTGGGCGAAAAGAAAGGCAGCGATGTGCCCACGCTGAGCTACGCGCAGGTGCGCCAGCCGATCTACAAAACGTCCGTCGGCCGCGCGAAGAAATTCGAGAAGCACATCAAGCCTCTGCTCGACGCGCTCGGCGAGGAGTAAGGCGCGATGCTTCGTCGTTGGGTGCCATGCTTCGTCCCGAAGGGCGAAGCATGGTCATGCACATCCGCGCGATCCATGCTTCACGCTGCGCGATGAAGCATGGCACCCAATGATCTCTACGCACCCGACTGATGCAAAAAGAACACCGCCGCTGCGTGAGCAGCGGCGGTGTCAGGATCATGATCCATTCAGGTCAAGTGCCTGAAAGTGGAGTTCGATCACGCGCGACGGCGACGAGCGCCGGCGAGACCGGCCAGGCCGAGCAGCGCGAGAGCGCCGGGAGCCGGGACGGAGTTGTAGTAGAGGGCTTCGCCCGTCACTTCGTAGGCCGAGGCGACGCCAGCGAGCTGGCCGCCGAGAAGACCGATGTTACCTTCGACGTCTTCGCCAGCGCCGACGGTGATCTGGAGCAGGAGAACGCGGTAGATGCCGTCCGCAGCAACGCCCTGGACGTTTGCATCGGTTGCGCTGCCAGTAGCCTGCTTCGCAATGTTGTCCGCAGAGAGCGGATTGAAGCTGAACCAGCCGCTGTCGCTCATGGACCAGTTGCCAGCAAGGTTGCCGCTCTCAGCAGCGAACGCCTCGTTGTTGGCGTACAGATTCGTGTTGCTGTCACCGACATGACGACCGATGGTGCCGAACGTGTCCCAAGCACGTGACGTCGGGGTGAAACCACCGAAGCTCGGCGTGTTGTAGTGGGTCGCGTTGTTGTAGTCGTCAAACTCGACCTGATTGAAGAACGAACCGCTGGTGGAGCTGGCCCACGCGGTGCCGGAGCTGTGGCCGCCGTGCGCGAGCACGCGGTCAGCCGCGTTGAACATCGCGTAGACGCGGAAGGTACGAAGACCAGCCGCAGCGTACGCGGTGCGGACACCAGCGTTCGGGTGCATGCCGACGGTCGAGCCAACGCCCGTACCAGTGGCTTCACCAGCGCCAGCGCCGCTCAAGAAGTTGGTGAAATCGATGATGTCGATGCCGAGGAAATCGGCGTTCGCACCACCAGCCAGCAGGAGCGAACCCGCGCCGGCGAGAATGGACAGATGCTTCACTTTCATGTTGCTTGGACCTTTCTACTTGAGCCTCGAAATGAGGCTACTCCTTTGTTGACGATCGCTGCAGCAGTCGGTTTGCAGCTCCCCTACTTCCTGCCTCAAGATACTCCATGCAGAGGGACAGTCAAGAGGCTTTACCGAGAACAACCATTTTTTTTGATCTTTTTCATTGGATTTGGCCAATGTTATCGGACTGATATCGACTTTGGGCGATGCGTTTCAGCGGCAGACGCCCATCGCTGGGGATGCGTGGCGGGCGATGCGAACCCTTACAGTTCGCCGCGAAGGATCAGCGGCCCCGCGCTGGTGATACGAACCGGCACAATGGAGCCGATAAGGTCATCCGCGCTGCGGCCATGAGGCAGATCGAATACGACGATGAGATCGCCGCCTGTACGGCCGGAAAGCTGCACCCCGCTGGCACTGCGTTCGCGCACGCCGGCGCGCCCCGCCACGGTCAGCGACACGGTGCGCGACGATGCGGTTTCGCGTGGCGCTTCGCGCGCTTCGCGCGCTTCGGCCTTGCTGCTGATGCGCTCGACGAAGACATCCAGCGTGCGCCCGATCCATGCTTCGTGCACCTTCGCGCTGATCTCGCTTTGCAGCGCGAGGAGTTCATTGTTGCGGCGGCGTTTCACTTCGTCCGGCACATCATCAGGGAAACGGTCGATGGCTGTTGTGCCGGGGCGGGGCGAGTATTTGAAGATGAAGTTGTTCTTGAACGGCACACGACGCAGAAGATTCTTCGTCATCTCGAAGTCTTCATCGGTTTCCGTGGGGAAGCCGACGATGATGTCGCCCGCGATGGAAACATCAGGCAGGATGGCGAGCGCGCGGTTGATGAACTCCATGTACTGCTCGACGGTGTAGCCGCGGTTCATCAGCTTGAGGATGCGATTGGAGCCGGACTGCGCGGGGACGTGCAGGTAGCGGCAGATGCGAGGCGAGGCGGCCATGACGTGGAGAATGTCGTCGCCGAAATCGCGCGGATAGCTGGTTACAAAGCGCAGCCTTTGAATGGCGGGAACTTCCTCGTGAATGCGGTGGAGCAGGTCGGCGAAGGATGTCGTCTGGCTGGCGGGTTCCGCCCCATTTCGGCGGAAGGCGCTGAGGCCGGGGCCGACCTGCGGGGCTTCGCGTCCATCGACGGTGAGGGCGAGGCCATGGGTGTAGGTGTAGTGGTTAACAGTCTGGCCGAGGAGCGTAACTTCGATGATGCCCGCGTCGGCGAGGCGCTTGCATTCGTCGATGATGGCGTCGGGCGGGCGGTGGACTTCCGGGCCGCGTGTGTGCGGCACGACGCAGTAGGTGCAGAACTTGTTGCAGCCGCGCGTGATGCGGACGTATGCGGATCGATTCTGTGATGTGGCGTAATCGGGGTCGAAGGCTCGGGAAAGATCAAGGAGTTCGAGGCTGTCTTCCGCAGCGGCAAGTGTGGATGACCTTCGGGCGTTCGAGCCTTGCAGCGCGATGCGTCCCTCGATCGTGTTGTGTTTTGCGTGAGATCGTGAGCCAGGTTGTAAAAACCCGGCGCGCGAGGCGTGCGCATCGTCATGCGCATCAAGCGCGTGATGCGTGGTGAGCACGTTCTCGAGCAGCATGGGGAGTTTGTCGAGTTCACCCGGCCCGCACATGAGGTCGATCTGCGGGAAGCGCCGCATCATGGCGGGGCCTTCGCGTTCCGCCATGCAGCCGATGACGCCGAGCACGACGCGGCGCGCGGGCAGGCCCGCTGCTTCGGCTTCGCGCTTCTTCGCGCCGATGATGCCGATGCGCGAGAGGACTTTATTCTCTGCCTGCTCTCGAACGGAGCAGGTGTTGTAGAGGATGATGTCCGCTTCTTCGGGGTCCGGGGTGAAGCGATAGCCGAGCGCAGCAAGGTGGCCTCGCACCAGCTCGCTGTCGAGTTCGTTCATCTGGCAGCCGAAGGTTTCGAGGTGGATCGAACGAAACCCTGACTTGTGATTTTTGGGCTGATTCACCATACGGGGCCGTCAAGTGTAGCACGAACAGCGCAGAAAACGCCTTGGAGCGTGGCGAGGTTCGGTGATGATTCGGGCGGATGATTTTTGTTGATTTGACAGTGCCTCGCCGAAGAGGAGTATGATGCTGCCCGCTTGAACGCCCGGTGGGAAACAGGGCGCGGGGGGATGGCTGATTCAGGAGACCGCCGCGTGAGACGATTCAGCGTGCTCGGAACAACGAAAGTGTGCGCGGGGGCAACAGCCTTGCTGTGGCTGAGCGGATGCGTGGCTCCGGAGTCGCGTGCGTGGTCGGAGAACGGGCCGATCTTCAAACCGGAAGCACGAACCGCAAGCAGCGAAAGCGCCCCGGCCCGCACCTTGGTGCATGTGGATGCGGACGCGGGCGGCGCCGAGCGGAACTGACCTCGCGAAGGTCAAGCCATGTGAAAACTGACGCAGCGCGAATCGGCACGCCGATATCGCTGTCATGCCGCAGACATTGCGCGCCGGCCACGGCCTGATTCTGATCGTGCTGACCCTGTTGATGATCGGGGTGGTGATGGTAACGAGCGCGGGTCTTTCGATTGACCCGTCGCGAGCGATCACGCTGCGCGATGTGTTGACGGGTCGGTCAATGATGCTGGCAATTCTTGCGATGGCACTGATGCTGTTCGGCACGGTGGTGCCTGTGCAGAACATTTACCGGGCGCGCGGCGTGATGTCGCCGATCCCGTGGATCGTGCTGGGGTGCGTGGTGCTTCTGCTGCTGGTGCATGTGCCGGGGATCGGCCGGGAAGTCAACGCAGCAAAGCGATGGATCAGCGTGGGGCCGATCGGTTTCCAGCCGAGCGAAGTGGCGAAATGGGGCATGCTGATCGTGCTGGCTTGGCACGCGGCTCGCCGCGCAGGGGCGATGGGCAGGCTGTGGACGGGTTTCGTGCCGCCGATGTTTCTGGTGGCCGTTGTATGCGGGCTGATCGGCAAGGAAGACCTGGGCACGGCGGTGCTGATCGGCATGGTGGCGATCTGCATGCTGGTGGCGGGCGGGACGAAGATTTGGCAGGTTGCGCTGCTGCTGCCGATCGGCGCGTTCGGCATCGTGGTGGCGATCTTCACCAGCACGTATCGCATGAACCGGATCTACGCCTTCATGGACGCCTACCAGGACCCGCAGGGCATCGGGTATCACGTGCTGCAATCCATGGCTGCGGTTTCAGGCGGCGGGCTGGCTGGGCGCGGGCTGGGGAACTCGATTCAGAAGTTCGGCTACCTGCCGGAAGCGACGACGGACTTCATCTTCGCGATCATCTGCGAGGAGCTTGGCGTGGTGGGCGCAGCGGTGGTGATGAGCCTGTATGCCGCCCTGCTGGTGCTGGGGTTCGCCATTGTGAGGAAAGCCGTTCACCCGTTCCAGCGGCTGCTTGGGCTTGGCATTCTGCTGACGATCGGCTTTCAGGCTCTCATCAACTTTGCAGTGGTTACAGGCACGGCCCCGACGAAGGGCATCGCGCTGCCACTGCTGAGTTCGGGCGGCACGGGCTGGATTCTGACGGCGTTCTGCATCGGCCTGCTGGTGGCGATTGAGGGGGAAACGGTGAAACGCTACAACGTCGAAGCAACAAAGAAGCTGGAAGAGCAGGAACAAGCGGCGCATGAACGAGCTGAACGCGAGCCGTATGCGCTCGAAGAGGCTGTTGAAGGAGTTGAGGAGCAAGGGGATGTTGCCGCGGTCGGCGATGAGGATGTCGCAGCGGAGCCGCCCCTGATTGTGATTACGCGCACGCCTGGCGCGGAGAAACTTCCGCACAGCGACGCTGAGGCCCAACCGTGCTGAGGCGAGTGTTGTTCCCACATTCAGACGTTTGGACGTTTGGGCGTTTGGACGTTTCACTCTGCGGGGGCGCGTGAGCGTTGGGGTCGGCATCGACCATCCTGTTTGCGGGCGGCGGCTCAGGCGGACACATCAGCCCCGGCTTGGCAATCGCGGAGCGTGTGCGCGAACAATCGCCGATGACGCACGCGCTGTTCGCGTGCTCGCAGCGGGCGATTGATCGGGAAATGCTGGATGACGCTGGTGAGTCGTGGGTCGCGCTGCCAGCATCGCCCCCTTCGATCAGGCCGGGTGCTGCGATTCGATTCGTGTTGAACTTCCGCGCGAGCGTGAAGATCGTGCGCGGGTTAATCGCCGAGAAGAATGTTTCGCATGTGGTGGCGTTGGGCGGGTTCGTGGCGGCGCCGGCGGTGGCTGCGGCGCGCGGTCGTGTACCGGTTACGTTGGTCAACCTCGACGCCCCGCCAGGCAAGGCGAATCGCTGGATGGCCAAGAAGTGCGACCGGGTACTGACGGCGATTGAACTGCCCATGATGCCGCACTTTGCCAAGCGCGTAGTCGGTCTGCCGATCCGTCGGCGTGCGCAGGCTCCTGCGGATGCGCATGAATGCAGGGCGCGGCTGGGGCTTGATCCTGCTGCGCCGGTGCTTCTGGTAACGGGAGCCTCGCAGGGAGCGACGAGCATCAACGAACTGATGATGGAACTGGCAAGGTCGCATCATGAGTTATTCGCCGGCTGGCAGGTGCTGCATCTGGCTGGTCGCGGTGCGGATGAGCCGCTGCGGCAGGCGTATGCGGAAGCTGGCATTGCGGCCTTGGTGATGCCGTTCCTGCATGAGATGGGGCTGGCGTGGGGCTCGGCAGATGTCGCGATCAGCCGAGCTGGCGCAAACTCGGTGGCTGAGGCGGACGCGAACGCAGTGCCCACGGTTTTTCTTCCGTATCCGCATCACCGCGATATGCACCAGAAGCACAACGCACAGCCGCTGGTTGATCGGGGTGGCGCGATCATGGTGATCGACCAAATCGCTGCAAACGCCAACGCGATGGCGATGATGCCGGTGCTCAAGCGGTTGCTTGGCGATGTGGAAGTGCGGGCAGCCATGAGGCGATCGCTGAAACGCGAGGGACGAATCGACGCGGCAGAAGCAATCGCCCGTGAAATACTGGGTCCACCTGTGGATTGATGTGTTTCTGCGATTTTCAGCGAACCGGCTGGCACCCCTGATAGAATAGAAACTCAGGGAGAAGCCATGATGCATGCCGGAGAAACGATCTGCATCGCGCTCACGCCGCCCGGCGCGGCGGTGGATGCGTTGCGCGCCGTAGCGACGGAGCGCGGGTGGCGCGTGGTGCCGTTCGATGAGCCGCTTGAAGCCATGGCGGAACTCGCTGTTCGCGAGCGTGCGCAGGCGGCCCGCAGCGCGTGGGGGCTGCCTCGTGTGGATCAAGTGGTAATGACTGTCGTGGAACCTTCTCAATGTGAAGCATTCCATGACTTGAACGGCGCGCTGGCGAAGTATTTCCCAAGCGTCGAACGCTATGTATTCATGGACAAACGGTTGACGGCGGTCGCTGCGGCTGCTGAGACGAACGGCTCCGCCAGGCGCGGCCTGCCGACTTTGCCCAAGCGAGAGTTGACACCTCGCTCTGCTGGCGCGGAAGCGATGACACCGCCAGCCACTTCAGACATGGAGCCAGTATCCTCAACTGTTACGCGCGAAGAGCTTGAGATTCTGCTGGGCCGCGTGGAGGACGAGCGATGAAGCAGATGTCTTCAACGCGCGGCTCACGCGGACGCATTGTGCTGGCGGGCAACGGTCAGGCCATCATGCGATTGAGCGATGACCTTGGTCCGCGCGCCAAGCAGGCGTGCAATGCCTACGAAGCGATTGGCGAAGTAACAACTGCATCGGCGACGGAGCCGATTGAGATGGTGATTCTCACACGCGAAGCCGCTGCGGGTCGCGCGGAGAAAGCCGCTCAATCGCTGCGGCGAGTGGATCGCTCGGTGCGCCTCGCGCTGCTGCTTGATGGCGCGCCAGCCACTAGCGAAGAGAAGGCAGCCTTCGATGTGTGCCTTGAGTCTGCGACTCGCGCTGCGGAAGTGGAATCGCTGCTTGCAGGAAATGCAGCTGAAACCATTGCGGCACCGGCGCCTGTTCAAGAGGTTGCGTCTGCTGCACCATCCTCTGCCTCGCAGACTGTTGCGCCCCCGCCGCCGTCTGTTGCAGGAACAGAGCCGAAACGTGAAGAGGCAACGCCGATGGAACACGGCGTGCTCACCAGAGTGGCAAAGCCGACCGAAGGCGAATCGCTTGGAGATACCGATCTCGTCGAGGCGATTCTTGATTCCGCGGACCGACTTCTTGAACTTGCTCTTCGCATGATTCGCGAACGCGCGGGGTGGGCCAACGTGCATCTGAATCCGGTCGAGCGGCGAGGCATAGACGAAACCGGCGCGATCGTTGCCTACGCAGGCATCGTGCACGGTGTACTTGTCGCTGCGGATGCGCCGCAGGACGAACTTCGCGCCTGGGCGGACTGGCTGGCGCGTTGGATGACCCTTGACGCCACGCTGCGTGAGCAGCAGCGCCGAGCGATGCAGGACGATCTCACCGGCGCGTGGAACCGCAGATACTTCAACGAGTTTCTCAGCGATGCCATCGCCAAGGCGACGACGCAGCGTAGACCGGTTACCGTCATGGTCTTCGACCTTGACAACTTCAAACAATACAACGACCGATTCGGCCACGCAGCGGGTGATGAGATTCTTCGCGAAAGCGTACGACTGTTGAACTCTGCCATTCGCAAGGGCGATCGCGTGTGCCGCATTGGCGGCGATGAGTTCGCTGTCGTCTTTGCCGACCTCGAAGGCCCGCGCACAGCAGGCTCGGCGCATCCGGAAACCATCGACCGCATCGCGCAGCGATTCCAGAAGGCGATTTGCTCCATGCGCTTTCCCAAACTCGGCATCGATGCACCGGGTGATCTCAGCATTTCCGCAGGTCTCGCCACCTTCCCGTGGGACGGGCGCGACCCTCAATCGCTCCTCGAACATGCCGATCAACTTGCTTTGCAATCCAAACGCAAGGGCAAGAATGCGATCACGCTCGGCCCCGGCGCGCAGCGCATCTGCGAAGGCAAACAATCAGAGCAATAATCTGCCGCTCGCGCCCAGCCGCCCGCGTGAGTTGCGTCAATCGTCGCTCGGTTCACCCTTGAGATAGCGCTCGACATAGTGAATGTCGAAATCCGCATCAAGAAACTGCGGATGATCCATCAGTCGCCTGTGCAGCGGGATGGTGGTCTTGATCGGCCCAATGCGGAACTCGTCCAGTGCGCCACGCATGCGAGCAATTGCTTCCTCGCGCGTGTTGCCGTGAACGATCAGTTTGCCGATCATCGAATCGTAGTTCGGTGGAATGCGGTAGCCCGCCCGCGCATGTGTATCGACCCGTACGCCGAGACCGCCGGGCGGTGCGAATACTTCAAGCATGCCTGCCTGAGGCATGAAGCCACGCGCTGGGTCTTCCGCATTAATGCGGCATTCAATCGAATGGCCTCGAATGACCACGTCTTTCTGCGCGAAGGACAGTGGCTCACCTGCCGCCACGCGGATCGACTCCTTCACAATGTCGATGCCGGTGATCATCTCCGTTACGGGATGCTCCACCTGTACGCGCGTGTTGACTTCCAGCATGTAGAAGTCCTGCTTTTCGTCCATGAGGAACTCGACCGTTGCTGCGCCTGAATACTTCGCGCGGCGAACAAGCTCCGCGGCGGACTTCGCCACGGCTTCCATCTTCTTCATATCCACGCCCGGCGCTGGCGCTTCTTCGATCAGCTTCTGATGGCGCCGCTGCGAAGTGCAGTCTCGCGTGTAGAGGTGGGCCGCGTTGCCGTGCTTATCACCAAGCACCTGCACTTCGACGTGTCTCGCGTGTTCGAGGAATTTTTCGATATACACCGCACCGTTGCCGAAAGCGGCCTGTGCTTCCTGCTTCGCGGCATTGATCCCTGCGCGAAGCGTAACTTCATTATGTGCGATGCGCATACCGCGCCCGCCGCCGCCCGCGCTGGCTTTGACAATGACGGGATAGCCGATTTCACGGGCGACCTTGACGGCTTCGGCCTCTTCTTCGATTGCGCCATCACTGCCGGGGAAGATCGGCGTCTTGGCGGCTTTCGCCATGCGCTTGCAGGAAATCTTGTCGCCAAGCAGGGCCATCGCTTCAGGCGAAGGGCCGATGAACTCAATATGGCAGTCGCGGCACACTTCAGCGAAATGTGCGTTCTCAGCGAGGAAGCCGTAGCCGGGGTGAATGGCGTCCACATTCGCCACTTCCGCTGCGGAGATGATGCGATCAATCCGCAGGTAGGAGTCCTTCGATGGCGCGGGGCCGATGCACACCGCTTCGTCCGCATGCTCCAGCCACGGCGCGCCGGCGTCGGCCTGCGAATAGACGCACACCGTCTCGACACCCAGCTCGCGCGCTGCCCGAATGATCCGCAGCGCGATTTCACCTCGATTGGCGATCAGAATTCTTGAGAACATGGAAACGTCCAAACGTCAATTCGTCCAAACGTCCAAATCAATCAGTCCCTGCATCTGCGCCCAATGCGTGAATCTTCACCTGTGGACGTCTCGACGCTTGGACGCTTGGACGTTTACTCTGGCTTTACCAAGAAAAGCGGTTGACCAAACTCCACCGCCTGCCCGTTCTTCACCAGCACGCGCTGAATCGTGCCGCTGCACTCGGCTTTGATCTCGTTGAAAATCTTCATCGCCTCGATAATGCACACAACGGTCTCCGCGCCGACTTTTGTGCCGACATCGACAAACGCAGGCGAATCAGGGTTCGGCGACGTGTAAAACGTGCCAACCATCGGGCTTTCGATCTTGATGAGACCCGCTTCATCCGCGGGTGGCGCAGCAGCGGCGCCAGACGGCGCCGCGGATGCCACGGCTACAGGCGCGGCATGTGCTGAAACCGGAACATGAACCGGCGCGGCGTGCACGATCTGCGGCGCGACGTTCACCCCCGCGCGGCGAAGCGTTACCTGCTCTTCGCTGTCGCGCAGGTCGATCTCCGTCAGGTCATTGCTCACCATCAGGCGCACAAGCTCTTTCAGTTTTCGAATATCAATCATCGGCGAACTCCCTGAGCGATCGGCAGCATGGCCCGCTCAATGTCCTTCGGCCAGTCGCTGAGCACTTCAGCGCCGCCTTCCGTCACCAGCACATCATCTTCAATCCGCACGCCACCCACACCGGGCAGATAAATCCCCGGCTCCACCGTCATCACCATCCCCGGCTCAAGCACGACATCCGTCTGCAAGCTGTTGAAGAACGGCGGCTCGTGTGTGTCCATGCCCAGCCCATGCCCCAGCCCGTGGCCGAACTGCTCGCCGTAACCTGCATCTGTGATGATCTTCCGCGCCACCGCGTCAATCTCAGCGCACACCTTGCCCGGCACAATGGCGTCAATCGCAGCCAACTGCGCTTCAAGCACAATCGCGTAGATTTCGCGAATCCTGGCGGGCATAGAGCCAACACCAAACGTGCGTGTGAGGTCCGAGTGATACCCGTCCACTGCTGCACCCCAATCAACCAGCAGCACGCCTTCGCGAATCGTCGTCTGGCCTGTCAGGTGATGCGGCACGGAGCTGTTCGCGCCCGCACCGATGATGGCGTCGAAGCTCGGGCCGGACGCACCTCGCGATTTCATCTCAAACTCAAGCGCCGCACAGAACTGCGTCTCACTCATGCCGAGTTCAAGCTCATCGAGCACCGCAGCGAGCGCGTCCTGCTGGATGCCGATTGCGCGGCGGATGGCGTCGATTTCCATCGCGTCCTTCTTCATTCGCAGCCTGGCGACCAAGCCCGATGTTTCCACAAGAGTCACACTGGAAATCGCCGCACTCAGCCTGGCCTTGCGAAGCAGCGTCATGTGTTCGGCCTGTACGCCGACTCGCTTGAAACGGGCGGCCTCACAGAGCGTGCGAACGGATTCTTCCAGCCGATGCCGCGTACCCATGACCACCTTGCCCAGCGCTTCTGTCCCTGCGTCGCGCCAGGGGTTGAGGAATTCGTCATAGCGGGCATCGGAGATGATCGCCCCCCCATCCGCGTGGATCAGAAAGAGGCTGTCGTGGCCGATGAAGCCGGTGAGATAGCGGATGTCCTTCTCGGTGGACACAAGCAAGGCATCAATGCCCGCTTCGCGAAGCAATCGTCGGAGGCGCTCCTGCCGCAGCAGGCAGGCATCTCGAAGAGAATCAGGGAGGATGTCAGCACGATTGCCACTCATCGCGCGGAGTATAGCAATGGGTCGATTCTGGTGCGAACTGCGCCGAATCGAGCGCGTTCTCCGTTCAATAGCCGCCTAGCGAAGTGAAACTGGCTTGTCGAGCAGCTCTTTCAGCAGGATCGCCTGCCGGAGCGATCGGGGCGATGAGAGCATGGCACGGAACGAGGTTGTCTGCTTGCGGGGGGCCGATATTCGCTCAACAGCAGCCGCCTTCTCCTCACTTCGACGGGCTGCGGCTTCAGCCTGTTGGCGGGCCAGCTTGGTTCGTTGTTCAGCTGCGACTCGCGCTTCCTCAGCGCGTTTTCTTTGTTCCTGGGCCTCACGCGCCCGCCGCTGGGCTTCCTGCCTTGCGCGAGTAGCCTCTGCTTGCTGCGCTCTGGCCGGCCCACGATCCTGCGGCGAGGCCGTGCCAAATAACCCACCTGAGCGTGTGGGTGTCTGCTGCGGCGTTCTGCCAATGGTGGGAGGTGTCTTGCCCGGTATCAGAATCTGCTGCTGACCGGGTGGAAGTCTCGCTTCGCTCGAAACAGGCTGCGACCCTTTGCGAGCTGTACGCTGAGCGCGAAGCTCCTCAAGCTGCGCCTTACGACGGGCGATCACGTCGTCCAGACGGGTCCCACCCTCACTTGTGCCTGCCGAAGCGTTCGATGGCGAATCCCCCTGTCCCCCGGCAATTTGCGCACGGCGCATTTTCGCGAGTTCGGCCTCGCGTTCCTGCTTCTTCTTCTCAGCCTTGAGATTAATGATCGCGCTGACCACCATCCAAGCGATCCAGAGCAGGAAGATGATTGTGCCGATACGAGGCATAATGTGATTGTAGCGGAGCTACGGCCTTCTCGCGGGTTCCGGCGGAGCGGACAGCAACGCGGGCTTGCCGCCCGGCCCGCGCGTCCATTCAAATGACACACCGTACACCTCATGAAGCGTCTCCACATTGAGCACTTCACAGACGCTTCCGGATGCGAAAAGCCGACCCTCATGCAGGAGCCATGCCTCGTCAGCAATGGCTGCGGCCAGCGCAAGATCGTGCATGGCGATCAACACCGTAGCGCCGCCGTTGGCCGCCTCACGCAAAACACTCATCGCCTGATGCACGTGCTTCAGGTCCATCGCCGACGTCGGCTCATCGAGAATCAAGTGCGCTGTAGCAGGCATCGCCTTGCCTCGCCGGGTAACCACGGCAACGTCGCCTCGGCCTAACTGTGCCATCGCGCGCGCCAGTGCGACGCGCTGCTGCTGCCCGACGGAAAGATTCGGATACGGCCGATCCGCCAGTTCAACCAGTTCCAGTTTCTCAAGTGCCTCATCAATCCGTGCGCGGCTTGGCGGCAGCGCGTAGCGCCCCAGTTCCACCACTTCGCGCACGGTGAACGCAGCGGAGACGACCGATCTCTGCGGTACGTAGGCCACGCGCTGCGCGAGCCAATACGGATGCAGCTTATGCACAGGTTGATTGTCGATTGTTACGCAGCCGCTTGTCGGTGCGATCGCGCCGATGATGCATCGCAACAGCGTGGATTTGCCGGACGCGTTTGGACCAAGCACCGCGGTAATTCTGCCCGGCTCTGCGCGCACACTGATGCCTTGCAGCGCGTGAATCGCGCCGTATCGGTGCGATAGCTGGTCGATCACGAGCGTCATGTTTGCACGATATCCCTGTGTTTGAGCAGCCAGATGAAGACCGGTCCGCCGAGCAGCGCGGTGAACACACCAACGGGCATCCGCCCCGCGCCGAACTCAATCGCCTGACTCGCTGCATCAGCGCCGATGATGAGTGAAGCGCCGATGAGCGCGGCGGCGGGAACCAGTATGGTGTGTCGAGGACCGACGACGATTCTCGCGGCGTGCGGCGAGATCAACCCGACAAACGCAATCGGCCCAGCCAGCGCGACCGACATTGCCGCCAGCGCACCGGCCAATACGAATACGCCACCACGAAGCGGACCGATGGCGAGTCCGATGCTGCGTGCTTCATCATCGCCAAGCGTTGCTGCATCCATCGCACGGCCGAGCGATGCTGCAATGAACGTGCCAGCCAGCATCACGCTAACCGCCATGGCCAATGGGCGAAATTCAATCCCCTGCGGCACACGGCCCATCATCCACAGAACGAAATCGCTTCGCACGCCTTCCGGCACGACCCTCTGAAGAAACATGGTGATGGCTCCACACATCGCGGCAATCACCACACCAACCAACACGAGCGAAAGCGGATCAAGCAGCCCCTTTCGCCGACCGAGCACATAGACAATGCCCAGTACGGCGAGCGCGCCGAGCAGCGCGGGGCCTGCATTCGTGCCACGCCGAAGCGACTCCACGCCTGCGTACGCGCCGATCGCCATGGCTGTCATCACACCCAAGCCCGCACCACTGGAGACACCCAGAATAAAGGGCGACGCCAGCGGATTTCGCAACAACGCCTGCAGCAGCACACCTGAAACAGCCAGCGACGCGCCGATGGCGAAGCCAGCCAGAACGGAAGTCCACCGAAAGACGGCGTAGCTCTCATCGGGCCACGCCAGACTCAGCCCCGCGTATGGATCGCGATCGACCAGCAGGCGCAGCAGCGCGATCAGCGCCGTTATGATGACAAGTGCCGCCAACCCGGCAGCGCGCCGATTCATGTGCCGCCGCCTTCGCCGAATCTCCGAAGAATTGCACGCAACGCCTCAGCAACCTCCGGCAGTGCGCTTGACGGCAGAAACGCATCCTTGTGAGTGAGTAGCGCAACGCGCCCATCGCGCAAGGCAGCGACATCCAGCCGCGCGAGCGGACCTGCTGCATCCATCGCCAGCGTCCCCTCCACTGCTCCGGGCCTGACAAGGATGATCGCTTCGGGATTCAATCGCGTTACATCTTCAAGTGTGAGCTGTGGGTAGCCGTCCATATCCACTGCATTCACGCCGCCGACCGAACCCAGAATCTCGCCGAGATACGTTCCGCTGCCGAATACGGTTACAGGATCAAGCCCAACGATAAGCATGGTGCGGCCGTCAAACACGCCATCGCGCGGCGCAACGATCACGTCTTCAATGCGTTTGAGAATCGCCTGCGCGCGTGCGAGCGATGCATCCAGTTCTGGTGTTCCTTCCTCAAATGTGCGCGGGGGGAGATCGCCGATGAGGTGCGCGATATCGACGACATCATTCAAATGCCACGCGCCGAGCGTCCACAGCCGCTCTTCCGCAAGCCGGCCAAGCCGCGAGTCCATTCCGCTGGCAGGCGGCTGCACGTACACATGCGTCGGATTCACTCGAATGAGTTGTTCGACGTTGAGGTCCAGCAGGTCGCCCACGATGGGAATGGAAGGATCCAGCGAATCGCAGAACGGCGTCCGCCCGACGATGTACGGCTCCATGCCGAGGTCAATCAGCGTACGAGAAATCGCAGGGCTGAGCGAAACGATGCGAGGCGCGTCCGTTGCGATGCTCACCTGAGGTGGTGGTTCACAGGAAACAAGCAGCGTCGTGAAGAGCAGTAACCCCACCATGCAGACGAATGCGGAAAAGCTCCGCCGGAAGACGCTCTGATTCCATGTTGACCTGTGCATTGCTTCAATCGTACAGTCATCGAACGAGACCAGACAGTGCCCCAACCCTGAAAGAGGCTCACCTATGCCGCTGATGCAGGACATTCGTAATCTGTTCCGCCCGCGCCGCAAGACCCCGCTTGAGCTGGACCTGACAGGAACGCAAGCGGAGGGCTTAGCCGACAACGGCGATTCGCGCTCAGCCATCATCGAGCGCAAGCCGAAACGCTCCATGGCAGAACTGCAACAAGGCTACGACGAGGTGATGGGTCTCGTGCGCAAAATCGGCGACCATCTGGACGCGCAGACACGCCGAACTGAAAAACTGGTCGAGTTGATGGAGCGGCTGCCTCAGGCCCTTGATGCGCTGCCCGAAGCGAGCCGCAACAACAGCAGGACGCTCGATCTGCTCAACGAACACTTCGTCCATAGCGAGAAACGCGAACACGCCATGCATGAAACGCTGCGGCGGCTCGGTGAGTCGTCAGGCCATCAAACAGAAGTACTCGGCTTGCTTCAACAGCAGCTTGATGCGGGCTGCCGCGCCAGCGAGCAGATGAGCCAGACCATGACGGGCTTCAATGATGCGCTCAGCCATCTTGCGACGAACAACGGCCGATCCGCCGAGGTGCTTTCGCGGCTGATGCAGGCGACGGACGAACGCGAATCGCGTCTGGCGGAGATGATGTCGCGCACGCAGCGATGGATGATCGGCGCGATCATCGGTCTCGGTGTGGTTGCCACCGTTGCCATCATCATCGCGCTGGTTGCGTTCCTGCGTTGAAACGTCAGCTACACAGGTGTAACGAGGCTCGTCTGATTCAGTCTCGCATACAGTTCACAGCGTTCAAGCAGTTCGCCGTGCGTGCCGATGTCCACCACGCTGCCGCGATCCATCACGATGATGCGGTCCGCGTTGAGCACCGTGGACAGGCGATGGGCGATGATGAGTGCGGTTCGATCTTCACAGAACTCCGTAATCGCTGCATTGATGTGTGCTTCGGATTCCGCGTCGATCTGACTGGTGGCTTCGTCCAGAATGAGGATCGAAGGCTCTCGCATGATCGCACGGGCGATGGCCAGTCGCTGCCTCTGCCCACCTGAAAGTGATGTTCCCTGTTCGAGGATGTTCGCGTCATATCCACCGTCCATCGCGCGGATGAACTCATCGGCGTGAGCGCGTCTGGCTGCGTTGATGACGGCTTCGCGCGTCACACGATCCGCCGGAATGCCAAACGCGATGTTCTCCGCCACTGTCCCGCGGAAGAGAACGGTTTCCTGCGTAACGACACCGATCTGTTTGCGCAGGCTTGGCAGACTGACTGACGCGACATCGACACCGTCGATGAGCACGCGGCCTGAATCGGGCGCGAGCAATCGCGGAATCATGCTGAGCAGTGTCGTCTTGCCGGAACCGTTCGGCCCCACCACTGCGACTCGCTCGCTGTGCGCGATGCGGAAGCTCACGCTGCTCAGCGCGGGCTGCATGGCGCCGGGATACGTGAAGCTCACGCCGTCCAGTTCGATCGATTCATGATGGCGGGGCAATGCGGGCCGTGTGTCGCTTGCCTGTTCTTCCGGCTTGACATCGCGCAGCTCAAGCAGCCGCTCCGCCGGTGCGGATGCTGCGTGAATCTCGTTGACCAGCCCAGCCAACGGCCTGAACGAAGCGCCCGCAACCGCAAGCGCACCGAGTGTGAGGAAGAACAGCTCCGCTGCGAGATCACCCGCGAGAATCATGCGTACAGCGATGATCGCCAGAATGCCCACGATGAAGACGGAGAGTGTTTCGACCAGAGGGCCGGAAACGGCCTTCGCTGTCCGCACGCGAAGCTCCTGCTTCACGACTTGCTTATTGACTTCCGCGAATTTTTCGGCGGTCTGCTTTTCGCCGGTGTTGGCCTTCACCGCTCGCACACCCTGCAGCGCTTCAGTCGCGATATGAAGGAGTTGAGCCTGTGCCTGCAGCGCACCGCTCGTGCCGCGACGAATCCGCTTGCCCGTCTTGCGGAGAATCGTCGCCATCAGCGGCACGACGACCACGGCCATCAGCGTAAGCGTAGGATGCAGAATCAGCGCGACAACAAACGCACCGGTCCCCTTCGCCACCTGTGAAACCGCCTTGCTGGTGAGCGCGACGAAACCATTCTGGAGTTCTGCTGTATCGCGAATGATGCGAGCGACAAGCTGCGATGGACCTCGCTGAAAGACTTCGAGAATCGGCATGCTGACGACATTGCCGAACGTCTCATCGCGTATTGCAGCGACCGTTTTCGTGCTGAGTGTCTGGCTCAGGTATTGATGCAGGAAGTTGAAGGTCGCGCCGATGATGGTGAGCACAAAGAGCGCGGCGAAGAGGAAGAGCACCCCGCGAAATGGATCGCTTGGCAGCGCATCGACCACGAACTGCGGAATCGACACCCAGCCGTTCTTCTCGTTGAACTCAATCACCATCTGCGGCAGAGATTTCGCGTCTTCTTCTGCGAGGACTGTGCGCAGAATCGGCAGCAAGCCGAGCAGCCCCGTGCCGAGCGCGGCCCCTGAAAGCGCCGCGAAGATGACCGCCAGAATCAGCATCAGCCGATGGCGCAACAGTTCGCGAGCGAGTTTCCAGAAGGGAGACATGGGAAGAGAGGTCGGTTGTCAGGGGTCAGAGTTCAGAGATCAGCGGTCAGTGGCAGGCGCAGAACGTTGTTCGTTTCTTACGTTCCACTCCCATACAGTTTGGCAAAATCTTTCCAGAACGTCGGGTAGCTTTTGGCGACGCATTTCGGGTTCCGAATGGCAAGGCCCGGCCTCACCAACCCCAGAATAGCGAAGCTCATCGCCATCCGGTGGTCGTTGTAGGTTTCAATGACAATTGACCGCGTGGCACCGGCATCCTGCCCGTGCGCCGCCAGCCTGGGTGGGGTAATCGTGATCGAATCGTCCGTCGTCTCGACAACGCAGCCGACCTTGCGCAATTCCGTCGCGAGAGCCGCGATACGGTCGGTCTCCTTCACACGCAGGGTGTGCAGTCCGGTGAGTCTTGACAATCCCGGCGCATGAGCTGCCGCAACGGCGAGCGCCATTGCCCCATCCGGAAAAAAGCGAGCGTCTTCGTGGATCGGCTTCAATGTCGATCTTCCGATCGGCCACGTCACATGCTGATGCAGCGTCTCAGCCCTGAAGTCGTCGCACCACGCCTTCGTATCCAAGGCGCGGATGACCTGATTGTCTGGCTGCATCGAACTGCGCGGCAGTCCCCGGATCGCCACTCGTGAATTCGCCAAGGCCGCTGCGACAAGAAAATATGCGGCGCTGCTGGCGTCTGGTTGTACCACATGCGGTGCGCCATGAACACGGAACGCCCCGACTTCCACTCGATCATCGTCGATGTCGTCGATCTGGCCGAGCGCCTCGTTCTCCCATGAGACGAGAACGCTCAGCGTAAGACTGATGTACGACCTGCTCGTCGGCACCTCGTCAAATCGAATGTGAACGCCTTTCTCCAGCCACGGCGCGATCAGCATCACCGCCGAGATGAACTGACTGCTTGCGGTCTTGCCTACGCGCAGCTCGCCGCCCTTGAACGCTTCACTCGGCACCACACGCACAGGCAGCCGCCCTTCCTCTTCCACATATTCAATCCGTGCGCCCAACTGCCGCAGCATCTCCACGCCTTCCGCGATCGGCCTTTCGCGCATGCGCTTCGAACCGTCCACGATCACCGGCTCCGCTGCGAGGCAGGCGCACGCGATCATAAACCGCGTCGGCGTGCCGCCGTCGCCGAGGTTCACCGAGCCGCCGCGCGGAAATCGACCGCTGACGCCTTTGATGAACACATCGTCGCCTTCCCACCGCGCTTCCGCGCCGAGCGTACACAGCGCGTTCAGCAGCGCATCCGTGTCCTCGGCGCGCAGCGGGCGAATGATCTTCGACTCCCCCTCCGCCAACGCCGCCAGCACATACGCGCGATTGGTGATGCTCTTGCTCCCCGGCGGCGTGATCGTTACATCAAACGGCTTCTCCAGCGGCACAATCGGCAGCGGGTCAGGCAGTTCATCAAGCGGCAGCGTGTAATCGATCATCATTCATTCACCGCGGAGCACGCAGAGATCGCGGAGGAAAACTCAAGGTGCGCAACGCAAGCCAGGAAAACAACGCAGACGCTGTTGAGGATCGACATCCTGATCCACATATCGCTCCGCGCACTCTGCGGTCTCCGCGGTTCATTCTGCTCGACGAAACACCGCCACCACATCCTCAATCGGGATGACGAACAACCGATTGTCGCCCTCAAAGTCAACCGGTATGGCGTGCTTCGGATTGAACAGCACGCGGTCGTACTGCCGGATTGGATAGTTCGCATCGTTCTCCACCTCGCGGCTCACCGCGACGATGCGGCCCGTCAACGTGGGAATCTCGATCTTGTCCGGCAGGTGCAGCCCGGCCTTCGTCTGCTTCTTGTCTTCATCCTTGCGAAGCAGCACGCGCTTGCCGATCGGCTCGACCGTCTCAAGTGACTTTGCAGTAGGTTTGGGTGTGGCCATGCGCGAACATCATAGAGCAATGAAGGCGGGAGCGCGACTGCCCCCAACCTCTCATGCCTCATCGCGCTATTCGACCCGTTCGAGTTTGGCATACTCCAGAATCAGCGTCTTCGTACCTGCGGTGCGGAAGTTGACTCGCACGCTTGTCCCACCCGCACGTGGTGTGAGGCCTTCCACGCGCCCGACGCCGAATTTGGGATGTCTAACGAGTGTGCCGACAGGAAACGCGCCGGACGCTCCACCGCTCGAACGCCCGCGCGTCCACACGTCATACTCGCCGCCCATCGGCGCACCGAACTCATCCTTCTTCCGGCCGAAGGTCGAGCCGAACGCCTCACGGCCGCTGCGCGAGCCGAAGTCGTCATCGTCATCCGCGCCGGCTTGATCGGACACGATCACATTCGCGGCGGGAAGCTCGCGTAAAAACTGGCTCGGCACGGTTCGCTCAGCGATGCCTCGATGCGTGCGACGCGACGCGGATGTCATCAATAAATGCCGCTTTGCGCGCGTCATGCCCACGAAGCATAGTCGCCGCTCTTCTTCGAGTTCCATCGGGCTGGTTGCAGCGCGCGAGTGAGGCAGCAATCCCTCTTCCAGCCCGGCCATGGCGATCACCTCAAACTCCAATCCCTTCGCCGCGTGCAGCGTCATGAGTGTTACCGCGCCGTTCTGCGGATCGATCGCATCCGCGTCGCTCACCAGCGCAACGCCTTCCAGATACGCCGTCAATGTCGTCAGCAGCGAAGCCTCGCGTCCATCGTCCAGAATCGGCGGCGCAAACTCCGCCGCTGCGGATACAAGCTCTTCCAGATTGTCCAGCCGTTCGCGCTCCTCTTCCACTGTCGAGTTGCGATACAGCGCTTCCATGCCGGACTCGCGAATGACTCGCTCGACAAGTTCCGCCAGCGTGCCATTGCCGCTATTGGTTGCAGCGCGCGCCACAAGCAAATCACCCTCGCCGATGGGCGTTTCCACATTCGCACCCGCGAACACGCGCCACGCCTGCACGGTGGAGACAAACTTCTTCACGGCGCTCACCGCGCGCCCGCTCAATCCTTCCATTTCGCCCACCCGATGCAGAGCCTCGAACAGCGAAAGTTGTCTGCGAAGGGCAAACATTTCGATCTTGTCCAGCGTCGTGTCGCCGATGCCGCGTGCGGGCGTGTTGATAATCCGCCGCAAGGAGACCTCATCGTTCGGGTTCGCAATGAACCGTAGATACGCGAGCGAGTCCTTGATTTCCTTGCGCTCATAGAACGCCGTGCCACGCGCAATGACATACGGAATCTGCGCATCACGAAACGCCTCTTCCAGCACGCGGCTGAGGGAGTTGACGCGATACAGCACCGCCATGTCCTTCCAGGCTCGCACCCCACCACTGCCTCCATCTGCTGCCTTGCCTTCCTCGTGATGCCGCCTGAACGCATCGACGATCAGACCCGCTTCGTGGTGCTCATCGCGACAATACACGACCTGCGGCTTCTCGCCTTCGCCCAGCTCCGTGAAAAGCCGCTTGTTCTTCCGCTGCGTGTTGTTGCGGATGAGCGCATCGGATGCTGCGACGATGTGCGCTGTGGAGCGGAAGTTCTGGCCCAGCGCGATCGTCTTTGCACTGGGGTAATGCGTCTCGAACTCCATGATGTTGCGGATGTCCGCACCGCGCCACGCATAGATCGACTGGTCGGGATCACCCACGACGCACACATTGCGATGCGATGATGCCAATGCGTGCGCGATGACGAACTGCGCGTGGTTCGTGTCCTGATATTCGTCGATGAGAAGATACTGATACCGCTCCTGCAGCTCCTGCCGCACCGTCTGCTGCTCGCGCAGCATCTTCGCCGTGATGACAAGCAGATCATCGAAATCGACTGCATTGTTCGCTTTCAGCACCTTCTCATACTGCTCGAATGCACGCGCGACGGAGCGCGAATAGAAGTCGCCCGCATGACCTGCGTACATCTTCGCATCCATGAGCTGGTTCTTCGCATTACTGATCGCGCTCGCCACACTGGCGGGCGTCCAGTTCTTCGAGTCCAGCCCCGCTGCTTTCAGCGATTGCTTGATGGCATCGCGCTGATCCGCCGTATCGTAGATCGTGTAGTTCTCCTGCAAGCCTGCTGCGGTGGCGTACCGGCGCAGCAAGCGCGCACAGAAGGAATGAAACGTCGCCACCGTCAAGCCGCGCACACCCGGCAGATCACCCGGCAACTGGCGCAGAATGCGCTCTCGCATTTCACCTGCTGCTTTGTTGGTGAACGTGAGCGCGAGTATCTGCCACGGCGGAATGCCCTGCGCGATGAGATGCGCGATTCGTCGCGTAACCACCGTCGTCTTGCCCGAACCCGGTCCCGCCAGCACGAGCAACGGCCCATCCACGTGCGCCACCGCTTCCCGCTGCGGCTCCGTCAGGCCTTCAAATAACGTGTCGAGATCGAGTTTGGGCATAAAGAGCGGGTGCACGATGCGGGCGAAAAAGGCCGCGGACTGCGGCGAAGCGGCGCAGTGTACCCGCATCACGCTCGATGTACGGTCCGAGAACTACCAACCGTGGCCAGATCGCCCGAATACCCCCAATATCCTGTGTTGACGACAGATTGAGACAGGTTATCCCCACAACACCTAGCCAGAATCACGAATACGAACGGTCGGCTATCTTCCCTAAACCACCATGCTGCAACGCCTTAGAGATCGGTTCCAAAAAAACTACATTCTGTGGCACTGAATACTTGCAGTCCCAACATGTAGTGGTACGATCCTCAGTTGTGCTTGGTTTCGGTTCACATGGTGTCGCGGCTGGGTTACTTCACCTCTGGCAGACGCACACCGGGAACCTCCCTCGACCATGGATGGTCGCACGAAAAGTCGCTCCACGGGACCAGGACGTCTCGGGGAGCCAAAGACGGGAAGGCAGCTATGGCCGTACTGTGCGATACACAAATCCGAGAGCTGATCGGCATCGAGCCGTTTCAGGAGAACGAAAAACGACCCGGCCGCGTGTCGTGGGGCGTCTCGTCCTACGGCTACGACGTGCGCGTGGGCACCAAGTTCAAGGTGTTCACCAACGCCACCTCAGGCGGCGCGGCCATCGTCGATCCCAAAAAGTTCTCCGAAGACCTCTTCATTGAGATCGACACCGCGAACACCGGCAAGGACCACATCGTGATCCCGCCCAACTCCTTCGCGCTCTGCGAAACCGTCGAAGTCTTCTCCATCCCGCGCGATGTGCTCGCCATCTGCGTGGGCAAGTCCACCTACGCCCGCTGCGGCATCATCGTGAACGTTACGCCGCTCGAACCCGAATGGCGCGGCAAGGTGACGATCGAAATCAGCAACACCACACCGCTGCCCGCCAAAATCTACGCCAACGAAGGTATCGCGCAGATGGTGTTCATCAAAGCCGACCGCGTGTGCGCGGTGAGCTACGCGGACAAGGGCGGGAAGTATCAGGATCAGGTTGGGTTGACGTTGCCGAAGGTGGATTGACTTCGTTGTCAATACGCGGAGACGAACCATGGCACTCGATAATTTCAGACTCCAAAACAGTGCTTTGGACTCATCTTGGTCGCTTCCGCTCAGCCAGTATCCCAAGCGTATTCACTGCGTGCAATAGGAAATATGGTGTTCCGCATCACCTCCGAAGACAACCGGCCGAAAGAGCTTTGCCCAGCATGCGAGTATTCGCTGCATGGCTGCAACACATCTTCCGGTATCTGTCCTGAATGCGGTTAGGCGTACACACAAGATACCCTGCTTCGTGCAACACGATCAAAGCGGCGACAGGAATAGACAATGAAGATCACTCGACGATTCACCAAGCCCGGCCAGGATGTGTTCTCCACCATCGAGTGGACGAAGCGCACCAGCCGGATCACCAATGCGGACGGCTCAGTCGTCTTTGAGATGAAGGATGCGGAAGTTCCCAAGAGCTGGAGCCAGCTCGCCACCGACATCATGGTGAGCAAGTATTTCCGCAAGGCTGGCGTGCCGCAGAAGGACGGCAGCACCGGGCCTGAAACATCCGTGCGCCAGGTTGTGCATCGTCTTGCGGGCTGCTGGCGCGCATGGGGCGAAGCGCACAGCTACTTCGACGCTGCGGAAGATGCGCAGGCGTTCTACGATGAACTCTGCTACATGATGCTGAACCAGATGGCGGCTCCCAACAGCCCGCAATGGTTCAACACGGGACTGAACTTTGCCTACGGCATCACCGGCCCCGCGCAGGGGCACTGGGTTACCGATCCCCTGACGGGCGCGCCGTCGCTCGCTACCGATGCCTACACGCACCCCCAGCCGCACGCCTGCTTCATTCAGGCGATTCGTGATGATCTTGTCGGCGAAGGCGGCATCATGGACCTGTGGACGCGCGAAGCGCGCCTCTTCAAATACGGCTCCGGCACCGGCACCAACTTCTCCTCGCTGCGAGGCGAAAACGAACCGCTCTCCGGCGGCGGCAAGTCGTCCGGCCTGATGTCGTTCCTCAAGATCGGCGATCGCGCTGCGGGCGCGATCAAGAGCGGCGGCACCACGCGCCGCGCCGCCAAGATGGTCTGCCTCGACGCCGATCACCCGGATATCGAGGCCTTCGTGAACTGGAAGGTGCGCGAAGAGCTGAAGGTTGCAGCGCTCGTCGAGGGCATGAAGCACCTGACGGATGACCAGAAGCAACTGGCGGAATCGCTGGGCCTTAAGCTGACTTACGACTTCAACGGCGAAGCGTATTACACCGTTTCAGGCCAGAACTCGAACAATTCCATTCGCCTGAATGACGCCTTCTTCAAAGCCGTGCGCGAGGATGCGGACTGGCAGCTTCGCCGCCGCACGGACGGCAAGGTGTCAAAAACGCTGAAGGCGCGCGACCTGTGGGGCCAGATCTGCCGCGCTGCGTGGCGGTGCGCTGATCCAGGTCTGCAGTACGACACGACGATCAACGACTGGCACACCTGCCCGGAAGACGGCCGCATCAACGCAAGCAACCCGTGCAGCGAATATATGTTCCTCGACAACACGGCGTGCAATCTCGCGTCGATCAACCTGCTGAAGTTCTACAACGCCGAGCATCGCGAGTTTGATCTTGAAGGGTACGAGCACGCGATTGAGTTGTGGACGGTCGTGCTGGAGATCAGCGTGTTGATGGCGGCATTCCCGTCGAAGGAAATCGCTGAGCAAAGCTGGAAGTTCCGCACGCTGGGCCTGGGCTATGCAAATCTCGGCGCGATGCTGATGCAGGCGGGCATTCCTTACGACAGCGAAGAAGGCCGCGCGATCTGCGGTGCGATCACGGCGATCCTCACTGGCCGCTCGTATGCGATGAGCGCGTTGATGGCAAAGGAACTCAAGCCGTTCGCAGGGTTCAAGAAGAACCGCGAGCACATGCTGCGGGTTGTCCGCAATCACCGTCGCGCTGCACACGGCATTCCTCGTGATTCCGAAGCGTATGAGAAGCTGGCCATCAAGCCGGTGCCGATCGATCACGAGTTGTTCCTTGATGGCCGCATCAATCTTGCCAACGCGCTCGGCCTGCTTCAGCGGGCGACAAAGTCGTGGGACGACGCACTCGTGCTGGGCGAACAGTACGGCTATCGCAATGCGCAGACGACGGTCATCGCGCCGACCGGCACCATCGGCCTGCTGATGGACTGCGACACCACGGGCGTCGAGCCAGACTTCGCGCTGGTGAAATTCAAGAAGCTCGCGGGCGGCGGATACTTCAAAATCGCCAACGCATCGCTTCGCCCCGCTCTCAAGGCATTGGGCTACAGCGAGAACGCAACGGATGAGATTGTCGAGTATGTGATGGGTTCACTTTCGCTGGATGCACCGTTCCGCAATGCGACCTTCCGCGATTATCTCATCGCGAAGGGTTACACATCGGAAGACATCATCCACGTGGAGAACACGCTGCCGACGGTGTTCGAGCTTGTGATGGCGTTCAACGCGTGGACGATGCCTGCACCGGTGCTGGAGAAGCTGGGCATTGATGCCGAGAAAGCGAAGAATGATCCGTCGTTCAACGGCCTTAAGGCACTTGGCCTGACGAATGCGGACATTGAAACACTCAACCGCATGATCTGCGGCACACAGACGGTTGAAGGCGCGCCGCATCTGAAGGACGACCACCTCGCAGTGTTCGACTGCGCGAATCCTTGCGGCAAGATCGGCAAGCGGTTCATCGCCACGGAAGGCCACATCCGCATGATGGCTGCGTCGCAGCCGTTCATCACCGGTGCGATCTCGAAGACGATCAACCTGCCGAATAGCGCGACCGAGAAAGACGTGGCAGATTCGTACTGGCTGAGCTGGGAGCTTGGCCTGAAGGCGAATGCGTTGTATCGCGACGGCTCAAAGCTGAGCCAGCCGCTGAACACGAAGAGCGACGCCGACGAGGAAGATGACGACGAGGACAATGTGGAGGCCGCCTTGGGGGAAGTATCAACCGAAGTTGCGGCAGCGGCGTCTGCGATCTCGACGTCGCGGCTGTCTTCCGATCAGGACTTCACGAGCGACGAGCCAAACTACGTGGAACGGATCGTGGAGCGGATCATTGAGCGGCCGATGCGTCGCCGCCTGCCTGATACCCGCCGCAGCTTGACGCACCACTTCAACGTCGCCGGGCACGAAGGCTATCTCACCGTGGGCATGTACGACAACGGCATGCCCGGCGAACTGTTCATCACGATGAGCAAGGAAGGTTCAACCATCGGCGGGCTGATGGATTCGCTTGGCACGGCGATCAGCGTCGCGCTTCAGTATGGCGTACCGGTGGAAAGCCTTGTCAACAAGTTTGCACACCAGCGCTTCGAGCCAATGGGCATGACGACCAATCGCGACATTCCCTTCGCGAAGAGCCTGGTGGACTACATCTTCAGATGGCTCGGTATGGAGTTCATGCCGGGATACCGCGAGGCGAACGCCCCGCAGCGCGGCAACGGATCGGAGAAGGGCGAAAAGGTTGCGACGCAACCAGAGGCGGAGCGCGGAGCGCGAACCGCCATAGTCAAGGAGGACAAGGCATGGTCAGAGGCAGACGGCAAACGCGGCCCGGGGATGATTCGGCACTCTTCGGGCACGCCCACGAAGCCTTCCGCTGGCGGAACTTCTTCCACGGCGAAGACCGACGATGTAACGATTGCGACCCATCTGTCCGCGTCGTCACTCACGCTCAGTTCTTCTCGCGATGGCTCTGCGAGGATGACCGTGGAGTCATGCGAAGTCAGTGCCGTGAGCGCGTTGGATCGGCTGAACGCCGCCATGCAGTCGGATGCGCCAGCATGTGACACCTGCGGCTCAATCACGGTGCGCAATGGCACGTGCTACAAGTGCATGAACTGCGGCGCATCGATGGGATGCAGTTGAGTGAGTGTCCCGTTGACGGCTGTCAGCAAGCAGATTGGAGATGGCACACGATTGAAATGAAAACCAACCGGGTCGGACAAGGCTCTGCAAGCACGCCCCGGATCGAATGTTCAAGAGTCCTTTCTTTCCTCGATCAATGGGTTCCAACGCTCCGAAACCCATTGATCATCCTGACGCGATGGGCGGCGGGCACGGAATGGAGAGCAAGTATGGTCGGCGAGTGGATGGATTTGACTTGCATCGGTCGGGCCAGCAAGAGGCGAAACCCGACCTCTCCTCGCCTCGCATCACTGCGAGCGATGAGAGACCTGCTCCGCACGCCCGCCCTCATCGCGTTCCTTGACGGCCGCAGGGCACGGAACGCCACGGCAATAGGAGAAACCCGCCTCGTCTGAGGCCATGACCACTCGGGTTTCTTCTCTTCCCTCCCCCCGGAGCGGTCCCCACCGCCGCTTCGGGGTTTTTTTCTGCGCAGCGATAGTCCACCTGCGCGGCAATCGCGCGCGCCACACAATCGCTCAATCAATTCTGATGCACGTTCGCGTCAATCCCACCGGAACACGCCCTTGCGCCACGCATAGATGTACGCAATGACGGACGTGCCGATGAAGAACATGATGCGGCCGAGGAAGAGGGCCGCATCGTCGCTTTGCGGGACGAGCTTCGTGAATGTCGCCGCCCACGGGTAGAGGAAGATGATTTCCACGTCGAAGACGAGGAACGTCATGGCGAGAATATAGAAGCGGATGTTGAACCGCTTGCGTGCGCTGCCGATCGGGTCCATGCCCGCTTCGTAGGTAGAGTGCTTGACTTTGCCGTACTTGCTCGGCCCCAGCAAATGTGTGCCAAGCAGGTTCACCACGCCGAAGATGATCGCCATCACCACGAGGATGCCGATGGGGATGTAGCTGTTGAGATCGACGGCGAGGCTGAGCACGGGGAACTCCTGAAAACGGCGGCGAACCTTCGCCCGCAACCTGAAGCAGGCAGAATACGCGGTTCCCGCCCTTGTCTCAAGCCCGGCGTGCGGGCATACTCATCGCATGGGATGTGTGCTGATACTCCTTTCGCTCATCACGCCGCGAATCGTGATCGCCGTGCTATGGCTCTTCACGGGCTATCTGCATTCAGGCTACGCGGGCGTGCCCATCTACTGGCCAATCCTCGGCTTCTTCTTCATGCCCCTGACGACGCTGGCCTATGCCTTCGCCATCAACCAGGGCGGCGGCGTACATGACATTTACCTCGTCCTGCTCATCGTCGCCATCCTGATTGACCTCGGCTCCGTGGGCGGTGGAGCCGCCAGCACGGGCCGCCGCAGCGGGTAACTGCCTGAAGTTCGCCCGCGGTTAGATCGGCCCCCTAGAGTTTTGTTATGGATCAGCATCGGCACAACCTGCCCCTGCTTTTCGGCCTTCTCGGTTCGGTGCTGTTGCATCTGTTCGCGGTGGTACCGTTCTTCCTGTTGGCCGTCGCGCCTCGTCAACAGGCCGCTGCTATCCATGTGCACTACGGATCAGACGAGATGGTTCCGCCCGATTTTGATCCGCCGCCGGATCACCCCGCGCTCGGCATTGATTCACCGACGCCTTCATCGCTCACGTGGATCGGCTACGACGAATACCGCGAACACCTCGCAGCACTCGAAGAGTTCGAGCAGGCAGCATTCACGCAGAATCAGACCGGCGAGCTTGGCGAAGTCGAAACCGAAACACCCGGCCCGGAGCTGCTCGCAGAACAGAGTGCCGAACCGGCCGAAACCGCCTCAGAACCAACGCCCGCGCTGGTGATGGAACCTGCTTCGCCGATTGAGCCGATTGAATCGCCCACTGTTGAAACTGCGAGCGCGGAACCTGTTGAAATTGAGTCGATCCCCGCTGAAGCCGTCGCAGAAGCACCGATGGATGTTCCGCCGGTCGTTCACTCGCCGCTGATCCCATTGCTGACGTTGCTTGAAGCGATACAAAGCGCGCCGATTCTTGCGGAATCTCCCCCATCGGAACGTGAGGATGTGCAACCCGTTCGCGAGCCGGAGCCTCAGCCACAACCGCAGCCGCCTGCGCTGCCGATTCCCTCGGCTCAACCCGCCCCCGCAGCGGCTCCCGCGGCGCGGCCAGCAGGTGAAGCCGCCGACGCTGCGGACAAGGACTCGCCAGCAACATCCGTCATCGAAGTGCCTCAGGAGAATTGGCGGCTCGGCAAGCCGCTTGCAGCGCAAGGCGTCGAGTTGAAGCCGCAGCGACCGCAGTTTTCAATCCTGCAGATTCTCACTTCATCGCCCGGCAATCCGATCGTGGAGATTCACTTCAATCGCGATGGTGTGCCTTCGCTGGTCACCATGCTGCGCAGCACCGGATCGGAATCCATCGACACCACGCTTATCGCCAGCCTCTATCGTTGGCGCGCTGCGGGTGACGCTTTGCAGCAGCTTGAGGGTGAGCAGACATTGATGGTGCGGATTCACCTGATTCTGACACGTCGCGGCTGACCCCCGTTCAATCGTGCAGGCCATGTGATTGAAAATACGCTCGCATTTCGCGATTCCACCGCGCAAAGGTGTAGTTCATGATTGAGCCATGCGTTGCGTGTTCATGCAGAAAGACGTAGCCGCCCTTGTCTGGTCGCAACATATTGTGCTGCGCTGCAAGACGCTCGACATCTTCCTTGAACAGCCGCACAGCGCGTTGCAGGTAGTATGAGTCGCGTTCGCCACACGCAAGGCGGATTCGTTCAAGCACAATCGGTCCATAGTGTTCCCAGTCGCTGCGAACGATCGCACCGATGTCGAACTGCTTCCAGTGATGCGCAATATCGCGATTGATCTCCCCCGTCAGCGGATTGAAGAGCCGCCTGGGGTAGCCGGTCGCTTGATCGCGAGGCGAGAACATCGCCTTCCATGCATCCCACTGCTGGCCAGACCCACCGAGCGGATGAATGGCATACTCCATCAGCATTTCCTGCTTCACGGTCATCGCCACGCGATCGGTTCCATCCGGCCCCGGCACACGATACGAAGGCGTGGGCGAGCCGTCCGGCATTTCATACATGCTGGCGTCTTTGTAAATGTCGGTCATCTGAAACGCGCGGAAGTCGATCGGGTCTGGTGCACTGCTCCAGCACGCGCCAAAAACATCAGGCCACTGAAGCTGCAGCCAGAACGATGTCCAGCCGCCTGAGGAATGACCTGTCAGCGCACGAGCTTCAAGTCGCGAAGCAAGTTTGAACTGTGATTCCAGATAGGGAATGAACTCGCGAACGAGCGCGGTACCGCGCGGACCGTGATTCGGCGAATCGACGAACCCGTGATGACCGAGCGGTGACTCCGGATCAAGCACGATTGTTACCGCCAACGGTGCGACATCTTCCACACCGGGCGAGGCGAACATCCGTTCATACATCCGCGCCATCGTGTGTCGCCCGCCGTAGCCGGGAATCACATACAGCGCGGGCCATTCTGCACGGGTATCGTATCCCGGCGGCAGGGCAATGCCCGCGCGATGAAACACATCCCGTCCGTAAAACTCACTCAGCATTTCGCTGCGTACTTCAACCCATTTCAGGTTCGCCGATTCCGCAGGCAGCGAGGACGGCTTGACCACGTTCTTCAGCACCAGTTCAAACGAGTCTTCACGTTCAGGACTCAATTCGATCGTCAATACATCGCTGTACACATTGCCGGGGCCTTCCTCATGCGAACGCTCCGTCTGGTCGTGATCGAAGATCGCCTGCACACGAGCGATGCCCGAAAGCTGATTCAACGGCACCGGAAAGGTGAAGACGCCGTCGTCGATCGCCGCGCGATCGCCCGGCTTGAAGTTCTCGACCGCGATGGATGCGATCGGCTGAGGCGACGAGAAGAACGGTCCCTCAATTGGGCTTCGGCGCGTCCACTCACGGCCCTGCTCCGTGATGAAGAACAGGATGATACGACCGCTTGCAGGCTCCATCGAAAGCTCTGCGTCGAGCATGACGGTATAGGTATCCGCCTGAAGTCGGCACGCGACCGTCGATGCAACCGACAAAACGATGATGAGGAATGTTCGCATGGGGGTCTGTTTCATCTTGGAGATGGGCTGAAGAGGTCTTTCCACTCCTGAATGTAGCGGATTCTGCCGATTGAAGATGCACACGAACCGGCGGTCCTTTTCGGATAGACCGTTCGGATACCGGTACAATCGCCGAAACAAGACACCATCGAACGCCACGGAATCCGACATGCCTGCATTCATCCTGCGACTGATCGTCCTGCTCACGCTGCTGGCGCTGCTCGGCGGCTGCGCCCACGGCCGGAGCATCCGGGCGGAGCACATACCGGTCGCCAGCATCTGGCACCCGACCTATACAGACGACGCGAACCGCTTTGAAACGCGCGGCCCGATCGAAATCGATGTTGAAACCTTCGGTGGCGACGTCGTCATCACGACGAATCAAAACAATCGCGACGTTTCCGTTCGCATCAGCCGCCGCTCGGTTCATGGCGCGGGACGTTACAGCGAAGGTCGCGATGCGCTCAAAACCATTGAAGCGACTGCAACGATGGTCGGCGGCGAAATCGGGCCTCGGCTTGAGGTCCGCACCACGACAGATCATCCTGAGCCGTACTTCCTTCGCGCCGATGTGTACATTGAAGTGCCTGAAGTTGAAGGCGTGCGCATTCGCACGCGAAACGGGCGCGTGCTTGCACGAGGTGTCGGCGGATCAATCGACATCATCACCGACCACGGCGACGTGCGCGTGCTGACCAATCAGCCCATCCATCAACCCGTAACAATTCTCAACAATCGCGGCGACATCGACTACCGTGTGCGAGGCGAATCCACAGGTCTGCTTGACTGCGAATCCATCGGCGGCAAGGTGCGGCACCGCGTGCGGCATGGGCACCTGATTGTTGATCGCGGCACGAAACACGATCGGCTCTTCGCCCGGCTGAACGACGGCACAAATCCCGTCATCCTGCGCACCGTGTACGGCGACATCCGTGTGGGCGTCGTTCATAATCCGGAAGAGGTTACGTGGATTATTGATTAGCGCCGATCGACAGCAGCACAGCCGTGGCATCGTCCGCCAGCGCGTTTGTGCCTGCGTGTCGAACGAGAGCTTCAAAGAGCACTTGCACGTCGTCGCCCTGCATTTCGGCCATCGCTTCCAGCACGCCGTCGATGCCGAACTGCTGTTCCCAGCCTGATTCGACGCCTGAGCCTGTCTGTTCGATGACACCGTCGCTGACGACCAGCAGCCGGTCATGCGCCGCCATTGGCGCGGTTGCTGCGAGATATGGTTCGTGCACCTGAATACCAACCGGCACACCGCCAGCCTCATTCAGCCGCGCGTGCCCGCCGCCTCGGGTCAGCAGCAGGGAGTAGCCGTGCCCTGCGTCCACATACGTAACCTGCCCCTGTGCAGGATCAATAACACCGATCCATAACGTGATGAAGTTGGAACTTCGGCAGCGCGGTTCGAGAAACTCGTTGAGGTCCATGACCGCTCGCGCCGGGTCGCCGTGTTCATTTAAAGCAGCCCGCAGAAAACCCTGCGCAGTGGTCATCAGGATCGACGCAGCGATGCCCTTGCCCGATACATCGCCCAGCGTAACGGCCAGTCGCGAATCGCGGAGTGGGATGATGTCGAAGAAGTCGCCGCTGACTGTGCGGCCAGGGCGACTCTCGCCGATGTAATTAACGGAGCCGACGCGACCCGTGCGCGGGGGAAGCACCCATCGCTGCGCTTCGGCTGCAGCTTTGACTTCCGCTTCGACTGAAGCGTAACGACGTTCCAAGTCGAGCCGCTTGAGGTTCGCTAGGGCCATCGCAGCAATCTGGCCGATGCCCAGCGCAAACTCGGCTGCGTCGTTGGCGATCGGTTTGGAGAGGCCGTCCTGCCGACGATTGTCCATGTAGAGAAAGCCCGCGACGGTTCCGCCCAGCACGAGCGGCACGCACAGCGCTTCATCAATGCGCAGCTCCATAATGCTCATGCCCTGATTGGCTTGAGATTGATCCGCACTCAGGCGAACGGGATGGCCCCTCGAAGCGCTTTCAATGAGTGAGCGACTCATCCTCGCGGAGTTGCCCCGCATGATTGCACCGCGATGGCGCAGGATGCTCACGCGCCCATCGCTGTCCATCGGGCGCAGCACGGCGGCGTTTTCAAAGCCGGTACCGGTTACGAGCGCGTCGAGGATCGCTTCCGCAAGCGTATCTTCATCGTTGGCTTCGTGGATTCGCTTCGCGCATTTAAGTACGAGGCCGAGTTGTTGATGCGCCGCGCTGGGAATCGCGCTCGATATGGGGCCAATGCTCGACGCTGCACTGCTGAAGTCGTCAAGCGTGTTCACCATGCTCGTATCCGTGCGCGCCGCAGCGGGGTCGGTTACCTGGAACGTCCACGGAACGATCTCAATCAGGTCACCTGCACGCAGCGGGAATCGCGTTCCCGGCGGCAGACTCTGGCCGTTCAGCCTTGTGCCATGTTTGCTGTTCGTATCCGTAATAAACCACCGATAGCCGGCTTCAGCTCGTTCGCACGTCAGCACAGCGTGATCGCGAGAAGCGGGATCGGGAAGGAACAGGTTGTGCGTGGTTCGCCGACCGATAGTCAGCGGTCCCGGCGGAATCATGGGCAGAGACTTGGATTCCGGACCTGAAATCGACTTCAGCGTCAGCGTGTCGATGTTCGCTCCGGTGGCGGAAATCTCAGTCATGGTGCAAGTATATCTTGTCAGCGTAGTCCTTTGTGTATCGTCAATCACTGTGAAAATCGTACGTATCGTCTGTTCTTCCGCAAACTGGCTGGATGACCTACCATAGAGAAGCTCACAGACAAGGAGTTCCGCCATGCGAACGCAACTTCCGGCAGCAGTCGCTTCAACGTTTGTCCTTATCGGTGCATTTGCACTGGTTGGCTGCGATGAGGGCGGCGCGGACCCCGCCGCCACAGCGGCGCAGCAGCCTGAGACGCAAGGCCAGACGACGGGTTCGGGCGGCCCCACCTGGGGCGGCAATCCATCACTCGCACCGGCCAAACGCGGTGCGCAGAACCTCAGAGATCAGATCGAATCGGACTCCAAAAAGCTCGCTGACGACATCGACCGCGGCAACCTGCCGTGATTCCCGCTCATTCCACCTTCACAAGGTTTTTCTGATCCGTGCCACCTGCTTGGCGCATCTGGCTCGATACTGGCGGCACATTCACCGACGGCGTGGCATACGCTGAAGGCGATCCGCCTCATCGCATGAAACGGGTGAAGGTGCTCAGCAGCGGCGCGCTGCGCGGGCGCATCAAAACCGTCGAATCCCCCACCACACTCACATTCACGCTCGGCCGATCCGGTGCGGCTTTGCTGCTCACCGGGTTTCAGTTCAGATTGCTGCAACAGAATGCAGTGCGCAACATCGTGGCGCACTACCCCGCAGCGGAGATGATCCGGCTGGATGCGCCGCTCGATCCCGCACCGTCTCCGAACGCCTTGTTTGAAGTCAGCACGGGTGAATCCGCTGTGATTCTCGCATCAAGGCTGCTCACCGGCACACCCGCGGAACAACCGCTGCCTTCTATTGCGATGCGGCTCGCCACCACGCGCGGCACAAACGCGCTGCTGCAGCGATCCGGCGTTGCAACCGCGCTGTTCGTTACCGAAGGCTTTGAAGATCTACTCGAAATCGGCGATCAACAGCGGCCAGACCTATTCGCGCTCAACATTGTCAAGCGACTGCCCTTTCATCGCGCCTCGTTCGGCGTGCACGAGCGACTGGCTGCGGATGGGTCAACGATCACGCCGCTGAATGAAGCTTCATTACGTACACAGGCGAAAGAGGCTCTTTCGCGGGGCATTCGCCATGCAGCCATTGCGTTCATGCACAGCTACGTGAACCCAGCGCATGAGCGGCGAGCGGCAGATTTGCTGCGTACTGCGGGTTTCACCCACGTGTCATGCTCCAGCGAACTCGCACCGATGATCGAGTTGCTTCCCCGCGCGGAGACCGCCGTCGTGGATGCGTACCTCGCTGATTCCATCAAGAGTTACCTTGATGATGTATCGCATTCCATTCCCGGCGGAACGTTGCATGTGATGACCAGCGCAGGAGGCCTTGTGCAGGCGGCACGCTACCGCGCGAAGGACAGCCTGCTCAGCGGCCCTGCGGGCGGCGTAGCTGGCGCAGCGGCGGCGGGACGTGCTTCAGGTTTTACAAGGCTGATTGCGTTCGACATGGGCGGTACCAGCACCGATGTCGCACGTATCGCACCAGAATCGGAAGCTGCTTCAGCCAAGGGCACCTTTGAATACGGCTTCGAGCAGGTGATTGCAGGGGCGCGTATTCTCGCTCCTGCTCTTGCTATTGAAACGGTCGCGGCAGGCGGTGGCTCAATCTGCGCGTTTGAAGATGATCGTCTCCACGTCGGCCCGACGAGTGCGGGTGCCGACCCCGGCCCTGCCTGCTACGGAGCAGGCGGGCCGCTCACACTCACCGATGTCAACCTGCTGCTCGGTCGGCTCGATCCTTCGCAGTTTGAGGTACCGATCGAACGAATCCCAGCAGAAGCGAGACTCAAGGAACTCGTCAATCGGATCGCGTCGGCGACCAATACCACGCCTGATCCGGACGCGCTTCTCGACGGCTTCCTTGACATCGTCAACGAACGCATGGCTGGCGCGATTGAGAGCATCTCGCTCCGCAAGGGATACGACCCCACAGATCACGCACTGGTCAGCTTCGGCGGCGCGGGCGGACAACACGCGTGCGCGGTTGCTTCCATGCTTGGCATGAAGACCATCATCATGCCGCCCGATGCATCGTTGCTCAGCGCGGTCGGCCTCGGCAGTGCGACCATTGAACGCTTCGCCCGCAAGCAAACGCTCTTGCTTCTTGATGATTCGTTTGATGAGCTGCACGAACTCTTCGATGCGTGTGAAGCTGAAGTAACAAGTGAAATCTGCGGCGAGGGTGTACCGCATGCTGACATTGGCATCCGCAGGCGGCTCGCATATCTCCGTCTGGCAGGACAGGATGCGACGATCGCGGTGGAAATCGCGACCGACCTCTGTGCATCTGCCATGCGCGCGCAGTTTGAAAAGCGATATGCAGACCTCTACGGCCATGCGCCGGAGAATCGCCCGATTGAAGTCGAGTCGATTGGGGTGCTCGCTGCGGCTCGCCGCAAATTCGCAGATACACCGACAGCACTCGCTGCGACGTCTCATCAGGTTCCGCCTGATCGAACAACCCGCGTGCGACTGAACGGTGCATGGGCAGATGTGCCGGTGCATCACCGATCCAACCTGAAGCCCGGTGCGCAGCTCAACGGTCCCTCGCTCATTTTCGATCGCCGCAGTTCCTACGTGCTTGAATCCGGCTGGTCGGCGCAGATCGACGCAGCCGGTGCGATCGTTGCAACGCGCTCCGTGCATGTCGCTCCCACTGCTTCGGCCAAGCTGCCTGCGGTCGTTCGTTTGGAACTGTTCACCAATCGCTTCGCATCCATTGCAGAGGATATGGGCCACGTTCTGCAGCGCGCTTCAATGTCCACGAACATCAAGCGCAGGCTGGATTTCTCCTGCGCTGTGCTGGACGCTTCAGGCGAACTCGTCGTGAACGCACCGCATATTCCAGTGCATCTGGGCGCACTCGGCATGTGCGTGCGTGCCGTGGCGCAGCAACTGGACATCAGGCCGGGCGATGTCATCATCACAAATCACCCTGCGTTCGGCGGCTCGCATCTGCCGGATATCACGGTCATCACCCCGGTACACATGGCCGACGGTACGCTCATCGGCTATGTGGCGAACCGTGCGCATCATGCAGAAATTGGCGGCACGCGCCCCGGCTCCATGCCCCCGCTGGCAAAAACACTTGCAGAGGAAGGCGTCGTCATCCCGCCCATGCACTTGCTGCGGCATAACGAAAGGGGACATCCTCAGTCCCGGCTTGACGCTATCGAACAGTTGCTCCGCGAAGCACGTTACCCCTCGCGGGCGGTGGATGAGAATCTGGCGGACCTGCGAGCGGCGATGGCGTGCAATACGCGCGGCGCTGCATCGCTGCTCGCGCTGGCGGAAGCGCATGGGTACCACGAAGTGGATGCGCAGATGAAATCCATCAAGGCCCGTGCTGCGAAGCTCGCTGCTGAAGCCCTTACATCGCTCGGCGATCACGAAACGCTTGCTGAGGAAGTGCTCGATGACGGCTCAATCATTCGCGTGCGATTTGCGGTGCTGGCCGGCCGTGCGACCATTGATTTCACGGGCACATCGCCGCGGCATCCGGGCAACCTGAACGCCACGCCCGCCATTGTCCGCAGCGCTGTGCTGTATGTTCTGCGCCTGCTGATTGGCGAGCGACTGCCGCTCAATGAAGGCATCATGCAGGCGGTCGAGATCGTCCTACCGACATGCCTGTTGAATCCTGATTTCGAGGGCGACCCATCTCGCGCCCCTGCGGTCGTGGGCGGCAACACGGAAACCAGTCAGCGTCTCGTCGATACGCTGCTTAAAGCGCTCGGTGCCGCGGCATGCAGCCAGGGCACGATGAACAACGTGCTCTTCGGCAGCGAACGACCGCCTGCATTCGGCTATTACGAAACCGTGTGTGGCGGGGCTGGCGCAGGGCCGACCTTCGACGGCGCGAGCGCTGTGCATACGCACATGACGAACACAAGAATCACCGACCCCGAAGTCATCGAACGACGCCATCCAGTCCGCATCGAGCGTTTCGCTGTCCGGCGCGGCTCAGGCGGAAGCGGTACGCATCGCGGGGGTGATGGCGTGGTGCGCGAGTATCGCTTCCTCGAACCAATGGCTCTCTCCATCCTGTCGCAGCATCGCGTTATCCAACCCTACGGCATGAATGGCGGCCAACCCGGCGCAGCAGGCAGGCAGCAGATCATCCGCGCAAATGGAGAAATCGTCGAGCTTCGCGCGATTGACCAGCATGACGTGGAAACGGGCGATCGACTTATCCTTGAAACGCCGGGCGGAGGCGGATTCGGCGGGTAAATCGACCTCGCCGCATGCGCCAAACCGCTACGCGGCGTTTTTCAGTCGTTCCACGGTGCGCACAGCGGCCATCACATCAGAGCAGATTGGAAAGACACGATCCAATCGCGTGATGCGGAAGATGTGCGCGATTCCCCTCGCGGGGTTTGCAACGGCGATTCGCCCACCCTCGCGTGCGATGTTGTTGAGACCGTCCACAATGCACCCGATGCAGGCAGAATCCATGAAGCCTACATTCTGAAGATCAAGCACGAGTTGTCGGTGCCCTGTCTCGGCAAGCTCATCAAGAAGATCTGCCAACGCCGCGGCACCGCGCATGAACGTGAGGTCATCAACGATGAACGTTACGACGGTTACCTCGCCGATCGTGTCGATCTGCGCCAGCTCGTGCCGCTGCAACAGCTTTCCCCCGCTGGCAGGCGCGGTTGCGACGGGACCGGCTTCCGGTTCACCACCAACAGGCGTGCGTCGAGAGAAAGGGTTCCACATCGCTGAATGCTCCGCCTCCGGAGCCACGTGCGCCCGCGCATTGCGGTCGCTTGCAACGAGATCGGCATCGCGCCTCAACGCATGCAGTGAAAGCGCGAAAACTGCGCCGAGCGAACGTGAAGATAAAACGATTGGATCAGACGCGCAAAGGAACGCGGCAGCATTACCAGATGAATGTCCGGTAATTGGCGGATGGCCTCGGATTTGAATCCGACGCGGCTGCGCCGTTGCCGCTTGCGCCGCCGAAGTTCGTATCGCGTTTCGGGCGCGCCTTCAGCGGCTGCTTGACATTGGGATCAGGCGCTGGCACCGCAGCGGGCTGCGGCGAAGACGGACGAACCCCCGGCATCGGCTGCACAGGTCGCGGGCCGTTATTCATCGGCTGCGTCTGTGGCTTTGTCGGCGGAGTGGTGCTGGATGCAGCGTTCGTTCCCGGAACATTCGTTCGCCGAGAGCGTGCCGAATCGATGGATCGCTCCATGGCCTGCAAGATGGGGCGGATACGGTCGGCTGCTGATTTCTGATTCTCCATCGGTACGCTCCTTCACACGTGCTCATAATCGGCCCGCTGAAGGCGCACATTTGCTGCAAGCGTCGGATTACCGGTGAGTAGCTTCTTCTCAGCCCGCACAAACGGAATTGTCTCGCGCACGGCTGCATCTCTGATGCAGGCTCCGCTATGCTGGTGCGCCAGTGAGCCGCCTCGTAGCTCACCCACTGCCTCTGAGTCGGAAGGATGCTGTCATGATGATTGCTGCACGTTTTCGGACCCTGTTTTCCTCGTTTGTTCTCGTTGCTCTGCTGCTGGGCGCAACCACCCGTGCAGAAGCAGCCAATGTCGATCTCCCTCGCTTTCCGTCCGTCAGCCCGGACGGCTCACAGATCGTCTTTTCCTGGCGAGGCGACCTCTGGAAAGTTTCCTCGCAAGGCGGCCACGCTGCGCGCATGACCAGCCACACGGCGGATGAGTTGCATTCCGCGTGGAGTCCATGCGGCACAAGAATCGCCTTCAATTCCACACGCGATGGCTATGCCAACATCTATCTGATGAACGCAGATGGCACGAACGTGCAGCAGGTGACGAACATCGACCGCGCGTGCATCATCACCGGCTGGGGCGCCGATGAAAACGGTGCGGAAGTCATCACCTTTGAGGCGCAGCTTGACGGCGATGTGTACCGATCGCTGCGGCCCTACATGGTTTCCCCACAAGGCGGCGATCTGCGACGCATCCATCACGCCTTCGGCTCACAGCCCGCGATTAATCATGATGGCTCGAAAGTCGCTTTCACGCGCGGCGGCTATTACTACGGCTGGCAGCGCCGACACTATCGCGGCTCGGAGTCCATGCAGGTCTGGCTTTACGATCGCGCGACCGACGCCTTCACGCAACTCACGCACCGCAGAGGCAACGATGGCAACGCACGGTGGGCTGGCCGCGACGGCACGCTCATCTATCTCTCTGATCGCGAGATGGACACCGTGAACCTCTATCGCATGAATGCTTCGCGCGGCGATGCAGCATCAACGCGCCTGACCTCGTTCAATGGTCGCGATGTGCAGGATTTCGATGTCTCCGCCGACGGGCGAACCGTCGTCTTCAACGTGTGGGACACGCTGTATGTGTTGAACCTCGCTGCAGCCGGCGCACAGCCTCGTGCGCTGACGATCACCGCGAATGAAGACGATCGCGACAACTATGAAGTCAGAAGCGTCAACCGCGATGTGAGCGAAGCCGCCCTCAGCCCGGATGGACAGGTGATGGCCTACATCGCCTACGGCGGGGTGTATGTGCGCAACATCACCGATAAAAGCCCGACTCGCGCGGTTACCACCAACAATGGAGCAGCGCGTCATCGCGATCTTGCGTGGTCACCCGACGGTTTGAAGCTGTATTTCACGAGCGATCAGGACGGCACGGACTCCATCTACGCGGCCACCGTTACCATGACCCGAAGCGAAGTGCGCGAGAATTTCGAGAGCGCACTCAAGAAGAAAGAAGAAGCCCCCGCTGAGGCGAAAGAAGACAAAGCCGAAAACGGCGACACCCCCCCAACCCCCAATACCTCCGACACCCCTACCGCAGAAGACAAGCCCGCCCCGCGCAGCGGCGCAAGGCGCGAAGAAAAGCTGCCGAGGGAACTCGACCCCAAGCGATGGCATGACGCCGTTACGTTCGGCATCGCGCCTGTCGTGCAGACGACCCACAACGATCGCATGGCGAGCCCCTCGCCGGATGGCAAGTCGCTGGCTTTCAAACGCAGCCAGGGCGATTTGATGATTCTCAACCTTGCAACTCGCGAGGAGCGATTGCTCGTTCCCGGCTGGGATATGAGCATTCACTGGCGATGGAGCCCGGACAGCAAGCACATCGCCTATTCACAGAACGATCTCAACTTCACATCCGACATTCGCATCATCGCTGCAGACGGCTCCTCGCCGCCTGTCAACATCACGCGGCACCCGTACAACGATCAGCAGCCGCGCTGGTCGGCGGACGGGCGTGTGCTCAGCTTCATCTCCAACCGCATCGGGCGCGAGTACGACGTGTGGATGGTGTATCTCGATCGCAATCTCGAATCGCTCACCGCGCTTGAACTCGAAAAGTATTACGAAGAAGCCGTCAAGGAAGCGAGGAAACTCAAACCCCTGCCCACGCGGCCTGAAAAGCCCAAACCTGCTGAACGCAGCAACAAATCCGAAGACGACAACGGGGAAAAGAAAGACGAAGACAAGCCCGACGAGGGCAAGCCTGACATCCTCAAGCAGCCCATCGAGCTTCATCTTGATGACGCCTACCTGAGGCTGCGCCGCGTTACGACGCTCTCAGGCAGTGAGACCGGCCTTGAGATGACGCCTGCTGGCGATCGGTACATCTTCCTCGCCACGGGTGGCGGGCCGCCGCCTTCGCGCGGTCTCTATTCGATCAAGTGGGACGGCAGCGATCTCAAACGCATCAGCAGCAGTGTGAACGTGCAGCACCTCACACTCACGGGCGATCGCGTCGTGTTCGTCAGCGGCGGCCGCGCAGGCACCACCCCTGTATCAGGCGGCTCCGACACCTACTACGACATTTCGCACACCGTGCGCCTGGACCTGCAAGCACAAGCCGAGCAGAAGTTCCGCGAAGCCGCTCGCGTTCTCGGCGAATCGTTCTATCACCACAACATGACCGGTCTCGACTGGGACGCGCTCACGCTGGAATACCTTGCACTTGCACGGCAGACGCGAACCGCCAACGAATTCAACCATGTCGGCAATCGTTTCCTCGGCGAACTCAACCGATCGCACCTCGGCATTCGCGCGGGCGATCCACCCTCACCGAATCGGCAGGCATCTGGCAGGCTCGGCACGAGACATGAGCGAGTTGCCCTCAACGACGGTCGCCACGGCTTCCGTGTACTGGAGATCATCCCGAAAGGCCCCGCGGCACCCGGCAGCGCGCCGAAGGGCATGGAACTGCAACTGGGCGACATCATCACCGCGATCGAACTTGAACCCTTCTCGCCAACAGACACGGTCGAATCGCGCTTGCAGGGCATGATCGGGCGCGAGGTGATTCTCACCATTCAGCGGGCGGGCGCAAATGGCGACCCGGTTGAAGTCAATACGCTCATCACGCCCACCAGCTACGGCGCGGAAAACCAGCTTCGCTATGAAGCGTGGTGCGATCGCAATCGGCAACTCGTGGCGGAGTGGTCCGGTGGACGGCTCGGCTACATTCACATTCAAGGCATGAATCAAGCCTCACTTGAGGTGTACGAACGCGACCTCTACGCAGCCGCGGGCGACAAACACGGTCTGCTCATCGACGTTCGCAACAATGGCGGCGGCAGTACGGCGGATCGCATTCTGGCGTCCATCATGGTGCAGCCACACGCCTACACCATTCCGCGCGGCGCCCCGCTTGATGCAGTGGGCCACTACCCACAGGACCGCCTGTTCATCCAGCGTTACACGCTGCCCATCAACATGCTGTGCAACGAAAAGAGCTTCTCCAACGCGGAAATCATCTCGCACGCCTTCAAGACACTTGGGCGAGGCACGCTCGTCGGGCAGGAAACCTACGGCGGGGTCATCTCCACCGGCGGGTTCTCGCTCATCGACGGCACCACCGTGCGCATGCCCTTCCGCGGCTGGTACCTGCCGGACGGCACCGACATGGAAGACACCGGCGCCGTGCCGGACATCATCGTGAACCAGACGCCCGAAGCCGAAGTCCGCGATGACGACGAACAACTCCGCGCCGCGGTGGATGATTTGCTGAAGCGATTGGAGTAGGAACCAAAGGCGGAACTACATCCACGGCAGCTTGTCGAGATCGACATTGCCGCCGGAGAGGATCACACCCGCGCGGCGGATGCCGCCGTGCCCCAGACCGAGCGAGCGAAACTCGTCGGACATGGCGACCGCGAAAGCGACGGCGGAACTCGGCTCGATGACGATCTTCATGCGCTCGAACACCAGCCGCATGGCGCGGATGATTTCATCCTCTCGCACGGTGATGACGCGCTCCACGTTCTCGCGGATGATCGACCATGTGATTTCAGAAAGGCTCGTGAGCAGGCCGTCTGCGATTGTGTTCGGACTGGTCTGCTCGATGAGCACGCCGGCGCGGAGCGAACGGGCGACATCATCCGCGCCCAGCGGCTCCGCTGCGATGATGCGAATGGACGGATCGAGGCTTTTGGCCGCCAGTGCAATGCCGCTGGTCATGCCGCCACCGCCGACGGGAACGATGATGGCGTCGAGACCAACGCCGCCGACCTGCTCGAAAAGTTCCAGCGCGATGGTGCCCTGTCCAGCGATGATGTCCGGGTGGTCGTAGGGCGGGATGAGTTCCGCGCCGGTGGCTGCAACGACTTCCGCCGTGAGAGCCTTCCGCGCGGGGAGATTCGGCTCGCAGAGGTAAATCTTGCCGCCGTAGCCTGCAACGGCTTCCTGCTTGCACTTCGGCGCATTTCGCGGCATGACGATGTGTGCGGTGATGCCCCGAATCGACGCGGCAAGGGCGAGAGCCTGCGCGTGATTGCCGGAGCTGTGCGTTACGACGCCACGTGCGGCGACTTCGTCGCTGAGCTTCATCACGGCGTTGCATGCGCCGCGGAACTTGAACGCGCCGACCCGCTGGAAGTTCTCGCACTTGAAGAACAATTCACAGCCGGCGAGCCGGTCCAGCGTGGCGCAGGTCATCACCGGCGTGCGATGGGCGAACGGCGCGATGCGAATGGCTGCATCACGCACCGAGGCAAGATCAACCAGAAAGTCTGTCATCAGAGGCATGGGTCACCAGGAAGGCGCAAGGCGTTCACACATTCGCCGTCAGCGACTGCATGCGGCGCACAACTTCTTCGACATTCTCCCGGCTGTTGAATGCAGAAATCCTGAAGTACCCTTCGCCGCAGCGGCCAAAGCCCGCGCCGGGCGTAACGACCACGTTGGCATCTTCCAACATGCGGTCAAACATCGCCCATGAGCCGACACCTTCCGGGCAGGCGACCCACACATACGGCGCGTTGCGGCCACCCCAGCAGCGAAGGCCGATCGCTTCACAACCCTTGCGCAAAATGGCAGCGTTGCCGAGGTAGAAATCGGTGAGTTCTCTCGTCTGGCGGATGCCCGCTTCGCTGTAGAGGGCTTCCGCGCCGCGCTGCACGATGTATGACACGCCGTTGGACTTGGTACTCCACCGCCTTGACCACAGGCCGTGCAAAGGCACTTCCTTGCCGTCCGCCGTGCGGCCGGCAAGCTCCTTCGGGCACACGGTATAGCCGCAACGAATGCCGGTGAACCCACCGTTCTTGGAAAAGCTGTGAAACTCCATCGCGCAGCGCCGTGCACCGTCAATCTCGTAGATGGAGCGAGGCAGGCCCGCATCGCGAATGTACGACTCGTACGCCACGTCGTACAGGATGATCGCCTTGTGGTGCAGCGCGTACTGCACCCATGCTTCAAGCTGCTCGCGCGTAATCATCGCGCCGGTCGGGTTGTTGGGATAGCAGAGATAGATCACATCCAGCCGCTCGGCGGGAATCTCCGGCACGAAGTTGTTTTCCGCCGTGCAGGGCATGTACACCAGCCCCTCGTAGTCGCCCGCTTCGCGTGCGGCGCCGGTGTGGCCTGCCATCACGTTCGTATCGACATATACGGGATACACCGGATCGGTGATACCGATGCGGTTGCGATGCTCCAGTGAAAGAATGTCGAGCACTGCGCCGCAGTCCACCTTAGAGCCATCCGAAAGGAAGATTTCATCCGCAGCAATGTCGAGGCCTCGCGATGCGAAATCACCCTTGGCGATTGCTTCGCGGATGAAGGCGTGGCCGAAGGGCGGGCCATAGCCGCGAAATGTCTCGCGCTTGCCCATGTCGTCCACGGCGCGATGCATCGCTTCGAGCGACGCGGCAGGGAGCGGCTCGGTTACATCACCGATGCCGCAACGAATGATGCGCTTGGCGAGTTCCGGCTTGGTCTGCGCGAAGGCCGTTACGCGGCGTTCGATTTCGGGGAAGAGATAGCCGCTCTTGAGTTTCAGGTAATGCTCGTTGATAAACGCCATAGGCCGTAGTTTCCTGTCGTAATTATTGAGGTTGCTGATGATATCACCGCGCACGGTGAAAACCGGATCGATTCCTCCCGTGCCGCGCTCAACACGTACCCGACCGCTTCAGCTTCACGCCCAGATGGGACCGATCGACCCGCCCGCGAATCTGCAGAAGCGTCAGATCGGCCATGAGCTGACTCATCGGCAATTGCGTACGGGCGGCGATCTGATCGGGAAGCAAGCGATCTTCGTCAGCGAGCACTTCGACAATCGCACGCTGGCCTTCGGTCAGGTTGTTATCGAACAGGCTTGGCGCGGTTGTCGCGCGGTCGTGGCCTGCCGCTTCCAGCGCACCGCGCACAGCGTGATTCGCCGCATCAAGCTGGGCGAGCACGTCGGCGTGGTCGACGACGAGGGCAGCACCGCCTTCACGAATCAGCCGCAGGCAGCCTGCGGAAGCGGGTGAATCGACACGCCCCGGCAGGGCCATGACCTCTCGGCCGTGCTCCTCAGCGGCTAACCGCGCAGTAATCAGCGCGCCGCTGCGCTGTGCGGCTTCAATCACCAGCACGCCTAGGCTCAATCCGGAAATGATGCGGTTTCTTCGTGGGAAGTTCTTGGCCAAAGGCTCGACACGCATCGGATGCTCGCTCACGACTGCACCGCCTTCGGATGCGATGCGGTCGAACAGCGGCGCATGCTCCGGCGGAAATGCCCTCGACAGCCCGCAACCCAGCACAGCGATAGTGCGGCCTCGCACGCGCATCGCGCCACGATGCGCTTCGCCATCGACGCCTGCTGCGCCGCCCGAAACGATCGTCAAGCCGGATTGCGCAAGCAAAGACGCGAACCGCCCCGACTGCTCGCGACCATAGGCGGTGCATTTGCGTGAGCCGACGATCGCGATCGACAGCCGGTCTTCTGCTCGCAGTTCACCTCGCACCCACAGCGCGGGCGGCGCGCCGGAAATCGACGCTAGCATGGATGGGTAATCATCATCCGTCTTGAGGATGATCTTCGCTCCGGCCTGCTCGATTTCTTCGCGTTCGCGCTCGACTTCCGCAGCATCCAGCGCACGGCGGATAGCTTCTGCACTGTCGCGAGCGATTCCCTCAATGGTTGTAAAGCGGCTAATCGGCGCTTCGACAATCGCCTGCGCAGAGCCGAACGCCTCATGAAGGCGCTGATGCAGCACGGGGCCGATACCAGGGGCGAGCAGCACGCGCAATGTGGCGTCGTCGAGTTGTTGTGGCGATCTTGCCATGCGCCGCCTCCGCTGCCCCGGGTTCACGGGTGAACGCTGCGCATGATACTGAAGGCGAATCCCCCTGCCGAGCCGCGTTACCGCCGCTCATCGTCTTCTTCGCCATCCTCCCACTCGTCCTCGTCATCTGAATCTTTCCACGATTCGCCATCGCCCTCCTCCCACTCTTCTTCCTCTTCTTCGTCATCCTCTTCTTCCTCGTCTTCGAAGAGTTCTTCCTCTTCCTCCTCCTCTTCTTCTTCCTCTTCTTCCTCTAAATCGTCTTCGTACTCCTCATCATCATCGTCTTCGTCGTCGTCTTCTTCATCGTCTTCGTCGTCGTCCCACGACTCCTCTTCCTCATCATCGTCCCAGTCTTCATCCTCAGCGTCGTCATCTTCCGTCCACGCCTGCATTGGGACAGCTTCTGCCGCAACATCCGAGTCCTGCTCGGACATCGTCTCAAGCATCACGACATCCTCCGAAGCATCATCGCGGGTTTCAACGGGATTTGCTTCTGCATCGGGTTCATCCACGATCGTGACGGCTGATTCCTGCAGCTTGACGCGACGGGTGATCGGCGACGCCACCAGACCAATGAACACGCACATCATGCCCCCGCCGATAAGCCACAACCGATTCGGACCCGTAGCGAGACGGCTCAAGCGCGACTCAGGCCACGAAGCGGGCGGCGGTGGCTCGCGATACACCGTTGCATCAATCCATTCAGTGATGCCGACCGGAACGGATGTCGCAACGAAGATTGGACGATCGCCCGCCGGTATGAGATTGAGCTGTGAAGCAGCCAGCCGCTGATAGAGCTGTGAATCCCCCATATCGAGATCGGCGACCATGGACGCATGAGCGCGAAGCCGCTCCGTCCCGATCTGCTCCTGAAAGGCCAAATCCGCAAGCTGCTGCCGAAGGTGGAACAGGTCTTTCTGCGCGGGCAGCAATACGCCCGCAGCACAGAGCGCAAGACCTGCTGCGATAAACAGCACGCCGGGGTCGATCGTAAACAACGGCCTTGTAGAGCGCATCGGCTTGCTTATCGGCAAAGGCGACCGTTCTACCTTGAAGGCGTGGCCATTGGATAGCCCCCCATTCGCATGAAATGGCTCTTTGCGTTGCATTCATCAGGCAAAAAGAAAACCCCCCGACCTTTCGGCCGGGGGGTTGAGGAACACAGAGTTCCCATCGGCTCAATAGAAGAGCGTCAGGGTACCAGTGCCGGTCGTGGTCGCACCGTACGCACCCACACGGATGATGTAGGTAACGCCCTGGGTGACCGAAACCGTCACGGTGGACTGCAGACCACACGCATCGTCGTTGCACGCCATGAGGGTGCCATCCGAGAGGGTGCATGAGTCCGTGTTGTACACCGCGAGCTTGGTGTCCCACGACGTGCCGCAGGTCTGAACCGTCAGCACACCAGTCTGATCCGCCGTGTAGTAGTAGTACGCGTCGTTGTAGATCTGGCTGTTGCTGAAGAACAGGCAAGCAGCATGGGCAGGACCGGTCGTCGTGGCATCCAGCGTGGAGAACGCATTGCCGCCCAGGAACACCTCGAAGGCACCTGCGCAGTCATTGTTCGCCGGCGGAGGATTGCCGCCGCCACAGCCGCTGAGGCCGGGGCAGAAGTCGCAGACGTCCGGGCAGCAGTCGCCGAAGCCGAAGCAGGCTTCATCGCACCAGCATCCACCCGCGCTGCCACCGCAGTTGCCGTTGCAGCTTGGGCCAGGGATGCCGTCATACGTGAGCGTCAGGGTGCCGCTACCCGCCTGGGTGGTGCCATACGCACCCACGCGGATCGTGTACCACTGGCCGCTCGTGACTGAGACCGTAACGGCGGAGGTCAGACCGCAGCCTGCAGCGTCATCGTTGCAGCCAAGCAGCGTTCCGTCGTTGAGGTCGCAGCTTGCGCCTGCATAGACCGCGATCTTCGTATCGAAGGTCGCAGCGTTGCAGGTGGTCACGGTCAGATCACCAGACTGAGTCGCCTGATAGACATAGAAGATGTCGTTGTAGATCTGATCGTTGCCGAAGAAGAAGCACGCAGCGTGCGCTGGGCCATGTGTGGATGCGCCGAGCGTGGAGAACGACGTTGCGCCGTCGAAGATTTCCAGAGCGCCGGAGCACTCATCGTTCTTCGGCGGAGGACCGCTGAAGCAGCCCTTCAGATCGGGGCATGCATCGCAGACGTCCGGGCAGCAGTCACCGAACACGAAGCAGGAGGCGTCGCACCAGCACGTGGTGGACGGGCCACCGCAGTTGCCGAAGCAGCTACCGGGCTGCGGGCCGCAACCTTCGCCGCCGCACGATGCGCATTCGGGGCACATCTTGCAGAAGTCGGGGCAGCAGTCGCCAAAGCCTGTGCAGGACTCATCGCACCAGCAACCGTTCGGAGCCTGACCACCGCACGCGCCTTCGCACGTCGGGGGCTGGCAGCCGCCCAGTTCCGGGCACCAGTCGCACACGTCAACGCAGCAGTCGCCGAACGCATGGCACGCGGAATCGCACCAGCAGCCATCCGGGGACTGGCCGCCGCACGAACCTTCGCAGCTCGGCAGCGTGCACTCACCAGCGCAGGTCAGCGTCGCCACGTAGCTGTGGTTCTCCGAGCACGGCAGGCCATCGAACGTATTCGGGCCAACGAACACGCGGAACGTGCCGGCAGGCAGGCATGCGGAGACCGTTACGTTGCAGCCGGTGTTGACAGCGAGAACCGCCGGCGGGCAGGTGCCAGAGAGGATGAACGCCGCAACCGGCGCGCTGGCCTGAACGCTCCATGTCACCTGAGTCTGCTCAGTAACTTCGAACTCGTACCAGTCGGTGTCGCGCGTGCCGCCCAAGGCCCACATCAGGCCGCAGACCGTGTCGCCGCAGGCAATCTGCGTGAACACGTTCGGGGTGGAGTTGCAACCGCCGTTGGTGTCCTGACCGCATGGCTCGTTCTCATCGATCGAACCCTTCGGGCAGTTGGGGATTTCGCAAACTTCGCAGAAGCTCAGATCCGGGCAGTCGATGCAGACGCCTTCGCAGCAGTCGCCGAAGCCGTTGCAGGCCTCGTCGCACCAGCAGCCAGCAGGCGACTGACCGCCGCACGCGCCGGAGCAGAGACCAGCCGAGCAGACGACAGGATCGTTGCACTTGCCGAGGTCGGTGATGGAGATCGCCACGTCGCCTTCGGTAGTGCCGACGCCCCAGACAGCGATGTAGTAGGTATCGCTTGCGCTGGAGCACCAGGTTGTCGCTGCATGGAACGCGTTGCTGCCGCAGTCGTCATCTTCGAAGCCTGAATCGACGCAGGTGAGGAACGCGCAGGTGCCGCAGTACACCGCAATGCGGGTGGACATCAGCGGGGCGCTGCCGCAGGTGGCGGCCTTCAGGGTTGAGCCGTTGCCGTCAACCTTGAACCAGACCGTGCCTGAGGATGCCGGGCCGAAGCCGTTGCAGAACGGATTGTTCGCGATCGGGTTGCCTTCGGTGTTGCTGTTCGCGGAACCACCGACTGCAACAGGAATCGCCTGCGCGCAGGTGTTGCCATTGGGCGGCTGCGGGCAGTTGAACGAACCGCAGTTCGTGAACGCGCCAGCGAAGGTGCCGCCAGCCTTGGCACACTCATCAGCAGTCAGATCGGTGCAGGCGCCGCCTGTAAAGCAGCATGCGCCGGTCGGGATGACGATCGGGCATGGACCCCATGCGCCGAGGAGGATCAGCAGATCCTGCACGTCAACCGAGCCGCTATCGTTGAGGTCGGCGGGATGACCGGGGTTCGGTCCCCATGCGCCGAGGAGGATCAGCAGATCCTGCACGTCAACCGCGCCACTGCCGTTGAGGTCGGCGGGGCAATCGCCCGAGCCGGCCGGACCGACATGCACGTTCATGATGAGGTGCACATTGGGGAATCCGATCGAAGCCAGATTGGTGAAGTCCGAAATACCACATGCGGCAGCGCGAATATAGCTCGGCCCAGTCTGACCAAGGTTGTTGCTGCCGACAAAGATGGTGCCGCCATCGCCGCCGTCCGCGGGCACGCGGCTGGCGATATACAGTTCCACAACCATGGTCTCACCCGCGTTGAAGTTCACAACGGGATCGAAGGTCGCGGTAAACGAGGCAAGCGTGGTGTTGTTGGGGATGACCACGGTCGAGGCGCCGCGCAGTTCAAGCGCGCCGTACGGACCGGTAACGTTGCCCTGAAGCAGGCGCACGGTGATGGGCCATGCTCCGCCGGTGTTGGTTTCGACGGCAAAATTAACGGCGCACACACCGAGGTCATCGGTCACAAGGAACGCGCGAGCAAGGCCGTTCTCTGTTGTGATAGGCCCTTGGCCGCACTGAACGGTACTGGCGGTTTGCACAGTCCCCGATGTACTCTGGGTCAGCACCGATGTGCCGCACGATCCCGCGATACCTCCTACGGGATTGGCACTGGCACCAGGCCGAAGATTGCTCTTTGAGAGCACGTTGTCGGCACCTGCCACCGCTGCGAGCAATCCTGCTGCAGCAACAACAAGTGCGTGCTTTGTACACTGAACCTTCATACGCTTCTGCTCCTCCTCTCGAGCCTCCTCGACCCGAGAGCTTTGTGAAGACTCCAACCGGCACGCGCCGGTCAATGGCAAATCATGGTGACGCGCACGCAACAACCATGCGTCGTCAACGCGAACGAGCCGCTGACCATGGTCAGCGGCGGCTCATTCATCTGGTAGCACCATGACGCCGTTACCTCGATGGGCGTCAGCACTTCTCCACACCTCCCTCGACCCCTTTCGGGATCGTGCATCACCAGTATGCGTCGCACCCCAGAAGAATGCAAGGCGATCCGCCGCAGATTTCGAGCATATTTTCACTTGTTATCGAACATGAATGTGTCCCAAAAAGAGAAAACCCCCCGGCCAGAACGGCCGGGGGGTAGGGTTTCGATACACACGATCAGACTGAGATTACGGGCAGAGACCGCAGACAGCCGTCTGATCCGGGCAGCAGTCGCCGAAGCCACAGCAATCGGCATCGCACCAGCAACCACTCGGAGCTTGACCGCCGCAGAAGCCAGCGCAGCTCGGCGGGGGCGGTGCATCGCACGTGGTTGAAAGGTTCAGCGTGAACTGACCGGGCACCCAGCCAGTCCAGCCTGCGGAGTTGGCCACTGCGAGATAGTACGTCGCGCCTGGGGTCAGGCCCGAAACGCAAATCTCGCTGTAGTACGGAGCGCCGCCCGGGGTCGGGCAGTCGTCCTCACCGCAGCCAACTTCAACGAGCGCGCCGCACGTGCCGCTGAACAGCATGAGCACGCTGTCAACGAACGCGCCAGTCGTGTTGCAGGTGATGACCTGCAGCGTGCCGCCAGCCGGAGCCGTCAGCTTGTACCACACGACGTTCGAGATCGGGCCGCCGGGCGTACCGGTCCAGTGGCAGCTCGGGCTGCCAGCGGGCGTGCCGCCGGTGGTCGCACCAGTGTTGTCACCAATGACAGGAGCGCCATTGATGTTCGCCGTGATGTCAATTGCGTCAGCGCAATTGTCATTCGGCGGCGGCGGGTCGCCGCACTGATCCGCAGGAGGCGTGCACGGTCCGGCCCAATCAAGGACGGTCATGGTGATGCCGCCTTCGGTGACGCCAGCGCCCCAAGCCTTGATGTAGTAGAGCTGGCCAGGAGCCGAGCACCACTCAACCGCAGCCTGGAACGAGTTACCGCATTCGCCGGCCTCGTCTTCGAACGCGCCGTCAACGCAGATCAGATCCGTGCATGAGCCGCAGAGCACCGCAACGCGAACGCTGCCCAGTGCGCTGCCGCATGACTCGGCACGAAGGACGTTGCCGTTGCCTTCAACTGCGAACCACAGCGTACCTGAGTTCGGAGCGGGTGCTCCGCCGCAGGTCAGCGGGTCGATCGCATTGCCGGTGCTGTTGCCAGAGCCAGCCACGCCGAGCGTGAGCGGGATCGCATCAGCGCAGTTGTCACCCTCAGGCGGATCGCACGGGGTGGAGCAAGTTACCGTGGCGGTGTAGGCGTTGTTGCCGCCGCCGCACGGGAAGCCTTCGAACGTGCCGCCAGCTTCAGTGCCGGGGCCGACCCACAGGCGATAGGTACCAGCCGGGAGGCAGGCCTTCGCTTGTGCAGAGCCGTTTGCCGGAGCATACGCTTCAGCAAGGAGTACCAGAGCGTTGCAGTTGTCGTTCAGAATGAACATGGCAAGCGGCATCTGACCGCCGACGGTCCAGCGGATGGTGCTTTCCTGATCGATGGTGATCGTGTACCAGTCGGTATCACGGGTGCCGCCATCGGCCCAGGTGTTGCCGTTGACGGTGTCGCCACAGCAGATCTGCTGGAACACGTTCGGGGTGGAGTTGCAGCCACCGTTGGTGTCGTCACCGCAAGGCTCGCCTTCGTTGAAGGTGCCGAGCGGGCAAGGCAGCGGGCAGCTGGTGGTGGCGCACTCGGTGCCAGCACCCTGGAAATCGCCGCCGATGCCGGCGCAAGCCGACGCCGTCAGGTCATCGCAGTTCGCGCCATCGTTGTAGCAGCACGCGCCGGTGCATGACCTGCAGGTTACTTCAGCAACGTAAGCGTTGTCTGAACCGCAGGGGAAGCCTTCGAAGCCAGCGACGGCCACGAACAGACGGTACGTACCGGGGTTGACGCAAGCGGACATCTCGAACGGAACGCCGGGGATACCCGTGGCGTCCGCAATGATGGCCAAGCCGTCGCCGCACTGATCGTTCAGGATCGCAGCGAACGCCGGGAACTCTGCATGCACGCGCCACGTGATGGTGGTGCTGTCGGTCACAGTGATCGTGTACCAGTCGGTGTCGCGAGAGCCGCCATTGGCCCAAGCCGTACCGCAGACCGTATCACCGCATTCGACGGCGGTGTAGGCGTTCGGGGTTGCGTTGCAGCCGCCGTTGGTGTCGTCACCGCACGGCTCATTCTCAACGACGACGTTGCCGCTCGGACCGCTATCCGCAGCAGCCGGGCACAGGCCCCAGGCGCCGAGAAGGATGAGCAGGTCCTGAACGTCCACGGTGCCGCTGTTGTTGAGATCAGCGCAGCAGCCGGGGCACGGACCCCAGGCGCCGAGGAGGATCAGCAGGTCCTGCACGTCAACAGCGCCGCTCTGGTTGAGGTCGCCAACGCAGTCACCGCAGGGGTTACCGGCGTCCGGGCACTCAACGGTCGAGGGGCAGTTTGCGCAGGAGACGAAGTTGCCGAGGTAGGTGCCGCCAGCCTTGGCGCAAGCCGCAGCCGTGAGAACCTGGCAGCCTTCTTCGCCTTCGCCGATGCAGCAGGCGCCTTCGGGCTCTGCGCCTGGCTCACCATCGAACACGGTCATGACGAGGTGAACGTTGGGGAAGCCGATGCTTGCGAACGTCGAGAAGTTCGTCAAGCCGCAGGCCGCGGCGCGAATGTAGCTCGGAGCAGCCTGGCCAGCGGTGTTGCTGGCGGGCCAGGTTGTGCCGCCGGGGCCGCCGTCAGCCGGGTTACGGGATGCGTGGAAGAGTTCCACGACAACCGGCTGGCCGGCAATCGGAACCACGGGCGGATCAAACGATGCCGTAAAGAAGGCACTCGCCGTACCGCCGGGAATAACGACGGACGATGAGCCGAGGAGCTGCAGATTTGCAAACGGACCAGCGATGTTGCCCGCGTAGATGTTGACGGTAACAGGCCAATCCGGTGCGGCACTGGATTCAATGCCGAACTGAACGGCGCAAATGGCCGTGAACGTGCCTGCGGGGAAGGATCGAGCCAGGCCGTTCGCAGTGGTGTACTGCGGCGTGCCGCCTGCACACTGAACCGTATTGGCCGGCGTGATCAGGTTAGGATTGGTGTTCTGGGTAATCGGGCTGCCGCATGCGCCGGCGATGCCGCCTTCCTGCTGGAAGGGCGAACCCGAAAAATTGGACGTGGCGAACCCTGAGCCACTGCCCCCAGCGGTCGAAGCAGTTCGGTCACCTGCCGACTGACCGACGGCCGTGCCGAAGGTCGCCGACAGCGCGATCGCTGCCACTGGCGCCAGGAGTGAATTTGTACAGTTCCATTTCATGATTGTGTGGTCTCCTCCAAGTGTGTTGCAACAGACTCGAGTTAGAACGAAACGATGCCTGGCGTGCTTTGAACATCAAGGCGACGCCTCAAACGTTGGCGCCGGATTTCCTCGGCTTATGCGCGCAAGAGAAAACGCGGCGACGCCAAACCGACTGCTTCATGGCGACTCCACGTTCTGCCGACGCACAACGGCTTCGGAAAATCCGATCGACAACGAAATGATCTCAACAACCAATCTCCCTTCAATCCGTACCCTCGCGGCGACAAGCGCAACGCGCTATCGGGCAAGCTCTTCTCACTTCACATCTGCCAAGTATGCACGGAAAGACCTCGCCAAGCAAGCCCAAACTCTGTATTTCCAGCAGTTTGCTGGCATGCACATATCTTGCGAACTGCATGCGTGGCGACGTACGACAACTGCGCTCTCCTCGCTGTACAGTTCGCAGCTTCGTACTGCATGGATCGACGCCTATTGCACAAAAAGTGAGATTCAGCCACTCTGATCGACTCCGTTCGGTCTATTCATAACGATTCGCATACCTTCTCGGAACGCCTTTCAGCCGATAACGGGGAGATCGAACGACGGCGTTCGACACGGTTACACTCACGAGTATGTCCGCAAACGCGAACTTATCGAAAATATTCGATGAGATGGCCGCCGTGCTTGAACTCACCGGCGCGAACCCGTTTCGCGTCAACGCACACGCAAAGGTCGCTCGCGTCCTTGACGATCTCACCGTCGATGTCGCCTCACTCGCAGATGATGCGAAGAAGCTGACCGCGATCGAGGGCATCGGCGAGGGAAGCGCGAAGAAAATCATCGAGTACGTTCAGACAGGCCGCGTGAAGGAGCATGATGAGCTTGTCGCCCAGGTGCCAGCGGGTCTGTTCGATGTGATGCAGGTGCCCGGCCTCGGCCCCAAGACTGTCAAAATGCTCTGGGAAAAGGCAGGCATCACTGACATCCCCTCGCTGAAAGCTGCGCTCGATTCTGATGCGCTCACGTCGCTGCCGCGCATGGGTGCAAAGACCATCGAAAACATTCGCAAGTCGCTGGCGTTTGTCGCCACGGCAGGTGAGCGTGTGCGGCTCGGCCGCGCGATGCCGATCGCGGAATCGCTGGTCAAAGCAATCAGCGCGGTGAAAGGCGTTACACAGGTCGCGTTTGCAGGTTCATTGCGGCGCGGGCGCGAAACCATCGGTGACATCGACATTCTCGCTTCCACAAAAACCGACGCAGCCCGCAAGCGCGTTGCGGAGGCATTCCTCGCGATGCCTGAGGTGAGCGAGACGATCGCGTCAGGTGAAACCAAATGCTCCGTGAGACTTCACGCAGGCGTGCAAGCGGATTTGCGTCTGGTCGATGACGCGGAGTTCGGCGCGGCGCTGCTGTACTTCACCGGCTCGAAGGATCACAACATCGCGCTGCGCGAGCGCGCGATCAAACGAGGCCTGAGGCTCAACGAATACGGCCTCTTCCGTGAACATCGCTCCAAAGAAGGCGATCCTCCGCCGCAGAAGCGTGGTGAAAAGCCGATCGCATCCAAGACTGAAGAGGACATCTACGCCGCGCTTGATCTTGCGTGGATTCCGCCCGAAATGCGCGAAGCGCGCGGCGAGATCGACGCTGCGGAATTGTCCGGCACGCTGCCCAGACTGATCGGGCTTGACGACATCAAGGCTGAACTGCATGCGCATACGATTGAATCTGACGGGCGCATGACGATTGACGAACTGGCGGAACGTGCGAAAGCGCGTGGTTTCCACACCATCGCCGTTACCGATCACTCGAAATCCAGCGCACAGGCGAACGGCCTCTCGCCTGAGCGGCTTCGCAAGCACATCGACGCCATCCGAGAAGCAGACGCTCGAATCAAGGGCATCACGATTCTTGCAGGCAGTGAAGTTGACATTCACGCGGACGGCAGTCTTGATTACGACGACGACCTGCTGGCGGAACTGGATATTGTCATTGCGTCGCCTCATGCGTCGCTTCGACAGGAGCCGGAAAAGGCGACGGACCGGCTTCTTCGTGCAATCCGCCACCCGCTTGTTCACATCATCGGCCATCCCACCGGGCGCGTCATCCAGCAGCGCGAGGGTCTCTCGCCTGATCTTCACGCGCTCATTGAGGCTGCGGTTGAATGCAACACCGCGCTGGAGATCAACTCGAACTACATGCGGCTCGACCTTCGCGATACGCACGTGCGAGCCGCGGCTCAGGCCGGCGCGCTCATCGCCATCAACACGGACGCCCACAGCCCTGATGATTTCGATCAGCTTCGCTACGGCATTCTTACCGCGCGAAGAGGCTGGCTGACGGCAACGCAGTGCATCAATGCCTGGCCGAAGGCGAAGCTGCATAGCTGGCTGAAGTCGAAGCGATAGCTCCCGCAGCATGTAGCTCAGTAGGACGAAAAAACAATTCGTGATACGCTGTTGTCGCGATGACACAGCAGCAACTCCACGTTGAGCTGTACACTGACGGCGCGTGTTCTGGGAATCCGGGGCCGGGCGGCTGGGCGTACATTCTCAAACATCCCGCGAGCGGAGCCGTGCGCGAAGATTCCGGTGGCGAAGCATCCACCACGAATAATCGCATGGAGCTTCTCTCCGTGATTCGCGGCCTTGAAAGCCTTGACCGGCCATGCAGGGTCGATCTGTATTCCGACAGTCAATACGTCGTCAACGGCTTGAACGAATGGCTGGATGGCTGGAAAGCGAAGAACTGGCGCAACAGCAAGCGCGAGCCGGTGAAGAACATGGAACTCTGGCAGCAGCTTGACGAGCTTCGCAGGGTGCACACCATCATCAGCCACTGGATCAGGGGCCACAACGAACACCCGGAGAACGAACGCTGCGACAAGCTTGCCGTCGCTGCGTGTGAACGGGTGAAGAAGTAGAGAGACAATTGCAAGTAGTCAGTTGGCAGGAACTCAAACTACTGACCACTGAAGACTCTCCACTTACCTCACCGCATGACCCAGCACGCGGTCGCCGATGTCTTTGCGGTAGTGCGCCCCTTCAAAATGAATGCGCTCGCACGCTGCGTTGGCAAGGTCACGCGCTGCGTGCAGGTCGTTGGCAAGCGCAGTAACGCCCAGTACGCGCCCGCCGTTGGTAACCAGTTCGCCAGCCTTGTTGAGCGTCGTCCCCGCGTGGAAGACTTTGACTGAGCCGCCCTCGCCTGCTGCGGTGGCTGTCAGTGATTCCGCATCGCCAATGCCCGTGATGAGTTTGCCGACTTCATAACGACCGGGGTAGCCGCCCGAACACATCACCACACAGCACGCCACACGATCATCAAAATCAATCTCGACTTCATGCAATCGACCGGTCGTCGTTGCCCAGAGTATCTCAATGAGGTCGCCCTTCAGCCGCGCCATCAGCGGCTGGCATTCAGGATCGCCGAAGCGACAGTTGAACTCCAGTACCTTCGGCCCGCCGGGTGTCAGCATCATGCCTGCATACAGCACGCCGCGATACTCGATGCCATCGCGCCGGAGTGCATCGACCGTCGGCACCATCACCTGCCGCTCGATGATTTCCATCGTCTTGCGATCAATCACCGGCGTCGGGCAATATGCGCCCATCCCGCCCGTGTTCGGCCCGGTGTCGCCTTCGTATGCCTGCTTATGGTCCTGGCACGGATCAAGCAGCGAGATGGTGCGGCCGTCCACCAGCGCGAGCACGCTGACTTCCTGGCCGGAGAGTTTCTCTTCGATCAGCAGCTTGTCTCCCGCTGCGCCGAACTCGCGATTGACCAGAATGCGAGTTACCGCATCAATGGCTTCCTCGCGTGTGTCGCACACAATCGCGCCCTTGCCCGCTGCGAGTCCTGTCGCCTTCACCACGCACGGCTCGTCGCGCGTGGAGACGTATTGCAGCGCAGCCTGCGCATTGGTGAAGGTTCTCGCTTCCGCGGTAGGAATCGCCGCCTGCCGCATGAGCTGCTTCGCGAACGCTTTATCCGCTTCAAGCAGTGCGGCTTCCTTGCTGGGGCCGAAGACCATGCGCGTCTCGGTCGCCAGCAGATCGGTGATGCCCTCCGCGAGCGCCGCTTCGGGGCCGACCACGACGAGATGAATGTTCTCCGCGTCGCACCACCGCTGTGAACGAAACGCCTGCTTTACATCAATCGGAAACGGCGTCGGCTCGCCCAGTTGGCGCAGACCCGCATTGCTGGTGTCGGTAAGCCATAGTTTGCCCAGCCGGGGAGACTGCCGCAGCTTCCATGCGAGCGCGTGCTCGCGCCCACCGCCGCCGATGAGCAGCACATTGCAGAGATCAGGGCAGGAAACAGGCTTTCCGGGCGAACGTACCATCCCCGCAGTGTAGCGGCACGGCGGTGGCAAGGCGCAAGGCGATGAACAACCCCGGCATTCAAGCCGTACTTTCCATATGAACCCCGCAACGCCCTTGAAGTTGAAACCGGTTCTGCTCGATATTGACGATCGAGGATTGATCCCATGGCCGCCGTTACCCACATCATCGCACCCGCCGACAGGTCGCAGCAGAGCAATCATGCTGCGCGCCCGCATGAGCGTGGCGAAGCGCGGCCGACCCTTCCGACGCGAGTTCAACTCCTGCTTGAGCGCGCCCGTCACGGCGTTCGCATGCGCGGCCTGAAGCTCAGTCAGCGCGGCGTGAACCGCCTCCCGTTATGACCCCCGCTTCTTCCGCTTCGTTCGCGTGGTAATTCCCGCGCGCGATCGCGCCTGTCCCGGTTTCGGTTTCTTTACAGAAGGCGGAGCCATCTGCACGCGCCCATCTGCATCGACGGGTGGCAGCGACTTCAGCTCCGCGATGCGATCGCGCAGCGACGCCGCCTTCTCAAACTCCAGCGCACGCGCCGCTTCCAGCATTTCCTCTTCGAGCACGGAAAGCAGTTGATCGCGGTCATAATCGAGATCGTTCGTCGCAGGCTTCGCACCGACTGCTTCACGCGCGGTCTTGCGCGCTCGCAGCTCCATCTCAATGCCCCGCCGAATCGCTTTACGAATCGTCGTCGCGGTGATGCCATGTGCTTCGTTGTAGGCAATCTGTTTTTCGCGTCGCCGCTTTGTTTCGTCGATCGCCGCGTGCATCTGGGGCGTTATCACATCGGCATACATGATGGCGATGGCGTTCACGTTGCGGGCAGCGCGGCCCATCGTCTGAATCAAGCTCGTCGTTGATCGAAGGAATCCCGCCTTATCCGCATCCACAATGCACACGAGCGAGACTTCTGGCAGGTCAAGACCTTCTCGAAGCAGGTTCACGCCGATCAGCACATCGAACTCCCCTTCGCGCAGCTCACGGAGAATCTGAAGCCGCTCCAGCGTGTCGATGTCGCTATGCAGGTAGCGCACGCGAAGGTTCTGCTCGTCGAGATAGGTGGTCAAATCCTCAGCGAGCCGCTTCGTCAGCACGGTTACGATCGCGCGTTCGCCTTTCGCAGCCCGATCCTTCACCTGTTCGATCAGATCAGGAATCTGCCCCTGCGCGGGTCGAACTTCGATGATCGGATCAACCAGCCCGGTGGGCCGAATCACCTGCTCAATGACAATACCTTCAGATTTCTCCAGTTCGTAGGGCGAAGGTGTCGCGGAGACAAACACCGTCTGTGGCACCATCTCCTCGAATTCATCAAACTTCAGCGGGCGGTTGTCCAGCGCGCTGGGCAGGCGGAAGCCGTGATCGACCAGCACCTGTTTGCGTGCCCGATCGCCGTTGAACATCGCGCGGACCTGCGGAATGCTCACATGCGATTCATCAATGAACATCAGCCAGTCGCTCGGCTTGCCACCCGGCACGAAGCGGAAGTAATCAAGCAGCGAATAAGGCTTGGCGCCGCGCCCCCGGCCATCAAGATGCGCTGAATAGTTCTCAATCCCGGAGCAGTAGCCCACTTCTTCCATCATTTCAAGGTCGTACTTCGTTCGAGCAAGCAGCCGTTGTGCTTCCAGCAGTTTGCCTTCATGCCGCAGTTGCAGCACACGCTCGTCAAGCTCCGCGCGGATGTTTGCCAGACACTCTCGCAAGCGATCCTGAGGCATGACATAGTGCACCGCCGGGAAGATGAACACATGCGTCTCGTCCGCCAGCACTTCGCCGGTCGTGGGGTGAATGAACTCCAGCCTGTCGATGGTGTCGCCGAACAGCTCGACGCGCACTGCAAACTGCTCATAAGCGGGATAAATCTCGATCACATCGCCCCGCCCACGGAATGTGCCCCGCTTGAACTCCATATCGTTTCGCGAATACTGCATGTCCGACAGCGCGAGCATCAGCTCGCGGCGATCGACCGTCTGCCCCTTGATGAGCGACAGCACACGATCCTGATACGCCTGAGGCGAGCCGAGGCCGTAGATACACGACACGGACGCGACGATGATCGTGTCGCGGCGTGAGAGCAGGTTGCTTGTGGCCGCCAGTCGCAAGCGATCAAGATCGTCGTTTCGTGAAGCGTCCTTTTCGATGTAGATGTCCCGCTGCGGTATGTACGCTTCCGGCTGGTAGTAGTCGTAGTACGACACGAAGTAGCTGACTGCGTTCTCCGGGAAAAACTCCTTCAGCTCTTCGTACAACTGTGCCGCGAGCGTTTTGTTGTGGCTCAGGATCAGCGTGGGCTTCTGCACCCGCTCGATGACGTTCGCCATCGTGAACGTCTTGCCCGTTCCGGTAGCGCCCAGCAGGGTGCTGTATCGCTCGCCCCGCAGCACCCGTTCCGTCAGCGCTTCGATCGCCTGAGGCTGATCGCCGGTCGGGGCAAACTCGCTGAGGAGCTTGAATCGGTGTTCCTGGGGCATTCGGATGATTGTAGGGAGGACGCTCAACCCGCATTCTTTGATGAAAGAGGGGTGAACCCGCCGAGAGAAGGGAGTGCGCGCCGCGGAGGCCGGCGAGCAAACTGCTTCCGGGTCGCCCTGTGCGGCGGAAGACGGCATGGACGCCGAACTTGCGACTGAACAGAACCTTCACGGACGAAGAGAACTTTCCATGAGCAACGCAGAGAATCGCAGCACCAGCCAGCCAACCGTCCTCGGCCCCGCTTGCCACATTCGAGGCGAACTTGTCATTGATGGCGACGCCGTCATCCTCGGTGCCGTTGATGGCGACATCGAAGCCGCTGGAAACCTGGAGATCGGCCCGCAAGGCGCCGTAACCGGCCGCGTCAAGGCAACTTCTGTTGTTGTGCAGGGGCGCATCAACGGACCTGTGCACTGTGAAGGCCCGGTCGAGATCGCCGGTGTGATTGACGGCGATGTCGTCGCAGGTGAAGTACTGCTCGGCGCATCCGCGTCGCTTCAAGGCGGCCTGCGGGCGCGAGTACTCTCCATCGCGGAAGGTGCGGCATACCGAGGCGAGGTCGTCATCGGTCCGGACGCCTTTGATGAAGCCCCTGAGCAGCCCGCCACGCGACCTGCCGCTGCGACCACGCCGAACGGAAACGGCGCCGCTCCCGCTGTGGAAGTCAGCCCAAGCCGCGCAGCGGTCGGCAACATCCTTCGCCGCCGCCATGAACTGTTGCGGCAAGGCTCGTAAGAGCGAGATGGCATGAGGCGCAGCAGCGCATCGGAATCTTTATTGAAGACCGCGCTCCCGACGCGCGATGCGACCTGTCCCCACTGCGGCCGCACTTTCACTGCTGCGCTCAAAGCCGTTCAGCTTCGCTGCCCCGGCTGTCAGAAGCCGCTCCAGTTTCAAGACGCAGAAATCACACGACCCACACAGATGAATCTCGCCACCCTCGGCGGGGTTCACGTTACCCGCAAAGGCGCGCTCACAGGACGGATCGACTGCGGTTCACTTAACGTCAGCGGCTCGGCAATGGGCACGATCCGCGTACGCGGCTGTGCAACCATCGACGCAGCGGGCGCGATCACCGGCACACTTCACGCGGACAAACTCAGCATCGCGCCGGGTGGGCGACTGCGCGGGCAGCTTCTTCTGAATCAACCGGACCGGTTCGATCACTCCGCCACGGGCCATACTTCATCCGCGACGACCACGCCGCTGATGCGCCAATAGCCGTGGTCGCCCAGTTCATCTTCCGGGTCTGCCGGGCGAATGCCGACCACTTCAAGTTCGATGTGATGCGCACCGGGTGAAAGCTCCGGCAGCGGAACCTGCATGGGCGTAACAACCAAGCCGGGATGCCATCCGCTGCGATCAAGATCGCTCGACCAGACAATGCGCCCGTCGATATTGAATCGCCCGCTCATCGGATTGAGCGATCGCAGTGATGCGCCGTTCTCTGCCCAGGGCCGCCATCGCAGCACTTCTTCGCCGTCAATCCGCAGAATATGCGTCCGCGTGATGAACTCATCGCCGCCCGCGCCATCAGTAGCATGCCCTGTGCTCATCAATCGAATGCGAGGCTGCTCAAGACCTTCGGGAATCACCACCCTCGCGCGAAGCACGTTGTTCTTCGCGCACACATGTTGCTCATTGAACAGCGGCGCGACGAACGCGGGCCTTCGATAGCCCGCTTCATCGGAATAAGTCAACGTCAGCGAAACATCCCAGCCGGGATTCATATACGTGGTCATCATCACGCGCAGCGTAACCTTGCCTTGCAGTAGAGGCGAGAGTGCGGTGAGGTCCTGTGTGAATGTGCCCGCGCCGCCAAAGCCGGTGATGAACCGCATCAACTCAATCTCAATCGGCTCATCGCCTTCCGAAGGCAGCAGCACCGTAACGTTGCCCATGCGTGTCCACGGGTCGCCCGGCCGCGCGACGCGGGTTTCCTGCGCCCCCCCCAGCGAAAGCCCCGGCGCGGGATGCACCAGTCGAGGCTGCACAGCAACCGTCGCCGTGATGCGAGGCGTGCCGCGCAGCTCCGCAGCAGGGCCAGGCAGCGTGAGTGTGCGCTCCGCCACGCGCCCCGCGCTGCGCAGCATGTAGCCATCGCGAATCGCAGGTTCCGGCAAGTCGCGATCAAGTTCTAATGCCACTGCGTCGAAGACGACGATCGCCGTCGGCTCGCTGTCTTCAGATGAAGCGTGAGACATGCTTGCCAAACCGCATGCGCACACCAGCCACGTGCACGCGAGAAGCGTTTGTCCTCGGCTCGTGCTGCGTGCCTCAAACTGCATGGCGGCGGCCTCGCAAACTGGCGTTAGTGGTGCAGGTCCTTGACCAATCCCTTGAATCGTCGATCCACAGGCATCAGGAAGAGCGCGATGGACTCGAACAGCCGATCCGACAACCGCTGGAACGCGGGGTATCGCTCCGACGTCTCGCGGCGAAGGTCATCCGCGTTCAGGCCCGCCCGCGTCAGCGCGTCCGGCTCGTCGCTGATGAATGCATCCATCGTGCCCGGCTCGATCTCCGGGTGGTACTGAAAAGCATAGGTGCGAAGCCCCAGCCCCCACGCCTGCACCTTGCACCGCTCGGATGAAGCCAGCAGTCTCGCGCCGGGCGGCAGTTTGCTCACATGATCGTTGTGCCAGTGCGCTTGCATGGATGTCCATGCAATCCCCGCGAACATCGGGTCTTCGCGACCGATCGGCGAGAGTTTGACCTCATGCCAGCCGATTTCGGGGCGATCCATGCGCGTCACCTCGCCGCCTAACGCGCGGGCCATAATTTGACAGCCAAGACACAGCCCCACGATGGGCATCTCCGCTGCGTGTGCAGCGCGAAGCAGGCCCATCTGCGGCGCAAGCCACGGCAGGGAATCGTCATATGCGGACTGCGGCCCACCGCACGAGATGATGCCATCCACATCGTCAAGATCGACAGGAATCATGCCGCCACGATGAAGCGCAACCGTGCGGATTCGATGGCCGTAGTTGCGTAGAGTCCGCCCAAGCCGCATTGCGCCGGTGCGGTCGCTGTGTTCAAGAACAAGGATCGCCATAGGCTGGCAGAATAACACAAAACGACCGACACATTGCTGCCGATCAGCCCGGCAGAGGCATATCCCCCCCACCCGCCGGCTGGATCAGGACTCCACGTTGAATACAGACCGCGCGGTCGGCTTCAAGTATCTCTTAGTGCCGAATCACGATCGTCGCGTCGTGGCCGTCGAGGTAGTCCTGTGCGAAGCTGATGCGCGGGCTGAGCGAGAACGCCCAATCGAACCACGCCAGCGTCTGAAATCGCCGCGCAGGGCCGAGCGGCTGGGCGTTCCACTTCGGGGCATATCTGTCTGAAAGAAAGTTGAACGCTACCCCTTGCGCTGCTGCGTCGAACGCAGCGTGCACCAATCGCTTCGCAGTTGCATCGTCCATAGTGTTCATCGTGCCTGAGATCAGGCAGTAGTCCGGCTGGAACGCCTCGAGTGATTTCGCATCGCGCACGACGTTCATCACGTTGAACTCGCACTGCGCCAGGTTTCTCGCGTTCGCTGCGTCGATCATCTCAGGCAATGCATCAAGACCCACATACCGCGAGAACGCGATGCATCGCTCGATGAGCCTTGCTGCGAGGTCGCCTCGTCCGCAACCGATATCGAGCAGTGCAGGGGCGTGGTCATCGCGTTCGCCTGTGGCAAGGCCGATCATGTCGATCAACACATCGAACCGCAGCCGCTGGGCGTCTTCCGTGCCCCAGAGGGTCGCCTCGAAGGTCGGCCCGAATTGGCGCACTGCATCGCGATACGGTTGCAGATGGGCTTCGTCCGTGCGGTCGGCTTCCATAGGCACAGTCTAAGCGGCAGATGAAGCCAGCAGCCAATGAACTGGTTAAGATCATGCAAAGCGATCCGCCTTCCTCGCGGCGGCGCGGGCGAGATGAAATCATTGAACGCAACCCCCAACAGAACTGTGAGGGCTTCCCATGGACCAGCGACCTGATACACCACCGGGCTACTACGCTCCCGCTCCCATTCCGCACGTGGTTCACATTCGCGCGAAGCCGGGCGGGTTGTGGTCTTCGCTCGGCTTCATCCTCGGCATCATGCTCTTCGCGGGCGCGTTCTTTGTCGGCCTCATGTTCGGTGTATTCGGAATGATCGCAGCTTCCAGCACGGAAGCGATGCTCGTTGAGCAGAACTATCGATCCGGAAGCCGTGACAAAATCGTCATCCTGCCAGTTGAGGGCGTCATTGATTCGCGCCAGTCGGAGTTTGTGCGTGCTGCGGTGGATTCCATCCTGAACGACAAGCGTGTGCGCGCGGTCGTGCTTCGCGTGGATTCACCCGGTGGCGGCGTGACGGCTTCGGATCAAATCTGGTACGAAATCGAACGCCTCAAGCAGAACAACCTGCCGGTGATCGCAAGCTACGGCGGTATCGCTGCGTCGGGCGGGTACTACGTCTCATGCGCTGCTGATGTCATCATCGCAGAAGAAACGTGCATCACCGGCTCCATCGGCGTTATTGCGCAAATCTTCACGCTGCACGGCCTGATGGATAAGATCGGCATTGAACCCGTTACGCTCGTCGCAAGCGGCTCGCCCGAAAAAGCGGTCGCCAACGACCTCTTCCGTGAATGGAATGAGAACGATCAGCAGAAGATTCTGACGATGATCGACAAGGCGTATGACATCTTCAACCGCCGCGTGCGCGACGGGCGCAGCAAAGTGATTACCGATCCTTCGCAGATCAATCGCCTGGCCAACGGTTCCATCTACACGGCGCAGCAGGCTCTTGACGGCGGGTTGATCGACGGCATCGGTTACCTCGACGACGCCATTGTGCGTGCGGAACAATTGGCGCGGCTGACACCCGGCCGCTCGCAGGTGGTTCGCATCGCTGCGCCGCCTTCGCTGATGTCGGTGCTCGCTGGCCGCGAACGATCCGCGTGGCGTTCGCCACTGGATGCTGATGCGCTTCGCGGCATGGTGAACGACCTCGGCACCCCTCGGCTCATGTACCTGATGCGATGACCTGGGGTACGGGGCCAATCGCTGCGCTGTTCGCGCTCGCTGCGTCATGCGCTGCGTCGGCGCAGGCGATTCCGCCCGAAGATCTGACGGATGAGCACGTTACACTGGCGATCCGCGCAATCGTCGATGAACTCTATCAACGTCAACATGACGAGCGATTCTGGGAGCCAAGCAGTCTGCCTTCCGGTCAAAGCGAGCAGGAAGGCGGCTACACCGCGCTGGTCGTGCTCGCACTCATTCGCGCGGGGGAGTCGTATCAAGATCCGCGATTGCGCAATGCGGTGTCCTACCTCGAAGATGTTTCCATCGACGGGGTGTATGCGCTGTGCGCAAGGACGATGCTGTGGGCCTCGCTACCGCCTCGCTTCGCGCCGAATCTTGAAGCGGACGCCAGACGACTGCTGGCGGGCTTCAGCCCGACCGCGCGCGGATGGGATTACCGCATGAACCCCGCGACGACGCGGCAGGACAACTCCATCCGTCAGTTCGGCGCGCTCGCGCTGTGGGAAGCAGCAGCGCGCGGCGTGAAGGTGGACGACCGCTATTGGCGCACGCTCGAAGAAGGCTTCCTCAGGCTGCAACTCTCCGATGGCGGATGGAACTACACCGGCACCGGCCGCGCGACCGGCTCCATGACTGCCGCGGGGCTTGCCACCGTGTTCATCACGCAGGATCAGCTTCACGCTGGCACGGCTGCATCGCTGGCTACCCGCCCTGTGATGCCGCATGAGCGCGCCATGACTTCCGGCCTCGTGTGGATGGACAAGAACTTTTCACCGACGGAAAACCCCGGCCGAAATCAATACTTCTATTACTACCTCTACGGCGTGGAGCGCGTCGCGCTCGCCAGCGGCTACAAGTACTTTGGCGGGCAGGATTGGTATCGAACAGGCGCTGCGGAACTCATACGCCGCTTGTGCAAATGGGACGCGGCGGAAGGCGTCATGACCGTCCACGCTCGCACTGGCGGCGAATCGCGCCGCGCCGCGGTACGAACAGACGACCTCGCATTCGCGCTGCTGTTTCTCAGCCGCGGTCGCGCTCCGATTGCGATCAACAAACTACAGGATGACGCTGTGCGCTGGAACAATCGCCCGCGCGATGTGGCGAACCTCACCGCGTGGATGAGCGATGAAGCGGCACAGCAACTCAACTGGCAGATCGTAAGTTCAGCGTCGCCCGTTGAAGAATGGCTCGACGCGCCACTGTTGTGGTTTGTGTCAAACGATGCACCGCATGAGATGTGGGGTCTGAACAGTCGTACGCCAGCCCGCGCGGGCCGGACTGCACAGCGTGAAGCGAGAGAGAAGCTGGAGCAGCAACTCAAAGGCGAAGAACCGATTGCGCTTGACCGCATCGCGAACGAAAAACTGGCCACGCTCAAGCGATATCTCGACCTCGGCGGCTTGCTGTTCGCCGTGAGTGAAGGGCCAGCCGCTTCCGCGCGGCCGTTCGCCGCAGCGATTGAACAAGCCGGTCAGTCGCTGTACCCGGAATACACCTGGCGTGATGTGCCGCAGGACCACTGGGCCTACACCGCGCATACGCCGGTTCGCTTCCGTCCGCGCTTGCGCAGCCTCTCCAACGGCGTGCGCGATCTCATCATCCTCGCGCCCGGCGACGATCTGCCTGCTTCGTTTCAAACTCGCAACATGGACCGCAACGGCCTCGGTCATCATCACACCGCTGCGAACATCTATTTTTATGCGTCTGAAATGAATCGCACGCCGCCGCGACTGGCGACGTTTTCCCGCACACCTGCGCCAACACTGCAACCGCGCGAATCAGACGAAGACATCCCGCTGCTTCGCATCGTGCGCGGCGCCTACACGGGGAACTGGAACCCGGAGCCACTCGCGCTGGAGCAGTGGGAGCGATGGCTTCATACCGCTCATCCTGAACAACGCGTCCAGCTTGAACTCTTCCCGCTTGCTGCAATCGGCGCGATTTCACCTCGTCCGCATCTGGTTATCGTCAGCGGCGTCGATCGCCACGACTTCACCGATCAAGAAACAGCATCCATCAAACGCTACGTTGAACAGGGCGGTACGCTGCTCTTTGAAACGGCCGGCGGCCTCGGCGCATTCACACAGGCCGCGGAAGAGCAGATGGCAGCCGCATTCAGCGCATCAGCAGAACTGCTGTTGCGACATCACATCATCACGGGCGAAGAACTGGAAGGCGCGGCTTCGCTTGAACGAGTGGAGTATCGACCTTACACGCTGAATGTCATCGGTTCGCTCGACACCGCACCGCGTCTGCGCGGGATTCTCGTTGATGGTCGCGCCGCCCTGCTCTTCTCACGCGATGACCTCTCCCACGCATTGCTCGCGCAGCCTCGCTGGGGAATCAACGGCTATTCAACCGGTGCTGCACGATCGCTGCTTCGCAACATTCTGCTGGCAGCAACCGCCGAGAAACGCGAGGCTCCCTGATGCGCATGCGACTGATCGTTACTGGGCTGTGCGCCCTTGCGATCGGCGCAGCGATTGCGATGGTTCTTCGCCCCATCTGGCTTGAAAACAAAGCCCTGCACGCGATTGCCTCGCCCGATCCAGGTGAACGAGATGCGGCGTGGGCATGGTTGCTGTCCGGCCAGCCCATTCGCGCTGAAAGCAGGCTCAGCCGCATTCACGATGCGCTGGCTACTGCGCCGGATGATGCGGCGCTTGATGCCGGCGCTCGATTACGCACACATCATCTGTGGGCGTGGGATCGCCAGCCGGAATCTCTTGCGCTGCGCGAGCGAGGCTTACTCGCGATTGGTGATGTCTCGCAACAGTTGCTTGCAACCGAAGAGATGCGGCACTGCCCCGCGCATGCCGACAAGAATCGCGTGCTTGAAATTTTTTCCTCACTGCTTGCGGCGGCATCGTCTGATGTTCAGCGGCAAGGCGTGGAATCGCTGTGTGTCTGGCTCGGGCGCGACCGCGCGAACATGCTCTTTCGCTTTCCACTCCCAGATGATGCCCTTGCTGCACGAACAATGCTGCTTGCACAAAGCTGGGCAGATTCGATCGACGGTCTTGAACTTGCCGTGGGCGAAGACCGCGTTGAAGTCATCGAAGCCGCGCTCGTCGCGGCCATCACCGCAGCGGGCGAAGACGCGCGCCTGGTTGAAGCCATCCTGCCAAACTTCTTCTCGCAGCATCACGAAGCCCTACCCCATGCGTATCTGCTTGGCCTCAGCAACGATCCGCGTGCGCATCGGCTTCTCGAACGTCTTGCCCGGCAGGGCGACAACTCAGCGCGATTCGTGCTGCAAGCTCAATCACCGAGTCTCGACGCGGAGCAGTCGCGCCGCATTCTGAGCGATGTCGGTCAACCGGCCTGGCGGAAACGCCTGGCTGCGTGGCGGCTCGATGGCATCACGCCCGATCGGGTGATGATGATTCTGTCTGAGCCGCCGACGGAGCGCGACGGCGCGACGTATGCCGCTGCGCTGCTGGCGGAGAAGCGGTTGCCGCGCGACGCAGCAATCGCACTCGCTGAGCAATGGCTGCGCGGCTTTGATGAAGACTTCAAACGCGCAGGCGGGCTGCTCGCCTCCCTGCTTGGCGAACACGCATCACTCGTCAGACAGGCGATGGACGCTTCGCCTTCACCGATCGTGCGCACGTCGCTTCGGCTTGCCCTTGTCGGCCTCGGTGAGGAGCCGACCGAGTTCGCGCATCGCGCGCTGCACAAATCGGATGGCGATGTTCATCCAGACGCGCTACTGTGCCTGCTGCTCGTGGGTGACCCCATCGCATTCAAGCGGCTGGTTACGCTGCCGGACGCGCCACGCGGCGATGCTGCCGAACTGGACTGGAGCGCAGCCGTGCAAGCGCGAGCACTGCTCATCGAACGCTTCGCGCCGGCATGGCACCATGATGCGGGGCGGCCCGTCGGTGGCAATGCTCGCGGCCTTCGCCTGCACTTCGACCGACTGCATGCGCGGCTGCTGCTGGAACAGCGGACGAACGGCTCGCGGTAAGATCCGCAAACAGGAGACCCCATGCCCACCGCTGCACCTTCCGTCGATATCCATGCCATCCGCAGCCACTTTCCCGCACTCAAGGGCGAGACGATCTATCTTGAGAATGCGGGCGGCTCACAGGTTCCCGCCGTCGTTGCGGACGCAGTTCGCAGTTACATGCTCGAAAGCTACGTGCAACTCGGCGCGGGGTATGCGCTTTCGCAGCGATGCACGAAGAACGTGAGCGATGCGCACGATTTCATCAATCTGTTCATGAACGGGGAAAACGTCGGTAAGACAATTCTCGGTCCATCGTGCACGCAGCTTCTCTACATGCTCGCCGGTTGCTACGCCGATGTGCTCAAGCCGGGTGAAGAGATCATCATCTGCGAGACGGCGCATGAAGCGAACGCAGGGCCGTGGGCGCGACTGGAATCGCGCGTGCCCGGCATCACGGTGCGAACATGGAAAATCGATCCTGTTACGCTCACCTGCCCTTTGGAGTCGCTTGAAGGAATGCTGCGAGAGAAATCCGGCAAGGTGCGCCTTGTTGCGTTTCCACAGGTTTCCAATCTGCTTGGCGAGATCGTCGATGTGAAGGCGATCACCGATCTTGCACACCGCTACGGCGCACGGGTCGTGGTGGACGGCGTGGCCTACGCGCCGCATCGCGCGATCGACGTGAAAGCGTGGGGTTGCGACTGGTACGTCTATTCAACCTATAAGGTGTACGGCCCGCACATGGGCGCGTTGTTCGGCACGCACGAGGCGATTGCGGAGCTGACCGGTCCGAACCACTACTTCCTGCCGAAGGAAATGGTGCCTTACAAGTTCGAGCTGGGCGGCGCGAATCACGAAGGCTGTGCGGGTCTGCTCGCGCTGCGCGAGTATTTGAACTTTCTTGCGGGCCGGGACGAGCGTGACCCCATCACGCGCGAAGCGATCGTCGAGGCGTTTGAGGTCATGACCGCACTTGAATTGCCGCTGCAGGCGCAGCTCATCGACTACTTGCGCCGCAAGCCGGGCGTTCGCCTCATCGGCCCGAATCACGCCCACGCCTCGCGCATTTCGACAATCAGCTTCATCTCCGATCGCGCTTCATCGCGCGAGATCGCGATGGCGGCCAATCGCCGCAGTATCGGCATTCGGCATGGCAACATGTACGCCTATCGCCTGTGCCAGGCGCTGGGCATCGACACGACTGAGGGCGTGGTGCGCGCCAGCATGGTGCACTACAACACGGCGGATGAAGTGCGCACGCTCATTGATGCACTGGAAACGGTGCTGTAAGCGATCGCCTCACACGCGATGGACTGCGTGTGTGTCAGCGGTCGCACGTCTCACCGCAACCGCCAAGCATGTGCAGCGCGTACACCGCATCAAGCGGATGCCACGACATCGGCGCTGCGCCGAGGTGCGGCCTCGCCAACTGCTGGAACCGCTGCTGATGCTTCTGATACTGCGGGTTGTTCTGTGTATAGGCGTATTCGCCATTGACGAGTCGCGTGATCGTGTTGATGCGCGTTTCCGGGTGAGGATGCGTTGAGAGGAACTCGGGCGATTTGCCGCCGCCCGCCGCTTCCTTCAGCACGCTGAGCACTTCCAACATGCCGACGGGGTCATAACCCGCCTGCACCATGTAGCGGACGCCGAGGATGTCCGCTTCGGATTCCTGATCTCGCCCGAACTTGAGCTGATAGCCGCCTGCCACCGCCGTTGCAGCGAGCACTGCGAGTTGCGACTCCGTGAACCCGCCGATACCCGCGACGATTCCCTGCGCGAGCACAGATTGGCTGATGCGCTCATCGACGTGCCGGCCAGTTACATGGCCGATCTCATGGCCAAGCACGCCCGCAACCTGCGCTTCGTTCTGGAAGCGAACCAGCAGGCCGCGGCTGATGAACACATGCCCGCCGGGCAGTGCGAACGCATTGATCACGTCTGAATCGAGAACCGTAAAGCTCCAGTCCAGGGAAGCGAACTCACCTTCGACATTGGCAAGCAGAGAGCGGCCGATTCCATCAACATACGCTCGCAGTTGAGGCGACTTCACTTCGCCGCCGTATTCTTTAATCAGCTCCGGCTTGGCTTCCGCGCCCAGTGCACTGACCTGTTGAGGCGAAATCATGATGAGCTGGCTCCGCCCTGTGGCGGGGTTCACCTGACAACCGGCGGCGTTCACGACGCAAAGGCCAGCAACGGCAAGCAGACATAGACGATTCATACAAACCTCCGCGATGTTGGGCATGCACACGAAAACACGCCGGCAGGACCGTTATCATTCCCCATCTGATGACACTTCATCCGCCATCTTCTTCCGAACCGGCCTGGGCGGCAAGCGATCTGGCGGAAAATCCGCATTTGACCGCGGACAAGGCCGATCGCGTGCAGCGCATGTTTGGCGCGATCGCCAAGCGATACGACCTCAATAACCGTATCCACTCCTTCGGCCGCGACCAGGCGTGGCGGCGCGCCGTTGTGCGACTTGCTGAGGTCAAGCCCACGGATCACGTTCTGGATGTCGCCTGCGGCACGGGCGATCTCTCGCAAGCCTTCGCGGATGCGCCGGGTGGCGTGGCATCTGTAACTGGACTTGACTTCACCGCTGCCATGCTCGACCTCGCACGAGAAAAAGCCCGCCGCCGCGCCGCTGCGAACCGAAGCGGCCTTCATCCGATCTACATTCAGGGCGACGCGATGGCCCTTCCATTTGAAGATGGCTCCTTCGATGTCGTCTCCATCGCGTTCGGCATCCGCAACGTCGCGCAGCCCGCCCGCGCGCTGGCGGAGTTCCGCCGGGTGCTGAGGCCAGGTGGCCGCGTGGTCATTCTGGAGTTCAGCACACCCCCCAACCCGTTAATCCGCTGGTTCAACCGCCTTTACTGCGAACGCCTCATGCCGATCACCGCAACGCTCATCGCGCGCGATCGCTCCGGCGCGTACCGCTACCTGCCGCGGTCGGTCTCCACCTTTATGAACCAGACTCAGATGGAGCAGGCCCTGCGCGAAGCCCGTTTTGATCGAATCCGCACGAAGCCCATGACGCTCGGCGTGTGCACCGCCTACCTTGGGTTCACCTCAGCGTAGGTCCAGACTGCGCAGAGAATGCCGCTCGGCCCGCGTGTGGCGCGTCCGATATCACAATCGTGCGCCGGGGCTTTTCAAATGTTCAGCAGATCACGCCGCGCTCCCGATCAAGACACCACGGGAGTTTGACTTGGGCCTCCATGACGCGGCCGAGGGATACCGGCCGCCGACCGAACATCGACCTGCGTCCTGTCATGCTGGAGATCGCATCAGGACCGCACATTTCCCCCCTGGAGTCAAGCACGTGAATGTAGAACTGACGATCGAGCGTCTCTTTCAATCGCTGATCACCGGCGACCGAAACTCAGCACGAAGCATCGTGGATGAGTGTCATCAACAGGTCTCAGCGGAAGAACTCACCGACGAGGTGCTCTGGCCCGTTCTGGAGATGGTGAACTCACTGTTCAGAGCGGACCAGCTCACCACGCTGGCGCATCATTACGCGGTACGACTTCTTCGATCGCTCGTCGATCAGGCGCAGGCGAACTACCAGCAGAAGCGTCGCAATGGACGCAAAATCCTCATGTTCTGCGGCACCAGCGAAGCCGACGAACTCGCAGGACAGCTTGCCGCCAACGTCATTGAAGCCAACGGCTATGAGGTGTACTTCGGCGGCGGCGGTGTGGCGAATGACGAAATCCTCGGCGAGATCGGAGAGCAGCGGCCCGACATTCTTCTCATGTTCGCCTCATCACCCGGCGACGCACCCAACATCCGCATGTTGATCGACACCATTCGCAGCGTCGATGCCTGCCCGAACCTGCAGATTGCTGTTGGCGGCGGGGTGTTCAACCGCGCGGAAGGTCTTGCAGAAGAAATCGGCGCGGACCTCTGGGCCAAGTCGCCCCGCGAGATGGTTTCCGTGCTCGACACTTGCAAAGACCAGCGGGCCACCAGCGAGCAGCGCACCGTGGGCCGCAATCGCCGCACGTTCCGTAACGCCGCCTGAACGCATAAAAACCCGGTTTTCGCACCCCAAGCCCGGCTCCGGCCGGGCTTTCTTTGTTGAAAAGCAACTCGGAAAGCCGCCAGTTGTAGATACAATGCCAATGTCCATGATCAGCCGATCAGACGAACACGCATTGATCCGCCGCGCCAAGGCAGGCGACGGCGAAGCTGTTGCCGCCCTGATCCGCGCTCATCAGGAAGCCTTGTACGCCTTCATGTTGCGCATGTCGGGTCGCCCGGACGTGGCGGAAGACATCGTGCAGGAAGCGTTCGTGCGCGTACTCAAGAACCTCGACCGCTTCGACAGCAACTTCCGCTTCAGCACATGGGTGTTCACCATCGCCAAGCGGCTGTATGTGAACGTGCTGCAAAAGCAAAGGCCGATCTACGACTCTGACGCCGTCGGCATGCACATCGGCCTCGGTCAGACACCCGGCGCCATCTCTGCTGATTCCGAAGCTCGCGACAACATGCGATCACTGCTGGATGTCGCCCTCGAAGGACTTTCCGATCAGCAGCGTGAAATCGTCCTGCTCTTCCATCAGCAGTCGTGGCCCATCACGGAAATCGCGCTGCATCTCGACATGCCCGAAGGCACGGTGAAGAGCCATCTGCACCGCGCCCGCAAGCGCATGAAGCGCATCATCGAGTCCAATCCCGTTACGCATCTTCAAGCGCAGGAGGCATGGCAATGAATCACGCTTCCCGTCGCCACAATCAATCGACTCACCGTCAGAAGCCGACGACCTCGTTCGAGTCCATTCTGGATTGTGAACTACGTCAGACGCCCGCTGCGCCCGATCTCACGCGGTCCATCATGGGTCAGCTTGGCTACATGCGCTGCTCCCCCGCTGTTGTTCGCCGGCGGCGTGTGCGCCGCTGGGCCAATCGCGGCCTGCTCGCTGCGGCGATGACCGTAACCATGCTCTTCGGCATCCAGATGCACAATGCATCATCCCAGGCGCGGCGACCTTTGGAGATAACCATCCCCACCGCGGTGAGCAACGACTTCCGGCAGCATCAGGACCGCGTGCAGCATGTCATTCGTGCCATTCTCGAACTGCCAGCCCGCATGGAAACGCCCGAATCGGACGATGATGAGAATGCATCACACCTCGATGAAGAGGTGATCCGCTCGGCCGTGGCGCCGGTGCGATGGGTCTAGAAGGATTCGCGTGAAGACCGCTCTGTTTCCGTTTGTGTGTCTTGTGTTCACAGTCGCGCCCGTGGCGGATGCGTTCGATGACGCCGCGCTGCAGCAACCATCTGCATTTCGCGTCGCTTCGGTTGCGCCGGCAGATGCCACCATGCTCGTTACTGTCGAGAATGCCGCAGCGATTCGTGCAGAACTCGAAGACCGCCCCATCGCCCGTTGGATGAACGCTGCCCTGCTCAGCGGCGAAGCGGGGCGCACATGGGCGGGCCTTGCGCGTCATGCAGGCATGACAGAAACGCAGCTTTTCGATCTCTGCTTCGGTCGCCGCACCACATTGATCACACGCACATCAGCCCATGAATCGGACTGGGCGCTGATGATGGAAATCGACGCCGCCACCAGCACACGCCTGCTGCGCACGCTTCGCGCCACGTCGCTCGGCCCGCGCTTCGGCGGGTCCGCCTACGAAGTGCCGGAGCATGATCTGCTTCTCGTCCAACGAAACGATACGATGATGGTCGGCCCGCGCCCGAAGGCTTCAACAAAGCAGCGAGTGGGTGCACAATCGTCATTGCTTCATGATGTTGCATCGCGACTCGACGCTCGCGCTGCGATGCCGAGCCTTGCAGATGCCCCCGCGATGACCGCAGCACGTACGCTGCCACAGGGCAACATCGCAGTGTATATGAAGCACGATCCGCCGCTGGGCGGCTGGTCGGTGGCGGTTGCCAACCTTGTGGGCGATCAAGTTACCGTGCGGCAGTTCGCCCGCTTCGAGTCCGCGCCGTTCACACGCGACCTCACGGAGCTTGAAATCGATCTTGCTGCACTGCACGCCTTTGAAGATCACGCGCTGCTGGCCATCATTGAACCGACCGACACCGGCCGCAGCCAGTTTGAAACGTTCACACTCTCCGCGATCGGTGAAGGCATTGTCAGCCCCGCGATGCGCCGCAACATGGCGGAACGCCGCCTGTTCATCGTGAGTGAAGTTGAAGGCCGCGACGAGCCTGAGCCATTTGATCTGCAAGCGCCGACACTTTCGGTGTGCATTGAGCTGCGCGATCCCATAATTGCAGAAGAGCAGCTTGATCGGCAGATGGTCGCGCTCGCCCGCCGCATCAATCAGAACAGCCATGGGCGTTTCTGTCTGACCATTCCTGACGAGTTGGCGTTCGTGCCGGACGCGCCGCGCGCGATCGACCTTTCGCCTGCGGGCCAGTGGCTCACTGGCGGACTGCCGCTGGCGAAGCCGCTTTCACTTTCATGGCGCATCGCACGCGGCGAAAGTGCCTCGTGGTATGTGATTTCCAGCCACCCTAAGCAACTTGACGACACAGTGCGCGTACTCGGCTCCGTTCGCATGCCGCGACCGGATGGCCGCCCGAACAACCCCGCAGCGCAGCGGCTGCACCACGGCGGCGTTGCCAACGGCGCTCGTATCAGCCACCATCTGCGAAGCTGGAGCGACCGCGCCGATCTGCTCGCGATGCCTGACGACTCAAACGAGCTTCGCGAGACGATCCTGCTTTTGTCCGAGTTCGCAGCAGGCGTGGACCGATGTAGATGGCGCATCGCACGACCTGCCCGGCAGGAAATGTGCCTTGAGATCGAACTGACGCTCAGCGCACCTGAATCGACGCGCACGACGCCGAAGTTCGATTGATACAGTCGCAGTTTCCCGTATTCCGTACCCGCTTGGCGACTGGGATTGCGTGCGGGGCACCGATCTCGACCCAATCTGCTCGCCCCCACACCGCGAATTCCGAAACTTTTCTCTTGCATCCGCCGGTTCAGGGAGTACGCTCGAGAAGCGACGCCGGGCTTCCGCACGGGGCGGATGTCTGGGATCGTCGCCAATCCTCCACTTCCGGCTGCCTGTGGCGGGGCCGGGGGGTTTGAATGATGAGCCAGTTCGTCAGTCAGTTTCAGCACGACAGCAACGCCGCGCAGGGTCCGCGCGGTTCGCTTGCTTCGGGGGCTGCTTCGTGTTTGCAGTCTGACCGGTTGAACGGGCTTGTTCCAAAAACTTCCCGATCCTGCTCATGGTTTGCCGGGCAACTCCCAAGGAGTTCCGCTATGCCAACGATCGTGAGACTGAAACACACACACACATGATTGCAGTGTTTGGCGCACATCACGGCTGTGGCGCATCGGCTCCGGCACGCTGTGCTGCGTCTGGTCGCTTGCGCTGATGGCAGCGTGGATGATGACCGCTTCCACGCCAGTTAGTGCCGACCCGCCGCCCCCGCCGAAGTATCGGATCATCAATCTGGGAACGTTGCCATGTCCGCCCGGAGTCGAAGAAGAAGATTGCTCTGGGCCTTCCGAAGCCTACGGCATCAACAACCGGGGTGAAGTCGTCGGTGTCAGCCAAGTCGTTGTAGGCAGCACCGCGACCATTCGCCCATTCATCTGGCTGCCCACGGTGAATCCGAACTACCCGCACTTCACGGTGCCCAACCAGCTTATCCCCGCTCTGACGATGACTGAGCTTCCTGGACCTGCGGGGTTGATGGCCGCATTCGACATCAATGTCAATGGCATTGTCGTTGGAAGTCGGTGGACAGGCAGCAAAGAGAATCAAGGTCTTGATGCAGAAGACCCGCTGCCACCACCCGGCGTTGGCTCAAGTCCAGCATATGTCTGGAATCTCCCCAACAACACACATCACGCCGTCGAATCAGTCGAGAACACATCGGGCTTCCCATCAGCGGAAGCGTACGCCGTGAATGACGAGATTCCGCCTGTGATTGCCGGTGTAACTTCATTCTTCGATAGCGAATCCATGCCACCCGGGCTTTATCGCGGCTTCCGCATGGTGTACAGCGGCCAGACATCTGTAACGGTACCAATGCTGTTGCTTCCGCCTTCGTCAAGCAACACGTGGAACACGTTCGCCTATGGCATCGGTCTGTCTGGCCGCGCGGTGGGGCACGGCATGGTCGTTACGCCTGCGAATTGCACCGCCGGGCCTGAGTCATGTTCGGGCGAGATGGAATGCCAGCGAGGTCAATATTGGCATCCCACCGCCGGTATTCTTGAAGCAGCGATCGCCTTTGGTGATGTGTACTCACACACCGTTGGTCGAGATGAGAACGCGGCAGGCAACGTCATCGGGAGTTCATATCACAATTTCGGCCCGAGTGGGCTCTGCGTAGAACACGCCGCTTTCTGGCCGTCAGTAACTTCAAGTCCAGAGCCGCTGCCTTCGTTGTTCGATCCCAATTTTCCCAACGAACAACGCGTAACCCGCGCTTGGGCGATCGCCGCGCCGTTCGGCGGCGGTGAACTGCGCGCGGTTGGAGCGGATATGGAAGTCAACCGCGCGATGCTCTGGCAATATATTCACAACGGTGCGGCATGGGAGTGGGAAGCCCTCGATCTCAACGATGTGACCAAAGGCGGCCATGTCGAACATTGCGGCGATGAAGAATGGTTTCAGCTGTGGAGAGCATATGACATCAACGATCACGGCTGGATCGTCGGCTACGGCTTCGTTGATGAAGGCGGCGGATGGCCCGGCGAGTTGCGCGCGTTCCTGATGATCCCGCTCGGATCGGATTCCAACTGCTTAAGCGATCTCAATTTTGACGGACGAGTCGATGTGCTTGATCTGCTGATTCTTCTCGGTTCGTGGGGACCATGCCCGGCGTCTGGGTGCTGTCTCGCAGACTTGAACGGCAGTGGAACGGTCGATGTTCAGGATTTGCTCATTCTGCTCGTCAACTGGGGTTTGTGCCCGAACTATCCGGAACAGGCGGTTCCGACGCTCGCGCAGTCGCTCGCCGCCGCCGGACTGACGCAGCAGCAATGGAATGACTTTCAGGCTGTGATGATGGGTGATGCACCCGCACGAACCAAAGCAACGTGGAAGTGCTGGATGGAGAACTATCTCATGCAGTGCGTCAATTGCCCGACATGCCCCGGCCCAGATCCATTTGCAAACTGACATTCTGAAACGCGCTGCGCCGACAGGCGCAGCGCGTGCTTTTTACAAGGAGTTGCCATGCGAATCATTGCTTTCGTCATCATGCTTCCGTTCGCTGCTCCAGCTCACGCTGGCGTCGTCGAATATACGAACAAAGCGGCGTGGCAGAATGCGGTCGTA
>DAOMNO010000014.1:0-44571 GCA_035443885.1 Phycisphaerales bacterium
ACCACCACCGCCCGCGCCGCCGCGGCCGCCGCCCTGACCGCCGCCGCCGCCCTGCTGGAGAGCCTGGCCGAGGTTGAACGCGGGTGCGTTATCAAAGTAAGGCGGCTGATAGAGCAGATCGCCGATCGGGTAGTAGCGCACTTCGCGCGCGGAGCGCGATGCAAGTCGATCCTTCGTGCCGACTTCGACGAATGTTTCGCGAAGCTGCCAAGTGGTTTCTTCGCCGAAGTCGCCTTCCGCCTGTTCGAGAATCATCTCCAGCACGGTGAGCGCGGGCTTCTCCACCACGTCGATGTTGATGGGCGTTTCAGGATTGATGCCCATGCCTGTGCGGTCGTCGCTATACCGGCCGATGATGTTGATGCCCAGCACGGTCTTCAGGTGGTTGATGGCGTCGCGCGCGGGTGTATCGACAAAGCGCACGGTGATGTCGCGATACAGCAGCACGGACAGCAACCGGCCCTTGCTCTCGTTCTTCGATTCAGCCTTGGCGCGCTGCTCCATCACATGCCGCGTGCGGTCGGACAGACTTTGACCGAAAGCAGGCGAGGCAAGCAGTCCCGCGCCGAGTGAGCAGATAAGCAGAATGCGTGACGTCTTCATGGGAGAGGCTCCTCTCGTATCACAGGCAGCCCGCCTTCCGAGCCGCAAACCCCCCCGACAACCCCCCGCCAAAGACCCGGCGCGTGCCGTCCGTACTGGATGCCTTCACTCTAGGCTTCCGTCGGCAAAACAGCGAGAACAATCCATAAGGTCCGACTTTTGGCGTATTTTCTCGACCCGAAACCGGGTGAATACGCCGCCACACCCGCTATTCCGCCTGATTTGCGGCGTTGGTCAGACTGGTCAGCGTTTCCGCAGCGGCAAGCAGTGCCATCGCCTGAGCGGCACGCGGCAGGTCGTGGTTCCACAGTGAAGCCCGCACTCCGCCTCGCGCCCGTTCAGGCGAGCGCAGCATCCAGGTGAATGATTCGCGAACCGAAAGCTGTATGAGAAACCGCATGGTTGTGCGATGCCGATCTATCGCGGCATTGTGATCGTTTTCCGGCATCAGATCAGGCATGCGCAACGCCCACGCATAGAACACGGCGGGGCGCGCGGTCTGCGAAGTTGGCCGAGGCGCAGCATCGTGCTGTGAGCGCAGCACGAATCCGCCGCGAGCGTCGGGCGGTGCATCGCTTGTCGCGAGTCTCGCTGCATCCAGCGCAGCGACGATGCGCTGCAAATCTTCGAGATGCGCGAGTTGTTCGCCCGGCGCAGCGAGGTCTTCTTCCGCCCAGGCGACCCACGGCAGCAGATCGACGTGTTCCGCTGCGGGCACCGCGCGCCACAGATCATTCAGCGCAGCACGCACGTGAAGCGGGTCGATCAATTCCGCATTGCTTCGTGAAAGCTTGGCAGCGGCGCCGATCACCATCGCCTGAGCGTGTGGCACCACAGCGCGGCCGGTGCGCGGATCAACGACGCGCCCGTCGCGAAGCGAGGCGATCACCTGATTCGCTGCGCCGTTCATCAATTGCGCGATGCGTTCACTGCGTCGCGCTTCGGGATGCGCTGCCACGGCGTAGATGATGGCGGCGCAGGCAGCGAGGTCATGCAGCGGGTCGTCTTCGCCCGGCGCGAGTTGTTCCAGCTCGATGAGCAATCGCAGCGAGCCGTACATCGCGCGCGACCGAATCGCTTCGTGCACGCCTGGCGCTGCGGCATAACGCGACAGCGCAAAACTCGTCAGCGCCTGCTCCACCGATGGCGCGAACAGCGGGCGGAATACATCCTGCATCGGTCGATAATCACCCATCACGCCCAGCGGCGTGTCGCGATGCGCGTCGTCGTTTGCGCGTTCGTCGCCGGGCCAGATTGAGGCCAATGTGTGCAGGGCAAGTTGATCTGCAAAGGCGGCGATCCCTTCCATGCTCGCTTCCGATTCCGGTAGCGTGCGATCGCCTCGCCATGTTTCAAACGGCGTGCGATTCGGTGCGAGCTGCGCCAAATGCGTCGTGCGGAAGCGGTGGGCGGTCACGGCGCGCTGTTGCAGCATCGCGTTCAGTTCCGTGGGCGGCACTTCAAGCTGAGCCGCCAATGAAGGCAGCCGCAGCGTGGTCTGCCCTTCGTTGTTGGAAGCGCGAAGCTGCGAAGGGAATGCCATCGCGATCGAATCACTTCGCCGCATCGCGAGTCCGTCGATGCCCGGCTCGATCTGCTCCGCCAGTCGCTCAATGGTTCTGCCGAGCAGCGGCTGAAGCGGGCCTGCAACTTCGAGTTCCAGCGTCAGTGATCGGCCAACTTCCAGGCGCATGTCTTCAGGCAGCGATGCCACGCTCGGATCGCCGAGCACCTGTCCCATCGCGCGGCCCATCGCGCGGCGGATCATGTGATCGCGATGCGGCACATCGCTGGCGACGACGGGTTCCATCGCGACGATGCGTCCGGTAAGGCGCAGAATCACGCACACACCGGATGCGTGGTCGAGCGGCACACGCGCTTCGGGCGAATCGGGCAGTGGGGGCGAGAACGAATCCAGCCACGATCGAGCCGTGAAGTACGCGGCCACCACCTGGGCCGGGTCCGTGGTTTCGTCTTGCGCGAGCGTGGACGCAGAGGCGGGACGTGTAATAGCTGGTGTGCACCATGTTGCAGCGACGCACATCGCGATGATGCCGCCACGCAACATGCTGCGCCGACAGAAGCCGTGGCACAACGTCTCCATGCGGTTATTGATGGTGATAATGCGGGTTGGCATGGCGATCGCTCTTCGGCACGGGGGTTGATACAGTGTATGGTGACAACTGAAGACCAGATGGAGTTCGAACCATGTTCTATCAGAGCCTGACAACCCTGACTGATAATCGAAAACGACTCGCCCTGCTGACGCTGCTGACCTTCATCACCCTCTGCTGAACGCAGCCGCCAGCGAAGATTGCTCAGTGTGATTCCGACGCGCGAATCGCACGTGGTCTTTGTTCCAACCTGTTGAACCATGAAAAAAGCCCAGGGATTCGCATCCCTGGGCTTTGTGGTTGTGTTGACGCGCCTGCGCGCGCGTGGGGGTCAGAAGGAAATCTTGTCGGTGCCGAGAGCGCCGTGATCGTCCATGCCGCCGCGTGAAGGCCGATCCTTCCGGTCGCGACGTTCGGGCTTCTCGCCCCGCTCCTGATCGTCGTCGCCGCCGGACCGATCGCTCGCATCGCCCCATTGAGCGCGCTTGAGCGAGAGACCGATCTTGCGGTCGTGAATATCGACGCGAAGGATCTTGACATCGAGCTGGTCGCCCGGTTTGACGACATCCTGCGGGTTGTCGATCTTCTGATCGGAGATTTCCGAGATGTGCAGCAGACCTTCGAGACCTTCTTCGAGTTCCACGAACACGCCGAAGTTGGTGATCTTCGTAACCGTGCCATGCACAACCATGCCCGGCTTATAGGCATCGGGAATGGCGTGGAGCCACGGGTCTTCGGTGAGCTGTTTGACGCCCAAGCCGACGCGCTGCTTGTCCTGATCGATCTCCAGCACGACGCACTTGACGAGATCGCCCTTCTTGTATTTCTCGTTGGGGTGAGAAATTTTCTCCGTCCACGACATGTCGGAGACGTGCAGGAGACCATCGATGCCCGGCTCGATCTCGACGAACGCGCCGTAGTTGGCGAGGTTGCGCACCTTGCCCTCGATGATGGTGCCCGCCGGGTACTTCTGCGAGACCAGCTCCCACGGGTTCACCTCGGTCTGCTTCATGCCGAGACTGATTTCCTGCTTGTCCTTGTTGATGTCGAGCACGACAACTTCGATCTCTTCGCCGAGCTGCACGACTTCGCTGGGGTGATTGATGCGCTTCGTCCAGCTCATTTCGGAGATATGGACGAGGCCTTCAATGCCTTCCTCAAGCTGCACGAACGCGCCGTAGGAAACGAGGTTGACCGCGCGGCCCTTGACGCGGGCGTTGACCGGGTACTTCTCCTCGATCTTCTCCCAGGGCGAAGCTTCCTTCTGCTTCAGGCCCAGCGCAACCTTTTCCTTGTCCATGTCGATCTTGAGCACCTTGACGGTGATCTCTTCGCCAACCTTCACGATCTCGCTGGGGTGATTCACGCGGCCCCAGCTCATGTCGGTGATGTGGAGCAGGCCGTCGATGCCGCCGAGGTCGATGAACGCGCCGAAGTCCGCGATGTTCGTCACGGTACCCGTGATGAAATCGCCTTCCTTGACGCTGGTCAGCAGTCGGCTCTTGGCTTCCTCGCGCTCCTGTTCGATGAGCTTGCGGCGTGAGATGACGATGTTGCGACGTTCTTCATCGACCTTGAGGATGCACGCGCGCACCGTCTTGCCGATGAACTCGCCGATGTCGCCTGGACGGCGGATATCGACCTGTGACGCAGGCAGGAAGACCGGCACGCCGATATCGACGAGCAGGCCGCCCTTGATCTTGCGCATGCACTTGCCTTCGACGACATCGCCTTCCTTCTTGGTTTCAAGCACGCGCTCCCAGCCGCGAATGCGGTCGGCCTTGCGCTTGGAGAGCTTGATGGCGCCGGATTCATCTTCCAGCTCTTCGAGCAGGACTTCGATGATGTCGCCCTTCTCGATGTCGTCGTAATCGTCGAACTCGGACTTGTGAATAAGACCTTCAGACTTAAGCCCGACCTCGACCACGACATCGTCGCCAGCCTTGCCGACGACCTTGCCCTTGAGAATCTTGCCGGTCTGAAGCTGCTGCATGTCCTTCTGCAGCAGGCCGTCCATGTTGCCGCGGGCGACATCTTCACCGAACGCCTGACGAATCAGAGCGTCGGCTTCGGTCTCGACCACGCCGATGCGATCAATGAGATTAAAGTCAACCATGAAAAATATGTACCTGATGAAAAGAGTGTCTTGACCGCGGCAACGCACCGCGGCTGCCTGTCCCACTGGGAGCCAAAGTACCAGCCTCGTCGCGCGACGAGCACCACCGGCTTTGGAAGTAACGTGGCAAACGCCCCCGAGTGGGCCGGGGGGCGCAGTCGGTGAGTATAGCGAAACTCCAGCAGAAATCCCCCGGAAAATGCTCGCAGGATCGGTTTAGTCCGACGGGGGCAGTTCGGGCAGCGGCCACGATGCGGTGGCGGTCTCAAGCACAGATCGCAGAAAAGGCACATCTTCAGTCGCGGTCTTCCACAACCTGTCCCGGTCAACTCCCCAATACACGTGCACCAGAATGTGCCGCATGGCGACGATCTGGCCCCAGGGCACATCCGGCGCCCGCTGCCGTCCTGCATTCGTGACGCGAGCCGCCGCCTCGCCGATTTCCTGCACGGCGTGCGTCAACGCTCTCACCAGCATCGCATCCGTATCCAGATCGGTGCGTGAACGACCGCTGATGAACATGCTCACATGGGCGGCAGCATCCAGCATGTGCTGCATTCGCAGACGATCGTCGAGCGGGAAACGGGTCGGGTCACGCTGCATGGAGCAATTGTGCCGTTTGCAGCACTTCATCCCTGAAGTACTCAGACAAATCTTGTGGCGTGCGCAAATCGACTTGCCGCCCCATGATCTCACTTAACTCGAGGATCATCTGCCCGAAACCCAGCATCCCCGGCGTGCGACCCGGCAGGAACTCAACCAGCACGTCCACATCGCTCTCCGGCGAGAAATCGTTGCGGAGCACGCTGCCAAACAACGACAGCCGTCGTACGCCGTGCCTGCGACAGAAATCTGAGAGTTTCTCAGGCGAAATGTTCAGGCGATTAGCCACCATGATCCGTGTTCATCCTCAGAAATCATAGCCCGTGGATTGGTCGTTCCCCCCTGAAATCGGTCCGCTGTGCCCTTGCTCTTCTCGAAAAATCACCACACCCAGACGATACGATGCTGCCATGAACCACCAGAACCTCTGGGCGCCGTGGCGCATGGCGTATCTTCGCGATCTCGAGCGGCAGGCGGGCGACCTCGGCCCGCATACCGATCAGGCAGCGGGCAGCTTCTTTGCAGACTACTGGGCACACCCGGAACTCGACGAGGCAAACCATGTCATCCGCCGCACCGAGCACGGCATGATCCTGCTCAATCGCTACCCCTACGCGAATGGCCATCTGCTCGTTGCGCTCGCCGAGCCGCGACCGACCCTGCTGGATTACGACCCGCCCCAGCGGGCCGCCTTCTGGCAGTTGATCGAACTGGCGACTGACCTGATGCAGCGGACGCTCCAGCCACAGGGCATCAACACGGGTATCAATCAAGGCAAAGCAGCGGGCGCGGGCGTGCCGGAGCATCTGCACGCCCATCTCGTGCCGCGATGGGCGGGGGATACGAACTTCATGTCGGTCGTCGGCCGCGTGCGCGTGATTCCGGATGCGCTTGGTGCGATGGCGGCGGAGTACCGAAGAGTCAGCGGCTTGTAGCGGCCTTGCAGCACGTCACATCAATCGAAGCGGGGTGTGATGTGATGGAGTCACCGCCGGGGGGGCGGGCGGGGGCAACTCCGGCGTCATCAAAAACGGAGAACAATCCGGCACTCGCGCGCAGGGGATGGGGATTCCTCGCGTACTTCCTGATGGAATGACCGCGAATCCAGCCGGATTTTCCTTGTTCAGGCCGCGGGTGTGGGGTACGGTAGATCGGTATCCGGGTTCCTCTCTCCTCCGGAGGATGTGCCATGAGCAAACGGTTTGATGGGGTCGTCAGGTGTGCGCAGCGGACGTTTCTCCGTGCGGGGCGTGCTGCGCTCGCCAGCCTCGCTGCGACGCTGTGCCTCGCGCCGTCGGCTTTCGCCCAGTGCAACTACGAAGTTACTGCGATCATTCAGGCTCCGCCGTGCCCGTTTATTGGTGCGCCGCCGACTCGTGGCGCCGGAATGAATGCACACGGTCATGTGTGCGGTTCATTCGAGGATTGTTCCGGCGGAGGGGATTGGGGGTTCTACTGGACGCCTGAACTGGGCTTCAAGGTGATGCCGAAACCACAGGGCGTGTATTCCGTCCAAGCGTCCGGCATCAATGATGCGGGCTACATCGTCGGCTCCAGTTCACTGACCGGGATCGGATTTCGCGGCTTCATCTTCGATCCGCAGACGGCGCAGTACACGTACATGCCGACGCTTCACGGCGTTGGGAACAGCTACGCGAACGCGATCAACAACTCGAACGTGGTGGTGGGTTCGCGTTCGATCGGCACGAGCGGCGCGAACCCGTTCAACGCCGTCATCTGGAAGCCCTTCGAGAAAGGCTCGCCCGTGCAGGACCTCGGCGTCATGAACGGGCCGAATAGTTCCGCCAACGCAATTTCTGAGACTGGTGTGGTGGTCGGATGGACGGGCCAAAGCGCGTCCGGAATACCGTTTCGGCGTAGCGCCGAAGGGAACCTTGAGTTGCTCGGTCGAAAGTATGCTGTTGATTTCGGCTTTGCATATTCGGCGACGTCAAACGCCGTTGGCGGCTCGGCAGTCTTTTTCGGAATACCGAGTCGAGCATTTATGTGGCGTGCGGGCAATGACCTTACCGTCATTGATCCGCTCCCGGGATTTCAAGCTTCTGGCTCTCTTGCCATGAACAATGTAGGCCAGATGCTTGTTGATTCATCAAACAGCGCCACGGATCGAGTGCCAGGTGTTTGGCAACATGGCAATCTGTACGCATTGCCTGACATCATGATTCCGAGTCAGGGCACGCAACTCGTCCGAGGACGCGCGATGAACGATGCTGGCCAGCTTCTCGTGCAAGGTTTGCACAATGGACGCAACGTCGGGATTGTGCTCAGCACTGTGAATCAACCGTTGACGGACCTCAATGTCGATTGTGTTACCGATCATCACGATCTCATCATGCTGCTTGCGCAGTGGGGTCCAATACCCGGTGGTGCGACCGGTGCGCCCGGGGGGTCATCCGCAGATTTTAATCAGGACGGAATTGTGGACGTTCGTGATCTGCTCATCTTACTCGGTAATTGGGGGTGAACAGGAGGTATCGCATGAGGTGATTGTCTGTTGTGGGGCACCATATCTTTGGGTGCCAATCGGCTCGGTTGGCCCAGACGCCTCAACGTGAGGCGACCGGGATGAAATCTAAAGCTCCAAGATAGGAGATACATGATGAACGCACTGTACAAGTGCTTGGCGATCGTTGCGCGTACTCATTTCTGTGGCATGAGAATCGCGATGATCGGGTTTGTCGCCGGTGTGATGGCGACAGGCAATCTTGCCGTTGCTCAAACGGCAGTTGTGTACGTAGACATCAACAACGGCATGACGAACCCGCCGAATTTTGGTCGGGATGGCTGGGGAACGGATTCATACAAGTTCCTTCAGGACGCGCTGACTGCGGCGGATGCATTGTTAGAAGAGCCGCACAACTTTGCCACCGTCCACATCTGGGTTGCGGCGGGGACGTATCGGCCGGATCAGGGCAGCGGTATTTCGCCGGGTACTCGCGCCGCGTCATTTCCGTTGCGGAACAATGTGCGCGTGTACGGCGGCTTCGCAGGCAACGAAATCATGTTCGACGCTCGCGATCCTGCTGTGCATCTCACCATCCTTTCGGGTGATCTGCTGAACAGCGACAAGGACAACAGTCGGCATGTCGTGATTGCAAAGAATGTGAATCACTCTGCTGCGCTGGATGGCTTCACCATCATCGGCGGCGTGAATGCTGCGGTTCTGGTTCGCGATGCTCAGCCGCGCCTGATGGACTGCGCCATCATCAGTCGTTCAGGCTCTGCTGTGCGCTGCGAAGGGGCTTCGTTCCTCGCGCTGATCCGCTGCGTGATTGAATCGCGTGATGAATCCTGCCCGATCGAAGCGCGTGATGAGAGTGAAGCGGCGCTGGTGGATTCAACGTTGATGCCTGCGATGCCTGATGCGATCGACCTCGGCGAGCATGACGGCATGCGCGGTGTGATGATTCGCGCAGCGCGAAGCGGGGGTTGAGGGGTGAGTTGTTCGCGGTGCGTTTCGGTCGCCAGGACGACCTCTACACACCCCTCCGGCGGTGCACGCCTGCGCGCGCAGAAGTTGTCATCGAGCGAGATCAACGGGAAGGGGAGCCCGAAACATGCGCACTCAATTTCACTCGCGTGCGCCATACGTTTCGACGAAGTGCGCGCGGCAGGCGAGTCGCTGACGGCATTCGATCCCGCCGGGTCGCTGTGTAACGTGGCGTTACGCCGGGGGTGCCGGCCCCATGCGGGAGTTTGCTCGAACCCCAAGGTCTAGGTGGGCTCGCCAGCCATCGTTCCCGGCCTTCCACTCCCGCCCATTGCTGGGGGTGAGGCCTGACCTTCGACGCAGCAAGGCGATCCCTTGGAGTTCTTAGGAACGAGCAAATAGTCCCGACACAGGCGGCGATCCCGATGGGATCAAATGCCGTCAGACCCAAAGCGTAGCCTGTCGGTGGGGCGGTGTCGATGCCCGGCGGAACCCCCGCCCGGCGTTGATTGATGGTGGAAGAAGTCCGCTGGAACCTGCCGGATTGACCGGACTTGCGGATCATGGTATTGAAAGGGATTCAACGCCCCCGAAACGGCCCTTCGGCCCGCGTGAACGAAGCGGGTCTGCACCAAGCCCCTGAGATTTGAGGATTGAGCATGAACACCAAAATTGCGACCACGCTGGGGATTCTGACTCTCGCTGCTGCGCTCGGCGGCTGCGCTTCCGACGGCCAGGGCCGCATCTACAGCAACCTGACGCCTGAACTGCGGACGCTCAACGAGCGGCCGATCGACGTGCATCGCAACGTGGCTTACGCGAACAATCACAACGGTCGCATGTTCTGGTCTGATCTCGGCCGCTTCTTCATTACGGATCACCCCAGCCGCCTGACGAATACACCGGTCGTCTCCGCCACCGGCAACGCGCGCTAATCGCATTCTCACCACACGAAAGAGCCTTGCTACGTCGCTGCTCGATAAGCAGAAGCGTAGCAAGGCTCTTTCTGATATCCCGGCACGGATTGGCAGATGTGCCACCGAGCGGTCGCTCCATAAGAAAAGAGGGTCGTTTACCTGTTCAGCCTTGTGATTGCCGTCGTTACGATTTCGGCGCGTTGACAAACACAGTCAACTTTGCCAATCGAATCGAGTTCAACATGTGAACTCGATGAAAGGACGTGCATCATGAAGCGAACGGTTTTTGTCGCGTTGGCTTTTTCGGTGGGCAGTTCTTTGGCGGTTGCTGCGCCGCCTTCGTATTCGGTGCAATTTCTCGGCCAGGGTTGGACGGGTACGGGAATGAACGCTCGGGGCGATGTGTGTGGAAATGTTTCACCGGACGGCACTGCACTGCTGGCGGGCGTGTCGCACGGCGGGCAGCCGTTCGAGTTTCTGCCCTTGCCGCCAGGCATGCAGAGTTCGCGCGCCCACGACATCAACGATCAAGGCGTGATCGTTGGCGCGGTCTGCCCCAATCAATATGTCATCACGCAACCCACCGCCGCGGTCTGGCGGCCAAGCGATAACGGCTATGAGGTCGAAGTCCTTGGCGGACTACCAGGCGATCTGTATAGCGCTGCCTACGCAGTCAACAATGTGGGCGACATCATCGGCGCATCGGGATTCTGGGGATGGAATCTTTCCACTGGTGTTTTGTTCAATGCAAATGGTCCAGTGGAGTTGCCCGGTGGCGTGAAGGGCGCAGATATCAATGATCGGCGGATCGTTCTCTCAGGTACGCAGCTTCTTGATCTCAACACCAACGTCATTGCAAACATCCCACTGCCACCGGGCAACTGGCAGGGATTTGTCGGCGCAACACTGAATAACAATGATGATTTCGGTGGATACATCCTCGGCTACTCATCATGCAGCGCGTTTCCGATTCGGTATCGGCAATCCGTGGGCTGGGAGTTCCTCGGTGGATGCGCTCAAACGGCCACCAGCGTCACCGCCATGAATGATCAGGGCGACGCGCTGGCGTTTTACTACTTTACGGCGTCGGGCGTGCATTTCGTTGATGAAGGCTATTTCATGCTCGGCAGTCTGATCGATCCTTCACAAGGTGTGTGGTATGTGCAGTGGGGCGGCGCCAACGCGATAAACAACGCAAGGCAGATCGTTGCAGCAGCGCGGCAGGGCGCCACAGGCCCCATCGGTGCCGTGCTGCTTACGCCAATTCCAGTCAGCGGCGACCTCAACGGCGACAACGCGGTCGATGTGCTTGATCTGCTGATCCTGCTCGGCGGGTGGGGGCCATGCCCGAAGGCTGGGCCTTGCCCTGCGGACCTCAACAACTCCGGCACAGTCGATGTGCAGGATTTGCTAGTTCTGCTGAGCAACTGGGGGTGATGCGGAAAGCTTAATGCTTCAGTGCCTCCGCCGCGCACCGACGAGTTGACCGGCGTACTTGTTTCGACACACTTCCGCCCCCGGCGTCGGCCGGGGGTTGTTCATTCTGCGAACGTGCTTCTTGCAGGGAGTAAGTTTGGCGATGAGATGAATGCAGCCGCAGCAAAGTGCGGCGATTATTGGTCGCCCCAACTGTATAGCATGGCTCAACTTAAATGTTGGGGTCTGGAATTTTTGTTTTTTCAGTTTGGATCGGCACTGTTATGCGGTAGGCTGATGGGTGGCCGCTGCTGGCAGTCTTAGCCGTGTGGGCGTTGGGCTTGCGGGGTTGGCTCATCATGTGCGCTGTGGGCCGCGCAGACAGGAAACTCATCATGTTGAAGAATCGCCTTGTCACATTCACCGGCACGGCTGCTATGTACTGTGCCATCATTCTCCCGCCGCTAGCGGCGCCCGGCGCTGCAGCGGCTCAGCAGTCGCGGAGCGGCAGCGATCAGGGCGGCATCGCGGGGACCGCCGACTGCGGGCCTTGGCATCCCTTCGGCGGCTGCCAACCCGGGGTCAATTCTCAATTGCAAGCATTGACAGTGTGGAGAGGGGACCTCGTCACGGGCGGTATCTTCGGTTACGCAGGCGGAATGCTCGTCGCCTTCATTGCGCGCTGGCACAATGGGGGATGGGTGTCCTTCAACTCCGGTGGGGAGGTCGGTGTTGCAAACGGCCAAGTGTATTCCTTGACCGTGTGGAACGGTGATCTCATCGCAGGCGGCACATTCCTTACGGCAGGCGGCCAGACCATGAGCCGCATCGCGCGATGGGACGGCTCATCGTGGCATCCCTTCACCTCAGGCGGGCCGATCGGAGTGAACGGCACCGTGTGGGCCTTCACGGTGTTGAACGGCGACCTGATCGCAGGCGGCTCATTCACGACGGCAGGCGGCCAGACCGTCAACCGCATCGCGCGGTGGGACGGCTCAGAGTGGCATCCCTTCACTTCTGGTGACGAAATCGGGACCAACGACATTGTCCGCGCCCTCACCGTATGGAATGGCGACCTGATCGCAGGCGGCGATTTCACGACGGCAGGCGGCCAGACCGTCAACCACATTGCTCGATGGAATGGCTCGGCATGGCATCCCATCACCCAAGGTGGACACATTGGTGTCAATGCCGCCGTACGCGCACTGAGGGTTTGGAACAACAACCTTACCGCAGCAGGCGACTTCGTCACGGCAGGCGGCCAGACCGTCAACCGCATCGCGCGATGGGACGGTTTGGCTTGGCATCCTTTCACGTCCGGGGGACAAACCGGATTTGATAATTTTGTGAATGCCCTGACACCGTGGAATGGCGATCTCGTCGCGGGCGGAATCTTTGAAAGCGCCGGCGGCCAATACGTCAGTCACATCGCGCGCTGGGAAAGTTGCCCGTCTCTCACAGGCGCGTGCTGCATCAACGGCGTTGCTGCCGAAGTTCCGATGTCCGAGTCCGGCTGCCTCGCCCTCGGGGGCGTTTTTCAAGGGATTGACACCGTACCCGGCGAAGTCGCCTGTCCTGCGGTCTGCGCTGGGGACCTCAACAGTTCTGGCACGGTTGATGTTCAAGACCTGCTGATACTTCTCGGCGCATGGGGGCCATGCCGATAGAGCGCGGTTCGTCATGCCTCGCATCAACGCTCGCCAACCCCCGGCGATGGCCGGGGGTTCGGCGTGAAATCGGGTCGGGTGACAGCGGGCGGCGTGGAGTGCTATACTGTGCCCCCTTCTCGCGGGCGGTTTGCCGCTCGCTGGTTGGAACGGGCTAGTAGCTCAGCTGGCTAGAGCGCGCCCCTGATAAGGGCGAGGTCGGAGGTTCGAGTCCTCTCTGGCCCACTTCGAGTGAGTCGAAGTATTCTGCACACTCTCGCTCACTCCCGCAAACCCCTGCATCCGCAGGGTTTTTTGCATTCGCTTCCCTCTGACGTTTCGAGTCGTTTCCAGTCGTTTCGTGCGTTTGCTGCGCCGCATTCTGCGCCGCGTGAACCCCACCGGCTTCGTTGCAGACAATCGCCTTGGCGAAGTGTTCATCGGTCAGTTGCAGATAGTGCCGAGCCGCCACGGCTGGCTATTTCCGATCCCGCGGCAAACAACGTGAATCGGAAACTGGTCGTCGAGTTCCGTCTCGCGCGCTTGCATGTGATGTGGGTATTGGGCTTGATTTCGTAATGGTGATAGACATCCGCGTCTATGAGCGCGTGATCCGAACGCCTTCGCACTTTGGGAGCACGTACAAGCGGAAGATGCATGTCCGCTGACTCGGCGATCCGTTGCTCGAGCAGATCGCAAGAACACGCGTATCTTGCCAAGTCCCTTTATACATGCGTCGATCCGGTCGGCCGCGATGCCCTTCGTCTAAAGCGGGCCGGCCTTGCGTCTGGCATGCGATTGCACGGTATGATGCGCTTTATGACCGATGAAGGAACGCCCGCTCTTGTTCACCTGTCCACTCGTCCGCGCGTGGCGGCGATTGTTCTGAATTCGGTCAGCCATGACACGCGCGTGCTGAAAGAAGCGGCCTCACTGCAGGCCGCGGGGTATGAAGTAACGATCTTCGGGTTGCAGGACAATCGCTGCAACGAGCCATTGACGGTTTTCCCCAATGGTGTGCGTGTCGTGCGATGTGCATGGCGCGCTGATTCGTATCGTTTGCTTGCGAGGCTGATCGTTGTAGTGGGTGTGTTTGTGGCTGCAGCTATTGGCGCGTCATTTGTGATCCCGAGCGCATCGATCCTTGCGTCGATCAAGTCACTTCTAAGCGTGCCCATGGCGCAGTTGGTTCTTCTTAACGTGGCGGGCGTCACCGCGATCGCCATATTAGTCGGGGTATTGTTGATAAAGCCATTTCGTCGGCTCATGCAAATCGCAAGGCGATATCAAGCCATGGAGGGCGAGCCGGTTGCCGCCAAAACGGCACGGCGCTGGTCGCTGTGGGGTGCTGTCATTAACCCACTGAGCCGCCGTGTCGGCCATTGGGTCCAAAGTCGGAAAATTCGGGATTCAATCAGGTCATTTGAGCCAGATGTTGTGCACTGTCACGATCTGAATGCACTGCCGATAGGAAGTGCCTACGTCGGGCGACATGGCGGCCGACTGGTGTACGACTCGCACGAAATCTATGAGGCGGTCTCGTCAATGAAGCCGTGGAATCGGCGTTGGCTTGAAATAAAACAACGCCATTACAGTCGGCGAGTCGAACTGTTCATCACGATCAACGACAGCATTGCAGAGTACTTGAATCGCAAGTACCCCAAGCTTCCAACCGCAGTTGTGGTGAAGAACGCCGCACCCGCACCGAAGGAGCCGATCCACGACGACGGGCGGCTTCATGCTGCCGCCAATCTTGACCCACAAACACGAATTCTTCTGTATCAAGGCGGCTTTGCGCGACATCGCGGGCTGTCGATCCTGCTCAAAGCTGCGCCGTTGCTGCCGGATGGATGGGCTTTAGTGATGATGGGCTGGGGGGCGATTGAGAGCGAGCTCCGCTCATTGGCGGCGAAGATCGACCCGGAAGGCTTGCGCATTCGTTTCATCCCCGGCGCACCGTTGGAAGAATTGCCGCAGTGGACCGCGGGTGCTTCGCTGGGCGTGATCCCCTATGAAAATGTATGCCTTAATCACTGGTTCTGCACGCCGAACAAGCTCTGGGAGTATCCCATTGCAAACGTTCCGATTCTCGCTAGCCCGTTCCCTGAACTTCGCCGTGTGATTGAAACATACGATATCGGCGTCTTGATGTCCGACCCAATCACGCCCGAAAGTATCGCTGGGGCGGTCGTTTCCATGAATGATGCAGAATTCGCTCGCTTGCGTATGAATTGTACGCGATTTACTGCTGAAGACCACTGGAACCGCTATGGCCGCATACTGGTCAAGGCATATCACGAGTTGATTGGAGCCAACGCGTCATCACAGGTGAATTTCTCTGCTGAATCGCCGACTACGGTGTAATCCGACGATATGCGATCAGCACTTTCTGCATTCACTGCTGCGATTTGATGATGCGGCAACCTTTAGCACTCGGTCTGGTTCAGTGGTGGTCGGGAATAATGGATCCAGAGTATTCAGTTGATGTGCAGACGCAGAACCCATAAGTGAACAAGGCCCAGTGTTGGGGCTGGCTAGCAGTTTCAGATGCCAGAAACACCGCTACACACCCATCACATCTCAGATGATCGCGTATCGGAACCCGTGAGGTGGCAGATGGGTGTTCCCACGCTGCTTGTCGCTCGCCTTCGTCGCTTTGGCGGTCGCTATGTTCAGCTTTTGCGAGAAGGCTTGCGATTGCAAACAGTGATCCTCATCGGCCTTGTTAGCGTTCTGGGAGCACTTGCGCAAGCCGCAGCCATTGGCGTTCTGCTTGTCTTCACTCGCGTCGTTGAGGGCGGAACCCACACAGGAATAACTTGGATCGATGCGAATTTGGGGCCGAACCGTTTTTCACTGGTTGCCGTGGTCGGTTCTCTCGTCTTTCTTGGGGTACTCAGCGCATTGGCAAGCTACACCGCCAAGTCGCGCGCTCGAGCATTGGGGCGCGCCGCCGACGCTGCAGTCGCCGCACAAGTGCTTGATGTGTACTCCGGTTCGCCCCACGTAAGCCACGCGCTTCGCCGATTCAGTCAGGCGGACATTCGGCAGATGATGGTCCGTTCCCCGCGACTTTGTGGCAGCGCGATTGAAGCCATGCTGCATCTCATCTGCCCAATTGTCTATGGCTTGACAATCGCATGGATTCTTGTGCGAGTGAACCCATCGGCCACGCTTTACATTGTGCCGCTTTTTATATTGCTCTTGCCGTTCCTGCATCGCTTCAACAGCCGTGTCCGCCAGCAATCGCGAGACTACTACACCAATGCCACCCGAAATCAGGCGGAGTTCATTTCGGTAGTCTTACGACAGGCGGGCGCACAGAATATTCACCAGGATCACCATCGACGAGCGATTCAGGAACTGTTTCGCAACAGCGTGGAGATTCGCCGATTCCATGATTCGTACGACCATTTTCGGCTCGCAAGTGATCGATCGATCCTCATTACGTCCTTGTTTCGGCCCGTGGCGCTTGGTTTTGTCATAGCGGTTCTTGGCGCACAAGCTCTGCACGGACATGTACTGTGGGGTGAGATCATTGTTTATGCTGTCGCTCTTGGACAACTCATCGCTCACATCCAGACGGTGACGACACAGTTTACAAAGCTCAACCTGTATTATCCTGAAGTGGCAAAATATCTCGACTTCAGGGCAAGCCAGCCCCGCAGCATAACGCCCGCCCAGCCGGTCGAGCGGATCAACCTAATAGTTTTGAACGCGCCGCCTGTGGGATCGAGCCCATCGGAGCCACTCTCGCTGAAACGAGGCGATCGTGCCATGTTGGTCTGCGATTTAGAGTTGAATAGAACGCATCTTCAGATGATTGTCGAACCGCTCAAGCGAGCAACCCGACATAACAAAGGGCGAGCAGCATGGGATCGCGCCGGGTTTCTCGCTGAATCGCCGGTCGTCTTACCATTGACGCTTGCGCAGTTTATCCTTGGAGAACGATCGGGCGAGGAGGCGGCTCGTCGGCCATTGATCGAGGCACTTGATCGGCTTGGCGTCAGAGACGAAGTGAACACCACTCTAGGCGGCCTGGATTGTGTCATGGAGCCTGCAGTATGGAAAGCGATGAGCGGCACATGTCGCGCCGTGATTCGTCTGCTATCCGCCGCCGCCGACTCTCAAGAGGTCGTTATTGTTGATTGGCGGATTCTCTCGCGGGTTGATGTGGCAAGGCTTGGAGACGTACTCGGTATTCTCGAAGATCGCGTGGTCCTCATCTCCACGACTGACGTAAAGGCCATCGTACCGACGCAATTCGTCAGCACCGTGCTGATATTGCAGGGCTCGTCCTTTGTCGCCGCTGGAGATGCCGCTTGGTGGACGGCAAGCGGCCTTCGCCACCGTCTGATCAATGCTCGGTTTCTGCCAACTGAGCAAAGTAATCTGGTGGAACCTGACGAGGACATGCAGATGTAACGCAGGCGAGGACGACAGCGTCTCACGCTAAGCAGGCAGATTGTGCAGATTGCATCAAGCATCTAACAATCTTGCTTGCAGAATTCCCGTCGCCATAAAGGTCAATCTGCGGCACGTCTTGCGCTTGCGCTGCGAGGATCGCCCGTTCAATCGCAGTGGCGTCCGTCCCAACGAGATCGTTGACACCAGCCTCGACCAGTTCGACCCATTCCGTTTCATCCCGCATTGTGACGCAGCGAACGCCGTGAAAGAATGCTTCTTTTTGAACGCCACCAGAGTCTGTTGCAATAACCGCGGCCCGCGATTCAAGCTGGATCATCTGAAGATAGTCGACGGGCTCAATGATCTGGAGGTGACAATCTGCTTGTTCCAGCAGATGCGCACGCATCAGCGCCTGGCGCGTTCGTGGATGAAGCGGCAACACGACGGGTAGGTGGCGAGCGGCGCGGCAGAGGCCATCGACGATTCCATGGAGGCGCTCGGGGTCATCAGTATTCTCAGCTCGATGAATAGTCGCCAAGACGAACTTGCGAGGTTCTAGGCTGAGTACGTCAAGAATTGAAGGGAGTGACTGTGCCCTTACGGAATAGAAGAGCATGGCGTCGTACATCACGTCACCGACAAGCGAAATATGCTTGTCGGCAATGCCTTCTCGTCGCAAATGACCTACCGCGGTTTTTGTTGGCGCAAAGAGGAGATCGGAGACATGGTCGGTCAGAACACGATTTACCTCTTCCGGCATCAACCGATTGAATGAACGCAATCCCGCCTCGACGTGAGCGACAGGAATGTGCAGTTTCGAGGCCGCTAACGCTCCTGCGAGCGTCGAGTTGGTGTCGCCATACACCAGTACCCAATCAGGCCGATTTGCCACGAGTAATGACTCGATGTGTTCAAGCATTCGTCCAGTTTGCTGTCCATGACGGCCCGAACCGATGCCCAGATGGTGGTCCGGCTTTGGAATATCCATGGATTCAAAGAAGACATCCGACATATTGCTGTCATAGTGCTGTCCAGTGTGCGTGAGTATTTCGCGGATGCTGTTGGCTCGCAAGGCGCGCGAGACAACAGCAGCCTTTACAAATTGCGGTCGTGCGCCGACGATCGAATGTACAATCATGCTTGAGGGCTCCTCATATCGGCAACATGGAAGTGTTCTGGCAAGAAGCTCGCATCACCGCAGCAGCCGATCGCGTTATGCAAGGTTACGAGAAAGATACGATCAAAAATAGTATCGTGGATTATCTCGATGTGGGAGCGTGCTGATGCAGTAGCGGGCGCATCTCAAGAGAAGTGCGACCCGCGTGATACAGCACAGACATCTCGTGGCTTTTTCCAGCTGCACGGTCCTCGTGGGCCACCTGATCGCACCGCATGCCGCGAGGCCAAAGAACGGCTGACCCCGGAATGACATCGACGACCGCCCGCCATCGCGAATCAGATATCCGTTCGATCGCCCATATGGTGTTCTCGCTCGCGCGATTCAGCCATTCGACAAACTCGATGTGACCCATACAATACAAGCCCGCATCCTTGAGCACCTGTACGCGTTCGGTGTATCTCTTTTTCGCGTCCACTTCACGCACTTCGTGGTCATGGCAATGCAGGTTCAGCATGCTTCCTGAGGAAAGGGATGATGTGATCAGACTCTCCAGCTTTGGCAGCGTCAACAGATTTCCGGTAACAGGAAGTTCCCACCAGCCCTCGGTGGTGCGAATTGGAAAAATGGGTTGTGTTGCGCTGATCTCACGAAACGAACTATCTACTGCATAGCCTGCACCAGCCAGCGCTGCAAAATATGCATCGCTCCAGAGTAGCCCCGGCGCGCGTATGGCACGGAGGGTTGGTCTCGCGCCAAACAGGCAAGCGCCGCTTTGCAATTCTTCTCTCAGTCTGGAGTACGGCATCTGGTGAAAGTGCTCGTGGGTCAAGCCATGAAAGCCGATCTCCATACGGTGCACCGCGCGATCCGGAATGCCGCCGCAATAAAACATCATAATGGGCGCGGATAGCGTCTCAGCCCAGTCATGAAACCCGGGGTCGTCGGTGGGCTTCGCTGGCGGGCGTTGGGGTAGGCGAAAGTGCAGTTGCCATTGCGTGATTGTGTGATGGCGCGCCGCACAGCCCCGCCTACCACGACGAAAGTCGAACGTCAGACGATGACTTGTATGCACGCCATCCGGATCGATGAGTTCGTTACAACTGCAAATAATTCTTTTCCCCCGAAGCGGGCGGATCAATTTGAGTTGATTGATTTCGAGAAGCGGCCGATGAATTGGGGGGAGACGAAGGACGCACCGGCCGACGCTGCGACGAGAGACCATGCCTTCGACATCAAAGCTCAAAAGAGCAGGGTGTCGGCCCCTAAACCAAGGGCTGATGCGCAGCACACGACCCTCAAGGTACTTCTCAACCCACCAGTTCAGACAGTGCACAAGATGGCCGAATCCAAAGAAACAGTGTTGTTCACGTACAGCATGCATGAAGCGAGACAGCGAAAAGCCGAGGTGTAGAATGGGCTTGTTGTTCCACTTCCCGGCTAGCGCAACGGTTTGGCCCGTTTCGCGCACGACTAGCACTCGTTCGCTGTCGGGCCATTTCTTCGGCACCAGTTCACGATGCAGGCAGTGATACGAAGGGAAGGAGAGGGTGGCGGAGGATCCGACTGGGCGGCCTACGACGATTGTCGCTGGCATGGGGATGCTTGAAGCGGCTTGCGATCCAAGTGGGTCAATCGGAACGCTCATGCCATCAGTTGTGCCAGCACAAATCGAAGTTATGCCTTCGTGCTCAATGACAGTCAGCACATCTTGGGCTTCCTGCTCACACCAGGGGCCAACGATACCCGACATGCGGAAAAGATCGCGGACGCCGCCCGCTTCGCTCACATTGAGATACACGCCGCGAATCATCGGCTCGCTACCAACCAGATGAATTTGGCGCGATCAGGGGGCAGAAAGCTCTGGAGAACAGGTTCAAGCCATAGCGCAGCAGATAGTGAAATACGTTGAAGAGGGCCGGCGCCAGGTTTGTTCCATGCAACGGGCAGAAGATCGGCAAGGTATCGTAGTCCCCGCACTGTTTCAACAGTGATGCCGGCTTCCTGCGCCAGCGTTCGCAGCTGAGCCGGTGAATAGAGATAGCGTGTTACCTTGGCAGAAGGGCTGGGTTTCCTCACGTTCCTCTCCGAGCGATGAAGCGAGTTGATGGAAGAAACCATCAGTCGACCGCCTTGGACGAGGGCTGAACTCATTTCCCGCATCGCGCGAGGCAAGTCCACAAAGTAGTTAATCGCCGCGAGCGAGATGACGGCATCGTATCGATCTCGATACGCGGAGAGATCGTGCGCGTCGCACAGCACCCATTCAATCCGATGATCGCCCCAGTGGCTCCGTCCGGCCTCCAGCATCTCGCGAGAGTAGTCCAATGCTGTGATCTCGCAGTCAAGTTCTCGAAGCGCTCTGATTTCTCGTCCGCCGCCTATACCAACGAGAAGTACTTGGCTTCCCGGTTTCACTAATTCTCGGAGCCACTTTTCTTCGACGCGAGTTGAGTACTGTTGAATCGGCTGTTCATGCCGTTGAAAATACTGTTCAGCAATACGCCGATAATACTCTCGATCAGCCTGCGATCGTTCGGTAATTTCCCTGAGATCCATCATGTGGGTGTTACCTGTGGATGATGTGGCGATCGGAGGCAGCGCAGTGCCCACGCAACACCATGGGCGAGATGTATGCTGTGTCGGAATCGCTGGCGACTCGTATTGTTGAGATCAGATTCCAGAATCGGTGCGACCATCTCAAGGATTGATCGGACTGCCCCCCGCCACAATGATCGGTAGCGCCCCCCCTGTTCTAGGCGGCTGACGAGAACCAGCAATTCACCAAGCGACCAGTCTCTGGCCCGGTCCATATGTCGAAGAACCCATTGATCATCTGCCAACTCAAAGAACCAATCAGTTGATGCGTGATTGGCGAGATTGTGCAACTCATCTTTGGACAATATTGTCATTCGATCCTTAAATCCCGTACCAGATCTGAAAATGCCGAGAAGTCGAATCGTCGCCTCCTCGACCGCAAGAACGCCTGATAAGTCGGCGAGGGCATTCAAAATGTAACATTGATGCAGTAAATCCACCCGAAGGTTGTCTGTGGCGTAAGGCCAGCCAACGGGGCGCACGTACAGGCTCTCAATCCATGCGGCTCGTTCGGCAACATGATGTAGCAGGCTTGCTCGGTGAAGTACAGAGGTCGCCACGGCCGCAACATTGATGATCAGCTCTGGGATGTGCGGCGAGAACAGGGGAAACTCAAGCGATTTGCCACGAAAGTCAATCGTCTGCTTTGGCGCAGATTCTGTCAACCATCGCACGGCGCGAGAAGCCAAATGACCGGATTCCTGATGCGGAAGGTCCATTAGCCCATGCGCGATGATGGCCGTCGTGATGACATACGGCTCCTCTGCCGGGGCGTCGCGATACGAGAATCCCAGGCCCCAGGCGGCTTCTTTAGGGCTTTGTGCAACGTTCGCGCTTTCAAGCCTCACTAGGGTTTGTCGTGCTGCAGCGAGATACCGATGTTCACTAATCAGCCGCGAATGTCGCATCTGAACAAGCGTGGAAATGTACTTCCCCTCAGCCATCGGATGGACTCGCGCCTCGTCATCGTAGTCATCGACGCTGCGCCCACCGGTCGCTTCGTAGCACTCGAGCAGTTGATCTAAGAGTGCGCGAACTCGTGCAAGGGTATTCACGTTATTGCTCGGCTTCCTCGGTGAGGGATTGGCATGCGCGTCGTAGATTCGCGGGGTGACGTGGATGACTCGACCTGGCTCAAAGCATAATCTATTGTTTGCCTGGACGGAATCAAAGCTCGTCTTCAGTTCGCCCCCGATCGTGAGTTCTGCGACCGGGGGAGTCGGGTTTCCAGCGTGGCCCGCATAACGCGAACTGGGTTGTGTCTGCTCGCCGTAATCGTCCGGAACGAGGCTGATTTCGCATTGCCGATCGTTGACGTTTTCAGCACATTTCTGTATGGTTCGCACACCGCTCAAGAACCCCGTGGGGGTGCCCATCGGGCCGAGCGAGGTTGGAGAATCGCAATGGAGCGGCCGGATATTGCAGTCTTGGGTTGTGGCGGCTGGGGGCGCAACATCGCGCGAAGCGTTCACCGGCTTGGCGCGCTGGCCGCTGTCGTTGATCCTTCTGCCCACGGACGCGCCAACGCAGCGCAAGTCGCGCCGGGCGTGCCGGTGGTCGATTCGGTCGAGGCTGTGCTGGGCGATCCCGCCATCCGCGCGGTCATGATCGCCACTCCCGCTGAAACGCATTTCGACCTCGCCAGCCGCGCCATCGACGCAGGCAAGGATGTGTTCGTCGAGAAACCGATGACCATCAATGTGGCGGAAGCGGAAGAGTTGGTCGAACATGCTCGCCAGGCCGGCCGGGTGCTGATGGTCGGCCACCTGCTGGAATATCACCCTGCCATCCTCAAGCTCGCGTCGTTGATCGCTTCGGGCGAACTCGGCCGCGTGCAATACATCGTCTCCAACCGTTTGAACCTCGGCAAGATTCGCACGTGCGAAAACGCGCTATGGTCGTTCGCTCCGCACGATATCGCCGTCATTCTGCGGCTCGTCGGTGCCATGCCGTTCGAAGTCGTCGCGACCGGCGGCAGTTATGTTTCGCCCAATATTGCAGACGTAACCGTTACGCAGATGCTCTTCGACAACGGCGTGCGCTCGCACATCTTCGTGTCGTGGCTGCACCCATTCAAAGAACAAAAGCTCATCGTCATCGGTTCGAAGCAGATGGCCAGCTTCGACGACGTGGCGAAGGAACTTGTGTTGTACGATCAGCGCGTCGATTGGCAGCAGGGCCAGCCCGTGCCCGTGAAGGGCGAGGGCGTGCGCATTGAGTATCCGCAGGATGAGCCGCTGCTTGAAGAGTGCAGGCACTTCATCGAGTGCGTGCGCACGCGCGCCACGCCGCGCACAGACGGGCCAAGCGGCCTGCGCGTGCTGCAGGTGTTGGAGGCGGCGCAGCGGTCGCTGTTCACCAACGGCACGCCTGTGCCGACCGATCGGCCGCGCCGCATGCCGCGCGAGCGCGCACCGGTGATCGAAGTCATGCCGTCCGCGGCGGGAACCACTCATGCCAGGCTTTGATCCATCGCGTTATCCCGGCGTTCAGGTTCACGAGTCTTCGTATGTCGATCCTTCCGCCGAAATCGGCGAAGGGACGAAAATCTGGCACTTTTGCCACATCATGAAGAACAGTCGCATCGGACGGAACTGCAATCTTGGGCAGAACGTCGTCGTCTCGCCCGGGGTTACGCTCGGCAACTCCGTCAAGGTGCAGAACAATGTTTCGCTCTACACCGGCGTAACGCTTGAAGACTACGTCTTCTGCGGCCCGTCGATGGTGTTCACCAACGTCATCAACCCACGAAGCGAAATTGTCCGTCGCGATGAATATCGTCCGACGATCGTGCGGCGGGGTGCGAGCTTCGGCGCGAACTGCACTGTTGTCTGTGGCAGTGAGATCGGCCAGTATGCCTTCATCGCAGCGGGCGCGGTCGTGCGGGGCGATGTGCCAGCCTACGCGCTGATGGTTGGTGTGCCTGCGCGGCGGATCGGCTGGGCCTGCCGCTGCGGCGCAACACTGCCTCGCCTTGCGCCCGGTGCGCCGCTGCACTGCCTGTGTGGCAACGAGTACATTGAAGCTGACGGGCAACTTCACCCCCGGCTGGAAACCCAGGACGCCAAGCTGGAGCATGCCGCCGCGCGGTAACCTGACGCCGGCGATGCGCATTCTCCACGTCAATGATTACGAGCAGGGGGGCGGGGCGGAAGTGGTTGTCGCCACCACGATTCGCCTGCTGCGCGAGCATGGCTGCGAAGTCGATCTCTTCACCAGCGACGGCAGACGAACGCTCGTGAGCTATATCGACTCAAGAGCCAATCGCGCGGCGCTGCGCCAGCGGCTCACGGCGTTCAGGCCTCAGATTGTGCATCTGCACAATTTTTATCACGCGCTCTCACCCGGCATTTTGGCGACCTTGGCCGCGTGGAAGCGAGAATCGGGTGGGTGCGTTGTCATGACCGCGCACGATGCGAACCTCATCTGTCCGAACCCCGCGCTCAATCACTTCACAGGCGGATCGCGGCACGCTGTCGATGCCTCGCGACTGCACAGTCTGTCGTATCTCTTCACGAAGCGATGGGACAATCGCTCGCTTGCGTATGCCTGGCTGAAGCTCGCACAGCATGTCTGGAACTATCGTGTGTGCGATCGACGCCGTGTGTTGGATTGCGTGCTCTGTCCCAGCGAGTTTTTGTGCAGCGTGCTTCGCGATGCGGGCCTGCCTGCGACATTTCTGCCCAACCCCGCGCCGAATCTGCTCAAGCAGACGATTCACCTGCCGGAGCGTTCGCAGCATCATCAGCGGTTTGTTTTCGCGGGTCGCGTGGAGCCTGAAAAGGGTTTGGCGGAGTTTCTCCGTTTGTTGCCGGCAGACTTCGGTGGCGAACTGGTCGTCGTTGGCGAAGGCCGTGAACTGGAACGAGTCAAGCGGGTCAGCGAGGATCGCGGATTGAGACATGTCGTGCGTTGTGTCGGCAGGCTCTCACACGAGGAGACGATCCGCGAGATTGCAGCAAGTCACGTGCTTGTGCTGCCGACGCTTTGCTTCGAGAATTGCCCGATGGCACTGCTGGAAGCGATCGCGTGCAGCACGAATGTGTTGGCGACCGATCAGCCCGCAACGCGCGAGATTGTCGAACAGTGCGGCGTGGGGTATCTGTTCAAGGCCAACGATCGTGAAAGTCTGGCCGCTGCGATGAAGCAGATTCAACATGCGATTGAAAGCGGGTCGATCAACCGATTCGACTGCGCTGCGTTTCTGGAGTCGAGAAGCGAAGCAGCGTACATCACGCACGTGATGCAGCACTATGAAGCGCAGCATCAATCAGCTCCAAAAACCTGATCGCCTGATGCTCAATCGTAAACTCGCGCAAGTCATCGCCATTGACTGGTGGACGCTCTTTGTTCGCATCCCGCATCAGTTGTGTGAGCGCGCTTGCAACATCGACGGGCTGGCTGCCCGCGTGCGCGCCTCGGCCGGTGGAGCGCAGCATCTCGCCGACGGGTGAAGCTGCGTCGCCTCCCACGGCCAGGATTGGTGGCCCCGCCATGAGGTACTCAAAGACCTTGCTGGTCAGCACGCCCGCATCGCGATCCTGCCAGTCGAGAATCAGCAGCGCATCCGCATCGCGCTGCATGCGCCATGCATCGGTGCGGCTGACACGGCCTCGATGATCGAGCAGATCGTTCACGTCGCACGCCATGGCGCGTTCGGTCCAGAGTTCACGCCGATCGCCTGCGACCACAAGCTTGATGGTGGCAGCCAGCGATGGCTCTCTTCGGCGAAACTCTGCAATGCCTTCGAAGAGCACGTCCGGGTTCTGGTCCGGCGGATACACCGTGCCCGTGTACAACAGTCTGAAGTGATCTTCATCGGGGTGAAAATAATTTTCTTGAGGCAATGTTGACGAGAAGCAGGCCAAGGCGCCGTTGCGAATCACCTGCACCGGCTTGTTTGCGCGGCGTGCAAGCTGTGCCGCTAGCGGTTCGCTCACGGTTGTCAAAAGGTCGGCGCGTTCGAGGCATTGCTTCTCCAGCACGCGCTCAGCCACGGTGAACGGAAAGAGGCCGGAGACGACGTGGTTGTCGGTCCACAGGTCGCGGTAGTCCGCAGCCCAGAAACGAGCGTGCCCTGCCTGCTTCAGCCGCGATGCGATGAGATGCGTGGTGTACGGGCCGGATGAACTGACGACGACATCCCATGGTTGCTGCTGCATCGCCCACTCGCACGCAGGGCGCACCCAGAAGTCCGTGAGGTCCGGCATCCGACTTGCGCCGAAGATGCCTGTCTGCCGGTGCCATCTTTTAATTTGATTGCGAAGAGGCGAGGCGCTGCCCGGCGCGCCGGTATCGCTGCCGTTGGGGCGAGTGCTGGCTCGGAGCCGCGCAAGGAGCGATGGCACTCGAAAAGGGACTTCGTGCACTGTGAACCCTGTCATGGGCGCATCAAAGCCGATCTGGTCCGGCTGTTTCGGCGTGGTGAGCACGGTTACATCCATGCCCGCATCCGCCCAGCTTCGGGCGAAGCCGTATGTCCGCACAGCCCCTGCACCATTGTGCGGCGGGAAGATGCTGGCCACGAGCAGGATTCGCATGACTTCAGTGTAACGAGGCGCGATGCGTTTAGAATCACACAGCACATGCCCGCCTTCACCGACACTGCCATCTGCATCAGGCGATGGGATTTCTCTGAAACCTCGCAGACGGTCAGCCTGCTCACACGCGAGCACGGCGTCATTCGAGGCATTGCCAAGGGTGCGAAGCGGGAAAAAGGCAATTTCTCAGGTGGTATCGATCTGTTGACGCGAGGCCAGATTGTCGCGCTCGCGCGGGGCGGCGATGTCAGCCGCAGCGGGGGGGAAAGCGGTCTTGCAACCCTGACGAACTGGAACCTTGAAGAGGTGTATCGCGCGATTCGCAGCTTTCTCCCCGCGAATCGTGCTGCGCTCTATATCGCGGACCTGCTGCACCACATGCTGAAGGAAGCAGACCCGCATCCCACATTGTTTGATGCCTTCGATGCAGCGTTACTGGCGCTGGCGGATCGCGATCGCATTGAGTTGACGCTGCTCACCATGCAGTGGTCAATTCTCTGTGAAACGGGGTATCAACCGGAGCTGCACCGCAACGCGGAAACCGGCGCGGAACTGCCAGAAAGAGCAGCCACGCTGGCGTTCAGCCCCGGCGCGGGCGGCATGGTGGATGATGTGCCGGGGCCGGATCGCTGGCGTGTCCGCATGGAAACGATCCAACTGCTGAGAGCGATCGCAGCCGGCTCCAGCGAAGGCACACCCGTCGCGGCAGCGCGAGCGAACCGCCTGTTGGCGTCATACATTCGGGAAATCCTCGGCGTGGAGCCGCCCGCCATGCGCTGGGCGTTTTCAGAAGGGCCGTAGTCCCATAGTGCTTCGCCATTCTGTTAAGACGCGTTTTTCGATCAGGAAAGCGGATCGGCGACTGATTCAAGCGGCGCGATCAACCGATAGAGAGGTTCGACCGGAGGCGTGGAATCCACGGCGCTGCTTCCACGAGTGTTGCCTCAAAACCATTCTGACGCGATCGTCGCGCCATCCTCGCCGGACGTGCCACCGGGGAAAACGAGGAGCGAAGATCGAGTGGAAGGACCAGCGCCCATGCCAGCCATCTCACCGGAGACCCTTCTCAAGAATCCTCGCTTGCCCTCGCTGCCGACGGTCGCCGTCAAGGTGTTGGAACTGACGCGAGGCGAGCGCACAAACCTGCGAGAGATCGCCAAGGTCGTTGAGAACGATCAGGCTCTCGCCGCGAAGATACTGAGAACGGTGAACTCCAGTTACTACGGCCTCTCCAAGCCGTGCTCAAGCATCAATCAGGCGATGGTGTATCTCGGCCTGAATGCAGTGAAGTCGCTGGTGCTCGGCTTCAGTCTCGTCGAAAGCGTGGATGGGGGCGGGGATCATGATGTCAGCTTCGATTACGTCGATTACTGGCGCCGCTCGATCTACTCCGCCGCGGCTGCACGGTTGATCGCGATTCATGCAGGTACATGCGATCCGGAAGAGGCGTTCCTTGGCGCACTCGTGCAGGATATCGGCATGATTGTGCTCAATCGCTCACTCGGCGACATCTATCTTCAGACAGTCGATATCGCACGGGGCGATCATGAAAAGCTCACGGCGGTTGAGCGGCATTCGTTTGAGGTTGATCACGCCATGGTCGGCGCGGACCTCGCCGAGCGATGGAACATGCCGCACCGACTCGTTGAAGTCATTCGTTTTCATCACGATCACGCAGGAGTCTCACGAGACGCCAAAGAACTGGTGAAGGTGATTCGTCTTGCGCGAATGGCCGCGTCACTTTCAGCCGAATCCGCTGCGGATGGCGAGATGATGCGCTTTCTACGAGAAGCCAAGTCCTCATTCAGCATGGATAAGCCCGCCGTGCGCACACTGCTCACGCGCATGGCAGAGGCTGCGAAGGATTTGTCCTGGTTGTTCCGAATCGACACCGGCGGGACGCTGTCCATCGACTGCATCATGGAAGAAGCGGAAGAGCTGCGGATTCAGCAGCAGATGAACGTGTTTCGCGAAAATGATCTGCTGAGAGCTTCACACATTGCGGCACCGGTGATGCAGGCGAGCGAGTCTTTTGAAGCGGTGCTGATGCGCGAAGTCAACGCCTTGACGCACGGCTCTGCTCCGGTCGCGCTCATCGTGTGTGAAATCGACAGCGCAGCGGCGCTCGCAGCAGCACACGGGGAAGATGCAGCCGCAGTCATCCTTGGAAAAGTGCAGGGATTGCTGTGCTTAGGATCGTGTTCAAAGATATTCCGCACGGGCGGCGCAGGGTTCTCACTCATCGCGCCGCGCATGGATGCGTATGAAGCGGCGAGCCTTGCGGAATCGCTCCGATCCCGACTCGCGGCTGCACCGATCAGTCTCTGCTCCGGCAATACATTGACGAAGAGTGTCGCGGTAACGGTGAGCATCGGTGCCGCGGTGATGGAAGCGCCTAGGAAGGGTGAACGGGTTGAAGCGCCGGTTCTGGTTGAACGAGCCAGACACGCGCTTGAGGCGTCAAAGTGTGCGGGTGGCAACACGGTGCGCGTCTGGACGGCAGCCATGCCGATGAGTCGTGCCGCGTAATGGGAAGCAGGGTCCAGCCATGTGCGGGACATGTCGATACATCATGCAGCTGATCCTTGATCGGCCGGAGCCCACGCCAACGCCTCCTGCCACTGTAACTCTCACTTCTGCATTCGCGCTGATCGCGCACGCGGATACTTTGTTCGATGAGGAGTACCACTGCGGTGCGCGTTCCAAGCCTTGATGAAATACTTGCCATGCCGAACCTGCCCAGTCTTCCGGGTGTGGCGGTGCAGGTTCTGGAACTGAGCGAAAATGCCGACATCAGCATCAGCGAGATTGCGAAGGCGATCGAACACGATCAGGGGCTGAGCGTCCGCGTCCTGCGCACGGTGAACTCGCCTTATTATGGCCTTGCTTCGCCCTGTCCAACGCTGACCCGCGCACTGATGTACCTCGGTTTGTGGTCGGTCAAGTCACTTGTGCTCGGCTTCAGCCTGGTGGATACAGCGCGAGAAGCGGCACAGGGGTTTGATCTCATCGCCTACTGGCGTCGCGGCGTGTTCACCTCGGCGGCGGCACGCCAGATTGCGCTGGCAGCAGGTTCATGCGACCCGGACGAAGCCGCGCTCGCAGCACTGATGAAAAACATCGGCATGCTCGCGCTGAACGCGACGATGCGAGGCTCATACCCGGCGCTGCTCGCTCGCGCGGGAGATCGCCATGATGATCTGCCTGCAATCGAGCGCGAAACACTCGGATTCGATCACGCGGAGATCGGCGCGAAACTGGCGGAACGCTGGCGCATGCCGCAGCAGATTGTCGAGGCGATTCGCCTTCACCACCGCCCGGCTGAAGCTGCGGACAATGCGATTGCGCAGACTGTGGTGCTGGCGGGTTATCTTGCGGAAACGCTGATCTCGCCGCAGTCAGAGGAAGCGTTCGTGCGTTTTTCGCGGTATGCGCATGAATGGTTCGGGATTGACGCATCAGCCTGCACGCAACTTCTGGAAAACACCGCAACGAAATCGCGCGAACTGGCATCGCTGCTGCAGGTGCAGACAGGCGGAGCGCCGGATATCCGCGAGATTCTCGCCCGCAGGGAAGAGGCGAACATGATGCATCAGATCACCATGCAACGGGAGACTGAGCATCTGAAGCACGATCGTGCTCGTCTTGCGCAGCAGGCGCGAACAGATGGGTTGACCGGTGTCGGCAATCGAAACAGCTTTGATCACGAACTCAACCGCCGCTTCGAAGAAGCCTGTGCATCGGGGCAGGCACTCGGCGTGCTGCTTATTGATGCAGATTGCTTCAAGCAACTCAACGATACGCTCGGGCATCAGGCGGGCGATGCCGTGTTGGTGCAGATGGCGTCTCGAATCGCGGATGCCGTCGGAGACGCCGGCATGGTCTATCGGTACGGCGGTGAAGAGTTCGCGGCGATCCTGCCCCGCGCAACGCGGGCGGATATCGCGCGACTTGGCGAGGCTATTCGTTGCGCAGTGGAGCAGCCCGAAATGAACCTGGCAGGCGTGCCGGGTCTTGAGGGCGGAGTGAAGGTTACAGCCTGTATTGGTGCTGCGGTGTTTGAAGCAGCCGTTCCCTCGCCGATCACCAGCGCTCTGCTGCTCGTCGATGCGGCAGATCGCGCCCTGTATGCAGCGAAGAATGCAGGCCGCAACTGCGTGCGCATCTACAAAGCAGGCACAGCTTCCGCTGCGTCTCGCCGCGCTCCGTCGCTCAGCTCGGCTCATCCGGAGTCAGGTGGCCGACCACTCGCGGCGTGAGCGGGTACGCATCCGCCACGTCCTTCAGATCACGCAGCGTAACGGCGTTGATGCGCGCCAGCTCATCCTCAAGCGATCGATATGTGCCCCAATACATCCACACGCGGCCGAGCCGACGCATCCGGCCAGCGGGCAATTCGCCCTGCAGCGTCGCGCCCGTCGCCACCTTCGCGCGCACACGGTCAAGATCATCCTGCGTAAGTGAATCTTTGAGTGATGCAATCTCCCGATGAATCACGCTCTGCACTTCTTCAGCGTCCTTCGGAGTACATGAGGCATACAGCAGTGTCTCACCCAGGCCATCGCGCCCGTCGTACTGTGCCTGTGCTTCTTCTGCCAGACCCGGATCGACCAGCGACCAGTACAGACGAGAACCTTCTGGTTCGCCCATGATCTGCGCCAGCATGGACGCTGCATATCGGCGGTCGTCCGTCTGCGCGGGAGCGGGTGCGATCATCAGCATGTAATGCCGATTCACTGAAGGCAGACGCATTGTGAACTCATTGGCCGGGGCGTGGCCATTCGCCAGCGCGGGGTGTGCTCGGCGGGGATTCGTCGTCCGCCACGCAGCGCAGTGTTGCGAGAGTCGATCCACCATTGCATCGAAGTCGAGTGCGCCGGTGAGGGAGACGACAGTGTTGTCTGCCGAGTAGCGGTTCTCGAAGTAATCGAGCATCTGATCGCGAGAGAGGTTCTGAATGGTCTCAGGTGTGCCGAGCACGCGATGGCTCAGCGGGTGCTCGCCGTAGTACTCTTCCATCGCCTTTTCGTAGAGCACCCAGAATGGGTTGTCCTGATACATCGCGATTTCTTCGAGGATGACGTTCTTCTCCGCGTCGAAATCGTCCTGCCGGAGTGCGGGTCGCATGATGTCGGAAAGGATTTCCTCGGCGCGAGGCAGGTGTTCAGGCAGGCAATGCGCGTAAAACGCGGTCATCTCGCTGCTGGTAAAGGCGTTATGGTCCGCGCCCAGCGCATCGAACTGCTTGTCCACATCCGTCGCAGTGCGCGTGGCAGTGCCTTTGAACATCATGTGCTCAAGAAAATGGCTCACGCCCATCACATTGTGCGCTTCATCACGCGCTCCAGTCTTCACGAAAAAACCGATGGCGGCGGTGTGCGCGCCGGGAATGATTTCAGCGATGACGTTCATGCCGTTGGGCAGCGTGGCGTGACGGAACTGAATGGACATGGGAGACAGTGTAGGGGAGCGAGGCACAGGAGTCAGGGGGAAAGGGGCGAGAGCAGTCGTTGGTCGTCAGTTGTCAGTGGTTGGGAGACAGTGGAAAACATGTGAACTATACAAACGGCTGACCGTCAGCCGCCAACGGCCTCCTTTCAACCGTTCATGCTCCCGTCTTCAAGTTTTGCGCGATACAGTATGCGCATGCCCGCCACATCGACGCCGCCGTTTGTCCATCTTCACCTGCACACCGAGTATTCACTGCTCGACGGCGGGAACAAGATCGGCAAGCTGGTCGCGCGCGTCAAAGAACTCGGCATGGACGCGGTTGCAGTAACCGACCACGGCAACCTGTATGGCGCGGTCGAGTTCTACAACAAGGCAAAGGCAGCAGGCATCAAGCCGATTCTCGGTATCGAGGCCTACGTCGCGCCGGAAGATCGCACGCTCAAGCATTCCACCGGCATCGCGGACGGCGGTTTCCACCTCGTGCTGCTCGCAGAGAACAACGTCGGCTGGCGCAACCTGCTCAAGCTCAGTTCCGATTCCTTCCGCAACGGCTTCTACTACAAGCCGCGCATGGATCAATCGACCCTCTCGCAGTGGCGCGACGGGTTGATCGCGATCAACGGCCACCTCGGCTCATCCATCGCACATCACCTGACGCTGTTTGTGCAGACGGGGAACGAATCGCATTGGAACGAAGCAGTCGGAGAAGCCCGATGGCATGCAGCGACCTTTGTGCCCAATGAGCAGGGCGAGCCGCGGTTTTTCATTGAATTGCAAAGGCACGACACGCCTGAGCAGGACCGCATCAATCCGTATCTGGTGAAACTCGCGCGCGAACTCAACCTACCGCTCGTGGCGGATAATGACGCGCACTTTCTGAAAGCGGAAGACTGGGATGCGCATGATTCGCTCTGCTGCATTTCGATGCAGAAGACGAAGGAAGACACTTCGCGACTGCTGTATCCGCGCGAACTGTACGTGAAAAGCCCCGCGGAGATGTTCAAGCGGTTTGAGGATTTGCCCGAAGCGCTGGAGAACTCCACGAGGATCGCTTCCCGATGCAACGTTACGCTGGATTTCAACGCGAACCACGCGCCCGTCGTGCGCGTCATTAAGAAAAGCGACCGCGCCGGCGCCGACCTGTTTAGCCGCGACGCGAAACAGCGAGTGGAACCGAAGGAAGCAGCGGCGGCTTCCGCGCCTGTCGGTTCCACGGAATGGTTCAAAGCCTTCTGTGCGCAGTACGAGCTGCTGCCCTTTGATGCAGAGCGGGATTCGCTCGACGTGCAGCGGATCAAGGCCGACTGCGACGCAGCCTTGCGCGATCTGTGCGAAGCAGGACTGATCTGGCGCTACGGTCTGCCTGAAGACGGTGGGATCACGCCTGAAATTCGCAGGCGACTCGACCGCGAACTCACCATCCTCGCGGACAAACTCATCAGCGCGTACTTCCTCATCGTGTGGGATTTCGTCAACTGGGCGCGGCAGCAGGGAATTCCCGCCAGCGCGAGAGGTTCAGGCGTCGGCACGATGGTGGGCTACGTGCTCGGCCTTTCCAACGCCTGCCCGGAGCGCTATGGCCTGCTCTTCGAGCGATTCACCGATCCTGACCGAAGCGAGTATCCCGATATTGATATTGATATCTGTCAGGACGGCCGCGCGCAGGTCATTGAGTACGTCCGCAAGAAGTACGGCCACGTCGCGCAGATCATCACGTTCGGTCGCCTGAAGGCGAAAGCTGCGATCAAGGATGTTGCTCGCGTCATGGGCCTGCTCCCCGCGGAAGGTCAGCGATTGGCGAACCTTGTGCCGGGCGAACTGAACATCACGCTTGACGCGGCTCTCCAGAAAGACCCGGACTTCAAGAACGAATACGACGTGAATGAGGTGTCGCGCCAAGTGATCGATACTGCTCGCGCGCTGGAAGACCACGCAAGGCATGCAGGCGTGCATGCAGCGGGTGTCGTGATCGCAACCCAGCCGCTCGATAACATCGTGCCGCTGTGCAAAGCGTCCGGCAGCGACGACATCATCACGCAGTGGGACGGCCCGACATGCGAGAAAGTCGGCCTGTTGAAGATGGACTTCCTCGGCTTGCGCACACTGAGCACGATTGAAGTCGCCAAGTCGTTGATTCGCGAAACGCTTACGGAAGAGGCGATTCATGCCGCCGTGCGCAACAGCACTGGCGTCGCGCTTGCCGACCCGCTTGACCTCGATCGATTGACATACGACGACCAGCGCGTCTTTGATCTTTTTCGCAGAGCGGATACATCGGGCATCTTCCAGTTTGAATCGGGCGGCATGCGCAAGCTGCTGGCAGAAATGCAGCCGGACAGACTGGAAGATTTGATCGCAGCCAACGCGCTCTTTCGCCCCGGTCCGATGGACCTTATTCCTGATTACTGTCAGCGCAAGCATGGCAGGCAGCCCGTGCCGAAGGTGCACGAAATCGTCGATCGCTACACGGCGGAAACGTACGGCATCATGGTCTATCAGGAGCAGGTCATGCAGATCGTGCACGGCCTCGGCGATATTCCGCTTCGCGACGCCTACACGCTTATCAAGGCCATCAGCAAGAAGAAGCACGACACCATCGACGCCATGCGCCCGAAGTTCATCGAAGGCGCGAAAGACAAGGGCCTGCCAGCCCCGCGCGCGAATGAACTGTTCGATCTCATCCTCAAGTTCGCGGGATATGGTTTCAACAAGTCCCATTCCACGGGCTACGCGATCATCGCGTACCAGACGGCGTACCTCAAGACCTACTTCCCCAATCAATACATGGCGGCGCTGCTCACGTTTGAAAGCGCGGCACGCAAGGTGGAAGAGTGGGCTCCGTATCTGGAAGACTGCCGCAACACGCGCTATGCAGATCACACGGATGCATCGCCTCATATCGGCGTAGAGGTCAAGCCGCCTGACATCAATCTTTCTGAAGCGAATTTCTCTGTCGTGTTCGCTGATGGCGAGCCGCGTGATGCGCTGCACGGCCACGTGCGCTTCGGCCTGGGTGCGATCAAGAATGCGGGCAAGGGTGCGGTGGCGGGCATCATCGAAGAGCGACGGAAGAACGGCCCGTTTGCGGGCATCTTCGATTTCTGCGAGCGAGTCACCTCTCGTACCGCGAACAAAGCGACCATCGAAGCTCTCATCAAGGGCGGCGCGTTCGATTCCATCCACGGCACGAAGAACCGCGCCGCGGTGTTCGCTGCCATCGACGACGCCATCGCGGCGGGTCAGGCCGCTGCGGAAGATCGACGAAGCGGGCAGATGAACTTCTTCCTCGCGGCGCAGGCGGACGACCGCGCGAAGGTCGCCAAGGCGGAGCGCCCGCTGCCGAGCGTCAAGCCGTGGGATGAAAAGACCACGCTGGGCCATGAGAAAGAAGTGCTCGGCTTCCACGTTTCCGGTCATCCGCTTGATCGGCACGAACCCATGCTGCGCCAGTTCCGCACCGCGTCCATCGCTCAGCTTGCTGAAATGCAAAATGATCAGCCAGTCGTGCTGGGTGGCATCCTCACGCGCGTACGGCTTACCATGGTCAAACAGGGACGATCCGCGGGCGAGAAAATGGCGATCATCGCCATCGCGGACAAGACGGGCTCGATTGAAGGCGTGATCTTTGCGGACCTGTTCAAGGAGTGCGCGCATCTGCTGCTTGATGATGCGGTGCTGTATATGGTCGCGAAAGTCGATCGCTCACGGGGTGAGCCGCAGATCAAGGTTGAGCATGTGTATCGACCGGAAGACGCGCCGCGTTACTTGGCCCGCGCCGTAGAGATCGACTTCATTGAGGACGCGGGCGGCGACAGTGTGGAATCGCAGATGGCGATGGCCGCGGGTTTGCTCAAGCAGGCGGGCGCGGCTCGCACAGTGAACGGCGGAGTGCCTGTCGATGTCCTGCTGAATCTGTATGCAGAAGGAAAGTGCATCCGCATGCGCGCGGGTCGCATGAAGGTTATCGCTGATCCATCGCTGATTGATCGTCTCCGTGAACTGCTCGGCCAGCCGCGCGTGCGCATCGTGCCAGGCGGCGCGCCGCCGGCGCGGCAGAACGGCAACGGCCGCCCGCGCCGCCAGTATCAGACCAGTGATGCGTAAGCTTCGCTGTGCGCGTGATTACTGGATCACATGCCCGAACTTGGCGAAGATGTCTTCCATGCGATCGCGCAGCGAAGGCGCTTTGGTGCTGTCGAGGTGCTCTGCGCAGGTGATGAGCATGTCAATCATGCCGTGATAGTCGCTGACGCTGATGAACTCAGGCCCGACCTTCGCTGTTTTCTTGCCCGCAAGCACGCCGTCGATATCCGCCATGTTGTGGTAGTTGCCGAGCGGCAGGCAGATGCACGTGGATTGATAGCCGTATGCGCTGAAGGTGGTTGCTTCGCACGTGCCGCCGGGCATCAGGCGACGTTGCCACTTGAACGACGGGTTTTTCCGCTGATGCTCGTTCATGACCGCGTTGATCTGATTGGTCAGGTCCGGCGCGAATACGCTCGTCTTGTCGCCCACACGAAGGATCGGCCCCGCGCCGATGGGTGATTCTGCATAGCTGCGGGAGTTTTCCAGGCAGATCAGTCGCGCGCTCTTGGGGATGGACTTCGCCCTGCACGCGCCGATCGCGCCGATGAAACCGACTTCCTCCGCCACCGTCAGTAGCACCGCAACATGCTCCAGCCCGCGCCGCCTGCGGAGCACATCGAGCGTGGAGAGTGCTGCGGCAACGGCTGCAAGATCATCGCACGCAGGCGCGTGAAGGATGCCCTTGTCGATCACCGGCCTGCCGCCGCGACCACTGAACGCCCACCTCGCGATATCGCCCACACGAATGCCTGTTGCGGGTGAGTTCAGTCGGGCCTGCACGCGCTTGAACGGCTTGGCGTTCGCGTCGAGCTGCTTGATGACTGCGCGATGCGGCGCTTCCTGCGAGTCGATGATGTCGATCGCGGCGCGCTTGAAGTACGGGTCGTGTACGCCGCCTCGGAATTCGAGTTCAACGGTGTTGGCATCAATGAGACGACGGACGACAAACGCGGGGTGATCGAGATGCGCGGTGATGTAAAGCGGTTTGCGCTCACTGCGAGCGGTGGAGCGCACGGAGATGATGAGATTGCCGACGGGATCGTGCTTCAGCGTGAGGTTCTTGCGCGCTTCGACCCACCGCTGCACCCACTGCACGACGCGCTGCTCTCGCCCCGCTGCGGTGGGAATGCCGGTGATTTCAAGAAGCCACTGCTCATGCGTGGCGCGCTGTGTGTGAGAAGCCATGGGCCGTGCATGATACCGGGGGGAAGAATGGGGCATCAGGCATCGGGCGCCTGGCAACGGCCCATTCACGTGCCCATCAGGACCACCGTCATCAGCAGCCGCGAGCGCTCCGCAGCACGGATATCGTGTGGCACGGCGGGGTCGATCAGCAGCAGATCGTTCGGTCCCAGGTCGTACTCTGAGGTGGGGGTGTGGACGATCACCCGCCCCTCCAGCACGTGCAGAATCGACTCGCCCTCAATGGCGTGCTGATTGATGTGGCCGTCTTTCTGAAACTCGAAAATGGCGGTCGTTACTGGCCCGTGGCGGTAAAGGGCCTTCTGCATGTGGCCCTGCCGCGGCGTGCTCTGCGCGGGCAGGTTCGCGAACTCATCCGACAGGCGAAAAGCCTGTTCCGCGCCCGCAAATCGCTCGCGCGGGGCCATTCGGGTTCGATCAAAAGGGTTGGTCATGGGAAAACTCCTCTTCTGCCCATGTCAATGGTACACGTTTCAGATGGCGGCGCGGACCGATGACGGCGCTTGTGCTACACTTGCCCTCCCGCGCGTGCAGCGCGGCGGTACGACCTGCCGAGTATTTTCCAGACTGGAGTTTTCCGATGATTGTGCGCCCCGCGATTCTCTGCTCACTGCTTTGCTGCTCAATCGCCACCGTTACGCTGGCAGATCCGCCCGTTGCGCCGACGGCCCCAGCCGCGCCTGCGAGGCCGGACGGCAAGCCCGCCCCCGCGCCACCCGCCGCTGCGAAGCCTGCGCCGGTGGTTCGTCTGCTGGATGCCGGTGCAGAGCCTCGTCGTGAGTTGCGTCTTTCGCCCAAGGCTGGTGCGAAGCAGGTGGTGGAGATGTCGCAGCGCATGAGCATGGAGCAGGCCGTGGGCGGCTTTTCGATGCCTGCGACCAACATGCCTGAGACGATCATTACGATCGAATATGAAGTCGAATCCGTTGCAGACGGTGTGATTACTTATAACGCGGAAGTTACCGGCGCCGAAGTGAAGGAGTCACAGGGCGTTCAGCCCCAGGTGCTGCAGGCAATGAAGCGGTCGTACGAAAGCGCGATCGGCACGAAGTTCCGCACGACGATGAACAATCGCGGCATCATCAGCTCGCTCGAAATGCAGAGTGCAGGCCGACAAGACCCGCTGCAGGGCCAGCAGATGGAAAGCCTTCGTGAGGCCATGCGCAACATGATGATGCCGCTGCCTTCGGAAGCGATCGGCGTGGGCGGTTCGTGGCAGGTGTACACCGTCAATGACCTCAATGGCTTCACTGTGGAAACCACCACGGTGCTGAAGGTTGTCAGCCTGGACGGCGATAACGTTGAGCTTGAGGTTGCCGTGTCGATGGACGCGGACGAGCAGAACATGAACGCGCCGGGCATGCCTGCCGGTTCGACGGTGCGGCTGATGTCGCTGGATGCTGACGGCAAGGGCAAATCGACGTGCCGCTTCGACAGCGTCGCGCCGGTTTCGTCCACGATGGCGACCCAGACCAAGATGAACATGGACCTCGACACCCCCGCCATGAGCCAGAGCATGACGCAGACGACGCGCATTGCGGTAACGGTGAAAGCAGGCGAATCGAAGAAGAAGGCCGCGCCCGCCGCTGCGGAGTGATCTGCAGCGCTCGGCTCACGGGTTTTCAAGCTCGGCGATCATCGCATCGCAACGCGCAATCTGCTCGGTGAGCATTGCGGCGTTGTTGGTATCCACTTCACGCAGGGTGCCTTTCTGCTGCATGTCGAGGAAGATGTTCCGCGATTGCTCACTCCAGAATCGCGCCTCGCGCCAGTGGGACTGTCGCTCTGCGGCGCTGTACTGATCGTCTTCTGCGAGGGCGATGTGCGACATCGCAGCCATGTATCGCGACACGCCGAGATCGCGCTGAAAGCCTGCGTTCTCCGGGTCGTTCGCAGCAAGCTGCTCGCGCAGCTCGCGTGCAGCGTGCACTTCCGCCAGCGCGCCGGGTCGATCGCCCATCGCTGCAAGTGCGCCTGCGATCTTGTTGCGCGTGTACGTTACATCGCTCACAGCAAGCGGGCTGCCGGGGTCCGCGTCCAGTAGTTCAAGCGCAAGAGTCAGTGCGCGGCGGTAATGTGCGAGCGCATCATCCAACTGCCCCTTTGATTGCAACACGGAGCCGACCTGATTGGCGTTGATGCTGACCGATCGGCGAACGACCGAGTTCTCCGGGTCCTTTTCCAGGAGTCGTTCAGTGAGTTCGAGCGCTTCGCGCTGATACATGAGCGCGCCAGCGATGTCGCCTGTCTGCTGCAGCACAAAGCCGATGTTGCTGTTGCAGACGGACAGGTTGATCGCTTCACGAACATTGTCAGGATCGGTGCGCACGAGTTCCGCGATGATGGACCTTGCGGTCATGAAGTGCGGCATTGCTTCGGCGTGGCGGCCCTGCCAACTGGTTACATCGCCCGTCTTGAGGTGCGAAGCCGCAAGTTCGCGCTGCGTCACGCGATCATCCGGCATGGCGGCTGCAACCCGAGTCAGGATTCCGCCCGCTTCGGCGAAGTGCGCGAGCGCGCCCGCGCTGTCGCCCGTCCATTGCAGCAGGTCGCCCACAAGCCTCATCGTGCCCGCCATCGCCCCGTGAAGCGCCATGTCATCTGGATGCGCTTCCACCAACTGCCTGCGGATGGCGAGCGCGGTTTGATACGACTGCAGCGCGCCAGCGGTGTTGCCGAGGTTCGGGCTGTAGGGGTAGCCCTGAATGCTCGCGACGCGGTCATACGCGCTGGCGAGTTCGTCGAGCAGGTCGCGATCGTCGCCTGCTTCCTGTGAAAGCCTTTCGAGATACTCCAGCGCGCTGGTTACAAGCAGTTCGCGCGCTTTGCGAGAACCAGCAAGCGGCTCAATGGCGTCATGCACATCGAACATGAACCGCCGCGCAAGGGCGCGCACATCGGCAAAGCGGCGTTCAGCCAGTTCGCGCTGTTCGGCTTCTGCCGCCCGCGCCTGCTGCGCTGCGTGCGCCTGCCACGAGAACGCCGCCACGCCTACGGTGAGCAGGGCCACCACCGCCGCAGCGAGGGCGAGCGTGAGCCTGTAGCGACGCAGGTTTCGCCGCATGGCCGACCACGTGCTGTCGCGCTTCGCTTCGATCGGCTCCCCAGCGAGATATCGCCTGACATCTTTTGCCAATTCGCTCGCGCTTTGGTAACGATCGTCTGGGTGCTTGGCGAGGCATTGCATGGCGATCGCTTCTATCGCCTCGTCCATGTTCGGCACGATGGAGCGAAGGCGGCTCGGCTCGCGCGTGATGATGTTCTCCAGGGTCTGCCGCACACCGCTGCCTACGTCGTAGGGGAAGCGATCCGCCAGCAGGTGAAACAGGATGACGCCGAGCGAATACACATCGCTGCGTGTATCGACGGCGAGCGGTTGTGCAGCGTCGGCCTGCACCTGCTCCGGGCTGGCCCACGGCAGTGAACCCATGAACTGCCCCGTGACGCTGACGCCCGATCGCGTTGCGTCGTCGTCATGCAGAGCCTTGGCGAGGCCGAAATCGAGCACGTGCGGGCGGCCTTCCGCATCGATGCGGATGTTGCTGGGCTTGAGATCGCGATGAATCACGCCGCGCTGATGCGCATAGCTCACGGCTTCACAGATGACAGCGAAGAGATCGATCAGCGCGCGATGCGCTTCCTGCGGCGAGTGATTGTGGCGGAGCGGGGCGTCGGGCGCAGCGTATTCGCCGAGGCTCATGCCATCGATGAACTCCATGACGAAGTAGAGCCGCTCGCCACCGGGCGATTCACGAGGCGTAACACCGCTGTCGTAAATGTGAACGATGTTGGGATGACGCAGTGAAGCGATGAGCTCGATCTCACGCTCGAAGCGCCTTCGGGCCGCTTGTGAGGCATATGCGCCTTCCAGCAGCACTTTGATGGCGACCTTGCGCCCGGTCGATCGCTGCGTAGCGACATACACCGCGCCCTGTCCGCCGCGCTTCAATTCAATGAGTTCATCATACCCCGGCAGTGAAGGCGGTTCGGCGTGAAACCGCCCGCGTTTGAGTTCTGCGATGAGGCTCGTCTCGTCGAGGTACCACGATGTATCAGTTTGAGAAGGCATCAGATGCGGTGCGAGGAACGATCAACAGAAGCGAGCAAAGCGATCAGCCTTCTTCTTCGACCTGCTCGTCGATCAGTGTGCTCAGGCGTTTCAGGATGCGCGATTTGGCCTGGTACACCTGATCGAGACTGAGGCCGAGCGCGCCGGCGGTGTCCTTCGCGGAGCGGCCGTTGAGCGCGTACTGTGTAAACGCTGCGAGGTCGCTTTCGTTGAACTCGGCTTCGATGCGGTTCATCGCCTGCCGCAGGTGATACTGCCTCCACTGCTCATCCCATGAGGATTCAATGTCGGGCCGCGCCGCCGCGGCCTCCACTTCCCGTAGCGGTGCCTGGCCATGGTTCTGACGCGATCTTGCGAAAATAGCATGAAGCGTGACGGTTTTGAGGTACGACCGAAACTTGCCCCGCGATGGGTCGTATTCGAAGCCCGGCATGGAGCGAGTCAGGGCCATGAGCACATCCTGCAGCACGTCGTCGCAGTCCGCGGGTTGAAGGTTGCGGCTGCGTGCGAAGTTGCGGATCAACTCGCCATAGCGATGGCAGAACTCCGCCCAGGCAAGGGGGTCGGCACCCTCGCCCAGCCGGGCGAGCAGCGAAATGTGGGTGGTCTGCCCGATCACGAATCACAGTTTAATTCTGAAAAGTGAGGCTCTCCAAAAATCTGGCTGATTTTGATGTCAGAAATCGACACGCAACAGGATAATGAGAGAGTGGGGCGGCTGATGTGGTAGCCAGCCCCGGCTTTACCGGTCGTCAGACCCATTGTGAGGAGTTCCGAGAATGATTCGCCGCGTATCCGTCACGTTGTGCATCGTCAGCCTTGTGGTCGCGCCCGCGTCCGGCGCTGTCATCTTCTCCAAGTGGGTCGGGCCTGCTACAGGCAACTGGAACGTCGCGGGGAACTGGGATCCCGCAGCGGTACCTCAGAACGGCGTCAATACCTATGTCGTCCGCATCGACGACAACCGCAGGCAGAACACGATCGTAACGCACACCACGGGTACAACCACCCTGGACGGCCTCATCATCGATGCGGGCGACACGTTGATTCAGAACAACAGCACGTCCTTTGTCATCCTCGACTTTGTAACGAACGACGGTCTCTGGCAGATGAACTCCGCCGGCAATGTGACGGACATTCAGATCGGTGGCAATGAAGTCCTCTTCGATGGCGGTGGCACCGTTTCAATGTCGAGCAATCTCAACAACCGCTTCTATGGAACCGGCGGGCTTCGACGCCTCATCAACGGCAGTAATCACACCATCCGTGGCTCTGGACAGATCGGGTTCAATGCCAATCTCAAACTGACCAATGATGGCATGATTGATGCGAATCAGGCTATCGCGATGGTTGTCGATATGACCGACGGTGCGGGCAACTTCAACAACGGCGTGATGCAGTCGAGCCTGTCCGGCACGCTGACGATCATTGGCACTACGCTGGACAACACGAACGGTGTCATTCGCGCGATCGGCAACGGTCTGACGCGCCTGGAGAGTTCGTCCATCCTCGGCGGCGAGCTGCGAACGGAAGACAGCGGCGAAATGCGTGTTCAGGGCGTAACACTCCTTGAGGCTGTAACCGTCAACGGTGCGCTGACTCAGGTCAACAGCGCGGTGGTGGATCTTGTGAACGGCATCGAAATCAACGGCGAATGGCGCATGAACTCCGCCGGCAATCAAACGGACGCGCGTCTCCTGAGCGATGTTACGCTCTCTTCGTCATCCACCGGTGAAGTAGTGATGAGCAACAACATTCAGAACCGCTTCTACGGCAGCGGCGCGTTGCGCCGACTGACGATCGATCCGACCATAACGATTCGTGGCTCGGGTCAGATCGGCTTCAATGCCAATCTCAAGCTGACGAACGACGGCTTGATCGACGCGACGCAGTCCAACGCGTTGACGGTCGATATGACCGACGGAGCAGGCAACTTCAACAACGGCGTGATGCAGTCGAGCCTGTCCGGCACGCTGACGATCATTGGCACTACGCTGGACAACACGAACGGTGTCATTCGCGCGATCGGCAACGGTCTGACGCGCCTGGAGAGTTCGTCCATCCTCGGCGGCGAGCTGCGAACGGAAGACAGCGGCGAAATGCGTGTTCAGGGCGTAACACTCCTTGAGGCTGTAACCGTCAACGGTGCGCTGACTCAGGTCAACAGCGCGGTGGTGGATCTTGTGAACGGCATCGAAATCAACGGCGAATGGCGCATGAACTCCGCCGGCAATCAAACGGACGCGCGTCTCCTGAGCGATGTTACGCTCTCTTCGTCATCCACCGGTGAAGTAGTGATGAGCAACAACATTCAGAACCGCTTCTACGGCAGCGGCGCGTTGCGCCGACTGACGATCGATCCGACCATAACGATTCGTGGCTCGGGTCAGATCGGCTTCAATGCCAATCTCAAGCTGACGAACGACGGCTTGATCGACGCGACGCAGTCCAACGCGTTGACGGTCGATATGACCGACGGAGCAGGCAACTTCAACAACGGCGTGATGCAGTCGAGCCTGTCCGGCACGCTGACGATCATTGGCACTACGCTGGACAACACGAACGGTGTCATTCGCGCGATCGGCAACGGTCTGACGCGCCTGGAGAGTTCGTCCATCCTCGGCGGCGAGCTGCGAACGGAAGACAGCGGCGAAATGCGTGTTCAGGGCGTAACACTCCTTGAGGCTGTAACCGTCAACGGTGCGCTGACTCAGGTCAACAGCGCGGTGGTGGATCTTGTGAACGGCATCGAAATCAACGGCGAATGGCGCATGAACTCCGCCGGCAATCAAACGGACGCGCGTCTCCTGAGCGATGTTACGCTCTCTTCGTCATCCACCGGTGAAGTAGTGATGAGCAACAACATTCAGAACCGCTTCTACGGCAGCGGCGCGTTGCGTCGGCTGACGATTGGGCCGGACGTAACCGTTCGTGGCAGCGGTCAGCTTGGCGTGAATTTCAACTTCGCCCTGACGAACCATGGCTCCATCATCGCCAATCAAAGCAGTGGGATCACGATTGATCTCACAGACAGTGAGACGTTCCTCAACACTGGCCTGCTGCACGTTACCGGCTCCGGCAGCATGACAATTCAGCCTTCAGGCATGAATCAGCAGGGGCTAGTCCTCATCGATGCCACGCGCACGCTGTCGCGATTGGGTCACTATGTGCAAACCTCCGGGACGACGACGACGAACGGCGTTCTGTCTGTTTCAGCGGGGAACCAGTTGCAAC
>DAOMNO010000014.1:44671-92711 GCA_035443885.1 Phycisphaerales bacterium
CACGGTGGACGTGCAGGACCTGCTGATCCTCCTCGGCAACTGGGGGTGATGGACTGAAGCCGCATTCATGCGGCGGTCCTCTCATGCGTGCTGATTGCCGCCCTCGCGCTGATGCGCGGGGGCGGTTGCTTTTTGCGTGCCGCGTGCTGGCCGTGTGGCGCGCGGCGCGGTAGGGTGGTGGCGTTTCACACGCGGGGAGAAGGGAATCGACTGATGGATCGCAGAGAGTTTCTGGCAGCGTCCGCAGCGGTTGTGCCGGTGATGGCAGGAGCGCGAAGCATGGCAGCGACGAACGAGCACGCACCGGCGGCGCAGCGTGATGCCCGCGACTTTCCGCCGCCCGCGTTTCCGGTGGCGATCAGCTCCGCCAACGGCCTACGTTCGGTTGCGCGTGCGGTGAAGCTCATCAGCGAAGGGATGGACCCGCTTGATGCTGCGGTCGAAGGCATCACCATCGTTGAAGACGACCCGGCGGACAACAGCGTGGGCTACGGCGGCCTGCCGAACGAAGCGGGCGTGGTGGAACTGGACGCCTGCGCGATGCATGGCCCTTCGCACAAAGCCGGCGCAGTGGCGGGGATTCAGAACATCAAGAATCCCGGCAAGGTCGCTCTGCTTGTGCTCAAGCGCACGAATCATGTTTTGCTCGTCGGTGAAGGTGCGAAGCAATTCGCGCTGCAGCACGGCTTCAAGGAAGAGGATTTGCTGACGCCTGAATCCCGCAGGGCGTGGCTGCGCTGGCGCGAGAACCTGAGCGCGAGTGATGATCGGCTGAACCGCGAGCAGCACGTGGACCGCGACATGATCCCGCTGCGCTCTCACGATGACATCCCGTTTACCGAGGGAACCATTCACTGCTCCGCGGTGGATACACGAGGCGACCTCGGCGGCGTGACTTCCACCAGCGGGCTGAGCTACAAAATCCCCGGCCGCGTGGGCGATTCACCCATCATCGGTGCGGGCAACTTCACGGATAACCTCGTCGGTTCAGCAGGCGGAACGGGGCGAGGCGAAGCCGCGATCAAGTCGTGCGCTGCCTTTCAGGTCGTCAACCACATGGCAAGCGGCGTTGAGCCGACGGAAGCATGCTTGCGCGTGCTGAAGTGGGTGGCGAACCACACGCGCCGCCGCATGTTGCTCAATGAGAAGGGCGAGCCGAACTTCCAACTGACGCTCTACGCCTTGCGCAAAGACGGCGCATACGGCAGCGCGAGCATGAGAAGCGGTAAGGATTTCGCCATCGCAGACGCAGCCGGCGCTCGCCTTGAGAAGTGCGCGTATGTGTATGAATGAGGGGGATGTTGCTGCGTCCCCTGCGTCGAGCGTCTTTGAGACGGTGAACTTTACTCATCGCACCCGCCACTCACAGCAAGGAAGCGACTCAATGCCTGCCGCGGCAGCCGTGAACAAAGTCGATGCTATCCGCCATGGCTTTGCGTATCTGCAAACTGCCAGATAGAGCGTGAGCGATGCGTTCAAGTCGCTCTTCAATGTCGACGGTATTATTCACGGCTATGTCGGTCCTGATCCTTTTGCGGGGCCGATTGCGACGTTCTACGGTTGGCATGAAAACAACGGGCCTGCGACAGGCGTGGCGATGAAGATCGTTTCGATTGATGTGGAAGGCACGATCGCCGCCGCTCGCGTCGAACTCGACAACTGGACCGGCCACCGCTTCACCGACATGTTCACGCTGCTCAAGTCCGGCAGCGAGTGGAAGATCATCAGCAAGGTCTTTCACCTGCACGGGTGAAGCCGCGACGATCTTCTTGCTTTCATTGCCAAGCCGTGAAGAGCACGAGTGAACATCGCGCCGACTAATCGACATACTCGTATGGAGCAAGACGTATCAAGCGTTCCGGCATCGTCGTCGGTAAGGGCGTGGGCAAGGGGCCATTGGCGGTCATCAGTGGCAAGCCGACGACCCAGCGGTGCATGAAAAATGCGACTCGAAAGCGATCGCAGCCGGGCGGAAGCGGGGCCCATCGCTCCGCAATCAACGCCGAGCCGTCGGGAGTCAGAAACACTTCTGCCCACGCGCTTTGCCAGTTGTCCCGTGGTTGTGAAGCATCTTCCTGCGTGAATGCTCCCACATTGAAGTCGTCACCAGCCTTTTCAACCAGCACTTCGATCAATACCGTTGATTCGAATAACTCGCGAACGGCAGTGAGCCCGGCGGCATCTTCGCCGTAAAGGATTTCCGCCTGCTCAGCAACCATCGCTTCGTTAAACGATAGCGAGTGCACGCCAATGATTTGAGTTCGCAGCGGCATCTATTCACTCCGTAAGTGATGGCGTTCTTCTCACCCCCCAAACGCTGCGTCGAATGCCTGCCTCGAAAGCGTGAAATCGAGTTTGCGCACGAACGCTGCGGCTTCCTTCGCGCCGTGTTCGCGGTCCATCATCGGGTCTTCCCATTCCACGGAGAGCGGCCCCGCATACCCCGCGTGATTCAGCGCGCGAAGAATGGATTCAAAGTCGATGCGGCCTCTGCCGGGTGAGCGGAAATCCCAATTGCGGTCTGCATCGCCGAACTCCGTGTGGCCGCCGAATACGCCCGCGCGTGTCGGTCGATCGGACCACCACGCATCCTTGATATGCACATGTCGGATGGACGAAGCGAAGCGGCGGATGAACCCGATGGCATCCACGCCCTGATAGCCGAAGTGCGATGGATCGAAGTTGAAGCCGAAATTGGGATGGTGGCCGATGGCATCGAGCGTGCGCTCCGCGCTGGTTACGTCAAACGCGATTTCTGTCGGATGGACTTCGAGCGCGAAGTGAACATTCTCGTGAGCAAAGACTTCCAGAATCGGCTCCCATCGTCTTGCGAACTCGCGATAGCCTTCCTCAATCATCGCACGAGGCGTGGGCGGAAATGCATACAGCACATGCCAGATCGGGCTGCCCGTAAAGCCGTTGACGATGCGCGGGCGGCGCTCACCGTGCGCGGCATTGCCCGGCTTGAGATCGAAGAACTTTCGCGCAGCTCGTGCGGTGTCCATCATTTCTTTTGCAGCGCGCTCTCGCACGCCTTCGGGCCTGCCGTCGCCCCACACGTGCGCGGGCACAATGGTCTTATGCCGCTCGTCGATCACATCGCACACTGCCTGTCCGACGAGGTGATTGCTGATGGCGTAGCAGGTGAGGCCGTGCGCTTCGAGGAGTTTCCACTTGTCGAGGCAGTATTGATCGGATGCGAGAGCCTTCTGTACGTTGAAGTGATCGCCCCAGCAGGCGAGTTCGAGGCCGTCGTAGCCGAATCCGCCTTTGGGCGAGGCCTTGGCGCACATCACATCAAGCGGCAGATCGGCCCATTGGCCGGTGAACAAGGTGAGCGGTCTGGGCATGGCGCGCACGTTGTACCACACGAACGCGATGGCGAACAGTTCGCGGCGTTCACATCACTTCCGCAAGCGGCACGGCGCAGCGATTCTGTGCAGCGAGCATGGCTGCTTCCAGCACGCGCTGCACTTCGTAGCCGTCGCGGAAGTCGGGCAGCGGCAGTTCGGGTTGCTCCCCGCCGAGCGTGCGCAGAATGTCCGCTGCCATGTTGATGAAGCCGTGTTCATAGCCGATCACGTGCCCATCCGGCCACCAGTTGGCAGCGTAAGGATGCGCGCCGGCTCGCGTACACATGATTCGCCGCCAGCCGTCTGTGCGCGGCGCGCCGCCCATTTTGCCGCCTTCGTAGAAGTGCAGCACGTTCATGTCTTCAAACTCAAAGCGAAGTGAAGCGCGCTCGCCGTTGATTTCGATGGTGTTCGCGTTCAAGCGGCCGGCGGCGACTCGCGTGGCTTCAAAGCTGGCGATGCCGCCGCCCGTGAGTGAAGCGAGAAACAGCATGGCGTCATCGACATCAACGGATGATGTTCGAGGTTTCGAGCCTTGCAGCACGTTTGAGGGCATCGCTTCAGCTCGCTCGGTGATAAATGTTTTTGCGATGGCGCCGTGGATGTCCGTGATCTCCTCCCCCGTGATGAAGCGGGTGAGGTCGATGAGATGCGCGTTCAGGTCGCCATGCGCACCGGAACCGGCTCGCTTCTTCTCGAAGCGCCAGCTCATTGGTGTCTGCGCGCCGCCCCAGCTTTGCAGGTAGGTTGCACGCACATGCGCGAGGCGCCCCAGCGCGCCTTCGCGCACCAGCTTGTGCGCCAGCGCGACGGCTGGGCACCGGCGATAGTTGAACCACACGAACGTGCGCTGCGGGGCGGGTGAAGCCTGCGCAGCGCGAACCGCCACTTCCAACATTGCGCGGGCTTCCGCCAGACTGCGCGCCAGCGGCTTTTCGCACGCGACATGTTTGCCCGCTTCAAGCATCGCGATTGCCTGTTCCGCGTGTGCATCGTTGGGGGTGGCCACATCGACCAGTTGCACCCGGTCGTCGTTGGCAAGGCTTCGCCAGTCGGTCGTCCAGCTCTGCCAGCCCCACTTGGGCGCGAAGTCGCGCAGTGAGGCCTCGTCGCGGGCGGCGAGGGTTCGCAGCACGGGTGTGAGCGGCGTGGAAAAGAAGCGGGAAGCCTGCCCCCAGGCGTTGCTGTGTGCGCGGCCCATGAACTGCTGGCCGATCAGCGCGATGCCGCATTCTGTAGCGCGAGGGGCGTTTTCCATCGATCAGGTATAGTAATGCAAACGCGAAAGACAGGAGACGCGCCATGCTTGCTGCCGCCTTTGCACCGACCGTACTTGTTTTGACCGCTGCGCTCACCGGCGCGCCGGCTGCTCACGACGCCGAAGCTGCACCATTGAAGGTGCTTGTGCTCACCGGCGGCGGATATCACGACTTCACCGGCAATACGCCCGCGCTGCTGGAAGGCGTGAAGGGTTTGGCGGCGCGGCCGATCGAGTTCACGACCTTGAAGCTGGCGACAAGGCCGCGCGAAGGCGATACGGGGCCGTCGCTCGCGGATGAAGACATCTTCTCCCGGCATCATGTCGTGCTGGCGTATATGCAAGGCGAGCTTGGCTTCACCGATGATGTAAAGGCGCGGTTTCTTTCGTATGTGCGCGAGGGCGGTGGGTATGTCGCCATCCACAGCGCGGGGGATTCGCATCCGGGCTGGGATGAATACGACAAGCTGCTGGGCGGCAGGTTCGAGTATCACCCGCCTTTCGGTCCCATGACTGTGAAGGCCGAAGTTACGCTCCACCCCATTATGAAAGGTGTGGACACGACCTGGGAGCTGAACGACGAGTTCTATCACCTGCAGAAGTGCGCGGAAGATGACAAGCTCGTGCTCATGCGCGGGCGCAGCCCCGGCGAGGCGGAAGATGCCCCCACGCGCCCCGTCGCATGGGAAAAAAACTACGGCGCGGGCCGCGTGTTTTACACCATCCTCGGCCATGGCAGAGAGACGCATGAAGATGCGCGCTTCCACAGGTTGATTGCGAACGCAGTCGTGTGGGCTGCGGAAGCGCCGCGACCGGATTCCGAAGGTCGCTATCACCTGCTCACCGGCGAGCGCAGTGGACTCGAACGCAACTGGTCAATGGCCGGTCCGGGCGGGTTCCGCTGTGAGCAGGGCGAGATCGTCGCGCACGGCGGCATGGGATTGTTCTGGTATCACCAGCGGCGCTTCCGCGATTTCACGCTTGAGCTTGAGTTCATGACCACGCGAAAGGAAGACAACTCCGGCATCTTCGTGCGATTTATGAAGCCCTCGGATGATCCGTGGTACGCCGTCCGTCATGGGCATGAGATTCAGATCTGCGACACAGCGGGGCCAAAGCAGCGCACTGGCAGCGTGTATTCCTATGCGGATGCGGAGAAGGGACCTGAAGCGTCGTTCGGCCCCGGCAAGTGGAATCGCTATGAAATCACCGTTCGCGGCGATGAATACACCGTCGTGCTCAACGGCAAGCAGATTCTTCAGTGGACCAGCCCGAGCGACCGCCACGGCAGAGAAGGCTACATCGGCTTGCAGAATCACGATGATTCCTCGCCGGTGCGGTATCGCAACATCACTGTCCGTGAACTGAACTGACGCAGCGACCGAGTTTCCCTACGGCGCGGCGCGCCGTGCTGAATGATGACCGCCGTCCTCGCCGCCTACGTTCATTCGATCGACCCGGTGGCGTTTCACTTGGGGCCGCTGGCGATTCGCTGGTACGGCTTGTCATACATGGCGGGATTCGCGGTGGCATGGGTGCTGCTTCAACAGTTCTCCAAGAAAGGCCGCACGCCGCTCTCGACTCAGGCCGTTGGCGATCTCATGTTCTATATGGTCATCGGCGTGCTGGCCGGTGGGCGGCTGGGCTATGTGCTCTTCTACGACCAGCGGTTGCTCATCGACTTCTCATCGCATTTCCCATTCTGGGGCGTCTTCGCCATCACGCGCGGCGGAATGTCGAGCCACGGCGGAATCGTCGGTGTCATTCTCATGTCGATCTTCTACAGCAGGCGCTACCGCATCGCGCCGCTTCATCTCTTCGATCTCGCAGCGTTCTTCTGCACACCGGGCCTGTTCTTTGGTCGCATTGCGAACTTCGTGAATGCGGAACTCTGGGGTCGCGCGCTGCCTCAGGCTCTGCAAAGCGAACCGCCGGGGTGGAGCGTGAAATATCCGCAGGAGATTCTGGAACGGTGGATGCCCGCGCTCAGGCAAGGGCGCCAGACAGCGGAGCAGCATGAAGCGGCCATCGCGCGTGTCGCATCAGACCTGCACATCACTGTGCCGCCTGACCAGCTTGCGGGCGTCGTGATCGCTGAGCTTGAACGCAGGCTTGATCTGATCGAGCAGCAACTCGGCCCCGTGATCGGGCTGGATCAGAACTTTTATGAACGTGTTGTGCGACTTGCTCGTGATTCGGGCGACCTGCTGCATGAACAGGTAACAAGCGCGCTGTCTCCCTTGCTCACCGCCTATCACCCCTCGCAGCTCTATCAGGCGGTTACTGACGGGCCGATCCTGTTCGCGGTGCTTGCGGTCGTCTGGCTGCGGCCCCGCAAGCCGGGCGTCGTCGGTGGGGCGTTTCTCATCACCTATGGCATCCTGCGGCTGGTTACAGAGCTGTTCCGCCAGCCGGATGCCGGCGTAGAGTTGACGCTCAACCTGCTCACGCGCGGCCAGACACTGAGCGCGCTGATGATCGTCTGCGGGGCGGGGATGGTTGCCTGGGGTTCACGTCGGGATGTGCCGAAAATGGGCGGTCTGCTGGGAAAACAGAGCTGATTACTGAGAAAAGCGCCGTTTTTTCCTTTACAAACGGCCCATGAAGCTTTTCAATGGCACTGGTTCATCGGCAGGTGCGGCTCAAATCGCCGAGCCATTCATCCGATTCATTTCATAGTCTTGCTGCCGCACCGACGTGCTACGATAGAGAGAGTGAAACTCCTGCCTGATCGCGGCCCCGCTGTGTTCAGGCTCGCCTTGCTTGATAAGGCGCACGGTGAACAGCCCGGAGTGAAGCGGGGATCAGGGAGTCGGGTCATGCCAGGCACACTCACAACGCCACACGCACCAACGCTTGTTCGAGATTTTGAAGCGATCTACGCTGAGGCGCGCGGTGATGCCTCGCGCATTCCGTGGGCGCACGGTCGCCCGCACCCCGCGCTCGTAAGCTGGTTGAACGTCGTCGCGCCGTCGCTGGTTCGTTGCGGCGGTCGCGTGGCGGTCATCGGTTGCGGGCTTGGCGACGATGCGCGCGAGCTGATGCGCCGCGGCTATGACGTAACCGCGTTCGATTGCAGCCCGACCGCCGTTCGCTGGGCCAGGCAGCTTGATCCCACGCACGAAGGCAACTATGTGGAAGCGGATTTGTTTGATGTGCCGCCGCGCTGGCGACATCGCTTCGATCTTGTGGTTGAAGTCAACACGCTGCAATCGCTGCCGATTGAGCAGCGGGGTGAAGCGATGAAGTGTGCTGCGGAACTAGTAACGAGGCACGGGCACCTGCTGGTCATCTGCCGTGGCTGTGAAAAGCCCGCCGCCGCGAACGATGGCCCCCCCTGGCCCTTGACCAGGCACGAACTGCTGGAGCTGGCGAGTGCTGCGGGTCTTCGGCCTGAAGGACAGATCGCTGCGTTTGAGGACGATGAGACGCCGCCCGTGCTGCGCCTGCGGGGCGTGTTCCGTCACGGCGTGTGATAGTCTGTCGTTGTGAAGCCGCTGCAAACCGAAGCGCTGACATGGACCGGCCTGCTGTCGCAGTGGGTTCGTTTTGCGCAGAGCGCGCCCGCACTGCCGAAGAATGCTGAAGGCGAGCGATGGCGTGCTGCGGTGCCATCCGTCATCGCACTGCAGGCGGTTACGTTCGCGCTGAACGATCTCGCGCGATTGCCGGTCGCTGATCGAGCGCACGCGCGCGACAAGGCGGACATGATGATCCGCGATCATACCGCGACGCTGATGTCGATCTGGCAGGGTGACGCGATGCCCAACGCGGTTCAGGAGATGATCGCGGATGCGGATGATGCGCTGGCTCGCGCCGCGTTTGCAGGTGCGATCGAACTCATCTGGCCCGGTCCCGGCGCGATGGTGATGCCTGCGGTGGATATCGACCTGAATGCGGGTGGAACACTGCTCATCATGCAGCCGGGCACGATCGTCATGCCGGGCGAACCAGTGGCGTGGTGGGCGGATCGCGATGGCGAAGAACTCACACGCGCGCTGATCGGTTTTCCGGCGTCGCAGCCGGAATCGCCGCGGCAGGTGTATCGCCAGATGCGAGCGGACGGGGTGATGGTTTGCGATGTCATCGCGCCGCTGGCGATGGAGCCGGCACCGGACGGCATGCCTCTGCTTGTGCCGCTGCTGGAATGCGGCCGCGCCATCGGCCGCTTCACGCTGGATGCAGCCGAATGGGAGTCGATTCAGCGAAATGCAATGTTGAGCGAGATGATCGAGGTGGTTGAGCTGACCGCATCGCAACGATGAGTCAGGTCGTTTCGTTCGATTGCGTGGTTTCCGCAGCAGCGACTTCTTCCGCAGCTTCTTCGTCTTTTTTCACCGGCTTCGCGTCCGCGTGCCATTGATCGGGATACAGGCGAGATGCGATGGCGCCGATGATGAGATGCAGATTGCGGTGTTTGTAATCATCAAGCATGATGCGCCTGCCGCTTGAATCGACGACATATGCGATGGATTTTTTCATCCAGCGGCTCATGTCAATGTCGGCGATCTCATCACGCTTGAGCGCGCCTTCCGGCGTGTGCAGCGTGCCGTCTTCATCAAGGCGATACTTCCTGGCTCGCGTGGCGAAGAGCACCCACAAGTAATACGGCACAAAAGGCAGGCACGCGATGAACGCCCACTGCGTCGGGCGGTCATATGTGCTGGGCTTCTTGACGGTCGCCACTGCTTGTGCGCCGCGATCGGCGATGTCATGCGCCAGCAGTTGCACGCCGGTGAGCGGATAGTCAATCGGTCGCCCTTGATTGAGCGCGCTCTGAAAGAGCATCAGCGCGACGAGCCATGATTCTTCGTTGCGCTCACGGATCGATTCAATCGCCTCGCGGAACTCGGCTTCGCGTGCTGCGAGTTTTTCTGCGTCGCCTGCATCGATGGGCACGGGCTTCGCTTTGAAGTGCTCCGTTTGCAGTCGTTGAATCTCCGCACCGACGAGTGTGCGGGCTTCTTCAGCGGTGGTATCCCATCCGCCCGGCTCCAGCGCGGTTTTGACCTGCATGCAGATGTTGCCGCGATGCACGGCCATCTCCCGCGAGGGAATGGCATACACGTAGTCGTACACGCCCCAGAGACCCATGACGAGGCAGACGAGGACAACGAAGATGCATCGCCAGGCGAAATGTCGTGCGATCGTGGTTTCAACAACCATGAGGTGCGGCCCTTGTTCCCGGGGGGTGTCTGGTCGCGAAAAAAACCCGCTGCGGAGTGGAATCAGATCGGTGTGAAACGGGTCGTATCATAAGAGACGGCCCAAAACCCGGGCCAGATTACTCGAACGGAGACCTGACAACACGCCGCAGCGACCGAGAATGCTTGTCCAGTTCCAAAAACGGCTCGGAACCCCGCGGAGTGCGACACCAAGACGATTCCTTCTCTCTCAGGAGCAAACAGTCATGAAGCGTACTTTCATCCATCGTTTCGGTCTTCTCACCCTCGCAGGCGGGGTAAGTCTGGCGACGCTCGGCTTCTCCGGCGGGTGCGCAAGCAACGATGCGCAGGGCGGCGCGCTGCTTGGCGCGGGTATCGGCGCGATTGGCGGTGCAGTGATCGGCCACAACAATGGCCGCCGCGCCGCGGAAGGCGCTGCCATCGGCGCGGGCATCGGCGCACTGGGCGGGTACATCATCGGCAATGAATCCGACAAGGCCAAGGCCTATCAGTACCACCCCAACTATCGATATTGAACCTCCTCCTTTCTCCTCCCCTTGATTGGGGAAACCTCTGCACACCGCCGCCGGGTTGACGCCCGGCGGCGTTCTGCGCGCCGGGCGGCTACGATGCCGACGTGAAGCTCTACACCCGCACAGGTGATGACGGTTCCACCGGCCTCTTCGGCGGACAGCGCGTGGGGAAAGATCATCCGCGCGTCAACGCCTATGGCACGGTGGATGAACTCAACGCATGCATCGGCCTCGCTGCGGCTGCGTGTGATGCGAGCCGCCCGCTGCACGCACAGTACCTTCGCATCTTCTCGCAGCTTCAGTCGCGGCTGTTTGATATCGGTGCGGACCTCGCCACGCCTGAAGGCGACAAGCACGAATCGAAGATCATGCGCATCACCGATTCACACGTGAGCGAAGTGGAAGCATGGATCGACGCGATCGACGGCGGCAACGCGCCGATGAAGAGCTTTGTGCTGCCCGGCGGTACAGAACTCGCAGCGCGATTGCACCTGGCGCGCACCGTGTGCAGACGAGCGGAACGACTGGTCATCGCGCTGGGGCGGGATGAAGCCGTCAGCGAAGGCGCGGTGGTGTACCTGAATCGCGTGAGCGACCTGCTTTTCGCCATGGCCCGCCGCGCGAATGCCGATGCGGGAGTGGCGGATATTCCATGGACGCCGGGCACGTAGCACGTTTCATTGCATCACGAGTTCGCGTTCCGCTTCGCGAAGCGACAGCCGCGATCGAATGCGCTCATGGATCAGTTCGAGCCTTTGCGAGACGCGCGATTCACTGATGCCCAGCGCCATGCCGACTTCGCGCATGGTCAACTCTTCGTAGTAATAAAGCTGCAGGATGAGTCGATCGCGCTGATCGAGGCCCCGGCTGACCCATTCGCGCATATTTTCGCGCTGCACGTGGACGAGTGGCGTGCGCTGCCGCTCGTCGATGATGTTCGCGAAGCCGCCCGGCTCAGCTGGCGCATCGTCCTGTGAAGAGCGCGAATGCAGCGACATGGGCGCGGCAGGGGACCGCTCGGCGAGAAACCGTTGAAACTCCGGCGGCGAGGTCGAAGCGCGCGTGCGCAGTTCTTCTTCGCTTGGTGCGCGGCCATGCCGCTTGCGGAAATCGTCTTCCGCGTACTGAACCAGCTTCAATCGTTTGCGCGCCATGCGAGGAAGATGATCGATGCGACGCAGATAATCGTGCATGGCGCCTGCGATGCGCAGCGATGAGAATGTTTCAAAGGTGATCTCGCGCTCAACGTCGTATCGCTCCATCGCATCAATGAGGCCGAGATATCCCTGCTGCACCAAGTCTTCAAGATCGACCTGGCTGGGCAAGCTCTTGTGCAATCGTGCAGCGATTCGCCTCACATGCCCCTGCATGTAGTGGACGATGAGTTTCGTGCGCAGGGCATCGGAGCGGCGACGTTTGTACTCTCGCCACAGATCGCGCATTGTATCCGTGGAGAGTTCATCCAGCGGCGTTTCAAAGGTAAGTAACGGCGCGGAACCGCGCGTTCGCCTGCTTTGCGGGTAAAGCATCGGTCGAATCCTTGACCTGTGTATTGCGGGTGAAGAACACACCGCGCCGCACGTCCATGACGGCGCATCACGACAGCATAATTGACAAGACGCCTTTGTCCAGTGGATTACTGCGAAGAAGTGAAATTAAGTTTCATCTTTTGCGCGCTATGCGACGGGCAGCATTGGAATCACAAGCTGCACAAGAATCACGAGCGCGATCGCAAGGCCGATCATGGCAAGCACGATTTGCGCGGTCATCACTGACACCTCACGCCAATACACGCGCAGATCACGCAATCGCAATGCTTTGTAGATCATCGAAATGCCGAACGCCAAAGGCACAAGCAGTAGATACCACCATGTGTGAAAGACACCAAGAGGTGTGATGAACGGCACATACCCGAAAAGAATGCTCACGATTCGCCTCCCGGCTGATCGCTTGCACGGCGACGTTCGGGAACTGTCGGCGCGGGATGATGCGCAAAATGCATCGCATCGAGAATCACAACCAGATTCATCAATCCGGCTAAGGCGATGAACAATATCCCCATTTCACTCACATGCGCGAGCGCCACAACTTTGCGCTCGGGCGGCAGGCCTTTGACGTAGCTCTGATGCACGTAATCCGCGCCGAAGGCGATCGGTCCGCACAATCCTTGCGCAAGGAACCAGAGTCGTTCCTCGCGGCGATCGACCGAACTCACCCCACCGACGAGTAGACCCGTAAAGAAGAGGAACAGCACGCCGATCATGATGAACACGCCGCGCTTCCGCTCGCCAAGGCTGATGTGCCCCAGGCCGGGCCACAGCCACGCCAGCACCGCAGCGAAGAGGCTGAACTCTCGCACGGGTGCGGGTTCTTTGCTCGTGCTTCCGCTTGTCGAGTTGGGAAGTGTCTCAGCCATATGTGCGAAGGTCCGAGAATACGAGCACGCTCGCGCGAATGCGAGGGTGCGAACAGGATGCGGCGGTTTGCCCTTCGAGGGCCGAGCTGGAATCGCCGATGAGGCCGGTAGTGTAGCGGCATCTTCGCTGCACGCGGTTTTTTCGGATTTCGTACTTCAGAGGTGCAGCATGAATCGAAGCACATCCGCGCAGCGGAAGGGCGATGACGGCCCGATCGGCAAAGTGACTTCATCTACGCCGGAGAGCGTTGTCGATCGCCGGCTCGGCTTGGATCGCCGGGCCATGCAGAGCGCCGAAACATCCGCCACGAACCTTGAACGCAGGCGCGGGCCGGGTCGCCGCCGAACAGATTTCATGAAAGCCGCTGATGAAGGCGAGATGACGAACGAACAGTTCCTCTTTCTCATGGCGATCGACGCCTTCAAGCGCGTGAACAACAAGACGTTCCCGTCATGGACCGACGTGCTGGAGATCATCCGCAAGCTGGGATACCGCAAGACCATGCCAAGCACGCTCAATCTTGGCGGCCGGGCGGAAGACTGGCTCGAACGCGCCGATGCGCCGTGCGGTGTAACCAAGGTTACTGAGCCGGAAGAAGAAGCGGCCTGAGAGAAAAAAGTCAACCGTTCAACAAGTCAACTAGGTGCGTCCACGAGGGTTCCTCGTTTGACTTGTTGATTTGTTGCAATGTGGCGCTCATCCATCCGGGTCGTGGCGCATCGTGAGGATGACGATTTCCGCTGGGCAGTTCACGCGCAGCGGGAACCACGCGCCGATTCCTGTGGTGACGAACAGCTTGCTGATCCCCTTGGCAAAGAGTCCCGCGCTGTGCCTGTGCGCGAAGGCAAGATTGGCGCGTGGCCGCTTCTTCATTGCCACCTGTCCGCCGTGCGTGTGGCCCGCAAGCGTGAGCGGCACATCCAACTCGGCGGCGCGGGTGAACGCTTTGGGATTGTGCGCAAGCAGCAGATGAGCAAAGCCGTTCGGCCCGCCACAGGCAGTCTCCACGTGCTTCGCACAGCCAGATGCGGACTTCGCCCAGTCGATGCCCGCCAGCACGAGTGAATCAGGTGTATCGCCGTTGCGGCTGGGTTGATGGAGTTCCACCGCTTCGTTGTGCAGCGGCAGCACGCCCGCGCGCTTCGCCATTTCCGAAAGCATTTCAGGCGAATCCAGTTCGTCGTGATTGCCCAGCACAAGCCACGAGCCGAACCGCGCATCGATCGCAGCGAGCGCGTCCAGCAGCGGGGCGGCGCCGTGATGATGCAGGTCCACGAGATCGCCGGTGCAGGCGACAAGGTCCGGCTCCTGCGAGCGGAGCCGTTCGACGATCTCCAGCGCGCGGGGGAGCGGCAGCAGTTCGCCCAGATGAAAATCGCTCACGTGGCCGATGCGCATGCCGTCGAATGCCTTAGGCCACAGCGGGCTGGCCGTCTCGATTTCGCGCACGCAGACATCTTGTGCGAGATGCCGGCGCGAAATGCGCCCGCCGGTCAGCCTGTTCGGGCCGCTGGTGAACAGGAAGTTTCGGATTCGTGCGCGGCGGTACTTGGCTTGTCGCGCCTGCTCTTCTTCAAACGAACGATCACGCATGGCCGTGTACTGTAGGAGCGGACTTCGCCACAAAGAATGGCAGAAGCTCGATTTGTGCGGCCTTGGGCAGAGGCCGTCGTTCGCCACGTTTTTTCGGGGCAGGAACGTCCAGCATGGGCGTCGCCTCGAACTGGTCGCTCACCGTCAGCAACGGTGCGAGATGCGGCGCACGATCCGCGTACAGCTTCTGCACCAGCGTCGGGCAGTTGCACTGCCGGGAAAGATGCAGCAGCGCGATGCAGCGAAGATCAGACCGCTCCGCGATGCGCAGTGCCGCTTCAAGCGATTCATCGTTGGAGAGATGTCCGGAACCGCCCATGATGCGCTTTTTCAACTGCACGGGCCTGCCGCTGTCAAGCTGCATCCGCCGATCGTAATTTGACTCCAGCGCGAGCGCATCGAGATCGACGAAGACCTCGTACAACCAGGGCGGCACGCGGCCAAGATCCGTGGCGAAGCCCAGCCGCGCGCCAGCGTGCTCAACGACAAAGCCCACCGTGCCCAGTTGATCGTGCGCGAACGGCACGGATTGAATGCGGGTCGCGTCCATCCCGGCCAGTTCGACGGAATCTTCAAACAGTGCAACGCGCTCGAAGCTCCATCCATCGCGCTGCATCCTGCTGCGCTGCCTGCGGTGCACATGCAGCGTGATGTCATGTCGCGACGCCGCGTTCACCCACGTGGGGCAGCAGTGATCGTGATCGAGATGCGTGAAGAGAATGTCGTCGATGTCATTGAGCGTGAGGCCGAGCGGCGAAAGCCGCTTTGATGTGGCGCGAGGCGAAAGACCTGCATCAATGAGCACGTGCCGCGCTGGGCCGTTACCGTTCAGCTTGACGAGCGTACAGTTGCCCATTGAGCCGCTGCCGAGAATGGAAAACGAAAATGCCATCGTCTTTCTTCATCACCCACCCGCCTCACGACACGACTCTCCATTGACGCTTCTGCATTTCACGCCATGCTGCGCGCCGACTTGGCGGAGCCGTGGCAGATGCCGCGCTTCGCGCTTTCAAGGAATTCCAGATACTCCCGGATCATCGGCCGCTCGGCACGATCGCGTACAACTTCGATGGCGGACTTCAGCGACAGGCCGCGCCGATACAGTGTTTTATACACCCAGCGCACGTCCTCAATCACGTCCGGCGGCGTCTTCGACCTTCGCAGGCCGATGATGTTGATGCTGCCCGCAACGTTGATGCCTGTAACCATGAAGAACGGCGGTACGTCCTGCACGGGGCCAACGCACCCGGACACCATAACGCCCCGACCGAGGCGCACAAATTGATGAATCGCCGCCGTGCCACCCGTGATGACGCGATCCGCCACCTGCACGAAGCCCGCGAGCATGGACGCATTGGCGAAGATGCAGTTGTTGCCGACGATGCAGTCGTGCCCTGCGTGGCTCGACGCCATGAAGTAGTTATCGTTGCCGATCGTTGTGGGTTTGTCGTCGGACGTAGCGCGATGAAGCGTTACATGTTCCCTGAATGTGTTGCCGTTACCCACGACGAGGCCTGCACCGGGACGGCTGGGATCCCATTTGAGGTCTTGTGGCGAGAACCCGAGACAGGCAAATGGATAGATGGTGTTGCGTTCGCCGATGCGAAGCGGACCGGTGAGATAGACGTTACCGATCAGGCGAGTGCCGCTGCCGACGGTGATGGGGCCAGTCTCGCCGTCCAGCACGCAGTTCGGGCCGATGTGGCAGTCGTCTGCAAGGGTAACGTCGCCCTGGATGATGGCGGAGGGATGCACAGTAGGCATGGAAGCGGAAAGTGTACCAGCGGCGTATTGTTGAGTGCGAAACGCGGAACGCGCCGCCGAGGTGATTGCAGCCGATGCCCCAGCCATCCCGCCAGCTTGATGCACACGCTTCGCCCGCCTTTCAAGGCCCGCTGATCGTGCGCGATCTCGGCAGGATGCGTTATGCAGAAGCATTTGAACTTCAGAAGTCGCTCCAGCAGGACGTGATCGGCTGGCGCGAATCGGCATCAGAAGGAGCGGATGGCAGCGGTGCGCCACAGCCGGTGGGCTATCTGTTGCTGGTGGAGCATGATCCGCCGGTGATTACGGTGAGTCGTCGCAAGACCGCGCGGCAGCACCTCATCGCCACCGACGCCGTACTTCGCGCTGTGGGCGTCGAAGTGGCGGAAACTGATCGTGGCGGCGACATCACGTATCACGGGCCGGGCCAGCTTGTCGTGTATCCCATTCTCGACCTCAACCGCCTCGGCCTGCGCCTGCACGGCTACATGCGCTTTCTTGAACAAGTCGTCATCGACACGCTCGCGCGTTTTAACATCACGGGCCATCGCGATGAATGCGCAACAGGTGTGTGGGTGGCGCAGGCGCAACCGATCGCGCACGAAGCGCCGTGCGCATGCGCTGGCGCGCCAAGCGCGAAGATTTGCGCGATGGGCGTGCGCGTGTCGCGATGGGTTTCCATGCACGGCCTTGCGCTGAACGTGAACACAAACCTCGATCACTTCAATCTCATCGTTCCGTGCGGTCTTGCTGGTCGCAGCGTGACGAGTCTTGCGCGAGAACTCAACGATCGCGTGCCGTCAATGCGTGAAGTTAAGAACGAGCTTGTGAAATCATTCACGCTGGCCATCGCGTCGAACATGGGGTAGGCTTGCCCTCGTACATTCGGGGTCAGACGAAAGGAGCGAACATGAACATGCTTCGCATCATCGGTCTCATCGTGCTTGCAGTGGGCGTCATGCTGCTGATCTTCGGCTATAACGCTTCGCAATCCGTTACAGAGCAGGCCATGGAAACCGTAACGGGCCGCTTCACACAGACGACGACGCAATACATCATCGGCGGCGTGGCCGCGGTTGTCGGCGGGTTGTCGCTGATCGCATTCGGCAAGAAGAAATCCGCCTGATCCTGATTGCATCAGCTTGTCATCGAGAAGGAAGGAGTTCCCCATGCTTCGCTGGGCTTTGATTTTTCTGATCGTGGCGATCATCGCAGCGGTGCTCGGCTTCGGCGGCATCGCGGGCATCGCAGCGGATATCGCGCGCGTGCTGTTCTTCATCTTCATCGTGGTCTTCCTCGTCAGCCTCATCCTCGCGCTCGCGCGGGGGAAGAAGTTGTAGCAAGTCGCTTGCAGTCGGGCGACCGGCGCATCGACTTGTATATTCACGGGTACGCGATTGAGAGCCCCTGGCGATACCGAGTGAGCCAATCGGAACCCACAATCTCTTCCAGCCGCTGCTGATAGATGCTCGATAACTCAGTTCGTTCGTCCAGTATTGGCCGCAAAGCACGAGAGAGAAATTGCGGCTGATAGCCCATGACGCCCTCATCACCCTTCTCTCCCCATTCTGCACAGAGCTCCTCAAGCCGGTCGTTGATTCGCGTGTGCTCATTCTGATAGGCATCAAACAGGGCCGCAACCGCGTCCTGTTGGTCCCGACTCAGATCGGAATGATTGGCCACGTCATGGAACACCTGATGCAGGGCTGAACGGTCAGGATAGATTTCCGGAAATACCGCTCGCTTGGCTGCGGCCACGAATTCCACAGCAACTTCCTCGGAAACCGCGGCTGCGATCAGCCGTGCAGTCTGTGCATTCAAAAGGCCGATCGGACGCGCGACGGCGAGCTTCCTGTTAATAATCTGTCGATATCGTGCGCGGCTTTCGTCAAGGGTCACGACGCCCTGATCTTGAGCAAGGCGATTTTCGAGCAGCGCAAGCCGTCTCACGTACATTTCGTCTGCACATCGACACACAAGCGACGTCAATCGCCTTTCGTAATCGACAAGCATGGCGTCCACAAGGTTCGCCTCCTCTGGCGAAGCTTGTGGCTGTGCTGAAGCCGCCCATATCTGTCGCAGCTCGATATCGCTCCACCGCATGAGACTGCGGAAAATGCGACAATGGCGCCGCCTAGCTTCGTAACGAAGCACCTCCAGCCGGCCAGATTGCTCTTCTGTCAGAATGTGCTCGAACGAGTTGATGAAATCCAACTCGACTTCCAGCAGTTGCTGTCGCAAGCGCCGACCAAACTGATCCAGATCTGCAGTCGCGTCCACATACTCACGCGATTCCGTCCCCGCACGCCGCCCCAGTTCAACCAGTGCCGCTGCTTGAGCAAGAAAATCCGGCGCAAGACGATCCATGACGTCGTTGTGATGGTCAAGGAATCGAGTATAGAGTGCAACGATAAATGTTCGCTGTGCATCAGACGCATGAAGGAATCGCGCCCACCGATGCACATCGACCTCGCGTAGCAGGCTCTGCGTTACATCCAGATTCGCGAAACTGCCTCCCTCAGGTGGCATGTAATGGAAAAACGTCTTTGGCTCGTCCGCGTTTGCGACGCAACACAGCAGCAGGGCGATCAGCATCGCAGTCAAATGCCGACACATCATATCGCTCTCCTTTCCTGGAAGCACGCCGCACTTCAACTGCAATCTGGACCGGATGCGTGCATGCAAGGATACACGACCCACTCCGTTTGCTCCGTCAGTTCGCAGCAATCCATGCAGAACGGGTCTTCTGTTGGAAGGCACCTGCTCTTTTGTACATAACAGATGCACCAGTAATCGACAAAGTCTTGCTGCCCTGCGGGTGGGCTAACGGCGTTGACCCGCGTGATGGTGTCGTTCTGAAAGATGACGTGGGGACACGAGAAGGAGCCGCAGTCTGCCCCCATCAAACCCGCACGGTGGCAAAAGGGAGTGGACGGCTCGTTGACAAAACACAGACCCGCAGTGTTCGGGTTTGCTTCTGATGCGTGATTTGAATAGCCGAGCGCGGCGGCCACAGAGCACATCAAAATAAAGAGCGCGTGCACGGGGTAGCTTAAGACATTGATACGCATTGTGACTTGAACTCCTGTGGTAAAAAGAACCGCGAAATTCTTGTCTTATCTCCTCCCGTCCAGATATTACCCCCCCCCGACTTCGTCAAACCAGTCAATTCCTTACTATCTCTTGTCCTGCTCCGAGATGCTGAAAAAAGCCGACAGGGTACCCCGCGGCACATTGCTTACCCCTCATCATCCTCATCAAGCGAGCCGGTGAGACCCAGCGAAATCTGGAAAGCGAGCTGCTCCAGCGAGAGGAGGAAATCGACGCTGACGACACTGACAGCGTCATGCACATCCAGCCGCACCGGCGCGAAATTCAGGATGCCCGTGACGCCCGCGCGGATGAGATCATCCGCCACCGCCTGCGCGTGCGGGGCGGGCACCGCGACGATGCCGATGCGAATCTCGCGCTCCTTCACCAGCTTCGGGAGGTCGGACATCGGCCGCACTTTGTGGCCCGCGATTTCCGTGCCGACAGCCTTCGGGTCCGCGTCGAAGATGGCGACGATTTCAAAGCCCTTTCGCGAGAAGCGCGTGTAGGGCATGAGCGCGCGGCCGATGTTGCCTGCGCCGACAACGGCGGCACGCCAGACATGGTCGATGCCGAGAATCTTGCGAAGCTGCGTCATCAGTTCCTGCGTGCGGTAGCCCACGCCGGGATGGCCGAACTGGCCGAAGTACGCAAGGTCTTTGCGGACCTGCGCATCAGTGAGCGCGAGCGCAGCCCCAAGCTGTTTGGAGCTGACAGTCGTCTGGCCGCGCTCGAGCATGGATTCCAGCTCGCGCAGATAGAGGCTCAGTCGCTTGACGGTGGGTCTCGGAATCTTCTGGCGATGTGCCATGCGCGAGGAGTGTATCAGGCGGAAGGCAGCGGTACAGTTTGATCTTCAAGCCGCTTCAACAGCCCGGAGACCAGTTCCGCTTACAAACCACACCGGCACCCGCGTATGATGACCGTCTCGTCATCATGGACTATCGAATCATCTCCATTGGCACGTTGGCGGCTCACCCGCTGTGGAACGAACGGGTGGATGTGCGCACTGGCCACGCGACGACCACATTGATTACTGTGGGCGATGCGCACATTCTGGTTGACCCTTCGTTGCCGCCACAGGTGATGCTAGCGCGGCTGGCCGAGCGTACGCCGATCAGACCTGAGGAGATCACACATGTCTTTCTCACGAGCTTTGAGCCAGAGCGGCGACGATCACTGAGCGCGTTTGAACAGGCGACGTGGTTCCTGCATGAGCCGGAGATGGAAGGCGCAGCGACCGCGCTGCGGCATCGGCTGGAAGAAGCGGAAGAAGAGGGCGATGCTCGGCTGGAGCAATTTTTCAACGACCAGCTTGCGCTGCTGGGGCGATGTGCCGCCGCGCCGGATTCACTCGCGCCGGGCGTGGACCTGTTTCCGCTGCCGGGCGTAACGCCGGGCAGTTGCGGTTTGCTGCTGCCGCTGCCGCGCATGACGGTGCTGATCTGCGGCGATGCGGTGGCGACCATTGAGCACCTTGAGCAAGGGAAGGTGCTGCCCACCTGCGTGGATGTCGAGCAGGCGCAGGAATCGTTCCGCGAAGCCGTGGAGATTGCCGATGTGCTGGTGCTGGGCAGGGGCGAGGCCGCGCTGAACCCGCTCCGTCGGCGTATGTCATAAGTCGGGCGGCGTGGGCGTGCAGGTCGTCGCCAGCCTGTTACGATTGAAGGCGATCTGATCTGTAACAGCCGATTGGGTTCTTCGAGAGCCTTCGGATTGACAACACCCGGTGAATGCACATGGCTTCGGGCATCAGTCTTGCGAACAAGTGCCAGCTTCTTTTCGGCTTCTCGGTGATTGTCATCATCGCTGCGGCGCTGAGCGTGCCGTGGTTCCGCACGCCGTCCATCGTGCGCGAGGGCCAGTTCGAGGTGGCGCGTCAGTTGGCGGGCGCATGGCTCAGCGGCGAGATTCAACTCGGCGTGCTGGAGCAGCATCGCGGCACGAGTCGGCCTGCTCCGTTCGGCGGGCGCGGCGGCGCGGATTTCTCCTCGCTTGATGCTGGCCCGCTGTGGATCCGACTCGTGCGCGTGGATGAGATCGAAGACCAGGGCGATGAGCTTGATCCGTTCGTCGCAGCGGCTCTTCGCAAAGCGCGAGCGAATGAAGCGGTAACCGAGCACGCCTCCATGGCGCGAACGGGCGGCCAGCAGGTGTATCGCTATGCGCGGCTCATTCGCGAATCGCAGCGGCGGACGATTCGCGATCCTGCGATCGCGGATTTCGCAGCACCGGCGTTTGAGTCCGGCGTGGCAGATCCGCTCTGGGCGATCCTCATCATTGATCGCAAGAGCATGTTGGCGGAAGGCCAGCTTCTTCGCAGCAGAATCTTTATCATCGCAGCGGGCATCGCAGCGAGCCTTACCGCGATTCTGGTGTTCTATTTCATTCTTACCAAACTGATCTTCTCGCCTGTGCGCACGCTGCGCGAAACGACGGAGCAGGTGCAGAAGGGCGACCTCGCGATTCGGTCGCAGATCAAAACGGGCGACGAGTTCGAACAGCTTTCTGGCGCGTTCAACTCCATGCTCGATCAGGTGGAGCAAAGCCAGGCGCAGCTGCGATCGATCAACGAAGGACTTGACCTCAAGCTCACCGAGCTTGCGCAAGCCAACATTGGTTTGTACGAATCGAACCGGTTGAAGAGCGAGTTTGTGGCGAATGTAAGCCACGAGCTGCGCACGCCGCTCAATTCCATCATCGGTTTTGCGGAACTGCTCATTGAGCTGGCGGAATCGGACACGAACGCAGACCCGAAGCGCAGGCGTTACCTCACGAACATTCTTTCAAGCGGCCGCGCGTTGCTCGACATGATCAACGAGCTGCTCGATATGGCGAAGATCGAAGCGGGTCGCATGGAAGTGAACATCGAGCCGACGAGTGTGGGCGATCTGGTGGAAGGCCTGGTCGCGATTATGCGGCCGCAATCGCAGGCGAAGCAGATCACTGTGCAGGCGAAGATCAGCCCAAACGTGCCCGTCATCGAAACCGACCCCGGCAAGCTGCAGCAGATTCTCTACAACTTCCTGTCCAACGCGATCAAGTTCACGCCTTCGGGCGGCACGGTTACGATTGCTGCGACGCGCATCACGCGGCAGGACAACTCACTCGGCGTGCGGCTGAGCGTTGCAGATACCGGCCCCGGCATTCCTGAGGACATGCAGGACGTGATCTTCGAGAAGTTTCGTCAGGTTGATTCAAGCCACACGCGCGAGCACGCGGGCACGGGCCTTGGGTTGGCGATCTGCCGCGAGCTGGCGCAAATGCTTGGCGCGACGGTGTCGTTCGTCTCCACGCCGGGGCAGGGGGCGACGTTCTTTGTCGATCTCCCCGCGACACACCAGCCGCAGGAACTCAAGCCGCTGATGGGATGAAGCGTGGCGAGCTAGTTCGCGGCGTGCACAAGCTGTTCTGCAATCTGCACGGCGTTCAGCGCAGCGCCTTTGCGAAGCTGGTCGCCCGCGACGAAGAGGTCCAATCCCCTGCCGGGTGGCTGACTGATATCCGCGCGAATGCGCCCGACGAGCACATCATCCTGACCGGACGCATCCAGCGGTTCAGGGAAGCGGTTCGCCTGTCGATCGTCAATGATGCGCACGCCCGGCGCGCGTGAGAGAATGTCGCGCGCCTGAGCTTCCGTCATCGAACCGCGGAACGTGATGTTGATGGCTTCGCAATGCGCACGAAGCACCGGCACGCGAACGCAGGTGGCGGTGATGCGCGGTGCGTCGTCGCGGCCCTCACAATTCCAAATCTTGTGCGTCTCACGCAGCAGCTTCATCTCTTCTTCGTTGTAACCTTCCGGCCCGATCTTCGAGTTGTGGCTGAAGAGGTTGAACAGGTATTGCCTGCCCAGCACATCCTGCGTGAACGGGCGACCGGCTGCATAGTCGTGCGCCTGCTGCTCCAGTTCAGCCATCATCGCTGCGCCGCCGCCGGACGCGGCCTGATAGGTGCTCACCACCATACGTTCGATACCGCCGCTTCCCGCAGCGCGGTGCAGAGGCGTTACCGCCATGAGCGCGATGATGGTGGAGCAGTTCGGATTCGCAATGATGCGGCCTCTGTTGGATTGTGATGTTTCGAGTGCATCGCCGTTGATCTCCGGCACGATGAGCGGCACGTCCTTCTCCATGCGGAACGCGCTGGAGTTGTCGATGACGACGACCCCCGCCTTCGCTGCGATCGGTGCGAACTGTCGGCTGATCGACCCGCCCGCGGAGAAGATAGCGATCTCGACTCCTTCAAAGGCGCGCTCGGTCAGTTCCTCAACGATGAGCGATTCGCCCCGATAGGGGATTGACGATCCGGCGGAGCGGGCTGAAGCAAGCAGGCGCAAGCGGTTCGCGGGGAATGCACGATCCGCCAGAATCGCCAGCACTTCACGGCCGACCGCGCCGGTGGCACCCGCGATGGCAAGCATGGGCGTGTGGCCGCGAGTGTCGGTGAGCGAGGAAACACGGGGCGGGGCGGTCGAAGTCGGCGTGCGTGTCATGGGCATATCCATCCAATCGTAGCGATTTCACGGCCAGGAATCGGCAGGTTTCCGGACTCAACAACAGGGTTTCGGGCTAGGATGTCGTTCCGGTTGGATGTGCAGCGAGGTTCCGCCCGATCTGTAGAACTGACCGGCCCGGTTGCTCGCCGGGTCTTGCGGCGTGCGGCTTTGGCCGCGCCCCGCGGCTGTTTCGGCAACGTTTAGCCTGTGGAGTCCATCATGCGAAGATATGCCTCGACCCTGATCGCCCTGCTCGCCCTGACCGCTTTCACTTCCGACGCCTGGGCGCAACGCAGCGGCGGGTCAAGCAACTTCCCGCCCTTTGAGGAAGTGAGCAAGGATCATGAGCAGGTCATTTCCACCGCTGGCGGCGGTCGCTCGCTCTACACCATCTATGTGAATAAGCAGCGCCATCGTGCGATCGCGGAGCTGCCGCCGAATTTTGAAGGTCAGCGCATCTTCATCGCCACCACGATCGCGGGTGGTTCGCGGCAGACCGGCCACCAGTGGACCGACACGTACGCCTACTGGACTCGCCACGACGACCAGCTCGTGCTGATGGAACCGAACATCCGCAGGCAGGCGCGCGGCGGGCCGCGTGATGCAGAGCTTCGCAGCGCGGTGGAGCGCACGTATCAGGATCGTGTGCTGCTTTCGACCAAGATTCTCTGCATGGGTCCGAATCGCGGGCCGGTGATCGACCTCAACGATCTGCTCATCCGCAACTCTCGCGTGCTCACGGGTCTCAGCGGCAACGCGGCCCTCGCCCGCATCGGCGATATCAAGGCCTTCCCGCAGAACGTCGAGATTCCCGTCACCATTCCGATGGATGGCGGTGAACTGACCACGCTGCACTACTCCATCAGCACGATTCCCCGCAGCGACTACAAGCCGCGAGAAGCAGACGAGCGCGTCGGCTACTTCATGACGGTGTTCAAGGACTTCACCAGGCATGAAGCGGGCGGCGATCAGTTCGTGCGCTACATCAATCGCTGGCACCTTCAGAAGCGCGATCCGCAGCTTCGCCTCTCGCCGCCGGTGGAGCCGATCATTTTCTATATCGAGCACACCGTTCCCGTGCGATATCGCCGGTATGTCCGCGAGGGCATTCTGGACTGGAACAAGGCTTTCGAGCGGATCGGCATTGTCGATGCTATTGAGGTGCGCCAGCAGGATGCACGCACCGGCGCGTACATGGATATCTATCCTGAAGACGTGCGATACAACTTCTTCCGGTGGATCAGCTCTGAGCGTGCGTTCGCGATGGGCCCCAGCCGCGTCAACCCGGAAACGGGCCAGATTCTCGACGCCAACATCATCTTCGATGATTCGATGCTCAAGCTGTGGGCGATGCGATACAAGGAAATGGTCGCGGCGTATGGCTTGCAGGGGCTTGATCCTGAAACGCTGCGTTTTATGGAAGAGCGGCCACTGTGGGATCCCATCGCACGGTTTGATCGAGTGGACCCGGAGCGTGAGGCGATTCTGAGCGATCCGGACCTGACGGATGATCAGAAGGCGGATCTGCTTGGCGAGCCGATCGCGCCGCCGCGCAGTCGCCTAATGACGCGCGTTGTGCAGCAGAGCCATCACTGCGACTTTGGTCACGGTGCGGTGCTCCAGATGCAGACAGCGAACCTCGCGATGCAGCTCATGGCAGATACGCTGATGGGCAAGGATGTCGAGATGATCGACGGTGTGCCTGAGGATTACCTCGGCGCGATGCTTAAGTACGTCGTGTCGCATGAAGTTGGCCACACGCTCGGCCTGAGGCACAATTTCAAGGCGGCGTCCTGGCTTTCGCTGGAAGAGATCGCGCAGCGTCGCGGCCAGCCGCAGGTCAGTTCAGTCATGGACTACGCTGCGACGTTCATCCCGCCCACGCCGGACACCCCCCGTGGCGACTGGGCGACGCCTTCGATCGGTCCATACGACTACTGGGCGATTGAGCATGGCTACACCTTGGATGAGAAACGCCGCGCGGAACTGCTGAAGCAGGTCGCACAGCCTGAGTATCAGTACGCGACCGACGAAGACCGCTCCGGCCCGGACCCGTACGTCGATGTGTGGATTCTCGGTTCCGATCCGATGGAGTGGGCGCGTGTGCGACTGGAACTGGTCAACACGATGCGCGAGAAGTTGCTGGACAAGGCTGTTGAGGACGGCCAGCCGTGGTACCTGCTCCGAAGGGCGTATGAGCAACTGCTCGGTGAACACCTCGGTGCGCTGCGCGTGGCGAGCCGATTTGTGGGCGGCGTGCATGTGAACCGCGATCGAAAGGGCGACCCAGAGAATCGCGACCCCATGACGCCGGTCGATCCTGCCCGTCAGCGCGAGGCCCTCAAGTTTGTCATCGACAATGCGTTCGACGATGCGAAGTTCGATGTGAGGCCTGAAGTGCTTCGCAAGCTGACCACCAACCGCTTCAGCCACTGGGGTGCGGTAGGTTCGGGCGGCGATGTGGCGTTCCCCATTCACGATCGCATCGCGCAGATTCAGAGCTTTGCGATGCTGTACCTGATGAACCCCGGTACGCTCGGCCGCGTGTACGACAACGAAATGCGCACCCCTCATGACGAGGACGCACTGACGCTGACGGAACTGCTTAGTGCGGTGGTGGATTCGGTGTTCACGGAGTTCGACGGCGTGCGCGAGGAGCGCGTGTTCACCGATCGCCAGCCGATGATCTCAAGCCTGCGGCGGAATCTGCAATCGGAACTGGTTGATCGCCTGATTGACCTGAGTTCGGCAACGTCGCGTATGCCCCGCCCGGTGCAGACGCTGTGTATGCATCACCTTCGCAGGCTCGACGAACGACTGCAGGCGTTGCTGAAGACCGAGAACACGGAAATCGACTCATACACACACGCCCACTTGAAGGACCTCAACGTGCGGATCGACCGGGCGCTGAATGCGGTGTACATGGCACGGTGAGTGCAGTCCGCCGATAACGTGATGAGTGTGCTCAAGCCCGCCGCGCTCCGGCGGGCTTTTTCACGCGCAGAGCGGCGCCGGTGCATCGATCCATACCAATAACATAAAACGCTGCATTTTATGGACTTACACCCTTGACGTCTTTTCCGGCATGTTCATACTGAAGGGGTTCGGTTGATAGTGAGCGCGACGAATGGGTGGCCAGTTTTTCTGCGCGATTCGAGACGCACACGTCAGCCTGACGCCGAGGGGCCGAAGGCGTGATCTGAAAGCATGATCGCGCTTCGGCAGGAGAAGAGAAAGATTCGGACAGTGTTGTCGCGGGCCTTTCTCACAACTGCGTGTGTCTTCGCGGACATCGCAGGGCTTTTCGTGTCCCATGGTGGGAGACGAGTTCTTTTCGAAAAGAAAGAAAGAAGGAAGGAAGAAGAATATGAAGAAGACGTATGCGCTTGCCGCTGTTGCGGCGCTGGGCATGACAGGTGCGGTCATGGCTGACACCCTGTACATCGACATGACCGGCTGGGAAACGTACACCGGGTTTGCGGCTCCAGGCGGTCTCAACAGCGAGACGATCGTTACTCTCGGCGCCGGTACGGAGATTGTGAACATTGAGTTCGTTGGCATTCAGCTTCAGATGTTCAACGGCAGCTGGGCAAGCGAGTTCACGGTTTCGGTGAACGACGGCCTCTCGTTCGACAACTTCTGGGATTCCACAATTCCCGGTGCGCCGAACAATGGCAATCCTTTCGGCCCCGTTTCGGCCAACTTCGACAACCCCGGTCTCTTCGGCAGCGGTCCGTTCACGATGGTGAACGATGATCTCTGGATCTGTGTGTATGAGACTTGGAACGATGCAGGCAATGCGATCGACGCTCGCGTCATTGCAGGTGGCATCCTCATCACCTACAACCCGATCCCGGCTCCCGGCGCGCTCGCGCTGCTCGGCGTGGCTGGTCTCGTCGGCGTGCGCCGTCGTCGCGCGTAATCGCGAATCAGCTTTGATTTGAGTGTTCCTAAGCCGCCGGGCCTCATCTGAGGTCCGGCGGTCTTTTTCACGCGCAAATCGGCATCAATGAATCAGCCTTAATAAATAACATAAAATACTGTATTTTATGGACTTACACTCTTGACGGCCTTCGCTGCACGCCCATACTGAAAGGGTTCGGTTCGTGGTGAGCACGACGAGCAGGCGGCCGGTTTTTCCGCTTGATTTGAGATGCACACCTCAGCCTGACGCCGAGGGGCTGAAGGCGTGATCTGAAAGCATGATCGCGCTTCGGCAGGAGAAGAGAAAGATTCGGACAGTGTTGTCGCGGGCCTTTCTCACAACTGCGTGTGTCTTCGCGGACATCGCAGGGCTTTTCGTATCCCATGGTGGGAGACGAGTTCTTTTCGAAAAGAAAGAAGGAAGGAAGAAAACATGAAGAAAGTGCTTGGAATTCTCGGTGCCGGCGCACTGGCTTTGGGTGCGTTCGCTCAAGGCGCCAACGCGGATCTGGCAGACACCTATGTCTTCGACGTGTCAGGAATCTTCAGCAACGACGGCTTCGGCGCCGCGATCAATGAAGTGTTCCTGATCAACTTGGGTGAAAATGCGCACATCGTCGGCCTCGACTGGGATGTGACCCTTTTCGCTGATTCACCAAGCTGGCGATCGGAAATGATTGTCACGCTGTCCGATTCGACCGGTCTTGGTGGCATTAATCTTGCCCCCGCCGCTGGCGTGAACTCCCCCGGAACAGGCACCTACAGTGGTAGCGCTGACCTCGTCGATCTCGGTCTCGACTTCGTCCTTGGTGCAGATGGTCTGCTGCGCCTCGAGTTCTGGGAGAGCTTCGTCGATTACGCGGGTGACTGGGACGGCATCTGGGAGAGCGGAACGCTTACGATCCACTACAAGCCCATCCCCGCTCCCGGCGCGCTCGCGCTGCTCGGCGTGGCTGGTCTCGCTGGCATCGGTCGTCGTCGCCGCGCGTAATCGCGAATCGGCTTCGATTTGAGTATTCCTATACCGCCGGGCCTCATCTGAGGCCCGGCGGTGTGCTTTTGGGCACGATCAGCGCACTTGAACCGCCGAAACGTTGATCGCGCTCGATATCATGTTGGACGATGTATCGCGTGATGGATCGGCCCCAGCCACGGCGGCGTATCAGGACGCTCACATGGGCGGCCTGTATCGGTTTCGTGCACACCGGCTGTGAAGAAAAGGCGAAGCATCCGCCGGATGAGCATCCGGTCGCCAAGACACCAGCCATATCCACGCCGGTGTCGAGCGGGCCACCACAACCGGTGGATCGATCCATCTATGACGCGGCGACGCTGGCTCGCATTGACGCGCTGGTGCAGTCGGTTGTGGAGAACCCACAAGTGGTGCGGCCATGGCGCGAGCTTGGTGAACTGTACCACCAGCTTCAGGAACATGAAGCGGCGTTGGCGTGCTATCAGGCGGCACTTGGCCTTGACTCAACAAATGCACGGGTGCACTACTTCGCAGCTCTCATTCTGCACCGATTCGGACAGCTTGATCAGGCCGTGACCCATCTGAGTGAGGCGGCGCGACGTGCGCCGGATTATGCCCCAGCAACATGGCGGCTTGCGTTGTATCGCCTTGAGCAAGGCAACCTTGAAATCGCGGAGCGTGCTGCGCGCGAGGCGATGGCGATCGATGAGAAAGACGCGCTGGCTCCACTCGTGCTGGCGCGGGCACTGCTTCAGCTTGATCGAACGGACGAAGCGGTCGAAATACTTGAACGCGCCATCGACACGCTTGCGGTTGATGCGTACGCGCACGCGCTGCTCGCCACGGCGTATCGCGAGCTTGGCAAGCATGAGGCAGCACAACATCAGACCGCGCTGGCGCGCGGCGCATTCCCTCAGTGGCGCGATCCTTGGCGCGATCAAGTTGAAGGTCTGGCCCATGGCAGTCGCGCCAAGCTGCCTGAAGCCATCGCACTGATAAATCAAGGCCAGTTGGATGCCGCGATCGCATTGCTTGAAGACCTTGCGGCGCAGCTCCCCGACGACGCCACGGTGCTCATCAATCTTGGCCTTGCGTATCGGCATGTTCAGCGGCTGGAAGACGCCATTGTGCAGTTTGAACGCTCGCTGGCGATTGAGCAGCATGAGTTGGCGTATTTTCATATCGCTGGTACGTATCGGCAGATGTCTGGTCGTCAGAATCCACCGGACCTGGCGACGCTGCGCATTGCTCTGCACTATGCCGATGAAGTCGTGCGCATCAAGCCGACCTTTGCGGGCGGGCACGGCATGCGGGGCGATCTGCTGCGATACCTTGGCGAATCTGAGGAAAGTTACGCGGCATACAGCGAAGCGGTGCGACTGGAGCGTGACAACCCGCTCTGGCTGAATCAGCGAGGTTTGCTGATGGCCTCGCAGAACCGCTGGGGTGAAGCAGCGCAGGATTTTTACAGACAGTTGCAGCTTTCGCCTCGCGATCCCAACGCGCATCTCCTGCTCGGGGGATCGCTCGCCAACATCGGCAGATTCGATGATGCCGAGCGCGTGCTTGAAGCCGGCTTCAAACTTGCGCCGAATCACCCGCAGATTCAAAGCACGCTCGCGCAGGTTCGCCTCGCCAAGCGTGCCCAGCAGGAGGCGCAGAAGCCATGAGCATGGAGCGAATGCGCTGCGGAGGGATATCCGGTCTCTGGGTCGGCGTTGTGCTGCTGGCTTCGTGTGGCGCATCAGAGGGCGAGAGCCAGGCCAATGAACGAGCATCCGAGGCGACGCAGCACACGCGCGCGGATGGGCCTCGGCCGTGGTTCGTCGAGGAAGCTGCTGCACGAGGCATCGACTTTCTTCATGTATCAGGCCATCGCGAGCGGTTCTACATTCCGGAGATCATCGGGGGTGGAGCTGCGATGATCGATTTCGATCAGGATGGCTGGTTGGATATCTATCTTGTTCAGTCGGGTTCGCTCTACGACACTGAGGCGCCCAGGCCTGCCAACCGCCTCTACAGAAACAGGGGCGATGGCACGTTCATCGATGTAACGACACAGAGCGGCACGGGCGACACGGGCTACGGCATCGGCGTCGCAGTCGGGGACTTCGATAACGACGGGTTCCCTGATCTTTACATCACGAACGTGGGGCCGAACGTGCTCTATCGGAACCGAGGCGACGGCACATTTGAGGATGTATCGCAAGTTGCGGGCGTTGATGATGCAGGCTTCGGCGCGAGCGCTGCATTCTTTGATGCAGACCACGATGGAGACCTCGATCTCATCGTGGTGAACTACCTCATCTGGACAAGGGAGACGGAGCGGCGATGTCTGGATGATCGCGGCAGACCTGATTACTGCATGCCTACGGTGTATAACGCTCCAGCGCCTGCTGTGCTGTACCGAAATCGTGGCGATGGAACATTCGAGGATGTGTCGAGGGTGTCGGGCATCGCGGATCGGCCCGGCACGGGGTTGGGCGTTGTGTGCAGCGATTTCACCAACGATGGACGTATTGACATCTTCGTCGCCAACGACGGCATGCCGGATCATCTCTGGATCAACCACGGCAATTGGAAGTTCACTGAAGAGGCGATGCAGCGTGGCTGCGCGGTCGATCAGGAAGGCAAGGCAAAGGCGGGCATGGGCGTGCTTGCAGCCGACATCACTGGCAATGGCTATGAAGACATTCTCGTGTGCAACCTGATGCGCGAGTCCGACTCGTTTTTTCGCAATCACGCTGGTAACTTCACAGATATCACATCGCGTTCAGGGTTGGCGGCGCCGAGTCGCGCATACACGCGCTGGGGTGTCGGCGCGCATGACTTTGACCACGATGGCGCGCTCGACATCTTCATTGCAAACGGTCGTGTCGCCCGTATCGCGCCGCTGCATACAGATGATCCCTACGCGGAGCCGAACATGCTGCTGAAAGGCGGGCGCGACGGGCGATTCCAGCAGGTCGATCCACTCGGTGGCGTGGTTGGCGTGATGGCGAAGTCGAGCAGAGCCGCTGCGTTTGGTGATATCGACAACGATGGCGCCATCGATATTGTCATCGTCAATCGCGACGGTCGCGCGCATGTCCTGCGCAATGTCGCAGCATCTGACCAGGAGCGCGGCCGGGGCAACTGGATCATGTTCCGTGTGCTGACAGAGCATGGGCGGGATGCCTACAACGCCCGTCTCATGTTTGAGGTTGAGGACGCCGCCGGCTCGCGCACCATCGTGCGGGAAGTGCGGTCAGCCTACAGCTACGCAGCGGCGAATGACCCCAGAGTCCATGTCGGCCTTGGCGATGTGGACCGGGTCAGGAATGTTCGAGTGCGCTGGCGGGAAGGGGATGCGGAGACGTTCGGCGACTTTGAAGCTGGGCAGCTCATCACCCTTCAGGAAACCAAAAAGGCACTCCGCGGCCATAAGTAGCCACATTTCATACGCATCGCCGGATAAGACGAACGGTTTTTGTTTGGCTTTTGTCTTTGCGGGACTCAGTTGGCCTGGCCGGAAGATTTCGTGATTTTGGATATTGCACCAAGGATGAATCAGAGTAAATTGATTGGTGTTGCTTGTGACCGTGTCGCCAGCCAACTGGCGGATGTCATGACGCAGCGAGAGAGGGCGGACCAAGGTTGTCCACAACCATGATGCGGCCTGACGTGCGGAAACGCGTGTCGAGTTGTTTGTTTTGCGCCGTGTCGGCGCGAACTGTTTCGTGTGTTAGGAAGAGTAGAAAGGATGTACTCATGTTGAAGCGTTTGTCATCGTTTGTTGCCGCTGCGGTTCTCGCAGCTGGGCTTGGCACAGTTGCCCATGCCTCGCCCATTCCCGGTCAGGGCATTGTGATCAATGGCGTTGCGGGGCCGGAGTTCGGTGGAACGTTCTGGGGCAGCGCTGTTCAGGGCGATCACGCGTTCGGTGGAACCAGCGTCTATAACGACCCGTTCTTCCCGAGCTTTTTCGTGACGGTTACCTCCGGCGTCATCCCGCCAGATCAGCTTCCCCAAGGCAAGAAGTTCGGTGGATACTTTGAGATCAACTTCACCAACTTTGCGCCCGGCGACTTCACGAATCACTCAATCGTCATCGGCCCGCTGAAGCAGCCCGGCCAGCCGAACCACATCAACTTTGTCGGCCTTGACGGCGTCGGCAATGTCGGCACCGACGGCTACAACATCGTCTGGGAAGGCCTCGGCGCGGCTCTTGCGCAGTCTCCGGTTGTCTTCATCTACTGGTTCCAGGTTCCCGCTCCTGGCGCTCTCGCGCTGCTCGGCGTGGCGGGCCTCGTCGGCGTTCGTCGCCGTCGCGACTGATCCTGCGGGATCAATCACCTGCGGATCACACCGCATGTTCACACTCGCCGCGGAGCGTTAACGCTCCGCGGCGTTCGTTTTTGTCGCCACGTCTTCACCGTATTGGCTCAGCGCAAACTTTGCATCCACTGCGAGAATGTTCTGTCATTTCGTGTCTTCGCCCTTGCCAAGTCAAAGCAGAGCGATATCCTTCGCCCGTCGATCAGCCGCGTCGGGGCGGGTCGCGTGCGACGCATTTCCCAGACAGAACAAGAGAGAGCAATATTTCGTGGTCAAGCCGATTTCATCAGCATTGGTGATGGTTTCCGCCTTCGGGCTTACGGTGTCGTTCGCACAGGCGTCACAGATTTTCGCGCACAGCGCTTTGACAAGTGGCGCTGCGGTGTATCCGGAGATTTCGACCGTGTGGGATACGCAGGGCTATCCGCAGCCGGGTCTGGAAATCGCAATGCGTCAGCGGCCAGCGAGCGTACAGATTGCCTGTGATGAAACGGCTGCTCAGCAGCAAGCCATGCAGTCGCTGCACATCACTTCGCCGCACGACCCGGCCAATGCAGCCAGCATTGGCTTTGGTACGCAATCGCGATTCTCCGCCGTGGACCCCCATCAACTCGTCGATGGAATCGGCTCGCTGCTCGTCGAGTCGCACGCATGGATGCGATCCCTCATGCTGGACAGCTCACGTAGCAGCGCAACGACTGCTGCTGGTCTCTCGTGGGAGCGTCTCGGCGTTGAGCTTGCTCACGTGCCGTAGCCCAGCAGCCGACCGCGTTCAGGCGTGTATGATGCAGTCCCGCGCGGTCCATCCGCGAGCGCGGGGCCACCGCCATGACCGCTTCCACTGACGCAACCCGAACCCCGCCGAGCATCCTGGTGCTGACCAAGGATGAAGAGGTCAACATTGAAGCCTGTCTGGAGTGCTTCGATTTCACCGACGATGTGGTGGTGCTGGACAGCTACTCGTCCGATCGAACGGTCGAGCTGGCGCAGCGGTTCCCCAACGTGCGGGTCATCCAGCGAAAGTTTGATACGTGGTCGAACCACAGCAACTGGGCGTTGCGCAATATCAACTTCAAGTATCCGTGGGTGTATTACTCCGACGCGGACGAACGCATGCCGCCCGCGCTTCGCGATGAGATCATCGCCAAGGTGAACGACCCGTCGCTGCCATATCGCGGGTATCGGCTTCGCTATAAGAACATGTTCATGGGCGGGTGGATTCGTCGCGGCGGGTCGTATCCCGTGTGGATTCTTCGTCTGTTTCGGCCGGAGTTCGTCCACTATGAAGACCGCGAAGTGAACGCGCACCCGGTGGTGAGTGGCGAAGTGGGCGAACTGCGCGAGCACTTCATTCACTACAGCTTCAACAAGGGTCTTGTGCCGTGGTTTCACAAGCACAATTCCTACTCGCAGATGGAATCGCATGAAGCGATGCGCGTGCTCAGCATTCCGTTTCGCGAGCATCTGAAGCAGACGCGAAGCCACGACAAGGCCGAGCGTCGCCGCGCGATCAAGAACCTCAGCTTCTTCCCGCCGTTCCGAGGCGTGGTGCGGTTCTTCTACATGTATTTTCTTCGTATGGGTTTCCTTGATGGCCGTGCGGGCTTCCACTACGCCTCAATGATCTCCATGTACGAATACTGGATTGAGTTGAAGGTTCGTGAACTGAAATCGGATTGGCGCAACGCGACCGACCGATTGGCAGAGCGCCTGCTTGAGGAGCAGAAGCGATGAGCGAAACGAAGCGACCGCTCATCGAGGTGATGATCCCCACGTTCAACGAGTCGGCTCACATCGAGCAGGCGGTGAAGAGCGCGCTGGGCATCGGGCCGGTGTTCGTCCTTGATTCACTGAGCACCGACGGCACGCAGGAACTCGCTCGTCAGGCCGGCGCGACGGTGGTGGAGCACGCGTGGGAAGGTTACGCAAGGCAGAAGAACTGGGGACTGGACAATCTGCCATTCAAGGGTGAGTGGGTGTTCATTCTCGATGCGGATGAGCGCATCACCCCGCCGCTTCGCGATGAAGTGCTGCGTGTTACCGCATCGCGAAGCGAGAACGTGGGCTACTTCGTCAATCGTGTTGTGCTCTTCATGGGTCGCGAGATTCGGCACGGCGGCTTGTATCCGTCGTGGAACCTGCGCCTCTTCCGCCGTGGTCATTGTCGATACGAAGACCGCGCCGTGCACGAACACATGGTTGCAGAAGGGCCGACGGGGTACCTGAAGCAGGAGATGCTTCACATTCGCAGAGAGACGATCTCGGAATACATCAAGAAGCACATCATCTATGCTGATCTTGAAAGCGAAGAGTGGGTGAAAAGGCGGCTGGGGCAGGGCGGCGGCGCGAGTACGGAAACGCTCTTCCGCGATGTGCTTCGCTATCGGCAGTGGCTGCGGCGACACGTGTGGCCCAAAACGCCATGCAGGCCGTTCATTCGCTTCTTCTACATGTACTTCCTTCGCATGGGATTCCTCGATGGTCGCGCGGGCTTTCACCTTGCGCAACTCATGGCCAGTTACGAGTACATGATCAGCCTGTTGTATCGCGACAAGATGACCCGGCTGCGCGATGAACAGAAACGCGCCGATCAACGCGACGCGGCAGCGAAGACAACGGCATAACGGGGTCAGCGACGATATTCGTCGTCGTATTCCGCGGGCACGCCTTCATCGTCGTCCACGTAGTCGAGTTCTCGCTTCGAGACTGTTTCGACAAACGGCGGATCGTGCTGTTCCTGCGAATCAGACTGGAACAGTGTGCCGCTGGCTTCAGCCTGTGATTCCAGCCGCTTCATCTCTTCCCATTCGTCCATGGTGATGAGCACTTCACGCGCCACGGAACCCTTGTGATCGCCGAGGATGCCTGCAAGGCCCATCTGATCGACCAGCCGCGAAGCGCGCGAGTAGCCGATCGCCAAGCGACGCTGCAAAAGGGAGACGGAACCTCGCTTCGATTCGATCATGATGCGGACGGCTTGATCGAAGAGCGGATCGCGTTCGCTCGGTGAGACACCCTCTTCGTCTTCGCCCGCACCGGGACGAATGGCGATCAGGCTGCGCTCGAAGCTCGGCGCTGCGACCTTCTTGAGGAATGAAGCCACCTTGCGCGTTTCCGTATCGGTAACCAGTGTGCCTTGCGCGCGGACAAGTTCCGTGCGGTGCGGCGTGAGGAACAGCATGTCGCCCTGACCAAGCAGCAGTTCTGCGCCTTTCTGGTCGAGCACGATGCGGCTGTCCATGCCGGACGCGACCTTGAAGCTCGCTCTGCACGGCATGTTGCTTTTGATGAGACCAGTTACGACGTTCGCCTGCGGCCGCTGTGTTGCGAGAATCAGGTGAATGCCCACCGCCCGCGCCTTCTGCGCGATGCGCACGATGGAATGCTCCGCCTCGCGGTTGGTCATCATCAGGTCCGCCAGCTCGTCAATGATGAAGACCATGTAGGGCAGCTTCTTGGGAATCTTCGCCCGTTCAAGGTCGTTCGCAGGCTCGAAGAGTTCGTACAGTTCTTCTTCCGTCAGCGAGTTGTACGACGCAATGTCGCGCACGCGCGCCTCGCGGAGCAGTTCGTACCGCTCTTCCATCTTGTTGACGGCCCACTCCAGAATCGCAGCGGCTTTCGCGGATTCCGTTACGACGGGGCACATCAAATGCGGGATATCCGCAAACTGGCTCATCTCGACCATCTTCGGATCGACAAGCACCAGCTTCAGTTCATCAGGCCGCTTCGTGTACAGCCACGACATGATGATCGTGTTCATGCACACGCTCTTGCCGGAGCCGGTGGTGCCCGCGATGAGCATGTGCGGCATGCGGGTGAGGTCCGCCACCAGCGGCTCGCCTGATGCATCCTTGCCGAGGAACATCGGCAGCATCATGCCTTCCGCGTGGCCGCCGGACATCAGCTCCTTCAGCCGGACCTTTTCCTTCTGCAGGTTCGGCACTTCGATGCCGACGGTTGTCTTGCCCGCCATGTTGGCGACGATGCGAATGTTCTGCGCGCCAAGTGTGCGAGCGATATCACTGGAAATCGCGCTGACCTTCGCAACTTTTGTTCCCGGGGCGAGCTGCACGGAATAGAGCGTAACGACGGGGCCGGATTCGATGCCGACCACTTCGCCGTCGATGCCGTAGGTATGCAGTGCGGTTTCAAGCTGCTGCGCCTGATCGCGCACGAAGGCTTCCATCTTGGCGGAGTAGTTGGATTCGGGATCGCCCAGCAGGTCAAGTGTTGGGAACTGATAGCCCTCGAAGTTCTCGGGGCGGATGATGTCTTCATCGCGTGCGATCTTGGGAGCCGAGCCAGCCATGCGCACCGGCAGCCTGGCGATCTTCTCGCGAAGCTGCTCGGAAGTCAGTCGCTCGCGAGCGGATTCAACCGGCTCGGGTGGCGCAGCTTGCGGCACGTGGCGATCGTCTTTGAGTTCGTGCTCCTTCGGGTCGAACGATTCGACCGCGCCGACGCCTCCCGCATCGGGATCAATCGCCGGCTGCGCAGAGCCGCCTGATCGTGCACCCCGCCGAGCGGCAGCGGCTTTCGCCTGTGCCGGCGTGGCGAGCGTTTGCTCCGGTCTTGCCTTCAAGCCACGGAAGCTGGGCATTTTGGGCATTCTGGGCCGTGGCCAGTTGATGGCGGCTATTTTCGCGCCAAGCGCCATCGTCAGCCGAGGCAGTGCGAGGACGAGTCGATCCGCTGCGACGACTGCGCCGACGCTGAACGCCGCGAGCAGCATGACGAATGTACCCACACCGCTGAAGCGAGGCGTCATCTCTGCCACCACGAATTGACCGAGCAAGCCCGGTTGTGCGCCTGCGAACTGGCCGACATTCGGCGCGAAGAGACCGTGAAAACCCGCCACGGCAATCGCGGCCAGAGCCAACCCCAGAACGCGCAGCACCGGATGCGCAATGACGCGGCCGGTAACGGTAACGGCTAAGCCGCCCGCGACGCCGAGCAGAATCACCCACGCGCCCAGCCCCATGACATGATGCGACCAGTAGGCGACGACCGCGCCAGCTTTGCCGCACCAGTTTGCAGGCGGATCGTTGTGTACCGCGACGAGATGCGATGGCGCATCGGCGGAGTTGAAGCTGACCAGCGAGGCGGCGAACAACAGCCAGACGCCTGCAACAAGCACCCAGATCACGCGGCGCAGCATGGAAGCGGGCGGCAGGGCTTCATTTGCCCCGCGCTTGCCACCGCGCGCGTTGACAGCAGTCTTTCCCATAGATGGCCTGAATATCGGCGTAACAAGCCGATTCTACGCAGGAATGGCGCAAACAGGCTGTTTTCGCGGGGTTTTTCACGGTGCAGGGCCGCTGCGAAGAAAGGAAAAGCTTGACGCATCAGGCGTGAGGCAGGTTGTCTCAATGGATGCCACGCTTCGTTCCACCCGGACCAGGTACATGAAGCGTGTTGAGGTCTATTGCTCATGTTTCGCGCGTACACGATGAAGCATGGCACCCCCGGTTGCGCTGTCGCTGTCTGCCGAACAACAGGGTACGCGCACGTCGCGACCAACGGCGCGGTTCTTCGGCGGCCTTGGAGCCGACGAACTTCCTCCCGGGCAGTACCATGGCGGCCACATTCAGGAGCCGCTCATGCCTGCTGCACTCTTGTCGCGTCTCTCCTTCATGATGTTTCTGCAGTACGCCATCTGGGGCGCGTGGCTGCCCATCATGTACCTCTTCCTCAGCAAGCATCGCCAGTTCAGCGATGTGGAAATCGGCTACCTCTTCATGATCGGCGGCGTGGGCGCTGTGTTCGCTCCGTTTATCGCGGGGCAGATCGCAGACCGCTGGTTCAACACTGAAAAATATCTCGCGCTCAGTCACATCGTCGGCGGCCTGCTCGTCTGGCAGCTTTCGTGGCTTGAAGACTATCGCCTCTTCTTCATCTTCTCGCTGCTGTACTCGCTCATCTATTCGCCCACGCTCGCGCTCACGAACTCACTGTCGTTCCATCACTTGCCCGACCGCGACAAGCAGTTCGGCAAGGTGCGGCTGTGGGGCACCGTCGGCTGGATTGCAGTGGGCATCGGTATCGGCCAATGGCTGCTGCACGCGCACACACCGGCAGGCGTCAGTGAAGCAGAACAGCTTGCAGCGCAGGCTGAGGGCATCAGGGATGCATTCCGGTTGAGCGCGATTCTCGGTGTGCTGATGGGGTTGTATTGCCTTACGCTGCCGAAGACGCCGCCTGCGAAGGGCGAGAAGTCGTATGCCGCGTTCGAGGCGATCGCTGAAGCGCGTCGCCAGCCGCTGCTGACGTTGTTCCTCATCGCCGTGCCGATCTCGTGTATTCACCAGTTCTATTTTGTGCATACCGGCGCTTTCCTCGGCTCCAAACAGGTTGAAATCGGCAATGTCGATCTGGCAGCGTCGATCAACCGCGTCTTCGGCGTGGGCGGCGGCGGATTGATGACGATCGGTCAGATGTCAGAAATCTTCGTGCTGGCGCTCATTCCACTGGTGGCGAAGAAGCTGACGCGCAAGACGCTGCTGTCGATTGGCATCGTGGCGTATGCGCTGCGCATGTTCCTGTTCGCGCATGTGGATACGCTTCCCCTGCCGCCGATGGTTACGCTTATTGCGGGCGTTACGCTGCATGGCCTGGTGTTTGGCTGTTTCATCTTCGTGGCGTTCATGGTGGTGGATGAACAGACAACGCCCGACGTGCGAGCGAGCGCGCAATCATTGTTCGGGCTGGTCGTCTTCGGCGTGGGCATCATCGCGGGCAGCCTGATTGCAGGCTACGTGGCGGATTGGGCGCGCGTCGATGGCGTCATGGATTACACGCGGCTGTTCAACGTGCCGATGTACGCGGCATTGGTGTGCCTTGTGCTGATGCAGGTGTTCTATCCCGGTGGCAGGCAGCCGGTGATGGAGAGAAAGGGATAGTGGTCCGTTGTCCGTAGTCGGCAGGGGATTAGCGCAGGGCGGCGATGTCTGGCGCGCAGATCATTCCGATCGGGTTTTCATGTGGCTTGCCTGAGGGCGTGATGATGACGGCTTCGAGTTTCGCCTTGCCGCTGAACATCACATCGACATCATCAACGAGAGCTTCGCGCGAGACGAACGCCACAGCTTCGCGTCGATGGTCTTTCGCCAGCACATCGACGATGCGCACACTGGCGAGGTCGAGATCGATCTTGCCGTTGCGCACATGCGAAGCGAGCCATCGTGCGACACCGTTACTGGTGAGCAGGCCGATGAACCCGCCGTTCTCATACACGGGATATCGCGAGTAGCCGTCTTCACGGATGAGCGCGAGCACGTCCGCTAGTGTCTGATTCGCCTGGAGTGAATCGACGGCTCGCTCAAAGCGCGGCACGACTTTCTCAGGCGAGAACAGTCGTCGCTCGATCTCTTCAAGTTCGAGCACGGTCTTTTCGTTCGGTACGGCGATGTATTCGTCGTCTCCTGTGCGGCTGTGCACAAGCGCGTTGCGCAGCTCGCCGATCTCGACGAGAAAATCCGCATGCTTGGCAAGCCGCCGCTGACGCTCCGCGGCGATGCGCACGCGCGCTGCGTAGGAATGCCGCCGCCGATTACCGCCCGAATCGACCATGTCGGCCAGCGCGTGGTCGATGCGGTTATACGCCGTCTCAAACCGCTCCACTCGTTCCGCTTCGGTCATGGGAACAGCGTAGCACATCAGGCGGTGGCTCGGCTATGCGGGCTTCGCCTGGCAGATTGACCTTTACCGCTGCGAACGGGAAGCTATGGCCCCATGAACATCCTGCTCGTGGTCGGCATCGGGTTTGTGCTGCTGCTCATCGCGAGCCGAACCTATCCGTTCTGGATCGGGCGCGTCTTCAGGGAGAATGACGCCAACCCGATGCCTGCGGAGCAATTCGCAGACGGGCGCGAGTTCGTCAAAACACCTTCGCACATCGTCTTCGCGCATCATTTCGCGTCCATTGCGGGTGCGGGGCCGATCGTCGGTCCCATTATTGCACTTGCATTCGGCTGGGGGCCTGCGTGGCTATGGATCATCATCGGTGGCATCTTCTATGGCGCGGTGCATGACATGACCGCCATGTTCGTCTCCGTGCGAGAAGGTGGAAAAACCATCGCGGAGATCGCGAGGCGAACGCTCGGTAACTTCGGCTACTTCCTCTTCGTTGCGTTCCTGCTCATCGTCATCTCGTTCGTCAATGCGATTTTCCTGAGGCTCTCTGCTGCGGCGCTTTCAAGCGCGTATCCGCTGGAGTTTCTCGGCGATGAAGCTGCAAATTACGTGCGCGTCTTTACGGATAACGAAGGCGTTGAGAAAGGCCGCATCGGCGGGATCGCCACCACCAGCGTCATCATCATGACGCTTGCTGCGCCGCTGCTTGGCGTGCTGATTCACAAGGCGAAGCTGCGCGGCGCGGCGGTCTTTGCCATCGCGGGCGGCGTGTGCGTGTTCAGTGTCATCGCGGGTTTTGCCGTGCCGGTCGCGCTCACGCCTGATGTGTGGATGATCGTGCTGGCTGCGTATGTGTTCCTGGCGTGCTGGATTCCCGTGTGGCTCGTGCTCCAGCCGCGCGACTTCATGAACGTGCAGCTTCTCTACGGCGGCATTCTCCTGCTGCTGGCGGGATCGATCGTTGCGGGCTTCAGCGGCGGGCAGACGCAACTGCCAATCGAGAGCATCGAAGCCGGCACAGCGCGCCACGGCCCCATATGGCCCATCATGTTCATCACCATCGCCTGCGGCGCAATCAGCGGATTTCATTCGCTGGTGGCGACAGGCACAACAGTGCGGCAGATTCCCCGCGAAAGCGATTGCAGGCGCATCGGCTACAACGCCATGCTGCTGGAAAGTTTCCTCGCGCTGCTCGTGCTCACCGCGGTGGCGAGCCAGCTCGACGCGGGGCATTACACGCATGCCATGACCGCAACCGGCGGCGGGGCAATTCTCACATTTGCCATCGCGTGCGGCCAGCTCTTCGCGCATCTCGGCATACCGATCGCCATCGGCTGCGTGCTTGGCATTCTCGTCATCGAAGGGTTCCTCGTGACCACGCTGGATACCGCCATTCGTCTGGCGAGATATCTGTTTGAGGAATTGTGGAGCTGCCTCTTCAAGGGCGAAACGCCCGCGATGTTGAAGAAGCCGTCGGTGAACACGCTCTGTGCGGTGGGCATGATGCTGCTGTTCGCGTATTCGAAGGATGCGTACGACGCGCTGTGGCCCTACTTCGGCTCAGGCAACCAGTTGATCGGCGCACTCGCGCTGACAACGGTGGCGCTGTGGCTGATGCAGCGAGGAAGATCGTACTGGTTCGCGCTCTTACCTGCGGTATTCATGGTGGCGACGGCGGTCAGCGCGCTCGCGATGATCGTGTACCGCGAATGGGAGAAGGAATCAGAAGGCGCGATGCGGTTTGTGATTGTGGGCGCGGGTGTGCTGCTGCTCGCGCTGGCAACGGGATTCGTGCTGATTGCATCGCTGCGCGTCCGCGCCGCGATGCGTGGGAATGGGAGAGCGCAAGCAGGCCTTCGATCATGACCAAGTGTTTCATTAATACTTCTTCACCCGCACCGTCCAATCCCCTCGGTCGAGGTTGATGATGAGATAGCGCAGCGCATCCGCTGCGTGGTCGCTGCCGTCTTTCACGGGGTCGAGCGATTCCGGCTTGTCGGGCGGGTAGTGGTACATCGTGAGTGCTTCGACTAAACGGGAGCAGCGAGGCGCGATGAAAAGCGTCGGCTCATCATCCACGCTGCGCAGTCTGCGGCGGACAGCGTCGATGCCTTCATGAACACGCGAAGCGCGTGTACGCACTGCGAAGCCAGCTCGCTTCCAGAGTGCGATTTCGCTGATACCAGTCTGGGCGCTGCGCTGGCCGCCGGCCGGGTCCGCACCGATCCACGCGGGGCGGGGCCACGTTGAGCGTGCAACTTCTGCGATGAATCGCTCAGTGATGCAACCTTCGCGAACAAGTTCATCCGCAATGTGCAGCACTCGCGAACCTGATGGAGCACGATACTCACACGCCCAGAGAAACACCGTCGCGTTGCGGTAGCCGAAGTCGAGGCCCGCGAGCCAGAGCGGCTGCTCCATCGCACGCGGCAGCTCGCGCACATGGACCGTGTGCTCGAACATGGGATACACAGTGTCGCTTCGCGTCGGTTCCTCGCAGAGCATTTCCGCACGCCACGCCGCGGGGCTGATGCGCGCCCGCTGCCGCAGCGCATCGTCAATCGTGATGAAGCCTTCGCCGCGTTTTGCGCGTCCGCCGCATTCGGGCCAGAGCGAACATCTGGCGCATTCGCGCTCAGGCGGGCAGCGTTCCAGTGCGTCAAGTACGCTCCAGCGGAATACGGCTCGGCCTTCGTTCGCTGCATCGCGCACCAATCGATGCATCAGGCCGAACGGACGATGCATGGTGCTGAGGCAATCGATCGCGCCTCGCACAAGGTGTGCGCCGCAGCGGCCGGTGCGCGTTACAAGCTGGGCCGCTTCCCACACATCCTGATCGAACAGCTCCACTTCATCGCAGCGGAGTTTGTGAATACGCTGACCTCGCACGGCACGTTCGGATTGGCTCAGCACTTCCACACGCGAGCCGTTGACAAGCTGCATCGCGCGTTGTGTCGCGTCACTTGCGAGTTGATCGCAGAAGAGTTCACTTTCGATCATGCGGCGAAGATAGACGTGCATTTTTGAAGATTGCTCAAACGAGCCGCCGAGGATGCGAATCTGAATACCGGGCTTGAAGAGCAGATCAAGCAGTGTGGCGACGGCGGCGAGCTGCGTTTTACCCCCGCCGCGATTCGCCCAGACAATGCAATCGCGCGAAGCGCTGCCCTCAAAGAAACTGTGTGCGAGATAATCGAACGGTGCGTGATGGCCTGCGACGATGGGTGCGCGAGGCACAGCAAAGCGCAGCACGGTGCGCACGTAGGACCACAGCTGGCCGGGCGTGCGCGGCTCGATGAGTCGCGCGCGATGACGAGCCGCCATGTCGATCGTACCCGGATCAGTGATAGATTCAGACAGCATCGCGCTCCTGTACGAAGCAGCTACGGGCCGACGGATGCAAGCGGTGCCGCAGCGATGCGCTCGAACGCAGCGAGAATCGCTTCGGGGGTTGGTGCGGCGGGCGGCGAGGCGGGCGACTTCGCGCGGCGTGGCGCGAACACGTTGAAGTTCAGCTTCAGCAGAAGCATTCGCGCACGTTCCGCAGCGGGTGAATCATCCTGCGTAGCGAGCGCGATCATCTTCGCCAGAATTGTCGTGCGGTAGCGGCTGAGGAGCATCTGCGCCTGCAGGTCATGCAGGCGAGCGACCGCTTCGGCCATCGCGATGGCGTGCGGCGTGTGCGCCAGCTCCGCGGCATCACGAAGGGACGCGCCGAGTTGAGCGGCCAGCTCCGCGGGCGACATGCTGCCGGTGAGAAAATCCAGCAACGGATCGGCGGGGGCGTGCGTTGATGCGTTGTTGTCGGCGTCAGGCTGCATCATGATTCCGTACACTCCGGATGAGTTGAATCGAGTTCAAGAGCGATAGACAGCGCTTCGCTGCGGTCTTTGGCAAGCGGAGCCAGTCGCGCGAGAAGCGCATCGCGCTGCGACTTGTTCAAAAAAAACGTGATCGCATGAGGCATCTCTGTCAGCGGCGTCGGCGCAGCAGGCGATGTCGGCTTCGTGAGGTTGAGCAGACGGGCAATTTCCGCTTCGCTGTCCGGCAGCGATTGTGCAAGCGAAGCGATATCTGTTTCGGCGGCGAGCGTACGCAGCAGATCGGCGCGCTTGTGCGGGGCATCCTCGCCATGCAGACGATTGAGCGTAAGCAGCAGCAGCGCGGCGCGGCGATCATCCGCCTGCCAGATGACACAGTGCGCGCTGTCATGGCCAAGATGGCGCAGGGCTTGCACGCGATGATGGCCGTCGAGAATCTGATACGCGCCGTCAATGGCCGGATGCGGCCTGACGATGATGGGCGGATACTCGCCGCTCGCATCAATGTGCGCAGTGAGTTTGTTGAACGTCTCGCGACTCATGCGGTTGGCATTGCCGGGATGGGCGTGCAGCAGTTTCAGTGGGAGCAGTGGCATCATTGTTCAGGAGAAAGATTGATCACGGAGCATGAGCGAACAGGTAATACACGGGTGTCGCAAGCACCTGGGTTCTCGCTGCATGGAGCATGTCGTACAAGCTCGCATCGCGATGCCGTGAAGAACATCGCTTCCGTCTCGCCGCGGTTGCGTGCCAGCGAGCCAGTTCGTGCTCGAACCAGGCTTGTGTGCGGTCATCAAGTTCAGCGAGTTGTTGCATGAATCGCGCTGGTGAGGCGAGCATCCACAGCGGCATATCCAGACGCGCGAGAGCGTCCAGCAATCGTTGATGCGCCGGCGGCGTCGGCCGGTCGTAGCGCACCATGCCTGCTCTCTCAAGAAATGGATGCACGCGGCCCATCGCAGCAAGAGCTTCCGTAAGGCGTTGGCCGGGTTCGGGGTTCGCGAGCGCGTGGCGGACAAGTCGTACGGCAAGGCCCACGCCACGCCATTGCGGGTGAATCACAATGCGCGAGATGGTGCGCAGCTCGCGGTTGAGCAGCATCGCCTTTGCGGAAGCGGTGAAGCCTGTATACCTGCCGTGTGTGGCGAAATCGCGCATCGCGCACGCCAGATGAGGCAGTGAGCGCAGCAGCACGCCTGCAATCTGTCGCTCGCTGTGCCTGCCGATAAAGCGGCCGACCACGGTCTGAGTTTCATGGACGAGTCGATAGACGGTCGTCGTCGCGCCGGGTCGTGATGCTTTGTAGTGGAACGCCGCCAGCGCGTTGTAGTCCCGCATCGAACCGGGTTCGATACACAGTCGATCTTCATCCGAAGGCGTCTCGTGCGCGCGTTCAAAGCGTTCAAGGATGACGTTCTTCATCGCGCAGCGATCTCCATTTCGTCGCCGATGCCTTTGTAGATCAGCAGATCAGGTTCGAGTGATTCGAGCAGATCATCATGCGTGGTTGCTGCGATGAACGTGATGCGGACCTTCGCGGTCCAGCGTTTGACATGGCGGGCGAGGAGTCGCGCGGTGAGGCGGTCAAGCGGCGCGCCGAACTCATCTACAAGAATCACATCGCCCCGCTCCGCGCGGGCCATCGTGATCGCGAGGCGCAATCGACTTCGCTGGCCGTCGCTGAGCTGCGCGGGCGTGCGCAGCATGAGGAATGCTTCCCCCAATCCAGCTAACGCGAGTAGCTCCATGGTTTCGCGCAGCGGCAGATCGAACGAATCCACCAGTGGAACCTCGCGCAGCGGTTCTTCGTTGTTGACAAAATAGGTTCGTGTGCCAGCGCTGGCGCATGCGTCATGAATGAGGCGAAGCAGCGTGGATTTGCCGCCGCCAGATGGGCCTGTGATGAACACCACGCCCGGCGATGGCAGCTCCAGCCCAATCGGCGGGACGATGGTAATACGGTGCGCTTCATCCACGCCGACGCCGAACATCGCGGCGGTTTCCATCACGCGAGCCGAAGGCCGCACAGCGGTGGAGAAGGATTGAGCAAGTGAAATGCGCATGGAAGAAAGCTGTCAGTTATCAGTTGTTTGTGCCTGATGCCGCAGGGCTTGGTTCGCGCCACAGAGCGTGATGATGCGCTGATGAATCTGCCGCACATGGTGCAGGCTTACGCCCGTTGCCGCTGCGGCTTCGCGTTGTGTGCGGCCTTCGAGGAAAATCGCTTCCGCGACGCGGCGCATCGCCCGAGGCCAGCCGCTGCGATGGGCGAGCACATACCGGAATGGCGGCGAGATCATGCGGCGAACGATTCGACGGACGCGATTGCGAATGTTCGCGGGGGTCATGTGTACGGCCCGCGCAAACTCGGCGGCGCTCATGCCGTGCCGGTAGATGGCGTTGATGAGCGCGCGGTCGGAAGGGTCGAGATGACAGGCCAGATCCGCCACGTCGGCGGCCCAACCCTGACGCTGCCGAAGCTGGCTCCGAAACCTTTCTATATCACGTATTCGCAAGGCATCCTCCACAAAGGCTTCAGGGCATTTTGTTTGCTATTTGTACGGTATTTGGATATCATGGCACCAACCCCGGAGATTTCAAGCTATATTTCACATTTTTGCGGAAGTATGTACCTATTGAAAACGGCCCCAAAAGGCCGTAACCAAGGGTCTTACGCCACGCCAACGACAGCGGCTACTCGCCCTTCTTGGGCTTGCTCTGTCGCTTCGGCCGCTTCAGTTCCGGCTCCGGCCAGCCCTCCTTGGGCTTGGGCTTGTTCAGAGCCTTCTTGACGGCCTTCTCCCAGTCGCCGTCCACCCTGAGGCGATCGGGATTGCGTTCGTGTTTGGGGGGTTCCTTGCTCATGCAATGACTATGATTCTACCACCCATGGGGTTAAGTGGCCGTTCAAGCACTTTCTATCGAATGGCCGATAAAAGTTTGCAGTAGAAAGGCGGCACCAGCCGATGGCTGATGAATCATAGCGGCTTGGAGCCGCTGATTCGTGCAAACATGGAGGATACCGCATGGAACTTAATACGCTTCAGACAATCTTGTTGAAGGCGGAACGCGAGGCTGAGAAGATGGAGTTTGATCTCAGGGTTCATCTGGCGCTTGTGCAAAAGCTTCGCGAGACGGTGACGGAGTGCGTTAGCAACGAAGACAACTCGCTTGCCGATCTTGCGATTGCAGTGCTAGAGCGTGCGGGGCGACCGATGCGGGTGAGGGAGATCGCGATGGAGCTGGAGAAGATGGGGGTTGAAACGAGTTCCCCGCGAGGGCTTCGACCGATGATTGTTTCAGCGATCACTCGTCGGAAAGACCGAGTAGGCCGTAGAGGTCACGGGCTATACGCCCTGAACACCCACAAGCCCGAATGCACTGAGAAGGAGCTTGCTATGGCAAGTTAGCAGCAACTTATAAAGCGAGCCCGGCGGCTGGTACCTGCCGGGCTCGTAGCCATTGTTCCCCTAGGGCAAGGAGATTTGCGATGTCAAAGCACCGCAGGCTATTCATTTGGTCCATTCTAGCGCGTCCGCCACCCGTTTACAAGTCTCGCGGACGTTGTGGCCGCATTGCGAGTCATCATCTAATCTCGCTATCGGCTGGGTAGATACCCCATCTTTACAAAAGGAGACCCTCTCATGAGGTCTTGCCTGCCGGCCAAAAAGGGCTACAGGATCGTTTTCGCGGCGAGCA
>DAOMNO010000015.1:0-86645 GCA_035443885.1 Phycisphaerales bacterium
ACCGAAGTAGCTGTCCAGTCCCGAGGCCTCCGCGGCTCATGAGCCGCGGCCCCATTGAAGCTTGCGCAGTTGCAACACACCCACGCGCCGCATTGGCTCATCAGCGTCTGAATGCCCGCATGATTCGTGCAAGGAAGAGCGCACTCGCCTCTGCACGTTCTCGTTCATACGCGAGCTGCCGTTCTTGAGAGACTTTCACATGATGGGCACGGACAACTTCGCACGCCTTTTCATAGGCCGTCGTAAACCGCCGATCTGATTGAAACCATCTCGCCGGCGTGCCTCGCCAGATGCCCGCCGCGGCGCATGCGTCAGCGATCGGCGCGTTCGTCCCTTTGATTTTGACTTGCACCAGAGCCTGAAGAAAAGCCCGCTGCTTCGGATTCGAAATGCCGCGCAGGTAGTGCTTTGAGACGTGGTTCATGGTCGGCCCCCTTCGCGCGCAGATGGCGTGCCTTGAGCCGCATTGACCATCGCGACGATGCCCGCGCGGATCGCAACCGGCAGCGTCGGCCATGCGTCGATGATTTGCCGCAATTCCAAGCCCGCCAAAGCTGGATCGTCTGTTGAAACGACGGGTAGAATCAACTGTGCGGAGTGTGCGCCGGATTCTGCGCTGCCCACTCCCTCACAAGGCGATTTTTCCAATGATTGTGAATCGTGTTCAAGTCCAGTAACGCTCATTCGCAGCACATCCAGGAGGTGAACTCATGGCAAACGCACTTCTGATTCTCTCGGGTTGTGGCGTCTATGACGGGTCTGAAATCCACGAATCCGTCTCCGCGTTGCTCCACCTGGACAGGCATGGCGCGAAGGTAACCTTCGCAGCGCCTGATGTGCCACAGATGCACGTCATCAACCATCTGACCGGCGAACCGATGACCGAAACGCGGCAGGTTCGCATCGAGTCCGCCCGCATCGCGCGCGGTCATGTCGAGAATCTCGCCACAATCAACGGCGCAAACTTTGACGCTGTGATCCTTCCCGGTGGATATGGCGCTGCGAAGAACCTCTGCAACTTCGCTGTTCAGGGTGCGAAGTGTGAAGTGAACCCGGAAGTTGCTCGTGTGCTGCGTGAGGCACATGCTGCAGGCAAGCCGATCGGCCTGATCTGCATCGCGCCGACGATCGGGGCCAAGGTATTCACAGGTTGCACAGTAACCATCGGCACGGATGCTGGCACGGCGCAGGCCATCGAACAGATGGGTTCTCATCATCAGCCGCGGCCAAGTGAGGAAGTCTGCGTCGATGAAGCCAATCGGATCGTTTCGACCCCTGCGTACATGTCGGCCGGTCGCATCCATCAGGTGTACGAAGGCATTGGCCGCCTCGTGGATAAGGTGCTGATGATGGCGAAGCATCCCGCCCGGCCTAAGGAAGATGCCGGGCAGAAACCGCTTTCGTCAGTTCGCTAAGGCGGATGCGGCCCTCACGAGGTGAGGAAAACACGCGAATTATTGCTTCCTCACCGCGAAACCCGTATCTTGGTGGTTCTGAATGCTCCGTGGCGAGGTTGTATCCGCGCGGAAGCAGTTCGGCAGTTGCCCTGCGCCCGGGACATCTGCGTCACTCTGGCTGAACCATGATGAAGAAGAACCATGCGCACCTGTTGCTGAAGCCGAGGACGATGACCGTCTTCGCCGCATCCCTTCTGCTCGCGCTGACCGCATGCTCGAATGTTGAGAAAGCCAAGCCTCGCCCTGAGTCGGCCCGCGTATCCAGCGGATTCGACATCGACGTGCCACAGATCATGCGAGGAACGATCGCGTCAGAAGCCGTGCTTGACGGCTACCTGCCCGTGGTGGTTCGCGGCTACGGACTGGTCGTCGGCCTGAACGGAACCGGCTGCCGCGATACACCAATGGAAGTACGTGCGCACATGCTTGCTGAGATGGCGCGACAAGGTGTTGGCCGCGAGAGTCTTGGCTATGGCCACATGAAGCCGGAAGCGCTGCTTGATTCGCTCGATACAGCGGTCGTCGTCGTTGAGGCCATTATTCCGCCCGGCGCGGTTGGGCGTCGTTTCAGCCGCGAAGCACTGATGGAAGGCACGAAGATCGATGTGCGCGTGTTTGCCGAGCCTCGCACGGAAACAACGAGCCTTGAAGGCGGACGTTTGTGGACTGCACCGCTGCGCCCCGGCCCGCTTCGTGCGGGCGGTGGGCAGGCTTCCCCACTGGCGACTGCATCCGGTGAAATCTTCATCAATCCCTTCGCAGAACCCGGCGCTGTTGAGCGCGATGCGCTCACGCGAACAGTCGGCTTGATCCTCAACGGCGGCGAAGTCATTAAGGATATGCCGCTCAAACTGCGGCTTGCATACCCGAACCACGTTCGCGCGGCGATGATCCAGAACACGATCAACTCCCGCTTCCCGCGCGAGCCGATGCAACCCGACCCCACGGCGCGAGGCGAATCTGACAGCGCAATCCGCATCACCGTGCCACCGTCATTCCAATCGCGCACAGACGAGTTCGTCATGCTGCTGAAGCACACGACGATTCGCCTTGCTGAGCCGGAAGCGGTCGCGCTCTCTGTCAGGCGACTTCTGCTGGATGACCCCTCACAAGTCATGGAAGCATCCTGGCGATGGCAGGCCCTCGGCGTTCGATCCCTGCCGATCATCCGTGAGCTTTATGAGTACCCCGAAGAAATGCCGCGGCTCGCTGCCCTTCGCGCGGGCGCCAAACTGGATGACGCACTTGTCGTCCCCCACTTGATTGAACTTGCAGAACGAGGGTCGGGGGAGATCAGGCCGCAGTCCATCGAACTGCTGGCGGAGATGAAGCTCAACCCGCGAATTGATACATCATTGCGTGCGCTGTTGAACGACGATGATGTTGAAGTCCGGCTGTCAGCCTATGAAGCCCTCATCAAGCGGCGTGATCCGTACATGCGGCGATACGTCGTTGATGGGCGCAAGTTCATTATTGATGTCGTCCCTTCGGATAAGCCGCTCATCTACATCACGCAGTTCGGCCAGCCCCGCGTGGTGATCTTCGGCGAAGAACTGGAGATCAAACGCCCGGTGTTCGTCCGGGCGTGGTCGAATCGCCTGATGGTTCGAGATATTGAGAATGCTGAGGACATTGAGGTGTTCTACCGTCGTACTGCGGACGATCTGCATCCAGTCATCCATCGCCTCGATCCCAACGTGGCCAATGTCGTCAGCTTCCTCGGCCACACAACCACGATCGAACGGCCCGATCCCGGCCTCGGCATGAGCTACAGCGAAGCCGTTGGCGCTCTCTATCAAATCTGGAGCCAGCGGTACATCAGCGCCGATTTCAAAGCGGAGCAGGATCGCATTCTGGCTGCCATTCTGCGGACGGAAATGGCATCAACGGTTGACATGCGGCCAGAGTTTGCTGATGAGGATTCTGAATGGAACGAGGTCAACGCACCGCTCAGCGATCTGGATCGGCTGACCCCCGTGGGCGATGCGGGCAGCAGATTCCTGCCGCAAGGCACCCCCGGCGGATCGCGTTAATCCCGCCTTCCTGCTACCATAGATCGTGATTGAGGATTGCCGAAGCCGAGATGGGAGCGTTGCCATCAACCGAGCCGATTCGGCCAGCACCAGCGATTCAGGGGTTCGAGGATCGAACCCCGGCTTGACAGGAGGTCACCGCCGAATGCGTCTCGCACAGGTTACCCTCGCCGGTTTCAAATCATTCGCCGATCCCACTGTCTTCCGATTCGATCAACCCATCACGGGTGTTGTCGGTCCCAACGGATGCGGGAAATCCAACGTCGTCGATGCCATCAAATGGGTGCTGGGCGAGCGATCCGCAAAGAGCTTGCGAGGCGACGCAATGCTCGATGTCATCTTCGCCGGTTCTTCTTCGCGCAAACCGGTCGGCATGGCGAGCGTCACGCTGACATTCGACAACCCGATTGTCGAAGCCGCCACCCGTCCGATTGCGCAGGCAACCGATTCAGTCATTGAACTGGACGACGAACTGGATAGCGCAGAAGCGCACGATGACGAACGCGAGGGCCGTTTTCCTTTCGCGACCGAGCCAAGCGGACGGCTGCTGAACATTGAAGCCGATCAGGTGGATGTTACACGCCGGCTCTATCGCGACGGACGCAGCGAGTACCTCATCAATGGCGCAAAGGTCCGCCTTCGCGATATCAAAGAGCTCTTCATGGACACAGGCATCGGCACGCATGCCTACTCGATCATCGAGCAAGGCCGCGTGGATGCGATGTTGTTGGCCAATCCTGTTGAACGCCGCGCGATTCTGGAAGAAGCTGCAGGCATCGCCAAGTTCAAGTCGCGTAAAATTGAAGCGCAGCGGAAGCTGGAACGCGCGGAAGTCAATCTCGTTCGAGTCCGCGAGCAGCTTGCAAACACAGAACGACGCTTGCGGATCGTCAAGGGCCAAGCCGCGAAGGCAAGGCGATTTAAGGAACTGGATGGGCGCTTCCGCGAACTGCGCGTCGATCTTTCGCTCGATATCTATCACGAACTGCGTGAGCGACTCAATGGCTTGACTAGTCGGCTGGCCGATCTCGAAACACACCGGACGGAACTTTCCGAACTGTTGGCCAACCTTGAAGATGGCAAGCAGGAAGCAGAACTGGCACGCCATGAACTGCAGAAGCAGCAGCGCGAACTTGAGCAGCATCGCATGCAGTTGATTGCCACCCGCAAGCACGCAGAGCAGCGACGCGAGCTAACACAGCGTAACTTGACGGAAACGAATCAGAGCACCGAAGAAGACCGCACGCGGCTCGACGAAATAAAGGCCCGTGCAGAAGACTTGGAACGCCAGATTCAACAGGCAGCATTGCACATCGCGACGATGGCGGAACAGGTCGCTGATGCCGAGCGATTGGTTGCATCGTTGAGTGAAGAACGCGCCTCAGCACAACAGAACGTCGTGCGCGTGAATGAAGCGATGGAGCAGGCGCGGGATGGCTCGGCTCGATTGGAACGGCAGAAGTCACAACTTACGGCGCGCATCGACTCAATTGATGGCCGAACCGGCGCCTTGGCTGAGCAAGTCCGCAAGCTGGAAGATCGCGAAAATACCCTCGCGGCCGAGAAGACACAGGCGGACGCCGCCCGCGCCGAAGCAGAGAATTCATTTTCGGAATCGCGCGCCGCGGTCGAGCAGTCCGAAGCGCAGCTTGCTGAGCATGATCGCACGGTTGCGATGTTCGGCGAGCGACAGGCACAACTCACCGAGCGACTCGCCGACGCACGCCACGAGCGCGCCGCGATTGAATCCCGCCGTCATCTGCTGGCGGAAATGCAGGAAGCGCGTGAAGGCCTGGACGACGCCGTCAAGACCGTGCTGGACAATCCGGAGAATTTCCCCGGCGTGCGCGGCCTGCTTATCGACGCCATCGATACCGATCGAGAGCACGCGCCGTTGGTTGAAGCTGCCCTCGGCTCAAATCTCGAACTGCTTTTGTTCAACACATTCGACGATCTTCAACGGCTGGAACCCTCGCTGCGTTCACTGCAAGGCCGTGTCAACTTCGTGGCGAACGAGTGGCACGTTAACGATGCGCGAAGCAACATGGACGCGATGCGGAGTTGCGGCGTACCGCTGCTTTCACTGCTGCGTGTGCAGGATCACGCCCGCGCCGCAGTGGAGCGATTGCTCGGCACGACCGTTGTCGTCAACACGCTGGAAGCCGCTTTCATGCTTGCTGCGGGGCCGCTAACAGGTCATCGCTTTGTAACACGCTCGGGCGAAGTACTCGAGCCGGATGGACGCATTACGACCGGCCGTGCCGCTGCATCTATGGCTGCTGGCATCGCATCCGGCACGTGGCTCACCCGCCGAATCGAACTGGGTGAACTGCACGAACAACTCGCTCAGATGGACAAGGCGATCACTTCGTTCAGCTTTGAACTCAACGGCCTGCTCACGGAATCGGCACAGGCGCAGCAGGCACAGGAACGAATCGCCTCAGAACTGCACGCCGCCCGTCATGCCGTCGTCGAACGACAGTACCAACTCCAGCGGATCGACAACGACCTCGCTCGCATTGTGCGCGAGCAAGGCTCGCTGCATCGCGAACGCGCGGAACTCGTTGAACGGCTGGAATCGCTTGCTGAGGAACGTGGCGTTCTCTCACAGCGCATTGAGGAGACGGAACACGCACTCGCTGAGCATGCGGTAACGATCGAATCCACCGCAACGGAGTATGAACAGGCGAAGACCGCAGTCGAAAGCGTGCAGGAACGGCTGACCGCAGCAAAGGTCGAACTCAGCCGCGTCGGGCCTGCCCTTGAAGCCGCACGTCGCGAACACCGGCACCTTGAACATGCACGTGACGAAGCGAATCGCCAGCGTGAAACACTGACACAGCAGCTCCATCGCAGGCTGTCGCAGATTGAGCAGTACGAAGCAACGATTGCGGATGCGGTGAACGAAGGCGAACGAGCAGGTAAGGAGCTTGAGCGCGTCACAAGCGAAGCAGATGCGATGAGCGGGCGTCTTAATGATGCTGGCAGCCGCGTGGAAGAAGCCCTCAGCCTGCTCAATGATGCTCGCACGCGCGCCTCACAACTTGATCGAGACTATCACGCGCTGGAAATCAGCCGTCGCGAAGTGGAAGTGAAGCGCGAAGCCATCGAAGAACGCACACTCGCTGATCTGGAACTCGATCTGGCAGAAGCATACGTTCCCTATCGCGCCCGGCGTGAGGAAGAGGGTTTCGCTGCGATTGATCGAGAACCCGCCGAAGCAGAAATTGAAGCATTACGCCAGGAGATTCGCAAACTGGGCAATGTGAATCTTGATGCGATTGAAGAAGAGAATGCGCTGGAAGAGCGCAACCTTGATCTCATCAAGCAGGTCGAAGACATTGACAGCGCGGTCAAGCAACTGCAAACGCTGATCCAGCAGCTTGATGACAGCTCTCGCCACCGCTTTGAGGAGACGTTCAACGCCATTCGCGCAAACTTCGCAGGTCCCGAAGGCATGTTCCGCAGATTGTTCGGCGGCGGCTCCGCAGACATCTATCTCGTGCCGGATGAAGAAGGGAACATCGATTGGCTGGAGTCCGGCATCGAAGTCAGGGCCAAGCCGCCCGGTAAGGAACCTCGCGTCATCTCGCAACTTTCAGGCGGCGAGAAAGCCATGACCGCCGTTGCCATGCTCATGGCGATCTTCAAGAGCAAACCGTCACCCTTCTGCGTACTGGACGAAGTGGACGCCGCACTGGACGAAGCGAACGTCGAGCGTTTCTGCCGCGTGTTGACGCCGTTCCTTGACAAGAGCCACTTCATCATCATCACACACCACAAGCGCACCATGCAGGTGTGCGATCAACTCTACGGCGTGACAATGCAGGAGCGAGGCGTCTCCAAGCGCGTGGCCGTTCGCGTTGAGGAGGTCGGCGCGGACGGACGCATCGCCAAGGAAGCCGTTGAACTCGCGGAAGCGCGCGAAGAGATGGAGCCGCCGATTGTGGAAACCACGCGGACGAGTGCACTCAGGCGAAACCTTGAAGAAGCTTGGGCGTCGGACTAGGTACACTGGCGGCACGTTATGATCCCGCCGCCCCCCATTTTCCTAGAACACGCTGCCGCGCTCAGTATCGCCTTTGAACCGGGCGACCTTGATCGTCTTGGTGTTTTTCTTGATCTTCTGCTCGAAGCAAATACCCGCTTTAACCTGACTACGGTTACAGACCCTGCGGAAGCGTGGATTCGCCACATCCTCGACAGCCTTTCGCTCCTGTCGGTCATCGCCAGCGCGGAGCCGAAGACCATCATGGATGTCGGTTCCGGCGGCGGACTGCCCGGCATACCTCTGGCCATCGTGCTACCGCATGTTCAATTCACTTTGCTTGAAGCGACCGGCAAGAAGGCGACGTTCCTTCAGGAAGTCGTGCATGAAATGGGCCTGACCAATGTGCAAGTCGTAAATGATCGCGCGGAGACCGTCGGCTGTGATCGCGAGCATTATCGCGAGAAATACGACATGGTCACTTCCCGTGCAGTCGGTCGGCTGGCTGTGCTGCTGGAACTGACTTCGCCGTTCGCTCGGGCGGGCGGACATGTCGTCGCTATCAAGGGGGAGAAAGCGCAAGAGGAGATTGAGGAAGCAAAAGGCGCTTTGCATCGACTTCACTGCCAGGTGGCAGAGACGATCCGCACCGCGACAAACACGATTGTCGTCATTGAGAAGCTGCGCCCCACGCCGAAGATGTATCCTCGCCGACCGGGTGAGCCTAAGCGTGTGCCGCTGCAGTAGATGCACATTGATCGTGTTTGAAGCGCCCCGCGTACAATCCGCACATGCCGCTTGAAGTTGCCAATCTGCTCTCGCCGGAAGGCGCGATTGCCCGGCGGCTGGAGCACTTCGAGTCGCGCCCGCAACAGGTGGAAATGGCCGCTGCGGTCGAACGCGCGCTGGCCAACAAGGGACGGCTGCTTGTGGAAGCTGGCACAGGCGTAGGCAAGTCGTTCGCATATCTCCTTCCCGCCATCAAGCGCGTGGTTGAACACGAAGAGCGGGTCGTCATCGTTACGAACACGATCAACCTGCAGGAACAGCTCATTGAGAAGGATATTCCGCTGCTGAATGCCGTCATCCCCGAAGAGTTCAGCGCAGTGCTGGTGAAGGGACGAGGCAACTATGTGTCGCTTCGTAGGCTTCGTCTTGCCAGCGAGCGGCAGGAACGCTTATTCGCAGACGAAGAGTATCGACACGCGCTGCATCAACTGGAAGACTGGGCCTACACGACACGAGATGGCACGCTGTCCACGCTGCCACAACTGAATCGGCCTGAAGTGTGGGACTACGCGCAGTCCGATTCGCATAATTGCATGGGCCGCAAATGCCCGACATACAAAAAGTGCTTTTACCAGACGGCGCGACGACGAATGGAGAACGGCGATCTGCTCATCTGCAATCACGCGTTGTTCTTTTCTGATCTTGCGCTGCGGGGTGGCGGCGTGGGCTTCCTGCCAAAGTACGACCACGTCATCCTTGATGAAGCCCACTGCATTGAAGATGTGGCTGCGGAGCATTTCGGCCTTTCGCTGTCCGAGGGGCGCGTCAATCATCTGCTGAAACTGCTTTACCACCCGCGCAAACAGCGGGGTTTTCTTGCAGCCCTGCGATTGAAGGACGGCACAACCGATCTCATCGACCAGACCGTCTTTCACGTCATGCGTTGTCATGATTCAGCAACTGCGCTGTTTGCGAATCTGCTGGAGTGGCAGCGTCGTCGCGGCCCCGGTAACGGGCGCATTGCGTCGCCTGCAATCGCCGAGAACACGCTCACGGAAGATATGACCGAACTCTCGAAGCGACTCAAACTGCTCAAAGAGAAGGCCGCAACGGAAGCGGACGAGTTTGAACTGAACAGTTATGCAGTGCGAGCTGCAGAAATCGCACAATGCGCAAAGGTTCTTCTCGATCAGGAGATCGAAGGATGCGTGTACTGGCTGGAAGGCGCGGAAGTGCCGCCAGCGAGCGCTTTCCAGCGCAAGCCGCGCTTGACACTGAAGTGCGTTGCAGTTGAAGTCGGCCCGGTGATGCAGGAACGGCTATTCAGCCAGGAGATCGGCGTTGTGCTGACATCCGCCACATTGGCGACTGGACCGAATGATTTCTCGCATATCGCATCAAGGCTTGGTTGTGAGAGCGCAGAGACGCTGCAACTCGGCAGCCCGTTCAATCACTCGCGGCAGATGCGCGTTATCGTCGATCCATCCATGCCCGAGCCGACACATCCGGATTACCTTGATGAGCTCCTGCCGCGTCTGGAGCAACACATTCGCGCCACCGATGGCGGGGCATTCGTGCTGTTCACCAGCTTCGCCATGCTGAACAACGTGGCGGATCGACTCCGCCCGGCACTCATGGAGTTTGATTTCCCCATCCTCGTGCAAGGCGTGGACGGCCCGCCCGGCCTGCTGCTCAAGCGATTCCGCGACGATGAACGATCTGTCCTTCTAGGCACAAACAGCTTCTGGCAAGGCGTTGACGTGCGCGGGCGCGGCTTGCGCAATGTCATCATCACGCGATTGCCCTTTGACGTGCCGGATCGGCCATTGATCGAAGCCCGACACGAACGCATCCTCGCACGCGGCGGCAACCCCTTCATGCACGATCAGGTGCCGCGTGCGGTCATTCGCTTCAAGCAGGGCATCGGGCGATTGATCCGTTCGCATACTGACACGGGACGCATCGTGCTCCTCGACCCGCGCGTTGTAACGAAACGTTATGGCAGGATGTTCCTTGACGCCCTGCCTGATGGTGTTGAAGCAGAACGTGAGTACGCGGAGTAGGTCTGACCGTTTCGGTATGCTTCGTTATCATGTCCGCCTGTCTGTCACTCCAGGAAACACCATGCTCGGCAAAGTTTTCAAAGCCTACGACGTTCGTGCGACCTACCCGAAGCCGCTCAATGAGAAATTGGCATGGCAGATCGGCTACGGCATCGCGCAGTTCCTGACAGAAGAGGCTTCCAACGCCGGGCATGATGAACCGATGATGCGGCATATCGTCGTCGGGCGTGATATGCGAAAAAGCTCGCCCGCGCTGAGTGATGCGCTCAAACGCGGCATGAGGGATTTCGGCGCACACGTCATCGATGTCGGCATGGTCGATACGCCGTTTATCTCATTCGCGATCAACTATCTCGGCTGCTGCGGCGGTGTGCAGGTGACCGCATCGCATAATCCGGCGAACTACAACGGCTTCAAGATTTCCAAAATCGCGGCGAAGCCTGTGGGCATGACCACTGGCTTGGATGACATTCGACGTATGGCTGCGATGGCTGACCGCGACAAAGTAACCAGTGCCAACGGGCGTGAGGAAAAACGCGATCTCTGGGCGGCCTATCGCGAACACGTGCACCAGTTTCTCGACGCCGACCTCCTCAGCGGCACAAAAACGCTGAAGGTCGCCATCGACGCTTCCAACGGCATGGCGGGGACGATGATTCCCAAAGTCTTCGGCGATGTAAAAGGGCTGAAGATCACCAAGATCAACTTCGACAACTCCACCGGCGAGTTCGTGCATGAGCCGAATCCACTGGTTGAAGCCAATCTTGCTGAACTGCGCGAGAAGGTCGTCTCGCTCAAAGCTGACCTCGGCATCTGCTTCGATGGCGATGCCGATCGCTGCATGGTGGTCGATGAGAAAGCAGATATCGTGGGATGCGATCATCTGACGGCGTGGCTTGCGCAGGAGATGCTCAAATCCAGTCCCGGCGCGGCGATTGTCTATGACCTGCGATCGACAAAGGCTCTGCCAGAGATGATCGAATCTGGCGGCGGGAAACCCGTCAAAAGCCGCGTGGGCCATGTGTTCATGAAGCAGAAGCTCGCGGAACACGATGCGGTCTTCGGCGGCGAACTCTCAGGCCATTTCTACTTCCGCGAGAACTTTTACGCCGACTCCGGCGCCATGGCGTTCGCTTGCGTGGTCAGCTCGCTCGTTCGCGCCGGCAAGAGCATGAGCAAGTTGATCGCACCGGCAAGAAAGTACGCACAATCCGGCGAGATCAACTTCGAGAACGAAGACAAAGAAGCCGCGATTGACGATCTGAAGCGGGCGTACAAGAAGAAGGCGAAGATTGAGGAACTGGACGGCGTAACCGTCGATATGGGAGATTGGTGGTGCAACGTCCGCATGAGCAACACCGAGCCGCTGTTGCGGCTGAATCTCGAAGCGGCAGATCGCAAGACTGTCGAAACGCTGGTGAAAGAAGTTTCTCAATACCTCGGCAAGCGCGTGGCGCATTGACCGTTCGCTGATTTCATCACGATCACGAAAGAAAACGGTGCGGGCCTTTTCAGACCCGCACCGTTGTTCTCACGCCATTGGAGGAGCGTTTGAGACTGTTATGAGCACGGCCCCCACGAGCCGAGCAGCATGAGCAGGTCGAGCACATCGACGACCGCGTCCTTGTTCAGATCTGCGGGACAGAGGCCGGGGCAGGCGCCCCACGAGCCGAGCAGCATAAGCAGGTCCTGCACGTCCACCGCACCGCTGGCGTTGATGTCGTGCGGACAGAACACCGTGCCGTCATTGAAGTATTCGAGTGCCTTGGCGAAAACAATCGCGCCGAGCTGATGACCCATACGACGCGCGGGGAAATCGTCAACATACGGGTGAATACCCCCGTAGATGCGAGAACGGGCCGATTGATCAGACGCATCGAAATACGTACCCCATTGCAGTGTCAGGTCCACACTTGGGCCTTGCTCGTGGTGCAGGCTCTTGTTCGCAGGGAAGTGATACTCACCGATGCCGCCAGGGAAGTACGGCGTGCCCGTCAGGAATGTCAGAATCTCTGCAATCGTGCGGCTGTAGGTGGAGTGCCCCGATGTGTAACCGGCGAATGGCGGCGTGATGAACGTGGGGAGCTGATACGTTACCCAACGCTTCGCGCGAATCCAGCGAACGCCGCTGTACGGCGCTTCCAGATCGTTCACCCACGGATACACCCACACGGGATGTAAGCCCCATGGGAAGCTGGGCACGCCGGGCCACGCCATCACGGCGATTTCACCAACCGGATACTCGTACACAAGCTCGTTGTTCTCGTCGTATACGGGCATGCCGTCCTCATCAACAACCATTTCTGCGAGGTGATGATGCTTCTCGCCCGGCTTGATGGTGTCTTCCGTGATCAACTCGATGATTCCTGGAATGAGAGGCAGGCCTGCGGGGTGATAGGAAGGCAGTTTCGGATCGGTGGACTGGCCACGATCCGCCATATAGCGAATGGCGGAGATGGGACGCACGTAGTCGTAGTAGCCTTTCGTACCCCAGCAGGCGACGGCCGCATCGTGCGCACCGCCGTTGATTGCAAGGTACATCTTCACGTCCCATTCCAGCGGATCGAGAATTGGCCCCTGCCCTTTCATGCGTCGCTCGAACATCGGATGATCAACGACGTCATTGGCCACTTCGTTCCAGTGGCCGGGAGGCGTTGAGCTTTGAGGACCGTCTGCCCAGAACTCTGCGAGAACGCGCGTATAGTCGCCGAGCTTCACCAGATTTGACTGATATGGCTTACCGGTCGCAGGATTAATCGGATGCCCTGTGCCATCGTTTTTGCCAAGGCTGTTGTTGCCGAACACACCGGGCGAAATGTCGATGTATTCGCCGCTATCCGGGTCGAGCTTGCTGGTCTGCACGATCACATCGGTGAACGTGTCAATCCACTCCTGATGGGTCGCTGTGTAGAGATACGGCGGGTCGCCCTGATCGAGGTACACGCCCGGCTTGCCGGGAGTGGCATGCTGGGGGCCGAGTGCGAACGGCGTAACGAAGCCCCAATGCGGGCCGATAAACTTCGGCACGTTGCCCTCAATCACGTTGCCCTGCTGATCGATAATGACGTTCAGCCAGATCGACTGCCAACGATTCGGATCGATCAGATTGGGTGAGCCAGGCATTTCAACGACCAATGGATCGTTGATTGGCTCGTAAGCCGGATGCTGGAAGTTACCCGCTTCATTTGAACTATCTGCGAAGCCCGCATCAATGACAGCCTGCCCGCATCGATTGCCGATGGCCGCAGGCGATGTGCCGAAGATTGAGTCAAACTCCGGGTCATAGCCAAGTTCAACCATCAGGTTCGCGAGCATCGGGAGCGTTTCGGCTGCGCCAGGGGAGTTCGCAAAGCGATGCTTGAGTACGCGGTACGCGGCGTAGCTGATCGCCTCGCGCCTCGCCGCAGCCACATCCTTCGCAACAGCCTTCTCATTGCCGAAGACACCGATGGCATCTGCGTCGTACACCGCCCATGCATCCCACATGGCTGCGGAGACGTGATACAGATTGCGCGCGTGAATCGGCGGCCTGGCGAAATCCTTGCGAATCGACGCAAGAAGCGCTTCGTTCCAGATTCTCGCGATCGAATGCTCCTTGCTGTCTGCGTACGTCGTTGACGTAAGCAGACACAATGACACTGCGCCCAAGCCGAGTGCACATACACTCCGCCCCCAGCCGCGCATCACGCGGCGTTTCGTCACACCAACCTTTGACATGGTTCCATCCTCCCGTGCAGCACGTTCCGCCATCGTGTGGCGGATGACCCATTGGGGCGACTTGCGTCGCGCCAACCACGCCCATGATGACGGCAAAAGTGCACGTATGAGCAAGCCATGCACCCTGCCCCTCTCTCGCCTGCCCGCATGACAGGCATTTATAAATCAATATACGACGATACGAGATGGCCGCAAGTGCTTTTTGCCAATGGAGTGCCGCAATTTGTCCATCCGGCATATCCCCCCCACTGTGCTCACAGGGGCTGCAGGAGGCAATCCCCTAGGGGAGCAGATTTTTCTCTGCCCCCTCACGCCAGAGCCTCGGCGTTCGCTTCTTCCTGTAGCGAGCCGTGTCCGATCGGGCGGCCGCCACACATCACGCACACAAGCGTATTGTGGGTAACACCGAGCCAACCTTCTTCCTCAATCTCAATGGGGCGCACCGATGCTCATCATCATTCACGGCTGGAGCGACACATCGAACTCATTCAAGCGGCTGGGCAATCTCCTCAAAGCCGAGGGCATCGTCTCTTCTGTTGCCCATGTTCGTCTGGGCGACTACATCTCACTGGATGACGATGTTACGTTCGATGACTTGTCAACGGCCCTTCAAGCGGCGTGGGTAAAGGAGAAACTGCCCACATCACCACGCAGTTGCGATGTCGTCATTCACAGCACAGGCGGCCTTGTGATTCGTCACTGGTTGACCACGCATCACAAACCGCAGACGAATCCGATTCACCGCCTTCTCATGCTTGCGCCGGCGAACTTCGGCTCGCACCTCGCGCATAAAGGCCGCTCGTTTGTCGGTCGCGTCGTCAAAGGCTTTAAGAGCGAGCGTCGCTTTCACACCGGGGCGAAAATCCTCGACGGTCTTGAGCTGGCCAGCCCATTCACGTGGGAGCTTGCGCAGCAGGATCGTTTCGGCAGTGAGACATGGTACGGCTCCGGCGCGATGCTCTGCACGGTGCTCGTCGGCACCGCAGGTTATGGCGGCATATCAGCGGTCGCCAACGAATCAGGTTCCGACGGCACGGTGCGCGTTTCCACAGCGAATCTCGATCCGCTCTACGTCAAACTCGACTTTGCGAAGAATCCGCAGGAGCCAACCGTTCAGCTCAAACGCCCGAAGGGATCAACCGCTTTCGCGCGACTGCCCGGTGTCAACCACACGACCATCACGCTGAACAAGACAGAGAAGACGAACAGCATGGTGCTCGGGTTCATCAAGGAAGCGTTGACCGTTACTGACAGCAGCTTCGATGCGCACATTGCCAGGCTGCACACACATTCAGAGCAGGCCAGAAATGCGGAAAGCGGCATTCGGCATACGCAGGCATATCAGAACACGGTGGTTCGGCTCACCGATGATGCTGAGGCAGGCGTAGAAGATTACTTCTTCGAACTGTTCGCCAAACGCCGAAACAGCGACGGCAGCTTTGGCGGGGTGGACAACCGAATCACCGCCATCATCCAACAGGAAATCTTTGGTAAGGTGCATAACTTCAAAGCCGACCCGTCGTATCGCAGCATGTTGTTCAACATCAACGCGCTGCGCTCGCGGATTATCAGCGAAGGCCTGCCGCTCTTCGCCAGCATCACCGCGATGCCGGACATTCGGCAGACAAAGACCGTGGGATACTCAACTGTCGGCTATGACGACATCGGCAGCATTCGCCTCGACACGAAACGGCTCAACGAGTTATTTCAGCCGGACCGAACCGTCCTGATCGACATCGTGATCAAACGCGAGCAGACCGAGCGTGTGTTCCAGTTCAAGCCGCTGACGTAAGTGAGGCGATGAAGCCGCTTTACGATTGCTGTAGCACCCCGCTTAGCATCGCTACTTGACGCCCCCCCCCCGCGTGTAAACTCGTGCATTATCACGTGGTCATTTGGCTGTCTATCCATTTGCTCTGACGTAAAGGACAACACAGGTGAAACAGGCTCTCAGATTCAATCCACTTCTTCTCATGTGTGTCTTTGTTCTTGCAACTGCAGCTTCGGCGCATTCACAGGTCTATGGATCTGGCTGCTGGGACATTGACGACGATGGCCAGTGCTGCGCTCAGCACAATATTCCGTGCTCAGACTGTGGGACATATCTCTGTTGCCCAACAATCGTCTTCGACGGCTTTGTCTTTAAGATTGTCCACGCTGCAAGCGGATGGCATTACGAAATCGACAACGCCACAGTGCGCTCGTCACAATGCCGCATTCGCCAGCGCACATGCTTGAACCCCGGCGATCCCTGCACACTGACGGATGAGTTTGACAATTTGTGGTGTGCGACACCGTTCTTACCTGGATACCCTCAAACATGTGGTCCATGATATCTTCACCTTTCGAGGTGCGCCGGCGGAAGCGCGCTCTGCTTGTGCTGGGCTGCCTGACTCTGGGGTCACATGCCCTTGGCGACGCGCCACCGAGTCGTAACGCTTCGGCTCCTGCACGCGCACAGCACACGCCGCACGAGTTGACCACGGTTCACCCACCGAATCCTCAAGGCCGGCCTTATCGCGCTTTGTTCCTGGCGCATGAGATCGGCGAAGGCGACATTGAGCGGTATGCACGCTGGCTTCATTTGAGTCCTGAGCAGCGCCAGCATCTTCACAATCTCTTCCACCAGTATGAGGCTGACAATCGCACACTGATGGCAGAGCGGCTGGAAGCCCTTTGGGACGAGTCCGCTGCCGTCGCTGCGATGGGGTCTGCTTCATTCAACCCCGAAGCGGCACGACGAAACTCAGCGTTGTATCACCTGCGAGAGGATTATGCGCGGCGCATGATTGCTGTGGAGCGCAACCTGTTCGACTCGCTTGAGGCGGTCCTGACCGAGTCTCAGCAGTTGCAGATGGAGCGAGTGCGACTGCTGCGTGAACGTGATCACTACGAGATACCCGCAACCGAATTGCATGGCTCCACGCTTGAACTGTCCGTCGTGCTTGATGAGCTGACCAGATACATTGATGATTTCTTTGTTACGGACTGGCCATCGCTTCTAATTGAACTCGAAGCGTACGATCGCAAACTCACCTCGTTGCGGCGCGATCTCTGGCAGGCATGGCTTCGCCGCATGACACGCGGCGTGGAATTGCTCGCCACGCAGAGTATGTCCGCTGATGAAGCGTTACGGAGACAACTGTTGGCGCAACGTGATGTCCTTGTGCGACGCGCAGCAAACATCAGCGCCGAGCTGGCTGTGTTGAATGAGCGATCCGCTGTTCGTCTCATGCAGTTCCTCGATGAACGATCCGCAAGCATTTTTCAGGCAAGCTACCTTGCGGGCGCATATCCGCGTGTGCACCCGAACTTCCATGATGCTCGCGAGGTTATTCAATCTGTCGCCAGCGATGATCGCCTCGATCCTGAAATTTCCGTCGCCATCAGAGCGATGGCTGATCGATACATCCTCGAAGAAGAGCAGATCAACGAGACGATGCGCCGCGCCTGCCGGGAATATGCGATTTGGCACGAGAGAACACTGCAAACCAGCCCTCGTGAGGAAGCGCTGTTAGAGCAACTTGCTTTCGGTCGCTCTCAGCGCATAGCCCTTGCGGAGCAGGTTCTTGCCGACTTGCAGTCCCTGATCGCAGAGAGCCAGCAGGAAGCGTTCGCCCGCTCAGTGGCCGCCTACCGCGAACGGATCAAGCGGCTTCCTAGCCACGTATACGACCCCGCAGCACAGGAGGGACGAATGATCGCCGACCCCCGCGCGTCCAGCACATCGCGTGCGCTTCGTGGAGCGATGCAGAACCGATCCTCCGGGCGCTGAAGTGTAGTGACCTTGCTGCCTGGAAGACGACCTCACGATTGGGGATTCGCGCGACGTGGCAAAACGGCCCCAAGGCTGCATCTTTGCCCGCTCCCGCTGCGTAACGTATCCTTTTGCACATGCGCAGCCCACTGTGGGCCAAATTCAGACTGAACTCGCGACCCGCAAAAGCCGCCGGGTGTGTCTCGCTTGGTGCGGCGGCTCTGTCCTCGCTTGTGGGGTGCGGCCCCCCCGCCATTGAGGGCCGATGGGATTCAGGCAATCCGTCAGCTCGCATGTATGCGATCGAGCGCACCGCCCGGTCGGGCGATTCCAGCGAAGCGAGGCGGCTTGTTGAGCAGCTCGATTCCGACGACCCTGCCGTGCGCATGATGGCCATCGGTGCGCTGGAACGACTCACGGGCACGACGCATGGCTATCGGCACTACGACCCGCCGCTTGAACGACGCGCCGCGATCGAGCGCTGGCAGGAAGCGTGCGAACGAGGCGAACTGGGAACGCCCACAGGAGAGAAGAACGATGGGTGAACTCGGCACCGGCGCACCAGCCATGAAGCTGGAACTGCTCAGTCAACCGCGGTTGCTCTCCGCAGCGCGCGCCTTGGTCAGCACCTTTGCACAGCGGCTCGGCTTTGATGAGATACTCTGCGGTCAGATCACGCTGGCCGTGGATGAGGCCTTGTGCAACATCATCAATCACGGCTATGGTCGGCGCGAAGATCAGCCGATCTGGATGAGCATCTGGGCCGTCGAGCGCGATGAAGCCACGGCGAACGGCCAGGAAGCTGGATTGCGCATCGTGCTTGAAGACAACGCGAGACAGGTTGACCCGTCCACGATTCGCTCGCGCAACCTTGAGGATGTCCGCCCCGGCGGGCTTGGCGTGTACATCATGCGCGAGATCATGGATGAAGTGCTCTTTGAAAAACGTGAGGGGCAAGGCATGAGACTGACGCTGGTGAAACGATTCGATTCGACTCGACCACACGAGACGGAAGGTGCTGAGGCTTCGGAAGGCGGTGGACGACGATGAACAAACCGGAACATATCGACGTGCAAGTTGAAGTGGTGGGTGCAAGCATCGTCTTCCGCCCATTGGGAGAGATCGACCTCGGCCGCGCGCCGTCATTGCGGATGCAACTGAAGGAAGCGCAGGCGAAAAAATCAGAGCGGCTCATCGTGGACCTTGTGAACGTGCCCTACATGGACAGCTCAGGCGTCGCAACACTCATCGAAGCCATGCAGACGGCGCGCAAGACCGGCGCGCGTCTCGTGCTTTGCGGCTTGCAGGACAAGGTGCGGTCGATCTTCGAAATCGCCAAGCTCAACATGGTCTTCACCATCGTTCCCGGTCTTGAGGATGCGCACGGCGCATGAACGATCCGCTGCACATCCGCCTGCTCGACCAGTGGGGCAGCCTATGGAACCGCACCTTCGGACTGATCGGCGGACTGACTTATCTTCTCGCTGATGTGCTGGTATGGCTCTTCCGAGGCCTCGTGCTGCGCCGCGTGCGCATCGGTCGCACAGCGATCGCCACACAGATGACGCGCGTCGGCGTCCGATCCATCGGCATCGTCGTGCTCGTCTGTTCATGCATCGGCATCATCCTTGCTCTACAGATGGAAGCCCCTCTCGCTGAGTTCGGACAGACTGACAAGATCGCCAACATTGTGGGCATCGCCGTCTTCCGCGAACTTGGCCCGCTCGTGGCGGCAATCGTGCTCACCGGCTTCGCAGGCGCTTCGATCGCTGCGGAAATCGGCACGATGGTGGTCGGTGAAGAGATCGAAGCGTTGGAAGCGCATGCGCTGAACCCGATTCGCTTCCTCGTCGTGCCGCGCGTCTTGGCGACGACGATCAGCCTCGTCCTGCTCACCGTCATCGGCGATGTCGCAGCGGTCATCTCCGCGGGAGTCGTCGCTGTCGGCTTCCTTGAAGTGCCTTATGAGGTGTATAAGACGAACACGATCACGCAGCTTGAGCCGGGCGACTTCTACACCGGCCTGGTGAAGGCGGCAGCGTTCGGGCTGATTCTCAGCGCCATCGCTTGCTACAACGGCCTTCGCGTTACTGGCGGCGCAGCGGGCGTAGGACGCGCCACAACGAATACGGTTGTGCAGACAGTCGTTGCCGTCATCATCGCCGATCTTGTGTTCACATGGTTGTTCTATCAGATCGGCTGGACGTAATCGCACATCAGCGATACGGCTCAATCGGCTCGCGCACATCGTCCGGGTTCATGGACGCGACGATGTTGTTATCGCCAAGGTTCGGCGCATCGGCTGCATGAAGCTGACGATGCACCATGCCACCGGGGTCTTTCACCAAGCCGAAGGTAGCGTAACCGAGCTCATCGAGCAGTTCGATCGTTCCCCTTGCTTTATCCTCGCCATGCAGCGCGATATACAGTCGTGGCTTGTGCTGGCGAAGCGTCTGTCTTGCACCGGCGAGCACTTTGATCTCAGCGCCCTCAGTGTCGATCTTGATAACGTCCGGTGGATCAAGTCGGTCCTGCGCGATGAGCACATCCAACGGCACAATCCGGACTGGCTCTGTTGCAGGCGGCAGACCGGCATGGAGCCGCCCCGCGGAAGGCTGACCGCCAGAAACGCTGTCCAGCACCGCGCTGCCCGAACTGACATCATCGATCTGCAGCCGATCCTCCCCCTCCACGTCGCTGAGCGCGAGTCTAAGGGGCTGAACCTTGCCTTGAATATCGCCAAGCGCGATGTTCTCGATCAGTAAATCGTAGTTCTCGGTCATCGGCTCGAAGGCGATTACTCGCCTGGCCTTGAACAAGTCGCATACGACGCGGACGTACAGCCCGATGTTGGCCCCCACGTCATAGACGACATCGCCCGGCTTCACGAGCCTGCCGAACGCACCGAGGGCGTAGGCATGTTCCGTGCGGGCGAAATCGCCGTAGTAAATCCATCGATGCCTGCGAAGCCTGATCCGCATCGGACCGACGTGTTCGACTTTCGCCGTCCATCGAATGTCTGGAATGAGCCTGACGGCAGCACGCCCGATGCGGCGAACCACGGGACGGCTTCGAAGCCAGTTGATAAACGAAGCAAAGGCACTGCGCATGGAAATCAGTCCATCGACCCCAAAGCATCAGAAAGTGATAAAAAAACCGGCCCAGTCGAGCGAGGCTCAGACTGGACCGGCTTCCGGGGGTCTCAGATAACCAGACTGTACGGTCAGTTTCACATCGGTGCAAGGGGATATTCAGAAAAATCAACGTTCATTCATGGGCACATACGGCTGACCGTGCGGGCCGACGTATTGGGCGCGAGGCCTGATAAGTCGATTGTCCGCAAGCTGTTCAATGCAGTGACCTGCCCACCCCGCGATGCGGCTCATCGCGAACATCGGCGTGAACAGATCAATATCCAGTCCAATGCTGTAGTACGTCGTCGCAGAGTAGAAATCGACGTTCGGGTGGATGCCTCGTGCTGCGACCTCGCGATTCATGATCTCTTCGATCCGCGTGCTCATCTGATAGAGCTTCTGATTTCCGGTGTCTTCAGCGATCTGCTTGGCAAACGTCTTGAGATAGGTGGCCCGTGGATCGTAGGCTTTGTACACGCGGTGGCCAAAACCCATCACTTTGTCCTTCTTTTCCAGCTTCGCCTTGATGTAGGCGTCCACCTTGTCCAGATCGCCAATCTCCGTGAGCATGTGCATCACTTCTTCGTTCGCACCGCCGTGCAACGGCCCCTTGAGGGTGCCAATGGCGGTCGTAATCGCAGAGTACATATCACTGAGCGTGGAAATCGTCACCCGCGCTGCAAAGGTCGAGGCATTCAGCCCGTGATCGGCATGGAGAATCAGGCAGACATCCAGTGCCCGAGCCATCGTTGATGTGGGCTTTTCGCCATTGAGCATCGCAAGGAAGTTCGTCGCAATATCCAGCGACCGATCAGGCTTCACGAAATCCTTACCCTTTCGGTGCCGGTCAAACGCCGCGATGAGCGCGGGCGTCTTGGCGAGCAGGCGAATCGACTTGCGCTCATTGGCTGCCTCAGAAGCGTCATCCGCTTCAGGGTCGTGAAGCGAAAGTGCGGAGACGAGCGTCCTCAGCGCATGCATCGGCGTGGCACTCTTTGGAATCTGACGCACCATCTCCCACATCGGAGTTGGCAGGTCGTACTCCGCTCGGAGCGTCTTGGTGAACGCATCCAGTTCCGCGGCGGTCGGCAGACGACGATTCCACAGCAGATACACCGTCTCCTCAAAGGTCGAGTTACGAGCTAGGGCGTCGATCTCTATGCCGACGTATTCGAGCACGCCGTTCTGGCCGTCAATGAATGACATCTCCGTCTCGGCAGCAATCGTGTTGGCAAGGCCCTTGTCGAGGTTCACATTGGATGGCAGCGTCGTCATGAGGATGAGTCGTACGGGGCAACAGTGGAGTGTGAGAACGTAGATTTCCCCGTGATTTCGGGGGTTCGTCATCATACGAGATCGAACGCACACGAGCAATGCGTCGGCCCTTCACCCCTGTGAGATGAAGACGCATCAGCACCGCCCAATATCGCCTTCCTCGGCCATACTGAAATAGCCCCTACCTAGCTACCGAACCGATGAGCAATTGTCCCCCCAGGCCTGGCAGGTGCATGTTTTAAGTACGTTCGAGCCAGATGACGGCGGATTCGCTGATCTTTATCCCATCCCCATGGCGGCTCTTCTCGCACGGAGCGGCACGACGTGTTGACCGCCGACCCGCGTCAGGTCTCGTCGAGCGTGAATGTGATACGCTCCGCTCGTGATTGTTCAGGGCCTGCTGCTGCACAATGTGCTCGATTCCCCCAAGCCGATTCCCGGCTGGCTGCGGATTGAAGGCGACCGCATCATCGATGTTCGCGAGGGCGACCTGCCTGACGGTCTTCGCGCGGATTGCGGCGGAAGCGATAACATCATCTCGCCGGGTTTTCTTGACGCGCATACGCATCTGCCGCAGTTTAATGCGATCGGCTGCGATGGCATGGACCTTCTCGCGTGGCTGGATCATGTGATCTATCCGGCAGAGGCGGCATGGGGGGACGAAGCATTCGCCCATCAACAGGCCGCACTTGCGTACAAGCGAATGCTCCACGCCGGCACACTCGGTTTTGCGGGCTACCTCACCAGTCATTTCCATGCCTGGGCCGCTGCAGTCCGCGCAGCGCACGCTATCCCCCTGCGAGGCATCGTCGGTCAATCGTTGATGGATCGCCACGCGCCCGTAGTGCTACTCGGCCAAACCACTGCGCGGCTGGCAGCGTCTGAACGCGGCCGCCTCAGCGCGAGCGCGAACCCTCGCTTCGCCATCTCATGCAGCGAGGCGATCATGAAGAACGCAGCCCAGCGCGCCAACGCTCGCACCGCCATGATCCAGACGCACCTTGCGGAAACAGCCGCAGAGTGTGATCGCGTGCGGGAGCTCTTTCCTGACGACGTGCATTACACCAGCGTATATGACCGCTGCGGCTTGCTGACGCCCCGAACTTTGCTCGCCCACTGCGTTCACCTTTCGCCACGCGAATGGGAAGTGATCCGCGAGCGACAAAGCGTCGTCGTGCATTGTCCAACCGCCAACACGTTTTTGTGTTCAGGTCTGTTTGATCTGGATGCCGCTCGCGAGCATGGCGTGCGCCTCGCGTTGGGTTCAGATGTCGCAGCAGGTCCCGATATCGCGATGCCTCGCGTCGCTCGCGCCATGATCGAAGTGGCGAAATTACGCGCTCTGACAATCAACCCCCGTGCCCATGTGCCGACACCAATAGAAGCGTGGCATCTCATCACGCGGGGCAACGCCGAGGCGTGCGGCTGGACTGATGCCGGAAAGCTTGAACGCGGCGCAGCAGCCGATCTGCTTGTTCTGAGCGGGCCGTTTGAACGCGATGAACATCTCATCGGTCGCCTGATCTACGGCTGGGACGAATCGTGGATTACAGCCCGCATCGTCGCGGGCGTTCGACTCGAACCGGCCAGCGCGTGAGGCCGTGCGTTTCAGCATCGCGCGGTTCTGAACCTACACTACTCGCTCATGCTGATTCCGCTCCGCACAGATCGCCACCTTCGCCGCAGACCCGTCATTACAGAAGGGCTGCTGCTGGTGAACCTGCTGGTGTATCTGGCGGGGCTGGCGGGCGCATATGCCAACTGGTTTGATATACGCACGTTCATCGACGCGGGAAGTTTCAAGCCGCACGATTTTCGCGCGTGGCAGCTCATCAGCTATCAGTTCCTGCATGATCCCACTTCCATCTGGCATCTTGCATTCAACATGCTCTTTCTATGGGTGTTTGGCACCGCAGTGGAAGATCGAATCGGGCGTATCAGTTTTCTCAGCTTTTACCTGATCGGCGGCGCCGTGGCAGGATTGGCGCATGCTCAGGTGACTTCCGCGCCGGTGATCGGAGCGAGCGGTTCAATCGCTGCAGTAACGGGCGGCTTCCTCGCACTCTTCCCGCGAAGCACGATCCGCGTACTGTTCATCTTTTTCATCATCGGCATCTACCACATTCCCAGCCTGTGGTTCATCGGCTTCTACTTTGTCGTGGATGTGCTTCGACAGACAGGCGAACTGCTGGGCGGCGGTCAGGACCGCGTGGCGTACATGGCGCACATCGCCGGGTACATCTATGGCTTTGTCCTCGCCTTCACGCTGCTCGGCCTGCGCATCATCAAGCGCGAAGACATGGACATCTTCTATGTGTTCAGCCAGTCTCGCAGGCGAGCTGCTTTCCGTGAACTCAATCGCAGTGCACATGGCGCAGCGTGGGAAGCGCCAACGGCGCCAATCGCGAATCAGAACGAAAAACCGCCGCCGATCAAGGACAGACCGCTGACGGAATCGGAGCGGCAGGTCGCGGCCAAGCGCACCCGCATCAATGAACTGGTCGCACAGCACAAGCTCGCAGAGGCCGCAGCCATGTATCGCGATCTGATGCGAATCGACGCACGGGCGGCGTTTGCAGAATCGCGCCAGCTTGATCTCGCCAATCAGCTCTACGCGGAAGGGCATCACGCGGATGCCGCCCGCGCATATGAACTCTTTATTGAAAGCTACCCCGGCAGTGGAAGCATCCATGAAGTTCGTCTCGCGCTCGGAACGCTCTACGCTCGGCGCCTCGGCAAGCCTGATCGCGCCAGAGAACTGCTTGACCAAGCCAAGTCGCGACTTGCAGATCAACGCCAGATCGCCCTTGCGGAGAAACTGCTCGGAGAACTCGGCGTCTCGTGAATGAGCCTATGAATCAGCGAACACGCATCAAAATCTGTGGCATCATGACTGTCGATGCAGCACTCGCCGCCATTGACGCCGGTGCCGACGCTGTGGGGCTGGTCTTCGCGCCAAACTCGCCGCGGCGAATTGACCTTGATGACGCCATTGAGATTGTTGACGCTCTGCCGCCGTTCGTCACGCCGGTCGGCTTGTTCCAGCTCGGCAAGAATGCGTCCAACGCCGATCTTGACGAATGGTGGTGCGAATGGTGCCAGCTTCACGGTGATGAAGATGAGAAAACAGTCGCCAAGGTCGCTGAATCGCACAGAATCATTCGCGGGTTCCCATTCAACGCCGCACAGATTAAACGATGGAACGACTGCGATGAAGTCGCCGCCTTGTTGATCGACGGGTCGAAAGGTGGAGGCGGAACCTCATTCGATCATGCTGGTTTAGCACGAATGACACCGGAGATCGACAAGCCGATCATTCTCGCGGGCGGACTGACGCCCGAAAACGTAGGAGACGCCATTCGTGCAGTTCGGCCGTTCGCGGTCGATGTCAGCAGCGGCGTGGAATCATCGCGAGGCGTGAAGGACGCTGCGCTCATTCACAAGTTCTGTGCTGCGGTCCGCGCCGCCGATGCTGGTTGAACCTACACCGGGGTCTTGGTCTTGCCGACCAGTCGCACGCCTTCCAGGCGAAGATCACGATCAACCGCTTTGGTCATGTCGTAAAGCGTCAGCCCGGCTATGGCGACGGCTGTCAATGCTTCCATCTCAACGCCTGTCTTTGCAGTCGTCGTCGCGGTGGCGATGATGCGCAGGCGATCCGGCGCGGTTCGTTCAAAATCGACCGAAACCGCATCGAGAGGCAGACTGTGACAAAGCGGAACCAGCTCATCGCATTTCTTCGCGGCTTGAATGCCTGCGATTCGCGCTACCGCGAGAGCTTCGCCCTTAGGCACTTTTCCCGCCTCGATCAAATCCAGCGTGTCATGATTTGCGCAGAAGAAACCCTCTGCGATCGCCTCGCGCCGCATCGGCAGCTTATGACCGACATCGACCATTGACGCCCTGCCCTGCTCATCAAGATGCGTGAGTTTCTCTTTCATGGGTCGCCTGCCTCGGCATCGTAAACGATTTCGCCGTTGACGATCGTCTTCTGGACGCGCGGCAGTCGAACCGACCAGTCTATTTCAAACGGATCGCAATCGAAGACGACGAGGTCCGCGAGAGCGCCGGGCTTGATCAATCCTGCATCGTCCAGATTCAGCGCAAACGCAGCGTTTGTGGTATAGGCGCGAAGTGTCTCCGCTACTGTCAGATTCTCGTCAGTACGGAACGGCCTGCCATCAAGTGTGAGGCCGGTAATCGCAGAACGCATTCCCAACATAGGATCGCATGACACGACTGGCCAATCCGAACCGAAAGCCAAGACCGCGTCAGCATTCAAAAGTTGCCTGAACGCGAACGAGCCAGCGATGCGATGCGGCCCTAACCGCGCTTCTGCGTATCGACCGTCATCCGCCTTGTGCAGGGGTTGCATACTGGCAATGCGACCGGCAAAACGAGCGATGTCGGCGCGATCGAGCTGCTGCGCGTGTTCGATGCGTGGCCGCCTTGAGCGATCAATTGCCTCAGTCGCATCCAGTGCCAGGCGCGCCGCTTCATCGCCGATCGCATGAATCGAAGGCGACAGCCCCGCCACCGCCACCGCATGCGCCCAGTCGCGCAAGTGTCCGTCATGTGCCAGTTCCACCAACAAACCACGATTACCGGGATCGTCTGAGTAACCCTCAAACAGTCGCGCGGTGCGTGAACCGAGTGTGCCATCCGCAAATGCCTTATAGCCAATGACCGCAAGCCGATCTTGAACGGCATGCTCGCGTGCGAAGTCTCGGCCATATGAAAAATCCATCGGCCACGCACGATCGAGCAGTGTGATCGCGCATCGAAGAACGAGTTCTTCGCGCATCGGCACGTACACCTCTCGCACATCGCGCGTATATTCCATACTCCCCACTGCGGTAATGCCCAACGAAAGCAAATGCCGCTGCGCCTCGCGAAGCTGTGATCGCTTCATCTCGATCGGCGCTTCAGGCACGATGGGATTCACAAGTTTCCACGCGGCGGCTTCGATCATCAGCCCCGTCGGCTCACCCGTCCTCGCATCACGTTCAACGCGCCCGCCAGATGGATCGCTTCGCAGATCACACAACTGCAGCACTGCATCGTTGACTAACGCCGCATGCAGGTCCATACGGTAACACACGACGGGTCGATCGTTCGCTGCTCGGAGCCACTCCTTCGTCGGCGCGCCATCACGCACGGGCCAGTTCTCGGCTGCCCAGCCGTGCGCGAGAAGCCACACGCCGTCTGGCAACGTTGCGTGTCGCCCCGCGATCTCAGCTTCAAACCCTGCCCTGCTGCGCACATGACGCAGATCGAGCTGTGAGAGTGATCGCCCACCCATCAGCATGTGAAGATGCGCATCAATCAAACCTGGTGATACAAACCGTCCCCGCAGATCAAGCACATGTTGAGCCGAAGCGCCCTCTGGCGGATTCACCTGTACGATGCGACCTCGCTCGACCAGCACCGAATGGGCGTCAGGCCATGGCGTGGCGCCAGTCCAGATTCGGGCGTTGCGAATGAGCAGTGAAGCAGACACAGGCCGGAATATAACGCGGGGGTGGCCGAATGCGGCTGAAGGCACTATGGTTTGACGAGTCAACACCGCTTCGGAGGATCAAATCGATGACGCTTCGCATCGTTCTGACATCGTGCTTAGGTCTCTCGCTGTTCACGGCCGGTTGCGATTACGCCGCACCTGAAGGCGAAACTTCCAACTCGCCCGACCGCAGTGCTGAGAACCTGCCGGGCATGACCGGGGCACCGGCTCACGCTTCGCCCGCTCGTCCTGCGACGCCTCAGCAGCCCGCGCGACCCACTGGGCCGATGGAGCCACCCAGCGATCCCACCGTGGCGGAGTTCCTGGGTTTACGCGGGCCTAAACCCGCGACGTGGCTTTGGCATCCGCCGCGCAACCAGATGGTGCACACCAACTACACCGTCCCGGGCACAGACGGGACCAAGCAGGCATACGTTACCGTGTTCTATTTCCCCGGCGAAGGCGGCTCGGTTGAGGACAACATTGAACGCTGGAAGAACCAGTTCCGCACGGCGGACGGCTACGAAGCCAAGCCGACCATCACTGAGTTGGAAGTGGACGAGATGCCCGTTGTGCTGGTGGAACTGGCAGGTGAATGGATGCAGATGGGCGCTGGCTGGTACACGCCAGATCAACTCTTCCTCGCTGCAATCATTGATGCGCCGATCGGCCGCGTGTTCATCCGCTTTGCTGGCCCGACAGCCACCGTCGAAGCAAACCGTGAGGCTTTCATGGCGATGCTCAATGGATTTGAACGCATCGCCGATTGAACGGCTTCATGCTTCGTCAACGGGCGTGAACGTTGCACCGGACTTCACGTAGCAGTTCACCAAGCGGCCGACTTCAAGGACGCGGAAATCCTGCTCGGGCAGGGTATCGATGACCATCGGCACGGCGACATTCACACCGACCTTTCTCGCCGCTTCATCAACCCACAGCACAGTCCCCGCGACGATGCGTGGCGTGCCGATCACCGGCTCAATGAAACGCCCGCCGCCCTTTGCAGGATGAATGCGTAACGCTGCTGCGTTGATGACGCCGCGCACGCGCCGCCCCACACTCGGCCGCAAACTCGAAGCAGGCACCGCGGGCACAAGATGAATGCGATAGTCCGTCCCCGGCACATGCAGCGTCATGCGGTCTTCTGCCAATTCTTCCAGCACGCCGCGTGCGATGGTTTCACTGTGAACACCTGCTGTCACGGAACAACCTCCAATGCAAAGCCGCAGCACGGCTGCGGTGCGGGCATCATAGCATCAGCCTCTTGCTCAGCAGGAACAAAGAACAGCCCCGCCGAATGCGACGGGGCTGCTGCAATGAATCGCCGGGTAACAGGATTACGGACACGGCCCCCACGCGCCGAGCAGAATCAGCAGGTCCTGCACGTCAACGGAGCCTGAATCATTCAGGTCCGCCGGGCATTCGCCCTTGCCACACGGCCCCCATGAGCCAAGCAGGATGAGCAGATCTTGCACGTCAACGGCGCCGCTGGCGTTGAGGTCCGCAAGACAAGGCGGAGCTGCGTTGAGGTCGATCCGCATAAATGCCGTAGGCGACGTGAATACAGGGTTGGAGGCAAGATCATTGCCGTTGCCGTCGTGCAGGTTGGCAATGAAGTAAAGCACCTTGTCGTCCGAAAGGAAGACGTTGTTGCCGGTGAGTGCTGCCAGGGTCGGCACCGCACGACCGATGAACGCATTGTTGTCAGGCGAACCGTCACCTGAAAGGTCCACCGCCTGACCCTCACGCACCACTACCACGCCATTCACCACGATGACTTCATCCTGCGTGTTGTCAGCGTTGTCCGTAGTTCCTGCGAGGAACCAGTCGCCGTTGCGATTGCCGCCGACCGCGTAGAACGATGTGCCCCACCGCTCCTTTTGGCCGGGCACAACATCATTGGTTACTGCAAGCAACTGACCGTTGCGCACGGCCCACGCGCCGCCGCCCACGATCGTGCCGCGTGCGTACCAGTCGCCGTTTGCCGCGACATCGGCGTGAACAATGGTGTTGACAATGACCGACGTGCCCGGAATCGCATTCCCCTGTTGAATGACGACCTTTTCATCGACGATGAGCACATTCTGGTTCGCCTGCTGATCAACCTGCCCGCGAACCAGCCAGCGACCAAACTCGCCGAGCGAAATGGGCTGGAAGTTTGGTGTGCTATAGAAGCTGTTTGCAGTCAAGCCGCCCACAATTTCCGTCCCAATGCCGTTCAGGCCGACCACGGTCGTGATGCCGCGCTGATGGAACTTCTGATTGTTGTAGAAGATGCCCGGCCTTCGCGACGAATGAATGTTCTGAATGGTGCTGTCCTGCAAGCCGACGGTACCGTCGTTGAGCAGGTGCGCCGAACCGACGGAGTTACCGACGAGTTCATCGCCCGATGCTGAGGGCGGATTGTCGATGAGGCCGAGGTACGGATCGTCCTGCTTCATAAACACACTGGCCACACCGCCGATGGAGCGGATGACTTTGTGCCTATTCGTAGGCATAGCGCGTGCTGTGAACACAAAGTCGTTAGCTTCATTGAAGCGACCGACACCGGAGCCAATAAAATCGTACACCTCGCCGGGCGCGCCGCCGTGTACCGGCTGGCCGCGCTGTGCAAAAACCGAGCCGACGTTGCCCGAGCCGATCATCAGAATCACTTCGCCATCAGAGCCTTGCTGGGTTCGCCCCTTGAGCATCCAGTGCGTGCCATCCGGGCTGCCGATCAGGTCTTCCATCGCACGAAACTCGGTCGTCAGTGGATTGCCCGAGAGGTCAAGCGCACCGGGCACGATCGCTTTCGGGTGACCTGCGAACTTGGTGTAGATGACTTCGATCACACTCGCATGGGCGCTTGTGGGAAAAAATCCCAGTGCGGCGACTGCACCGAGCGCGAGAGGTCCATTCATTGACTTCATGTGTCTTCTCCTTACCAGGTCAAGTTGCGGCTGAAGCACCGCAATCGTCAAGACGATATCCGCGCACTAAGGTACCACTCGATACTGGAACCGCAACGCATTTCCGCCGTAATTCGGTGGTTTTCTGCCCCAAGACCGTCTCTTGCCGCCCTGAAGCACGCTCATACTCGCTTCAATCAATCGCCATTCCCTACACTGCCGCCATGCTGGGCCTGATCATCCTGCTTGCGACCGCACTCGCGCTTGTGCTCTCGGTGCTTACTGCGATCGTGGTGCGTGATCTGCGCAGACCGCCACGGCGCACCGCAGCGTTCGCTGTCGCACGAGGCTTGCCGTGTGATCCCGGCGAGCTTGATCTCAAGTTTGAAGCATGGCACCTCACACTGCCGGACGGCGCGATCCTGCCCGTCTGGGAAGTGACGAATCGAGAAGCACACAATCCGCTCACTGCCGTCTTTGTACACGGTTGGGGCGAATCCCGCCTGCACATGCTCTCGCCGCATAGTGAATGGAGAGACGATGTCGATCGTCTCGTGTTCTATGACCTTCGCGGCCACGGTGAAGCCAGTGAACATTCATCACAACTCGGCCGCCATGAAGAACGTGACTTGCTCGCTCTCATTGAGCGACTTGGCGAAGGCCGATACCTGTTCATCACGCGCGGCATCGGCGCGGCAATCGCGATGGCCGCTCTTCTTGAAGACGACTCACTCCGCCAGCGAACACACGCACTTTTGACGATTGATCCGCCAAAGGATCCGCGTCAACTCGTTGAATCGCATCTGATACGGCAGTCACTTCCCATCAAACCTCTCGCCGATTTTGCTCTGCTCACGCTTCGCTGGCTGGGCAGTGAGCCGATTGCGTTCACCCAGCCGCCACGAGGATTTCCCGTACCGGTCGAGGTCGTTACACCTGACAATCTGGAGAAGTTTGCCGCTCGCTTGACGACAGATTCATGCACTTCGGACGACGGGCAAACGGAAATCTCACACTTCACAGCCAGAATCTGCCCACAAAGGGGTTGACTGGCAGCACCCGCTTGAGGACAGTAAAGGCCTTGGAGGGGTGGCCGGGCATCCTCAAAGCGTTCGCCTGCCGGAATGTCCCGGCCGTTTCTGACTCGCATACCGTCGCTCTTGTTTCAAGAACCCACTAGGAGGAAAAGATGAAGCTCTCACACCTGACCGCCATCGCTGCGCTCGCCGCAGGCTCTCTGTCACTGTCCGCCGTCGCCGGTCCGATCTCGCTGGCTCATTGGACATTTGAGCAAAGCATTCCCACGACCGCTGGCCCTTATGCTGCGGAACTCGGCTTGAACGCTACCAGCAGCTTCGCCAGCGCGTTCCATGTGTCCACCGCCACGGTGTACAGCAACCCCGCAGGCAATGGCTCCAACGAGTCTTACAGCTCGAACAACTGGACTGCAGGCGACTACTACCAGTTCACAACCTCAACTGAAGGCTACGAGAACATCACCGTGCAGTGGGATCAGACCCGCAGCGCAACCGGCCCCACCAACTTCGTCCTGCAGTGGAGCCTCGACGGAACCAGCTTCAGCGACCTGCTCACCTATGAAGTCGCAGCAATCACATGGTCCACGAACCCGGCGAGCTATCAGCCTGGTTCAACCTTCGCTGCCGTCGCGCTTCCCGCCGCTGCCGCCGATCAGTCCATCATCTACATTCGTCTGACCAGCCTCGATACGACGGCTGCTGCCGGCACGAATCGCGTTGATGACATCATCATCAGCGGCACACTGATTCCTGCTCCCGGCGCACTCGCACTGCTCGCCGTCGCAGGCATCGTCGGCGTCCGTCGCCGTCGCAACGCTTGATCGTCACAACTTGCTTCGCAATCAACACGAACCGCTCGACCTCTTCGGGCGGTTCGTGTATTTTTGCAACTTGAATTCGCCCACCACGTTTGACTGACGACGAAAGGACAACTTCGCCATGTACATTGACGGATTCCTGTTGCCTGTGCCGAAGAAGAACCTGCCCGCATACCGCACTCTTGCCCGCAAAGCCGCCAAACTCTGGATTGAGCACGGCGCGATTGAGTATCGTGAATGCGTCGGCGACGACCTCGACCATGGGCACTGCATGCCATTCGGAAAGCTCCCGATCATCAAGAAGGGCGATGTCGTGGTCTTCTCGTGGATTCTCTACAAGTCACGCGCTCACCGCGACCGAGTCAACAAAAAGATCATGGCCGATCCAAGGATGAACGCCATGATTCCTGACATGAACAAAGCCCCCTTTGATTTCAACCGCATGTGCTTCGGCGGGTTCAAAGTGATTGTGGCGGCACAGCAGAAAGGCTGAACGCGGCGACTAGCTTTTCAGCTCGCAGATGAACACTTTGTCCAGCGGTTTCTGAAAGACATCCGCAATCCGAAAGGCGACTTCGAGCGAGGGGAAATACTTGCCGCCTTCGATGGCGTTCACCGTCTGCCGGCTCACACCAATGCGATCGGCAAGCTCCTGCTGCGTCATGCTGCCGTGATGATCCCGTAGTTGACGAATGTTATTCTGGATTGTGATCTTGCGCAGCGCCATGGCGTTACATGCCCCTGCGGTAATAGATGATCTGTAAGCCGAACTGGTACATCTGCGCGAGGAACAGCGACAGCAGGAGAACGTGCGCCACCAGGACGTTGTTGATGGCAAACACCATGCAGGCCACAGTGGCGAAAATACCAACGACAAGCACCCATGCCGAATTGCTCTCCGACCGCCAGTGAATGAGGCGATCCCGCTCATCGGGCTGCTCCCATTTGCCAAAAATCGCAGCAAGTACGTGCCCGATGATGAGAATCATCCCCATGACGAAGACCGCCGCGAAGAACAGCGGCACGTACGGCACGAGTACATGAATGCCCCTCGCGTACATGCTCCAGGCAACGGCAAAGTAGCCGCCTAGCGCGACAACGGTGGCGACAAACTGAATCCACACACTTTTTTCCGTGAATGATGCGTTCATGAGGGCTCCTTCGGCCGCGTCGAATAAACCGCAACAGCGCGACGTGTCAAGAATACTTGACAAGCCATGCGATGTCAAGTATTCTTGACAAATAACCAGACGTGATTAATGCAGTGCGGTTGCTACTGCCCACCAGCGGCACTGGCGTAAGCCTGCGCACGCTCTTCCATCTCACCGCGATATCGCTCGCCGGATGCGGGTACGAGGCGCAGGGCTTCCTGTTGTGAAGAAAGAGCTTCCGCATGCAGCCCGATTGCGTGCTGGGCTGAAGCCAGCGTGTCGAGATACATCCACAAATCTTGCCCACCGCCCATTCGTTCTGCTTCACACGCACGCATGGCAAGCAAGTGTGCAAGCTGGTAATCACGTAAATGAGCCGGCTCAATGCGCATGATGTGATACGCGATTGAGTTCAGTTCATTCGCTGGCACATCAGGTGTCTCGAAAATCGCGAGGGCCGCCTGTTTGATGGCATTGGCTGCATCAATGCTGCGATTCGGCCATCCCTGCTGCTCCAGCAGATCAACCGCAAAACCCAGCACGCGCAGCGTCGTCGGGTGGGCCTCCCCCAGCGCGGTGCGCATACCTGCCCATGCATCAAGTAGCGCACGCTCTGCATTTTCAACCTGACCAGCGTCGCGCAGAATCATGCCGAGATTCGCCTGCGCGATCAGGGTATCGGCATGTCCCTCGCCAAGCACGCGGATGCGAGTCGCCACCACTCGACGCATCGTTTCCTCCGCTTCATCCAATCGGCCGACTACTCGCTGCAACGTGCCGAGTGCGTGCAATGCATTCAGCGTTCCTGCTTTTTCAGGCCCGTGGGAGCGCATCCAACCGTCCACGGCCTGTCGCAGCATGGTCTCGGCTTGCTCCACCTGGCCCATATCCATCAACTGGCTCGCAAGATTCGACAATGAGCCAAGCGTGTGTGGATGATCAGGACCAAGCGAACGGCGCTGGCCGTCATACACGTCCTGGCTCATGCGCAGCGACGCTTCACGATCACCGCGACGCGCGTAGATGACCGCGAGGTTACTCGCCGTGCCGAGTGTCAGCACATGGTCGGTTCCAAGCGTTTCACGAAAGCCTTCGTGTGCGTGCTGAAGCGTCTGCTCTGCTTCAGTGAATCGTCCCTGTTCAAGCCGGATCGCACCAAGATTCGCAACCGAGCGTAGCGTGTCAATATGCTTTGGACCAAGGGTTTCGGTACGCAGATTCACAGAAGCAGCAAGGTGCTCCGCCGCTTCCGTCAACCGCCCAAGCTGCCAGTATGAAATGCCCATCGCGTGACGCAGACGCGCTTCTACAAGCGGCTGGTCCGCGAAGGTTGTCGCCAGATTTTTCGATGAACGATCCAGCACCTCGCGAACTGTAACATCGCGTCCAGCTTCATCTGGATCAACAGACTCAATCATCTGTGTGAGAAATGCCGTTACCGCATCAGATACTTCGCGAGCACGCTGCGCTGCAACGGCCTCTTGCACAGCGCGGTTCAAGGCGAAAGCGATGCCACCAACGCCGAGCACAAGCGTAACCGACACGATCGCCGCAGCCACAACAGCAGCGCGGTGGCGGCGAACGAACTTGGCCACGAGATACGCCGTGCTTGGGGGACAGGCAAGAACTGGCTCATCCCTGAGATATCGCTCCAGATCATCCGCAAGCGCCGCAGCAGAGTGATAGCGGCGTGATCGATCCTTCTCAAGACATTTGAGAACAATCCAGTCGAGATCACCTCGCACGCGCTTCCACGTGCTCGGCGCGTCAATGCCTGCGACCGTAGATTGCGAACCGGATTTCGCCAGTCGGCTCAACCGATGGCTTGGCGCAGGCGGTTGCTCTTCCTCAATGGCCCGCTCCACCGCGGCCTGCCCTTCCGCAGTGCGCGATTTCACATCAAGCGGCGGAACTCCAGTGAGAAGTTCATACAGAATCGCGCCCAGCGCGTAGATATCTGCACGTGTATCCACATCTGCCGAGCCGCGCGCCTGTTCGGGCGACATGTAGTTCGGCGTGCCGATCATCTGCCCCATCTCGGTCAGCGCGAGATTGTCGTTCGAATGTTGCCGCAGGGCCTTCGCCACACCGAAGTCGATGATCTTTGGCAACGGCTTGCCGTCGATGAGCGAAACCAGAATGTTGGATGGCTTGAGATCGCGATGCAGAATGCCCTTCATATGCGCATGCTGCACCGCGCCGCAGACTTGAATCATCAGCCGCACCCGATCAACAACACTTGCACGCGCACGCTCGCAGAATCGCGTGATCGGCTCGCCATCGACGAGTTCCATTGCAAAGTATGGTCGCCAGAGCGCGGTGAGTCCTGCATCATAGACTTTGGCGATCGACGGGTGCTCCAGCAGAGCAAGCATCTGCCGTTCCGCTTCAAATCGTGCCATAACGGATCGAGAATCCATGCCCGGCTTGATGACTTTCAGCGCGACGCGCCGTTTGACGGGTGTGCTCTGCTCCGCCAGATAGACGCTGCCAAAGCCGCCTTCCCCAAGCAACGACAGGATTCTGTAGTGGTCGATGATCTGGCCGTGCAGATACCCCTGGTCGGCCAGCCCAACAGGCAGCGACCCGGGTGGAAAGTCTGATGTCGGCTCATCGTGCATGGTTCGCCACGGATTATAAGTGCGAACCCTGCCCCGACGCGATCAAACGCCTCTCTGCGCAGATCGTAGGGTCCGCGTTTGTCGCAATACCGCCGCCACATCAGCTTCAAAGAGCCTTCGATTGCGACTGAGAATGCGTTGGCACGCTGTGTCATCCGGCACAGGCTCATCAACTCCTCGCTCAACCGTTCCGCCGAGAAGAACGGCATCGCTTCGCGGGAAGATATAGCCATCACGATGACTGAGCAGGTAGGGCAAGTCTTGCGGTGTCAGATACACCAATTGGCCGCGCATCGGAACAAGGCGGGGATCATCAACAACGTCTCTCGCACCGAGACCAAGGCAGTTGATGATGATCTTTTCGTCGAGTTCTTGCACATCATCAAGAGAAGCAAATGTTCTCTGCTCTGTTTCACCGCCAAGTAATCCAACTTCACACACCAGGCGAGGTAGAAAGATCGGCGGCTCAATGAGCATCGTGTGATAAATGCGGCCCGGCAGGCTGACGCCCGAAAGCGGCAACTCGTCGTGCCATTCCACAGGCGGAATGAGATGCGATGGAATGAGATTCAATCCTCCCCCACCCTCACGATGATCCCCAACTACCAGATTCGGCCTTCGGAACACACCCCAATCGCCTTCATCGGCGAGCGCGCTGAATCGTTGGTGAGACGTTGTGAGTAATCGGGTAAAGAAGTCAGCGTCGCCAGGCAGGTAGCCACGCGCGACGAGCGAAGGCGCCCACTGCGCACCGGCAAGCCACGATGTCGTGTGTTCCAGCGTTGCCTTGGCATAGATGCGCACATGAAAGCCTGCGCGAAGCAGTTCATAGGCCGCTGTCAGGCCGATCACACCGGCGCCGAGTATGGCGATTCGGATATTGGCTCGCTTCGCTGATTCAATGCGCGATTCAACAAGCCGTACCACCTCTGCTGCACTGCCCCACGATAATGTTACCCCCGCACCACCGTGGCCGTAGTTGTGGATCAAGGTTTGATCGCCAAGCTCCTCGGCTTCGATGCGCACGCGACCGGTGCGGAACGGACGAATACCTGCAATGTATTTCAACACACGATCGCTGCCGAGATCCGGCAACGGGAACCGCAAAGATGTGGCAACGCTCGCCGTCGGCTGCTCGCTCACAATCGTTTCTCGCATTGCGATCGGCTCTGTGTGAAGTTCCACCTCAGTGGGACCGCTTCGTGGTGCAGTGCACCCGGTCGCCAACAGAGGCACTCCGCCCGCAAGCAGAGCGCGGCGGAGAAAGGTGCGCCGATTGAGAGATGCTTCAAGAGTAGGCTGCATAAGACATATGCCGGGCAATCGCGAACGATACCGGGTTCCGGGCGGATTGGCGGCTCCTTCCGCATCATCGCCCCGCGCCCGCCAACTTCTCTGTTATCCTTCCCCATCCGAATCGGCAGGTCGCCGATCGGCAGTTGAGCATGACCTGAAGGAATCGCAGCGAGAATGAAAGTCCACGAATATCAGGCCCGCGAGTTGCTTGCCGATGCAGGCGTTCCTGTCCCCGCCGGGGCGATGGTGCAGACGGTTGATGACGCCGAGCAGAAGGCGAAATCGCTTTTTGACAACGGCGCTTCTATCGTTGTGGTCAAGGCGCAGGTGCACGCGGGCGGCCGCGGCAAGGCGGGCTTTGTCAAGGTTGTCAAGACTGCGAGCGAAGCGCGCGACGCGGCCAAGTTCATGCTCTCCAATCGCATGGTCTCGCCGCAGACGCCTGCGGAAGGTCTTGAAGTCAAGCGACTGCTCGTCGCTGCAGGCGTGGATATCGCCAAGGAGTATTACCTGGCGATCACGACGGACCGCGCGAACAACACGAACACACTGATCGCATCCGCAGAGGGCGGCGTGGAGATCGAAGCCGTCGCGGAAAAGAACCCCGATGCCATCCTCAAGGAACCGCTGCATCCCCTGCTGGGTCTCCAGCCGTGGCAAGCGCGCGAATTGGCGTTCAAGCTCGGCTTCAAAGGCAAGCAGATCAATCAGGCTGTAAACATCATGCTGCGCCTGTCCAAGCTGTTCCTCGACAGCGACGCATCGCTCGCAGAGATTAACCCGCTGATCGTCACGCCTGCGGATGAGAAAAACCCGGACGGGCAAGTGCTGGCCATCGACGCCAAGTTCAACTTCGACGATAACGCGCTCTTCCGCCAGAAAAAGATTTCCGACATGTTCGATCCAACCGAGGAGAACCCGGCGGAGCTTCGCGCCAACAAATTTGGCCTGAGCTACGTCGCGCTGGACGGCAACATCGGTTGCCTCGTCAACGGCGCAGGCCTCGCGATGAGCACAATGGACATCATCAAGCTGCACGGCGGTGAGCCAGCGAACTTTCTCGATGTCGGCGGCAGCGCGAGCGAGGAAGCCGTTACCGAAGCCTTCCGAATCATCCTCTCAGATAAGGCGGTCGAGGGTGTGCTCGTCAACATCTTCGGCGGCATCATGCAGTGCGACAAGATCGCACGAGCCATCGCCAACGCTGCGAAGGAAGTCGGCTTCAAAGTGCCGCTCGTCGTGCGGCTCGAAGGCACGAACGTGGAAGCAGCGAGGCGGATTCTTGACGAAGCACGTCGCGAAATCCCAACGATGCAAACAGCTTCAGACCTCACCGACGCAGCAAAGAAGGTTACTGCGGCTGTGGCGGCGTAAGCACGCGTTCAAAGCTCTGGCTTGCTGAACTATTTCCCTCTCACCCCCAGTTACTGAGCAGAATCAAAAGGTCCTGCACATCGACGACATTGCTTTCGTTGAGGTCCGCGAGACAATCACTGCCCTTCGGGCAAGGCCCCCACGATGACAGCAGGAACAGCAGGTCAAGCACATCGACGACGCCATCGCAGTTGAAGTCGCCAGCACGGTTCTGGCCCGTTACCTCAACCTTCGCTCGGTTGGATGTGTACACGATGCGGATGCCATCGCATGGCGTAACCGTCTGGAATTTACCCGTTACCGTCGTCGCAGTTACAATTTCAAACTCGTCATTGACTTCAAGATCAAGCTCAGGATGGAAATCGAGCATCAGTCGTCCGCCGAGGCTCGCGGTTCCGCTCACCGCAAGGCGATCGTGCTCCGTGCCGGGCGTTTCGCCGTCGATCTCAATGAACAGCACGCCGTTGGAAGATTGATTGTAGTTGCCGCTGCTGCCGATGACAGAGAGGATGCCGGGCGAGAAGCCGGGCGAGATGACGCCGCCAGTGTTGTTGACGGGGCCTTCAATCGCGCCTTCACCCTCAACGATACCACCTGTAACCTGCAACGAGGCCAGCCCAGCAAAGTCCACATGCAGCCCGGTGCCTGCGGGTATCTCCATCACGCCGCCGGCCTGCGTGAGCACTCGCCCGAATCGCTGCACACCCGCTTCCAGCTTGAAGAGCGCGTGGTTCGTGAAGGGGACGTTGTATGTACCCGCGGATGTGTTTTCGTTCGTACGACGGAACGTGCCATAGTTGACGATGTGGTTGAGCGCGGCATCAACGCCGCTCGGCACTGCAAAGCCGCCGACACCTGATTGCCGAAGTTCGCCGCCGGGCTGAACAACCATTGTGCCGGGCAAACCTGTGATGCCAAGCAGCGTGCCGATGTTGAGCGTCTGCGCATTGTTGAAGACGCCCTCAACGTGCATCGTGCCCGCGAAGGTGACTGCGGTGGAGCCTGTTCGCGAGAGCGTCTGCCCCTTGGCCACCGTCATGACGCCACCAACGGAGATCGTTCCGCCACCGATGGCGCCATTGCCGTTGTGGTCGAAATCGCCGTCAACTCGCAGGATTCCCGTGCCGGATGTTTTTGTGAATGTTCCATCCAGCACCAAGTCGCCTGCAAAGTGCACGTCGCCCTCTGAGGTTGCATGGCTCACGATCAGGTTGCCTGGTATGTGCATGTTCTGCAGGAAGGTAACCCCGGTGCCGATGGTTACATTGCCGCCGACTGTGAGTTGGTCGTCGAACATCTGGCCAGGCGGGTTATTGATGTTGAGTTGACCGTTGGAGACGATTGTTGAGCCTGTTTCATGGATGAACGTGGTTGCTGATGATCCTGCAAAGGTCAGTGTAGAAGCTGCGTCCGCGTTGATGCTACCCGCATTCAAGCCACCGCCGTGAATGTTGAGCGCGGCTCCGGTGATAACCACATTGCCTTCGTTTTCAAACTCTCTCTGATTGATCTGAACGGTTCCGCCCTCAAGCAGCATGTCACCCTCGTTGATGAATCCCGTATGGGAGACTTGGCTCAGTTGCGCGCCGATCTTGCGATACACGCCTTCATTGATGAAGTAGTTGTCAACGCCGATGAACCCGCTGATACCGCCCTGCTGCTGAATGAACTCGCCACCGGGTTTGTTGATGAAGATGCCGGGCAGTGTTGTGTTGCCGAGCGTCATGACGCCTCCCGCGCCGGAATTGTTGGTAACGACGCCGTAGTTCTCCATTACGCCGATGAACGCTTTGCTCGAAGCCGCCGTCAGCGTAACGGTGGCGTTCTCGTCGATCGTCGCCATGCCGTGCACACGGAGTGACTGACCGGACCAGTTCCAATGTGCGTTGATGTCCAGATCGCCATGCACAACGATGGTGCCACCCGCAAAGGTAAACGTGTCGTTCATCACCGCATCGCCGAGAAAGACCACTGTCTTGGCTCCCGTGGGAAGATTGACCGTATTACTGAAGGTGCGATCGGTGGTGAACGTTACGGTTGTGCTGCCGGAGCCATTGAGAACGATCGGGCCACTTGTCATCAGTTGGTTGCCGATCTCCTGCGTGGCCTGCAGCTCAATCGTTCCTACAGCGACGATAGAAGATTTTGGTGCGTGAACGAAGACATCCGTTGTGCCGCCAAGCCGTAGTGTCGAAGCGGGGTTCGTCATTTCGATGAACCCTGCATTCGATCCGCCAGCGGTCAGGTTGAGCGTCCCGCCGGTAATCTGCACAGTGCCTTCGTTGTGGAATGGCACACCGACGCCAGTCGATCCGGTTGAAGACCGCACCACGAGTCCTTCATTGACAAATGCGTGGGTTGTCGGGTTGGGGCCGAGCACAAGGAAGCCGCCGGTCCAGTTCCAAACTCCGCCGCTCAAGTTCTCGACAATGCCTGGATCACCGGCTGGCATGCCAAGCGTGAGCGTATTGCCTGTTTGTGTAATCGTGCCGTAGTTGCGCAGCACGCCGCCGATTCTTACGCCGGATGTGCCGGAGATCGTGGCATTCACACCCGGCTGAATGATCACGTCATTCCCAGCAAAGATCGTGCCGCCTGTCCAGCTCATCGCGCCATGAACGCTCAACGTACCGCCAAGCGTGAGTGATCCCGCGCTCATGGTGAACGTTTGTGAAACAATAACATCACCCGCGACGGTCATTGTGCCGGTGGCTTGGCTAATGCGGAAACTGCCCGTTACATTGATGCTGGCGACCTGCGTTCCAGCCGGGCCGTCGAAGTTCACTTCACCGCCTGTAACAATCACAACGTCATCCGTCGGTCCGGGCAGGTTCGGGTTGGAATCCCAGTTCGCGGGGTTGCTCCAAAGACTGTCGCCACCGCCGCCTGTCCATGTCACAGTTCCCGCATGAACCTGATTTGCAGAAGCAGCCAGCGCGCAAGCCGCGAAAAGCCCGGCTGCCCAGCGTGTGAAAATTAGACTTTGGATGAATGTCGTCATGGGTTGATCCTCGTGATTCGGGTGGCTTTGCTCTCGGTTTTCTCTCGTCCCTGAGCCGGGAAAAGCCGCTCTGGGAACCTGCCTCTACCCCCACAAGCGCAAAGCACCAGCCTGACCCACAAACTTTGCGGGAAATAAAATCGCCGCTCAGCATCAAAAATGGGGCCTGCGGCGTCACGAGTGCGGTTTTTGTTTGTCGATCGCGAATTGCGCAGCGATAATGCTTGCAGCGGCCCCTTGACGCGGCCCGGAGAAGGACGTGACCGACCGCATCGCCCCCAACCACGGACAAGACCCCGCTGAATTGCTCGCGGTCGTGTATGACGAGCTTCGGCGGCAGGCCGCGTCATACCTCGAGCGCGAACGTGTTGGACACACGCTGCAACCCACCGCACTGGTGCATGAGGCGTACATGAAGCTGACCCAAAGCGGCAATGTCCACTTCAGAGATTCCGCTCACTTTCGGGCGATGGCGGCTCAATCCATGCGGCAGGTGCTGGTGGATTATGCTCGCAAGCGGCATGCTTCCAAGCGCGGCGGCGATGCCATGCGCCTCGCGCTCGACGACCAGACGCCCTCAATCCGTACAGATGACGGCGTAGATGTGCTCGCGCTCCACGAGGCATTGGACCAGCTTTCCGCGCTGGACAATCGCAAGGCACGGATTGTGGAACTGCGTTTCTTCGGTGGGCTGACATGTCATCAAGTCGCCGAGACGCTTGACGTGTCGTATCGAACGGTTGAATCGGACTGGTTTATGGCGCGTGCGTGGCTTCGCTCGCAGTTGTCGGGAGTCGCATGAGTGGATGCTTCTCGATTCCAGCAGTTGAGCCGCTGCTTTGAAGAGGCGAGGGTTCTCCCGCCTGATAAGCAATCCAGCTATCTGACCGCCATCGACGCGAGTGATCCTGAACTTGCCAGCTCCCTTCGCAAACTGCTGACTGCCCATGCGCAGCCTGGCCAGGGCTTTGCTGACGCCCGGCTGGCTCTTCCTCCCGAACTCCTGGATACCTCTGCATCACCGTCTCCCGACGAGGCCATACCCCATCCTGAACAGATCGATCGCTATCGCATCATCCGCGTGCTCGGTGAAGGTGGGATGGGAACGGTGTATCTCGCTGAGCAAACCGAGCCTGTTCAACGTGAAGTCGCACTCAAGCTCATCAAGCCCGGCATGGATTCGCGCTCAATCGTAGCCCGCTTCGAGGCGGAGCGGCAAACACTCGCCATGATGGAGCATCCCGGGATCGTGAAGATTCTCGATGGCGGAGTAACCGAGCGAGGTCTTCCGTACTTCGTGATGGAGTACGTCAAAGGCGAATCAATCACTGAGTATTGCGATCGCCTGCGGCTCACCGTGCCGCAGCGCGTCAAGCTATTCATCAAAGTATGCGAGATCGTGCAGCACGCACACATGAAAGGCGTGATTCACCGCGATCTGAAGCCGTCGAACATTCTCGTCGAACAACATTCCAGCGGCGCGTTGCCTCGCATCATCGACTTCGGAATCGCAAGAGCAATTCATGCAACCAATGACGACACGCATCGACTGACAATCGCGGGCACGCTCATCGGTACACCCGCTTACATGAGTCCTGAACAGGCGGCGAACCGTGAGGAGCTGGTCGATACACGCAGCGATGTCTATTCGCTCGGTGCAATTCTTTACGAACTGCTGACCGGCGACACCCCGATCGATCGGAACACGCTGCGAACGTCATCGCTGGCAGATCTGCAACGCATGATTCGCGAGATTGATGCGGTCAAGCCGTCATCGCGGCTGGCACGGCTGGCAATATCGGATGCTGATCGTTATGCGCAGCATCGCGGCACAGAGCGGCACGCACTTCGGCGAAGAGTGCGAGGCGAGCTTGAGTGGATCGTGATGAAATGCCTGGAGAAGGACCGGGATCGACGATATGAGTCCGCAGGCCTCTTGGCAACCGACCTTCGTCACGCGCTCTCGCACCAGCCCGTGCTCGCCGGACCGCCAAGTGCGTGGTATCGCCTGCGCAAGTTTGCCATTCGCAATCAGGCGGCCGCAGCGTCCGCCGCGGTCGTCGCGATGACGCTCATCGTCACCAGTGCGGTCTCAGTGCGATACGCGATACGCGAAGCTGAGCAGCGTGTTCTTGCCGAACAACGTGAGGCTCAGCTCAGCCAGATTCTGGCTTTCCAGACAGACATGTTCGACACGTTGGACATTGAAGCAATGGGGCGAACCATGCACGATCGTCTGGAAGAGAAACTGCGAGAGAATCTCGCTGCAGACGAATTGGACAAAAAGCAGACTGCCCTCGCCGTCGCAACATTCGACCGGATGTGGCGAGGCGTCTCGCCGACCGACCTTGCCCGAGAAGTTTTCGACGAGCACATGCTTCGACGCGCATCACTCGCCCTGGAAGCGCAGTTCCTCGATCAACCTCTCGTTGAAGCGTCGCTTCGGCATTCTCTGTCAATCATCTACGGCAACATCGGCGTTTATCAGCCCGGCGCGGAGCACATTCGCCGCGCCTACGAGCTTCGGAACCAGACGCTCGGCCCTGCCCATCCGGATACATTGCGATCACTTCATCATCTCGGCGCATCACTTGAGCTGCGCGAACAGTTCGCCGAGGCGGAACCGATGTATCGTGCAGCCTATCTGGGCCTGCGAGAAGCGATCGGCGATCGACACATCGACACCCGCCATGCACTGACCGGGATCGTGCGAACGTTGCGCATTCAGCAGCGATACGACGACGCCGAAGCTGAAATCCAACAAGCCCTCGTACGTCTCGGCGAATCTGATTCTCTTGAAGACGCTGCTGATGCTGACTTGTTGAGTGAACAGGCACGGCTTGCACTGCATCGCGGCGACCTTGACACGGCCGAGCAGTTGATGCAGCGGACATACGAAATCAGAACTCGTGTGTTCGGTCGCGACCGGAACCACACGCTAACGGCACTCAACGATCTCGGCATCATCCGAATGCGAATGGGCCGGCTTGAAGACGCGCAGCGCGACCTCAGCGAAGTCGTTGCGCAACGAGAGATGCTTCTTGGAAGGCACCACCCGCACACGATGATCGCCATGAATAATCTTGCCGTTGTTCACCGCAGGCTCGGACGGCTGGATGACGCCGAAGCGAGCTATCGCGCGTTGCTCGAGGCGCGCCGCCGCGTTTCGGGTGAAGATCATTCGTCCACCCTCGCGCTGGAACTGAATCTGGGCGTTCTTCTGCAATCGCAAGGCAGGCTGGACGAAGCCGAGCCACTGGTGAAAAATGTTTACGAGCGACGCTTTGCTCAGTTCGGACCCGATTCACTTGAAACACTTGCAGCCCTGAACGTTCTGGGCGGTCTCAGGCAACTCCAAGGCAATCTTGCCGAGGCGGAAGCGGCCTACAGCGCTGTGCATGACGGCCGCAGAACCGCACTGGGCATGCACCATCGCGACACATTTGCTGCATTCCGCAATCTGTTTTACGTTCGTCTAAATCAAAGCCATTTCACCACTGCGGAAGCGCAGCTTCAAGATCATCATGATGCAATGTCTGACGAGTTCGGCGGCGAACATGCACATGTGCGAGATCTCGCGGAACTGGCTACGCGACTTTACACGTTGTGGCATGAAGCCGAGCCGGAGCACGGCCACGACCAGCGAATGCAGGCATGGCAAGAGAAACTCGCTGCATCCGGTTCCGCTGAGCCATGAAGCAGCAAAGACGCGCAGTCAAGGCGACTTTAGCGTGATATCGCTCGCCGCGCATGCCACCATCGCACGGTTCCGTCGTCGTTCGCGGAGAGCAACGTGTTGCCGTCTGCACTGAAGCTGAGATGCGTTACGCTCATTGTGTGCCCTGTCAGCGTAAGCAGCTCTTCGTTTGTGCGTCCGTCCCAAACTCTCACGACATTGTCAAAACCGCCAGTGGCAATACGCGAGCCATCAGGATTGACCGCCAGCGAGTAGATCGCGCCGTAATGCCCTTTAAGTTCACCTTCGAGCGCAAAGGACTCGAGATTCCAGATACGGGCAAAACCGTCTTCGCTTGCTGTTACGCACGATTGACCGTCGTTGAGCAACACGATCTGATACACGGTGGTGTCATGTGCCTGATGCCTGGCAAGCAGCGTCTGCTGTCTCACGCTCCACCGTTGAAGTTGACCTCGCTCATCGCACAACAGAATGTGATCGTCATCAATCCATTGCAGACCGAGTACTGCTGATAATCCCTCACCCAGCGTACCAATATGCGCACCAGTATCGCTCTCAAAGAGGCGCACAAACCCATCGCGGCTACCTACCGCGAGTATGCGCCGAGTCGGGCTGAGTTCACAGTGCGTCGGCGGCTCATCCAACACTGTCGATTGCCACAGGAGTGAACCGCTTGCACTGTCGTAGCATCGGACATGCCGGTCGTGGCTTGAGACGAACAGTCGATCATCACTGCCGAAAGTCAGGCCGTGCATCACAACGCCAATGTCTGCTTCCGTCCACAGTTCGCGGCGGGTCACCGCGTCAATCACCTTGAACCCCTGCGCACGGGGCGCGACCGCTGTGCGTGTGCCGCTTTCGTTCATCGCCACAGCCACAACTGATCGACCGAGCCTCATCCGATCGCGAAGCCCCGCAGCGTCTTCAATCTCCCACCATCGCAGCTCGCCGCCTCGACAGTGCGAAATCAACTGACCATTCGCGACATTGATGCCGAGTTCCAAAATCGTCCATTCGTGTCCCATCAACTGGCCGACACGTTCATACGTCTCCGTGTCTGTAATCTGTATGCTTGAATCCGTGCCACCGGAGAGCAGGTAGCGGCCATCGAGCGAATACGCCAACGCGAGAATCTTGTTCTCGTGCGGCTGCAATGCAACCACGCGATCACCTGTAGCGACGTTCCACACATACACCATGCTGTCATTACCCGCTGACGCGACATGAATGCCGTTCGGATGGAACGAAAACGATCGGACTGCCTGCGAGTGGCCACTACGAGACCATAGCCGCTCACCGGTGGCTCCATCGAACATCAGCACCTGACCATCCAGCCCGCCTGCGATGAGAACGGAGCCATCGGAACTCCATTGCATGGTGTGCAGGACTGGCACATCTGTTGCGCGCCACAGCGATCGCATCGACTGCTGCGCATCAAAGACGGCTGCTTCAGACCCCACCACCGCCAATCGCTGCCCTGCACGATCAAATGAAGCTGTGCGGATGTGGCTGACATCCAGTTGAATGACCGCCCGTGCGCGACATGTTGCAAGATCGACAATCTCGACTTCACCCGCTGCGCCGATGGCGGCCATTGTTCCTTCAGGGTTGATTGCAATCCACGTTTCCAATCCCGTGCGCGTGCAGGATGCCAGCTCCTCGCCTGTTGTCAGGTTCCACACGCGCACCGGGCCTGTTTGGCTCATCGTTACCGCTACTGGCGCTGCAGTGGCAACAGCCATGCGAGAGTTGGAGGGAATATGCGCTGTGACTTCGCGAAAACTCGTGTTCGTCAAACCCTGCAGATAACGCCACTCCCACTGGCGCAGGTCTTCCGGAGCAGAGTCCAGCAGTTTCCTCATGCGACCAAGGCTTTTATTCAGATACGCCGCGTGTGCAAACCCGATTGTGCTTCGGTACAGCGACTCCCTTAAGGACTCGGCTTCGCGATTGGCGCGATCTTCCGCTTCTTCGGCCAGCACAAGCGCATATTCTGCTGCACGATTCGCCGCGCGTTCTCGCGCACGCTGAATGAACCCATACAAAGCAGCGGCGGTCAAAATGACGCATGCTGCAAGTCCCAGTGCGACGCCCGCGCGATACTGGCGCACCTGTCTTCGCAGGCCATGAATGGCTGATTCCTGGCGAGCCAGAACAGGCCGACCATCAAGAAATCGGCGCATGTCTTCCGCCAGTTCCGCTGCGGAGCGATATCGCTGAGTGCGATCCTTTGCCATCGCAGTTTTAACGATGAGATCAAGATCGCCTCGCAGAAGTCGATCGTACTCGCCAAGCGACTTCGGCTCCTCTTCGCGAATTACCTGCGCCGCACGAGGCAGCGAGCAGCGTGTCAGATCGTGAGGCAGCGTGCCGGTGAGCAACTGATACAAAATCACGCCGAGCGCGTAAATGTCCGTTCCATGATCGACTCCGCTCGGATCGCCCAGCACCTGCTCCGGACTCATATACGCCAGCGTACCTACGAGCTGCCCCGGAATCGTGTGCATCGTGGTCAGCGTGGGGTCGCTTTCCGTCTGAGCAACACCGAAGTCAAGAATCTTCGGCTCACCGATCTCATTCACAAGGATGTTGGACGGCTTGAGGTCGCGGTGAATCACGCCGCGCTGGTGAGCGTGATGAACCGCATCACATACTTTGCAGAGCAACGCGAGCTTGTCGCGCACGGACAACATGTGCACCTTCGCATGTTCTGTCAGCGGCAACCCGTTGATGAACTCCATCGCGAAGAACGCCTGATCCAGACGAGTTTCGTCGGCTGCGCCCGCATCGTAAATCTGTGCGATGTTGGGGTGCTGTAATCGGCCGAGCACATGAGCTTCGTATTCAAATCGCTTGAGCGTGTCCCGTGACGCAATGCCGGGACGAATCGCCTTCAGCGCAACCGTTCGCCGTGGACGCAGCTGCTCGGCTTCATACACCACTCCCATGCCGCCTTCCCCGATCTTGCGGAGAATGCGATAACGCCCCTGCAACACAGGAACGCCCTGCGCACTCATAGTGTTGGCAAAGGCTCCATCAGCCGACGTAACGCTCGATCCACTACCGCGAGATTCTTCCTGCAAGGCAATCTGCTCGGCCAGCATGTACATGCCCTCGCCGCGACCGCCGAAGCTCGCTTCCGGTGCAGCATCCAAGGCCAACATGCGCTCCACCTGATGGCGCAAGTCGGCATCGCCCTCGGCAGCTTGGTCCAGATAGACCCCCCGTTGGGAATCAGGCAAAGCCAAGGCCTCGCCGAAAATGTGCATCACCCTGTGAAAACGATCGGATTCCATTCGCTGTTTCAGTTCCGGCACTCTTCAGCCGCATTGTAACGGCGAGCGGGTGCTGTTCGCTTCACTTTCTGCACATCCCACGAGGGATCATCGCGGCTGAGCGGACATCAAAAAAATGTTGCGGAATCATGACGCGGCCAAGGGTCAGGTTGAGGGATTGCGTTATCGTTGTGGAGACTTCCCATGAAGGTAACCATTCATCCGCTCGGGCTTGAGTCGATGCCGCCTGGGCTGAACACCGACCAGGAACTGATTCGGCGGCTTGAAGAGAGCTTTGGCCGCCTTACCGAGCGCGCTGGCGAACTTGCGGATCGGTTCTATGGCCGCCTCTTCAAGGCGTATCCGGACCTCAAAAAACTCTTCCCGGAGGACATGTCCGGCCAGAAGAAAAAACTGACGGCGGCCCTGTCTCTGGTTGTAGCGAACCTACGCACCCCGGATCAGGTTCGTGGAACGCTCCGCGAACTCGGCCAGCGACATGTGGGCTACGGCACCAAGACCGAGCATTATGAGATGGTCTGCCAATGCCTTGTGGCGGCGATGGCTGAGGTCGCCGGGCCGGGCTGGAGCAAGGAGCTTGCTTCGGACTGGCTGACCGCCCTGCGCATGGTCTCACGCATCATGCTTGATGGCGCGGCTGCCGTAAAGCAATAGCACCAGCTCTCCTTCAGCTCAATCTTATCTATTGGGTCGCATGTTCCAGCTCCACGCTGAGCCACGCCCTTGCGCTGCGCCAGTCGCTCTCCACGGTGCTGCGTGAAATGCCGAGCACCTGAGCGGCCTCATCCACCGATAACCCGCCAAAGAACCGTAGCTCGACGACGCGATGCCTTCGTGGATCCAGCTGCTCCAGTTTCGTGAGAGCCTCGTCAAGGGCGACAACATCAAACTCGCCGCGTCCCGTCTCCTGACGGTTCACATCATCCAGACTCACACGCTGCCACTCCCCCCCCCGCTTATCAGCCTTCTTTCGGCGGGCGTGATCGGTGAGAATCTGCCGCATTGCCGTGGCAGCCACCGCAAAGAAATGCGCCCGGCTGTTGTATTCCGTATGAGTCTGGTCGATCAGCTTGACGAACGCCTCATGCACGAGCGCGGTGGGCTGGAGTGTGTGATCCGCACGCTGATGGCGAAAGTGACTGCCCGCAAGTGCGCGAAGTTCTTCATACACAAGCGGAAGGAGACGCTGCGCGGCAGCAGAATCGCCGCTCCCCAGTTGTTTCAGCACCATTGTTGCTTCATTCACCACGTCCAGGTCTCCTCAGTAAGGTGCGATTGTACAAACGAGACGAGTGAATCAATCCCCAAAAAGAAAGAGGACCTGCGGTTGTCCGCAGGCCCTCGAGAGAAGGAAGTAGTTTGTATCCGCGTATCAGCGGGTTGAACCAGCCGTTGCTGCCGTAGCCTGCGGGCAGACGCCCCACGAACCAAGCAGTTGGAGAAGGTCCAGCACATCAACCTTGTTGTCGCCGTTGAGATCGCCCGGGCACGTTTCGGGGGTTGTGGACACCGGCTCGATGGTGATGATGAGGGAGTGGAACTCACCGATCGACATGGTCACCGTTTCAAGGAGTTTGCCGAACGGTGCTGGTCTGGAGCGGTCCACCGTCGTACCACTGCTCAACTGGCCGTGATTATTGCGACCCCAGCCGTGAAGTCCGTCGTGTTGGTCGATGGCGGCACTGCTGTATATGCTTGCGAAGGCTCGCTTGATGTTTGTCAAACCAGTGAAAGTCGGGGTCGATGTGCTGCTGGTAGTACCAATACCAAGTTGACCGTGGGTGTTGCTGCCCCATGCAAAGAGTTGGCGCGTATCAAATCGAACAGCCAGCGTGTGATAGCCACCACAGGCCACATCCACAACATTCGTCGCACCGTTGATAGTAATAGGGAATGCCGTCGCTTGCGTTCCGGTTGATCCGAGCTGACCTTCATGGCCAGCTCCACAACCCATGAGCGTACCGTCATTCCGAAGCGCGACTGTAAAGAAGTGGCCCGCAGCGATCTTTGTTACGTTCGAGACGCCCGCAGCCATCACTGGCGTGGCGCTGGTTTGCGTAAGACCGTTCCCCAACTGACCGCTCGTACCTCGACCCCATGACCAGACCGTGCCATCTGAGCGAAGCGCAACACCGTGATACAAACCCGCATCAATCGCAGTTACACCCGTCAGCCAAGGCACCTGCGTCGGCGTGGTAACGGCGATGTTGTTGCTCGGCTGACCGCACTGGCTGTCCTGGTTCAGCCCCCAAGCAAACACGACGCCGTCAGTGCGCAAGGCCAGACTGAACGATCCGCCCGCTGCGATGGCCACAATGTTGCTGAGGCCGGGTACTGTGATGGGCGTCATGATCTCATCGCTCATGTAACCCAATCCCATTTGAGCGACAACGTTGCGTCCCCATGCGCGAACAGTGCCGTCCGCCATCAACGCTAGCGAGTGATTGTTGCCTGTTTTAACATCGATTGCCTCGCCGCCGAGACCTTCTACCGCAATCGGATAGAGCCTTTTAATGCCCGTGGCATCGCCGAGTTGGCCGTACGTGTTGTTGCCAACGGCTTTGATCACCTGCGCCTGTGCCGATGTGCCGATCCCCAGACAAGCGGCCCCGATGATGGTGAGTGAAACAAGAGAGCGCGTGAATGACATGACAATGGTCCTTTCGGTACACGTGGTTTGCGTGTGTGTGAATGCGTGTTCTGACCCCGGCGTTCACCCCGTACACGCAACCGCTTCACGGATCCCTTGACCGAATCGCAAATTTTCTGCGCGCTGGACAATCCCCTGCCCCATGGCGCTTACCCGCATAGCACGCACATCGAAAGAGATTTTGCGATGGTCCTGATGCGACGGAGCCGCCGTTGATGCGGACCAAGCGCAGTACGAGTCGCGTGCGGCTCGCTCGCTCAGGCGCAAATGGATTTGGGTGGACCCCCGCTTCGCTCATCAACGCAAGCACCAGAAATGCGGCCGCGGGGCCAACGGCTCAGGAAGTGGGCGATACTGGACTCGAACCAGTGACCTCACGGGTGTGATCCGTGCGTTCTAGCCAACTGAACTAATCGCCCGAAGGGTGGACATCATACGCCAATTTGGATGTCTTTCCAACTCCCAGAGGCGAATGTCCCGCTCAGCCGCAGCTTCGCGACTGCTGTCGCCTGCGTTCGCTGCACCACCTACGATCATGCATGACTGCACCGTCCCGCCAGCCTGCCCCACCTAAGCCCGTGATCGGCATCACGATGGGCGATCCTGCGGGCATCGGGCCGGAAGTGCTCATCAAGGCCTTGGCGGACCCCAAGGTTCGCAACCTTGCTCGTTTTGTCATCTACGGCGTCAACGAGATGCTCACTTATGCAGCCGATCAGCAGCGGCTGGACGCCTTCTGGTGCCGCGTGCAGCAAGGGTCGAAACGACTTGATCGGCAAATCCTCGACGACGTGGTCGTGCTGGACTTTGACGAGTTTGAAGGCATGGTGCGCCTGCCTCACGCCCCGGGGCGCCCCAACGGACTCGCTTCAAAGGCATTCGTGGAAGAAGCCATCTCAGACGCCATGCGACCTGTGGAAGATGTGCGCAGAATCGATGCACTGGTAACAGGGCCGATCAGCAAAGAATCGTGGCAGCACGCAGGCTTCAACTGGCCGGGGCATACGGAACTGCTTGCCCACCGAGCGAAGGTGAAGCGCCACGCGATGATGTTCGTCTCGCCTCGCCTGCGCGTGGTGCTGGCGACGACGCACCTGCCGCTGATGGACATTCGTAACGTGCTGACGATTGGTCGCGTGTTTGATCCGATTGATCTCGGCAATCAAGCCTGTCTTGAACTGGGCATTGAAAAACCCCGCATCGCCGTAACGGGCCTCAATCCCCATGCAGGCGAGAACGGCCAGTTCGGCGATGAAGAGCAGCGACTCATCGCGCCTGCGATTCGCGTCGCACAGGAGTCAGGCATCGACGCACGCGGCCCATTTCCCGGTGATACGGTGTTCATCGCAGCCGCTGCTGGCGAGTATGACCTTGTCGTCGCGATGTATCACGATCAGGGTCTGATTCCGGTCAAGCTGCTCGGTTGGGATAAAGCTGTGAACTGGACGATCGGCCTGCCGTTCATTCGTACCAGCCCCGATCACGGCACGGCGTTTGACATCGCCGGAAAGAATCGCGCAAGCGCGGGATCGATGATCGCTGCAATCGAGCTGGCGGCACAGCTTGCTCAGCGGCGCATCCGGTCAGAAGCTGATGCGACACGATTGGCTCCAGCGAAGCATCTTAAAGCGGAGTCGTAGAGGCCGTCTGTTCTATCCAGAACAACGGAACGTGAGAACAACTCGAACCCCATTTTGTGGGCAATATCAACTACGATAATAAGGTGGATGTCATCAAGCGCCTGATGTTGCTTGCCAACTGGGGCTGATCTTCAGCGTCAGCCAACAGAGACTTCTTCCATTGCCATTTTGACGATCCGCCGCTGCGGGTTGCTCATTGGCAGGTCGCGCACATCGCCCGGCTTGCGCCATGTGCCGCGCCGGGCGCGCGTGCGGGCCGTAAAAACGTGAAACGTAATTCGACGATGTGTCGTCTGATGCACGAACGCGCCTTGACGCACGAGTGAATCAACGTCGATGGCAAGCCTCGCACGAACGGCACGGGGCGTAAGCGGCACATCGCTTTCAATCGTCGGTGTTTGCCACATGCTTCCCCACATGGCTCCATTCTTCATCGTTTTCTCTTTGATCGTCGTCTTGCTTGTGCGCAATACGGCTTCGATTGGACGCTGTTCAAGAAGTATTCTGCCGCCACGGCGAATGATGACGGCGTGATGATGCACATCAACCTGCTTCGCCTGCGGCTTTGGCGCGGGCAGGCTTTCCTGCTTGCCGGCCTTGAATGCCTGGCACCACTGCGATGTGGGGCAGGCTGCACATCGCGGCGCACGCGGCGTGCAAACAACTGCGCCAAGCTCCATCAGGCCTTCGTTGAGTTCGCCCGGGTTGTTCGCCTGATCGACCAGTTGCTTCGCCCACTCCCAACACAACGCTGCTCCTTCGCGTGAATGAACATCGGCGTGACCTTCAAGTCTGGCAAAGACTCGTTGAACATTCCCATCAACGATCGGCTCGCGATGCTGAAAGACGATTGAGGCAATTGCGCCAGCGGTGTATCGCCCCACGCCGGGCAGTTCGCGCAACTGATCCACCGACTGCGGCACCGCTCCGCTGAATTGAGGATCACTGCATATCTTCATTGCGGCGGCGTGCAGGTTGCGCGCCCTGCGGTAGTACCCCAGTCCCTGCCACATGGCGAGCACTTCCTGCTCAGTAGCGTTTGCCAGATGCTGGACCGTCGGGAATCGCTCCATGAAAGCGATATAGCTCTTCACGACCCGCGATACCTGCGTCTGCTGGAGCATCGCTTCGGAAACCAGCGCGGTATAGCCCGTGCGATGCTCGCGCCAAGGCAGCGTTCGCGCGTTTTCTGCGAACCACCGGCCGATCGCCAAAGCGATTGCACGCCTGCGATCATCTGGTCGACAACGGTTACGCACGCGACTCATGGAGCATCTGCCTCTGCAAGGACTTTGCGTATCTTTGCCTTGACGGTTGCCCAGTGGGCTTCAGGCGGCTTGTTGACCGTGAGCCAGTCGCCGTTGAAGAGCAGCGTGGTCGCGCCGGTCTGTTCGAAGATCGCTTGAGCCAGTGGATCGCCAGCAGCCATCGAAGGGTTCAAAAAGCTGCGGGGGCGGTCGCTTATCGGCCGGTCCAACCAGCATTTGACGGCGTTGGGGTTCGGCGTCGATTCAAACTCAGTCACCACGAATGGCATCGGCCCCAGAATATCGCGAGAAGCGGCTGCCGGGGCCTGAAAAAGCCCGTTTCCGGTTGCAGAACAGCGGCTTGGGCACTTGCCAAGACCGCGTCTCATGCTATCCTTCGTGTTCTCACCGCGGGTGTAGCTCAGTGGTAGAGCGTCACGTTGCCAACGTGAATGTCGAGGGTTCAAGTCCCTTCACCCGCTTTCTTCGCTAACAAACCGAAACGCCGCCTTTGGAAGTCCGAAGGCGGCGTTTTTTCGCGCCGGTACACTGTTACGGGGTGGGATTGTCCCCCACCATGCGCTGTGCCATCCGTTCGGTGTGGAGATGATCGACCAGACCATCGTGCTGAAAATCGGCGTCGCCCTCGCACTCGGCCTTGCCGGGTGCGTGCTTGTATGCTGGCGTCGGTTGTTCGAACTTGAAGCCAGACAGTTCAGCACCGTCATCTGGACGTTGATGCTGGCTTCGCGACTGGGCGGCTTCATAACACTCTTTGTGATACTCGGCCTTGAGCCTCGATCAGACGTGCAAACGTACTTCTTCTGGTCGCATCTGATTCTGGACGGCCACATTCCGACGCACCATGCTGACCTGCCGCTGCACTACGGCCCGGCCTTTCTCTACATTACGACTGGCGCGCTCATGCTGTGGGATTCCGCCAAGTGTCTCGTGCTGGTGGCCATCCTCTTCGACCTTGCGACGTTCCCGCTTTGGCTTGCAACAGCACGGCGAGCGTTCGATGAAACGATCGTCCGCCGCGCTGCGATTCTGTACATCTTCGCGCCAGTGCCGTTTGGTTCCATCGTCATCTCAGGCCAGAATCACATTTGGGTCGGCTTCCTCATCGCGCTCTGCTTCTATCTGATGGGGAAGAATCGTGTCGGAGCCGCGGCATTCGCGATGGGTCTCAGCGTGGTGGCGGTCAAGTTCCTGAACCTGCTGTATATGCCCATCATGGCTGCCCAAAGCAGACGATGGGTTACGATGGGTGTTGGCTTCCTGCTGCCGGTGGTGATCGCCTACGGCGTGGCGTGGTATTACAACATCAACCCGATCGACGGCATCCTCTTCCACGCGGAACATTTTTCTTCTGGCACGGTTCCATTCCTGCTCACTGCGTTTGGCTGGCCGATGGATGGGGTCATTTTCTCGCGCACGATGAAGATTATCTCTCTGCTTGCGCTGGCATCGATTTTTCTGCCCGCGTGGATCACCGGCAGTTTGCGCCGCGAGGATGCGGTCATCCTCATGCTGAGCGCGATCACCTATACGTTTCTCTTGGTGAGCACCAAAGGCTTCGCCGGTTACGCCACGATGGTGTTCTTCCCCGTGTGCATTCTTTTCGCACTGGTCAGGGTGCGCCTCTTTGCGCTCGGGGTATTCGTCTGCTACGGCGTACTGGCGTCCATCGCGTCGAGTTTGTGGTACCGTGTCATCACGGCACGCGATATGAGCTTCATCGTGCTTGACAAATCGCACGGTGTACCGACCATGCATCTGGTCGTGTTCATGGCTGTTGAAGTCGCGCTCGTCGCCTGCCACGCTGTGCTGCTGTGGTGGTCGCTGCGAATGTTGTATGGTCGTCAGCCGACTACTTCCGCCGAAATACCGCGTAGTAGCTGAGCACGTAATTGAACGCTGTACCCACAGCAATGCCTACAAGCGCGGCAAGCTGTGGCATCAGCTCTGGCCATTGCCAGATCATCGCAATTGCGGTGACATAGTTAATGAGCGCGCCGAGCGAGCACACCGCCACAAAGCTCACGTACTGCCGATGCAGTGATCCATCGCGCGCATAGGAGAAGCTGAAGCGACGGTTGAGCACAAAGTTGCTCGTCATGGAGATGAGAATCGCTGCTGCGAGAGCCACTTCAGTCATCAGGCCCATCCAGAGCAGCAATGTGAGCACCGCGAGATTCACCACCGTGCCGCTGAGGCCAACAGCGAGAAACTGCGTCAGCGATGCCAGCACCGGGAACTTGTGCATTGCCAGCAGGCGCAGATGACGAATGTACTTGACCTGCTCTTTCAGGCTCAGCTTGCTCTCGCCGAACTTACGGTTCGCGAAGTGAATCGGCACTTCGCGCACATCGCGGCAACGACATTTCACGATCAACTCCAGGCCGATCTTGAACCCGACCGCATTGAGTTGATCCGCTCGTTCAAATTGCGCACGCGTCAGGCTGAAGAAGCCCGCCATCGGGTCTTTGATTGACGTGAACGGTCGCGCCAGAAGCGTAGCGACTTTGCTGTTGAGCCATCGGAACGCGCCCCAGTCTTCTGCGGTCGTGCCACCCGGCACGTAACGCGAGCCGAACACCATGTCAGCGCCATCTTCAAGGGCCTCAACCATCGCGGGAATGGCTTCCGGCGGATGGCTGAGGTCTGCATCCATCACGATGATGTTGTCATACCGCGCCTGGCGAATGCCTTCGAGTACAGACTGACTCAAACCCCGATCTCTCGTGCGGATCACGAGCCTCACCCACGGTTTGTTGAGCGATGCAACAACCTGTTCTGTGTTGTCGGGACTGTTGTCATCGACAATGACCACCTCGACGACAAGCCCCTGCTGACGGAGCGGCTCAATCCGCGCGATGAGATGCGGAATGTTCTCGGCCTCACGGAAGGTCGGCACGACGATCGACACGCGCCTGGCGTCAATCTCGATCTCGGTGATCGGCCGGCGCACGCCGGGAATCTGCGGCCCAGTGCGGACAATTCCGGCGTGCACATCGCCGTTCCGCTCCGGCGCGACCCCTTCGCCCTCCTGCTGGAGCCCCTGACTTTGATCGGACTCGCTACCCATCCCAACGCTCCTCCCGCCATTTCTGCGGATAGATTATCAGAAATAAACCGATCTCGATCTATCTTTCTTCCCCATCACCAATTATCGGCTTCCGATAACCAAGATGCTACAAAGTACGGCCAATCAAGACGGCCGCCCCGGCCAGATTAGACTGAACCGCCATGAAGCCAACACTCGCGCTTGGAGCTACGGCTGAAATCGAGGTTACCGTTACCGAGGACATGTGCCCTGCCTTCGACGGCATCATTGTCCATCGTGTGTATTCCACATGGTCGATGGCGCATCACATGGAGTTGGCAGCCCGCAAGGTGCTTGCGCCGCATCTTGAAGATCACGAAGAAGGCATCGGTTCGCACCTGTCGATCGACCACCTCGCGCCTACGCCGCTTGGTCATCGGGTGCGCCTTGTCGCCATTGCTGTTGAACTCGGCCCCACCACGCTTGTGTGTGATGTAGCAGCGCATCATGTCCGTGAGGGTGGTGATCGCCTCGTCGGGCGAGGCAAGCAGATTCAGCGGATCCTGCCTAAGACAAAACTCGCTTCACTCATTGAACGCTCTGCTTCGTAACCGAACGACTATTTCGGCTTGCTCTTATACCGCGAGAGTTTCGCACCGACGGGGTCTTCGATGATTGAGAATCCGCCGGTGCTCATTCAATATCACGGGATCGGATAAGCCGTGGACCAGCTCGGAACCAGCATCACGGGGTTTCGATATGCCGGTAGTGTTTCAAATTCGATCGCAGCACATGCATCATCCATCCCATTCTGACATGCCCACTCAAGGATGTATCTGACCAAGCTGTCATCCTTATCAACACCTTGACCGGTATGGTGCATATACGCGAGATACCAGCAGCTCTCGACATCACCGCGTTCACACGCTCTGGCGAGAGCCGAAGGCAGTGTCGTCAGCAGATCCGAATGCGATGAATCAGTCAGCCCGATCCGAGCGAAGCCTTTGAGCGCATAGAGATTGCCCGCACCACAACGTTGATACAGTTCCACAGCGCGATCGCGATCAAGTGGACGACCGCGGCCGTTCTCATACGCCATGGCGACCAGGTAACAAGAAAGCCAATCAGGATCGGCAGCACACTTGTCTTCCAGTCGCTCCAAAGCCGCAGCAACATCTTCGTCTGATCGCCGCTCACCCAGGAACAGGAACTGAATTGCAACATTGACGCAGCCGTTCATGTCTTCAAGTTCGCATGCCGTAGCGAAGTACTTTGCAGCAAGCGCGTTGTTCTGACGAACGATCTTGCCTTCCATGCAGATAAGCCCGAGTTCATTGTACGCAGCGCCGGATTGGGAACCTTCCGCCAAGGCGCCTGCTGCGAGAACAAGACTGTGCCCTGCATGCGGCTTGCCGTCTGCCAGAGCCTGCTTCCAAAAGGCGACCGAGTTACCTGGATGCGGCGCTTCGATGAAGCCGGTGAAGAACATGGTGATGAACAGCAACACCCAGCAGGCCATGTGAACCAGGTTCATCATGCGCGGCTGAAGTGCGTTCTCCCACAGCCGATTCAGCTTTCCCGCAACCCCCATGCGCACAAGGCGATCAATCAGCGGGACACACAGATTCAGAATCGGGACCGGCAGCAGCTTGTCCCAAAAGAGCGGCACTTCCATGAGATCAAGCACACGGAAGAGCACCAGATACCCGATGCCGTAGAGCGCGCCATAGATCACACGGCCGAGATTCGTCCTAGGCGAGGTCGCAGGATCCGTTACCAGCAGATGCAGGCCAAGGAAAATCGGCGCTGCGATGTTGATATTCACGAAAAAATACACGCCTGTGATCTGCGCGTAGAGCAGCCCGAAGACGCAGATCGTTGCCGTCGCCGCCACGGTCATCAGCGTAACGTGAAACAAGTACTGTACAACCAGCCCGCCCAGAAAGATCACGATGAGCATGTGCGGGGTTTCAAACGTCTGCGCAATCAACTGCCCGGCGGTCAACAATGATGTCGTGCCTGTGGCAATGAGTCCGATCGCAAAAACGGACTGGCCGAATGCGGATGGGTTGAAAATGTGCGTGCGTCGGCCGTCGCGCTCCCATGTGATGAACTGTTTGCCCAGCGCGCCAACGGTAAGCATGGCATATTGGAGAAAATACCAGTCGTGGTGGAACCACAACAGCAGATTCGTGCTGATGACGATCGGCATGGGGCCGAAGCCCAAACGCCATGTCCTTCCTCGCGACCATGAAAACAGCGCATCAAGGCAGTAGAGAAAGATCAACTGCGAAAGGATCAGTGGCACTTCCGCATACACCTGATGCCAGTACCAACCCCAATAAATCAGGATCGTGGATTGCACACACGCCTGAACGTAATGCGCTTTGACAGCGAAAAACTCAACCTTGAGCGGCATGCCACGCCGGCTCGCGACGATCCACAATACGAACTGCCAGATCAGCAACGCACCGGCCACGCCGAGCAGGCTCCACGTCAGCCTCGCGTTGCCGCTCGCTGGGGGAATGAATGTGAAGCAGACGAACAGCGCAGTGAGCGCGAAGGTCGGCCAAGGAAAGCCTTTCCATTGCAGATCGCCGCTGGGCGATGGCGGTTCAAACGGTTTCTCCGCGATGTGCTGCAACGTGTCTTGCGCGGCGCCATCAAGACCTGGCGCACCAGCAGCGGCCGTTCCAGCAGGGCGAAGGGAATCAGAATTGGTGGATGCCTCTCTCAACTCGCTAGAACTCCACCCCCCCAGTTGCAGGAGCACAAGCAGTATAGCACACTACTCAACCGTCTTACTGCATATGAAAACGCGGTAAATGCGGGCTATTGAGGACCCTGCACATAAAGAAGATGCGGCTGGACAGCACGCGATCTTCCGTGCGCCGCTTTATCATGCTGATATGACCATCGCCATTGCATCAAACCGTCTCATCCGCGCCCCGCGAGGCAACGCATTGACCTGCAAGACCTGGCAGGCCGAAGCCGCGATGCGCATGCTGATGAACAACCTCGATCCAGAAGTCGCAGAGAAGCCGGAAGACCTCATCGTTTATGGCGGTCGGGGGCAGGCGGCGCGCAATTGGGCGTGCTATGACGCCATTATCGAATCACTCAAGAATCTTGAGCCGGATGAAACACTGCTCGTGCAATCCGGCAAGCCGGTGGGCATTGTGCGCACGACGACCGACTCGCCCCGCGTCATCATCGCAAACTCCAACCTCGTGCCTTTCTGGGCCACGCAGGAGCACTTCGATGAACTCGCGCGCATGGGTCTCATCATGTACGGCCAGATGACTGCGGGGTCATGGATTTACATCGGCACGCAAGGCATTCTGCAAGGTACGTATGAAACCTACGCTGAGTGCGCCAGACAACACTTCAAGGGCACGCTCAAGGGCACGCTGAACGTTACCGCAGGATGTGGCGGCATGGGCGGTGCGCAGCCGCTCGCCATCACCATGAACGACGGCGTCTGTCTCATGGCGGAAGTGTGCATTGAGCGGCTGGAGAAGCGCGTACACGACCGCTACCTTGACCGCATTGAACGCGATCTCGACAAAGCCATCGACCGCGCCATCGCAGCCAAAAAAACCGGCGAGGCGATTTCGATCGGCTGGGTTGGCAACGCTGTTGATCTGCTCGAACGCCTCATCGAACGCAAAATCACCCCCGACACGCTCACGGACCAGACGTCTGCGCATGACCCACAGAACGGCTACTACCCGAACGGCATGACACGCGAAGAAGCCGACACGCTGCGCGAGAGCGACCCTGAGCAATACATCGCAGCGTCGATCGACACCATGACGGATCATGTTGAGTTGATGGTGGAGCTTCAGAAACGCGGCGCAAAGACATTTGACTACGGCAACAACATCCGCCAGCGCGCCTATGACAACGGTTTTGAGGATGCATTCGCATTCCCCGGTTTCGTGCCCGCGTATATTCGCCCGCAGTTCTGCGTCGGGCGCGGCCCCTTCCGCTGGGCGGCTCTTTCAGGTGATGCGGAGGACATCCGCGTTACAGATGAAGCCGTTCTCAATCTCTTCCCGCTTCAAGATGGCAAAGCCGCGGACAACTCTGCCCTATACCGCGCTGGTCTCCATCGCTGGATTCGCAAAGCGCAAGAGCGGCTTGGCGCAGGCAGACAAGGCCTACCGGCACGCATCTGCTGGCTTGGCCTCGGCGAGCGCCATCTCGCGGGTCTGAAGTTCAACGAGCTTGTGCGCGAAGGTAAGGTGAAGGCTCCCATCGTCATCGGCCGCGATCACCTCGACTGCGGCTCGGTTGCTTCGCCGAATCGCGAAACGGAAGCGATGAAAGACGGCAGCGACGCCGTGAGCGACTGGGCGTTGCTCAACTTCGCTGTGAACGCAGTGAGCGGCGCAAGCTGGGTCTCATTCCACCACGGCGGCGGCGTGGGCATTGGCTACTCGCAACACGCTGGCCAGGTGATTGTTTGTGACGGTACGAAGGAAGCCGATGAACGCATCAGGCGCGTGCTGATGAACGATCCGATGATGGGGATTTTCAGGCATGCGGATGCGGGGTATGAGATTGCAAAACAATGCGCGGATGAGCAAGGGGTGAAGATTCCGATGCGGTGAAGTAACATCAGCGGACAGTCGTTGTGGAAACAGCCCTGCTGATCGAATATTCGATCAGCAGGGTGATCTGCAAAGCCAGATCAGGCGCGCGGCTCCGCTGGTGAAGCCCGTTCCATGCCGCTTTTCGTCAAGCGGCTCGACTGCATGGGTCATCTGAAATCTCAAATCACTCGCCAAGCCGTGCTCCCGCCAACGGCGCGGGTGGGCCACGTACAATGCCTGCCATGTCTGATCGCGTTGATCTCTATCGCAACACATATGGCAACTTCGGCGATCAGATTCTGACTGAGATTCGTCAAGAAGTCTTTGGCGTTGACCTCGGGCAGAACAGTTGGACCACCGCAGAGGAATACGACCGCTTCTGCGATTGGCTTGCACCTCTATCGGGGCCTGACTCGCATGTACTCGAAGTCGCCTGCGGTTCCGGCGGGCCTGCGCTCCGTCTCTCGAATCGCTGCGGATGCCGCGTAACAGGAATTGATGTCAACGAAGAGGCAATCACAACTGCGAAGCAAACCGCTTCGGCGAGGGCCGGTGATGTGCAGTTCGTTCTTGCCGACATGAATAAACCGCTGCCGTTCGAAGAGGAGACCTTCGCCGGAATCCTCTGCAATGATTCCATGAATCATTTCGCCGACCGCCTTGCCGTGCTGCGCGAGTGGCATCGCGTGTTGAAACCGAAAGGTCGCTGCGTGTTCACCGATCCGGTTGTCATCACCGGGCCTGTGTCGAACGCCGAACTGTCGGCTCGCAGCAACATCGGCTTCTTCCTATTCGTGCCGCTGGACATGACCGAACGATTCATCCGTGAAGCGGGTTTCATCATCATCGCTTGCGAGGACGCGACAGAGAACATCGCGATGACCTCCGGTCGCTGGCACGCAGCCCGCCTGCAACGTCGCGATAATCTGTTGAGAATCGAAGGCGAAGAGCGCTACGAAGGACTGCAACAGTTCTTTCATGCCGTACATACACTCACCAGTGAACGACGACTCTCTCGATTCGTCTATTTCATTGAGAAGTCGTAAGCTGGCATCTTTCAGATGCGAATTCTGCTATGGAATCTGTCCAACCAATCTGCACGACTCCGCGAATGATCGAACGCCTCCTCCCGCCGGCTGATGACGCAACGATCCGCGGTCTCGCGCTGCTTTTGATCGATGCGGTCGATTCCGGCGCTGCTGTAACTTTTCTTGCCCCGCTCGCGCTCGATCGCGCCGTGGAATGGTGGCGCAAAACCGTCAATGAAAGCCGTGAAGGAGCGATTTTTCTCATTGCTCGCGACGAGGCGGGCATTACCGGCACGGTGCAAGTTCAGCCAGTATGGGCAGTAAACCAGATGCACCGCGCAGAAATCGCGAAGCTGCTGGTGCACCGCCGCGCTCGCGGCGCTGGACTGGGCAGGCGATTGATGGAAGCAGCGGAAGACGCAGCCCGACGCGCAGGCTTCACGCTGCTCACGCTGGACACCAAACGCGGCGATGCGGCGGACAACCTCTACCGAAGCATGGGGTGGACCTGCCTGGGAGCGATCCCGGGATACGCATTCGACCCGGACGGCAGAACGCTCCACGATGCGGCCATTTTCTATAAGCATCTCGCAGCCACAAACTTGTAACTGCGTTGCTTGCGAATTGCTCGCCGCTGTACGAGATTGGCCGCTACGACAACGAGGCAAAATCTCAGAATTTTAGGGGTTCGGGGCCTCCATCTCGCTTGGTATTACGAGGGCTTCTCAACTGGCATCGGTTTCCGTTCTCGCTGCCCTCACCTGCTTCAGCCTTTGGAGATCACCATGACATTGGAGAGATTGCAAACCGTGCTTATTGGGACATTGATGCGAGCCGCCTGCATCGGCGCTGCACTGACCGCAGCCAGTGTTGCGCATGCACAATGCGATCAGTGGGATCCATTTGTCATCGGCGCGTTCAACGGCGTGAACGGCTCTGTTTCTGCGACCATCGTGTACCAGGGCGATCTGGTTGTAGCCGGATCATTCACAGGCGGTGGCGGGCAAACGCTCAACAACATCGCTCGCTGGAATGGTTCAAACTGGCAGCCATTTGTCGTGAACGGCAACGTCGGCGTCAACTTTGCCGTCATGTCGCTGGCCATCTACAACGATGATCTCATTGCAGGCGGCAACTTCACCACGGCGGGCGGAATCACCGTCAATCGAATTGCGCGGTGGGACGGCGCGACATGGCACCCATTTGAATCAGGCGGACAGATCGGCGTAAACAGCACCGTTGAAGCTCTCGCGGTTGTCGGTAATGAACTGATCGCGGGCGGCACATTTGCGACTGCAGGCGGACAGACTGTCAACCAGATCGCGCGTTGGAACGGAACAAGCTGGAGTCCGTTCGCCGTAGGCGCGGCCGTCGGTATGAATGCCAATGTTCGCGCGCTCGGCGTACACAACGGCCAGCTCATTGCGGGCGGCAACTTCACAACCGCGGGCGGCTTAACCGTCAATCGCATTGCGCGATGGGACGGAGGCACATGGCAGGCCTACGTTGTGGGCGGCACCACTGGCATCGGCGGCTCTGGCAATGAGGTTTTTGCCATCGCCGTATATAACGGTCAATTGCATATCGGCGGCAACTTCAGCCTGACCGGCGGGCAAACATATAACCGAATCGCTCGCTGGACTGGATCGGCGTGGGCGGCGCTCATCTCGAACGGCTTCAACGGTATCGGCGGGGCAAGCGCCGTTCGCGCGCTCACCGTGTACGACAATCAACTCATCATCGGCGGTGCGTTCTCCGAGGCGGGCGGAGAAACAGCGAATGGAATCGTGCGCTGGAACGGAACGGTCATGATTCCATTCGTGGTAGACGGCCACAACGGCGTTGGCCCCAGCAATCCCACCGTTCGTGCATTGACAACACACAATGGCGCTCTCGTCGTCGGCGGCATCTTCACGACAGCAGGCGGGCAGGCTGCGAGCGGCATCGTGCGCTGGGGGTGTTCGACAACCCCGGTGCTCGGCGATTTGAATGACAGCGGAACTGTGGATGTGCAGGACCTGCTGATCCTGCTTGGCGCATGGGGAACATGCCCCAAGAAAGGTCCATGCCCCGCCGACCTCAACAGCTCAGGTGCGGTTGATGTGCAGGACTTGCTGATACTGCTTGCGAACTGGGGGTAAGCAACGCGAAGATCACGGAGGGCATGCGCCGCCGTACGCACCCATCAAGGGCGCATCGATGCCGGTAACAAATGGCGACCATCGTCGCATGTCGGCGGCGATCGCAGCAAGGTCGGTCATTTCTGTGCTGCCGTCGAGGTGTCCGACTGGATACTGTGTGGTTCCCCAGCGAACAATGGGCAGGCCGCCAACGCCAACCGGCAGCGTGCCGGGCACACCGCTGGTGCGGAAGCCATCTGCCACAGCGGTTCCCCACGCGACGCGGCCTTTGTCGCCGAGTTGCCATTGATGTTTGGACCAGCAGCTCCAGTCCGCATTGGAGACGATCGCCGGTGCGCGAAGCTCCGGATAGCCGATCCACGAGCTTTTCACCTGGCGAAGATACGGATCGATCTCACCGGGCTGAAGATCCTGATCGCTTGCCGCTGCAACCGGACCGAACACGATCAACTGTGATGGATTGCGAACTTCCGAAAGACGCTGCGCCGCGAGGCGTTGCGGCGGTGGATTCCGGAACGGGCTATTGATCCAGACATTCGCGCCGCCGTGGCTGGAATCGCCGCCAACGAAGATGGAGTTCAAGCCGAAGGAAGGCACGGACGCGATACCAATGCGGGCTTCTGAAGGCACGGTGTTGGTGGTGCCGGGACCGAATGTTCCCTGCGAATATTCCTGCTCCAACTGAATGAGCAGCGAGGGATTTCGGTAATCGATCATCATTGTGCGCCACTCATGATCGAGATACGGCGCAAGCCGCCAGACGTAGGAACTGAGGTCGTTCACAGAAGCAAGCCGCTCGCCATCCGCCATGCGAGGGCGCAAGTTGATTTGCACCGGCAGATCGCCGATCAGTGAGCCATCCACATAGCCGGGCATCAGCGTCTGCCGATTGTCGGCAGAGTACGCGCTGTAGCCCGCCATCATCTGTCGCAAAGCGTTCGAGGATTCCGTCCGATTGGCAGCGTTCCTCGCGCCGCGCAGCGAGACGACCAGCAGACCGACGAGCACGAAGAGCACGGCGATCACCAGAAGTAGTTCAACGAGTGTGAAGGCTCGGTTGCGTTTGGACATGAGACACTCCGGGTCAAAGCACGGACAATGAGTCGCGAACAGAAGAGGCAGCGAACACGTGCACCGTTGCTCGCTCAACCACCGCCGAAGATCAGCACATCGTCATACTCCCTGACGATGGTGGGGTTCCCGTTCGCGCCAGTGCGAATGTTGGTAACAGGATTCTGCCGCGAACCCGGGCCGTCATCCTGTGAGAAGAAGATGCCATCCTTCCCCGCTGAGATGAGCACATACGCACCGCGAGCACGGAAGTCCGGCAGGTTGGCGGAGTTCGCTGCTGCAAGGCCAAACGCAGGGTGGCGAATGATCTGCGCGAGAGTATGAATGCGATCATTACCGGTGTTCTGGTTGAGAATGCTGATGCTCTGATTGAACCCAAGTTCACCGAGGCCCGTGGATTCCATGTAGCCGCGTAATGCACCCCAGTTGCCGTTGTTCGCGAGGTAATACTGTGGTCGATCCGCCGGTGCACCGACGAGCGGGCCAGTAGTTCGCGCCTGGCGCAGGTAGATGATGGGCTGCCCCCATGCATCAAGCAGATCGGGGAGGCCGAGGCCGCCATCCTCAATCTTGCCCTTCGCAACCGCGACCTCACGCGGGCCAGGGGTGAAATACGGCACATACACCTTGCCGTTGATGACCGGCCCCTCACCGATGCGGTTGAGTGCGATCGCCAAGCGCCACTGCGATCCGCCGCCACCGACTGCAAGTTCAATCGAACCGGGATTGGCCGCGCGGAAGGCGTTGTAATCAACCTGCGCCGGGTGCATGGGATTGTTGTTGATCTGCCCCGGCTGAAGCACGCGATAGCCGCCCATGAGATGCAGCAGCGCGTTCTGCGTGGTGGTGAATGCGATCTGGTTGCCTCCACTGTCCTGCACGGTTTCCGTGGCAAGCACTTCTTCTGGCAGGATGCCGGGGTAGAAGCCATGATCGGTAAAGAACGCATCGCATGCCTGCGAAAAGCTCTGCATGGTGCTTGCGGTCGTCGTGCTGAGCGCGGTGGCTCGCACCGTTCTGAGCGCAGCGAGCAGCAAACCCGCGAGAAGCGCGATGATGCCGATCACGACGATCAGTTCCGTGATGGAGAAGCCGCGCGAAGCGGAAGGAACATTCGAGGCGTGATGCCTGCGTGCCGGAAGTGAGATGATGTGTTGCAGGTCGTTCATGAGCGTAATCCTTGGCAAGGCCGAGGTGGCAAAGAGCCGAGTCGTGGCGGGTCTCAACTGACCCAATCATTCCACAACACAGCCCCCGCGCCGGGGAAACCCCGTTACGCTCATCCGCTGACAAACCAAGCATACCCCGGAATCCAGGCGTGTCGAGCAAAAAACACCCGGCTTATGCAGTTTTTGATTTCCCGCCCAAGAGCCGCTGTATGGGAATTCAGCCCCCCCACATCTGCACTGGTCAGCCTGATACGCTGTACGGCATGCTTCGGGCCGCCCTTCTCGCCACAGTGTGGATCAGCGTGTATCTCGCGTTCACGCTCACTCCGCTTGCGTTGCTGCTTATTTCACCCGTGCCGCCCAGTCGCGGCTTTTGGATTGAGTTTTCTGCAGCATTGGGGTTCGTCGGCTTCGCCATGATGGTCGTGCAGTTCGCACTCACCGCACGATTCAAACCCTTTGGCGCACCGTTCGGGATGGATACGATCCTTCAATTTCACCGGCAGGCGGGCATCATTGCGGTGCTGCTGGTACTGGCTCACCCGGTCGTCGCAATCATTGCCAACCCTCGCTTCATCGAGTTCTACGACCCGCGCATCAACGCGCCGCGAGCCGCCGCACTTTCCATCGTTACCGTCGCGCTGGTGCTCCTCATCCTCCTGACACTGCGCCGGCGCAGTTTCGGCATCAGCTATGAACGGTGGCGGCTTATTCATGGCGTGCTCGGCATGCTCGTCGTCACCATCGGGCTGGGGCACATCATGATGGTGGGTTATTCACTCACAACGCTCTGGAAACAAGCGGTGTGGGTGTTGGCAACGGGCGCAGCGTTCTACCTGCTGCTGCATGTGCGCGTATTCAAACCGATGGTGATGGAACGAAGACCGTACCGCGTAACCAATGTGCGCGAGGAACGGGGCAACTGCACAACACTCACATTCGCGCCGGACGGGCACGAAGGAATGCGGTTTGAGCCTGGGCAGTTCGCATGGCTCACGCTTGGTGAAACGCCCTACACGCTACAGCAGCATCCGTTCTCGTTCTCTTCGAGCGCGGCGACGCCGCGACATCTTGAAATGACCATCAAGAATCTCGGCGACTTCACGTCAACGATTCGCGATGTCAAACCCGGCACAAAGGCGTTTCTCGAAGGGCCATACGGTGGCTTCATCGCCGACTCCAGCGCACCCGGTGTCGTCATCGTTGCGGGCGGCGTTGGCATCACGCCCGGCATCAGCATCCTGCGCACGGCTCGCGACAAGAGCGATACACGGCCTTTCCTCTTGATCTATGGCACCCGGGACATCGATCACACGCCATTCCGTGAACAACTTGAACAACTGGCGAGTGAAATCAACCTCAAGGTGATCCATGTGCTCGAACAACCCGCTGAACCGTGGTCGGGTGAACGCGGGTTCATCACACATGACCTTCTCAAAAAATACTTGCACGAAACGTCGATTCAGACATTTCACTTCCTCGTCTGCGGGCCGGAAGTGATGATGGACGCTGTCGAAACATCGCTGCTTCACATGGGCGTGGCTGCCCACCGGCTGAAGTCCGAGCGGTTCAGCATCGTGTAATCACGAGAGGCGCACTGTGCATCACATCAGAACACGACGCATTGTCATCGGAATCGGGGTGCTGCTTGTTACTGCGGCCATGCTCTTTGCGTACCTGCGAACAGGTGCGACGTAACTGGAAAAAGAAAGCCGGCCCGGCAAAGGTGCCGGACCGGCTTCGGAGAGTCGAAAAACGAAACGTCGCTCACTCGGAGCACGGTCCCCATGCGCCGAGCAGGATCAACAGGTCCTGCACATCGACGGAGCCGCTGTTGTTGAGGTCTTCCACACAACCGCTGCATGGCCCCCATGCGCCGAGCAGAATCAGCAGATCCTGTACGTCAACCCCGCCGCTGTTGTTCAAGTCGGCGGCGCAGGTGGCGATCTCTTCGCATTCAATCGTGCGAACGGTGAACAGGTCCACCGCTGCCTCGATGAGAGCCTGCGGGTTGTAATCGGATGCTACGAACCGCACACGAATCTGGTCGCTCGGCTGAACGAAGGAAGAAACGCGGAACTCGTGGAAGTACCAGCCGCCCTGCACCTGCGGACCGGACGGGCCGACGGTTTCAACGTTCACCCAGCTCGCACCGTCGTTGTTGGTGATATCAATGACAAACACATCGTTGAACGGGCTGGCGCCGGCGTGGTTGGAGTACCAACGCCAGTAGCTGATGAAGGCGTCTTCACCCTCAGCAAGTTGAATCAGCGGCGAGACAAGTGTGGTCTTGCCGTTGTCAACGTCGTTCGCGCCTGCGCCGCCGCCGGGGTGCTGACCCGTGATGTAGCATGCAGAGCCGGTAAATGGTGCATTGGGCTGCACCTGCTGGCCACCCGATGTGGTGCCATTGGGCCACGCGCGGACCCAGTGCCCTGAGGTGGCGTCATCATCCGGCACGCCCGCGATCCAGCCGAGGTCTGTGCTGAAATCATCAACAAAGCTTTCGAAGATGTCAGTGGCGACCACCACGCTGTTGAATACACTCGGCGCCTGGCGCGGATTGCTGATCGTCGCGCCGTTGCTGGCCAAGGCGCTCACGTAGAAGTCAATGCTGCCACCGCATTCCGCAACGGGCAGAGAGGCTTCATATTCATTGAGTCCGACCAGCGCCATCGACACCGTGGTGTACGGCTCGTTGCCGATGCGGTAGTGCAGGTTGCCCGTGTTGGCCACCGGCGTATGCGCAAGTGGCAGTACCTTCACGCGGAACGTCGTAACCGAGCCGGGCTGCGCAATGGACGGCAGACCATTCGGATACTCAAACTTGATCGGATCGATTTCCGGTCCTGGCATGTTGTGAGCGCTGAAGCCTGCGTTGATCTGGTTGTAATGAGGCGTACCGTTGAAAATGTCATCATCATCGTCGTCCAGCGTCAGGAAGTCGATGGTGATCGAAGGATTGATGGCCGTGCCAGTGTGAAGCAGAATGCTGTTGATGGTGAGGCCTGAAATGATGTTGCGGTACGTTGCCGGGTGAGTGGCGAGGAGCTGATTTCGCGTCTGCCACACGCAGCCAGAGATGAGCTGGCCGCAGGTATGAATCGCGCTGCCGCAGGTTGAACAACCGGGCTGCTGGTAAAGACAGTTGTTGTCCGCGTTGCGCAGGCCTGCTGCACAGTTGTTCTGGAAGCCCTGGCCGAGGATGGGGCTGTCGGTGATGATGACTGCGATGCAGTCGGACATGCCTTCGCCGTACGCTCCCTGGCCGCTGCCGCCCGTGTTCACGAGGTGATGGCCGTACTCGTGATAAACGACAGTGGAATTGGCCGTGTTGCTGCACCCACCGCCGGACGTGTAGAAGTTGATCGAACTACCGTTGTAGAACGCATTGCAATTCTGATTGATGTTGACGTTGACGGTGAATTCGGTCTGATTTGCAATGATTGGATACGCAGGGTTGAAGGCGAGCGTGTAATCGCGCACGACGTTCGAGTGGTAGTACACGTTGACTTCGGCTCGCGTGATTTCGCTCGGATTGCCCTCGTTGTGCAGGAAGTTCACCACGCCTGGCGTTGCGACATTCTGGGAAATGGAAGCATTGCTTCCACTCTGATTGAACACGCGGAAATAGAGCCCGCGAATATCCGAAGTTACGTTCACTGACCCGGGGCCGGCGGCAACCGAGAAGTTACCGTTCGCATCGGCATAACCAATATTCGCCCCCGCGACGATGCGAGCATAAGGCATGGGAACTTCATGTACGCCGCCGCAGATGTCTGCGCCGATACCCGTCGTGCCGATGCCCTTCACCGAGCCGGAAACCGATGTGTGGAGCACGAGGTTCTCTTCATGGAGAATCTGGCCCGTTACCGCGTCGGTCAGGAACATCCACTTCTGATACGCAGCGGGATCATCGCCGCCTGCGCCGGCTTCAGCGATGATTTCGTGCGCCAGCCGTGGCTCGGCAAGCTGCACATCGTCGTTGCCCGCCCAGATGACCGTCTTGGGGGCGGTCATTTCAGCATCAACACCCATACGGGCGCGAATGGATGCGTTGGCGGCAATCGCCACAGCGCGATCAACCGTCGCAGCGCCGGCAGGGACCTGCATGTCGCCCAGCGGCTTGAGCGTTGACGACGCCAGCACCAGCGGGGAACCGGGATCATTGCGCATCAGCAGCACAAGCTCAGCGCCATGCACCGGAATGCCATTGCGCTGCTGGGTGTAATAAAGACCCGTGAACTTGTAGGTGTCGGTGTCGATGTCGTACATGACCGGCTGCACATGCCGACCATCCGGGAAACGACCAATCGGCGCGAGTTCTTCAGGCGTTACGCCAAAGATCGCTGCCGAGGTTTGAATGAAGGACGCAGCACTGTGGTGCGGCGTTTCTCCATGCGCGAACGACTTGCCGTACACGCGACCAATCAGGCCGTCGTTACGGATGTAGAAATCCGTCCTCGGATTCTGGTCCAGGAAGTTCGCCATCGCGACGGCGCGCTGCGCCGCGGTAACGTAGGGCGAACCGGGAGTTCCAACAATATCGGACTGCACGCCCGAGACGCGGTCCTTAGGTTGAGCGTTGAAATCGCCGGTGCCGCCAAGCATGGTGGCAATGGCGAAAACCGACAGCCCCCCAAGCAAGCTGATCGTCACGGTGTTGACATGCTTCATTGTCCAATTTTCCTCGTGCAGGCCTTTTGTGATGCAAACAGAACACGATGACCCGGGCGCGAAAACCGCGCAGGCATGAAACCCAAGCCAAGACTACAGGACAGCCCCCCATGTGCCAAGCGAATTATGCGAAAAAGGCCAAAATGAGACGCATCAGGCCGTTTCGATGGATTCTCGCGCAGCGCGTTCCGCACGCCGCTGCCCGTACCAGAAGAAGTGAGCGATGCCTTTGAAATCATCCATGATGACGAGAATGCAAGGCAACACGAAGAGGATGACGATGGTCGCGGACATCAAGCCGAACGCAATGGCAATCGCCATCGGAATCAGAAACTTGGCTTGGAACGACTGTTCAAGCATGAGCGGCGTGAGGCCGAGAACCGTTGTTACCGTGGTGAGGAAGATCGGCCTTAACCGTTGACGGCCCGCCTCGACCAGCGCTTCACGCAATCCCATCCCTTCGGCGCGTTTCGTGTTGTAGAACTGAACGAGAATGAGCGAATCATTCACCACAATGCCGCTGAGCGCGACGAAGCCGATCATGCTGAGGAACGTCATTTCATAGCCGAGCAGGTAATGGCCCCAGATGACGCCGATCATTCCGAAGGGGATCGCCAGCATGACGGCGATCGGCTGAACATAACTTGAGAAGAGCCACGCGAGGATGACATAGATGCCGATCATCGCGGCGGCAAAGCCGATAGGCAACGTGGCGAATGCGCGTTGCTGCTGCTCCTGTCGGCCCGCAAGTTCAATGAAAAGGTCTGAATATCGCGCCCGTAAAGCCTGCAAGTCGATTTGCGAAACAATGCTTTCCGGGCTGATGCCGGGCACGGTGTCCGCTGTAACGGTAATCGCACGTCGGCGGTCCATGCGTCGAATCGTCGAGAACGCAGCGCCTTCGCGCACTTCAGCCACTTCCGTGATCGGCACTGCCTGGCCATTCGGCGCGATGAGCCAGAGGTTTTCCATCGCAAACAGATCGCGGCGGGTCGTTTCATCGAGCCGAACGCGCACGTCGATATCCTCACGTTCCGCTGCAAAGACATGAGCGTCGATGCCAAACAGTGCCGCTCGCACCTGCATCGCCACATCCACATGTGTAAAACCGAGCGAGGCGCCCGCTGGCGTCAGGCTGATCTGCACCTCGCGCTGGCCGAGCGTGTAGTCATCCGCAATATCAACCACACCTTCAAACGTCGCCAATGTTGCGCGAATCTCTGCGACTGCTTCGCGAATGCGTGGCAGTTCATCGCCTCGCACACGGAGCGAGATTCCCGGCCCGCCCGGCCCGCCGGAGATTTCAGAAAAGTTGATGCGCTCCGCGTCTTCAATGGGGCCAACCGCTTGACGAATGCCCGCGATGACACCTTGCGACTCACGCTGGCCCCGTGCTTCGCGCGTCTCGACCGCATACAGCTCAATGAAAAGCTGCGCGACATGGGTCGCCGCAGCATCGAGCCGTCCCGTGTCAATGTCCGCGCTCTGCCCGACCATCGCACTGACGGAAAGCGTTTCCGGCTGAGCCGCAGCGGCCGCCTCAAACCTCGCCACGACTTCGCGCGTGCGCTCGATCGGCGTGCCAATGGGCATGCGCACATTGATGATGATCGTTTCTGCATCTGACGAAGACAGAAACGTGTACGCCACGCGCCCGCCTGCAACCATCCCGATGGACACAATCAAGACGGCCAATGCCGCCGAAAGGCTGATGTATCGAAAGCGAAGCGACTTCTCGACAAAGCTTGCATAAGCAGGCACAACGACATCGAGAATCAAATGATCACGCCATTTCTCAAAACGCTGCGCCAGGCTCGGCCCCTTCGTTCGATCAAACTTGATCTTGTCACGGTGAACGAGACTGTGTCCCATATGGCTCGGCAGAATGAGCAGACTCTCGACAAGGCTCATTGAAAGCGCACACGCCACCACGAGCGGCAGCGCACCGAGCAAGTCCCCGATCCGCCCTTCAACGAAACTGAGCGGCAGAAATGCAACGATTGATGTCAGCACTGTGGCGACGACGGGCCAGGCCACTTGGTCCGCGCCTTTAACGGCAGAGACGAGCGAAGCCTCGCCGCGATCGTGCCTGGCCTGAATGTTCTCCGCCACAACGATGGCGTCATCCACCAACAGACCAAGCACGACGATGAGGCCGAACATGGTGAGCAGGTTGAGCGTAACGCCGATCACCTGCATGAAGACGAGCGTGCCCGCGATAGCGGTCATCAGGCCGACGCCGACCCAGAATGCAGCCCGCCAGTTGAGAAAGATCAGCAGTGTGCCGAAAACGAGAAGCGCACCGTAGAACGCATTCCGCGAAAGCAGCTCGAGTCGCCCTTCCACAAATCGCGCAAGATCAGAGTGCGTCGTGAGTAACGTACCCGGCGGCAGTGGATGCGGTGCGTTGACGCCTAGTTCCCATGCCTGCCGCCGCAGTGAATGAGACGTCGTATCGCGTTTCGTCGCATCCGTTTCATCACCGCTCCCCGCTGTTCGCTGCTCCCGCATGACCGAAAACCGTTCCAACCCGCGCGGGCGATATGACACACCGTTGCGGCCGTCCACATAGGCCCGCACCATCTCCGCCATGGCGACAACATCCTGATCGCCCACGCGGAACACCGTCAGCGACGCGGCCGGTTTCCCGTTGAATCGACGCGACATGTCGGCATCAACAAAGTCGTCTCGCACTGTGGCAACATCGCCCACACGCACTGTTGAACCGTCCGGCGAAGAACGCAGAACGATGTTGCGGACCTGCTCTGTGTGCGTCTCCACCCCCACCGTGCGCACGCTCACATTGCCGACGCCATGCGAGATATCCGATCGAACTGCACCGCCCGGCACATCAGACATCCACCTTCGAACGGTCTCCGCCACCAACGGCAGACTCATACCGTGTTCGACCAGCGCTTCCGCCGAAACGTCCACGCGAACTTCATACTGCCTTACGCCGCCAATGACGATCTCACCCATGCCGGGCAGCATGGCGAGATCGTCGCGCACGCGACGAATGCCGCGTTTGAGCACGTCTTCATCGACATCGCCGTACAGCGTAACCATGATGGCTGGCAGCCTCGGCTCAAACTCGGTTACGCGAATGCGCTCCGCCTGTTCCGGAAGATCGGTGAGTTGATCAATGGCGCGCTGCACTTCGTCTGTTGCGCGAAAGACATCGCGAAGTCCCTCGCGGAACTCGATCACAATGCCACCGCCGCCCTCGGAGATGGTCGTGATGATGTGCTTGACATCATCAAGGTCTGCGAGTTTGTCTTCAATTTTGATTGCAAGCCCCTGCTCGACTTCTTCAGGAGTCGCGCCGGGATAGATCATGGTCACGCTGGCGGAGTCTGGCGAGGTTTCAGGGAAAAACTCGCGACGGATGTTCAGCGCGGCGTACAAACCAGCGATGAGGAACGCCAGCATCAACAGATTGACGGGAACCGGCTTGGTAACGCCGAAGCGTGGGAGACTCATGGGAGAAAGTGCTGTGTGTTTGATGCTTTAGTGAGTATGAGCGCTTCAGCTCATGGCGAATCTCTCACGACCGTTTCAACGCGCGCCCCTTCGGGAAGAATGCGGGACGCTTCAAGAACAACCTTTGCGCCAGTGGGAAGCGGATCGCGAAGCACGGCCCACAAGGTGTCCGCCACACCTAACTCAGGCCATGTGCCGCGAACCTGGTAGAGCACATCCACCGCCACACTGACGGCTGCGTCACCCTGCACAAGGCGGATGCGGCCACCGGGCGAACCTTGAATCGCGCGGCGAGGCACGATCCACCGCTGCTCAGCCGTCAGCGCATTGACGGTGCCTCGCATGAACTGACCCGGCGCGATGATCCTTGCAGGGTCGTTCGTCGGCTCCTGCTCCATCTCCACGAACACGGTTACTGTGCGTGTTGCCGGGTCGTCTTCGGGGGCCACACGTGCTACTCGCGCGCTCCACTGACTCGCGGACATGTCTTCGCCGAGATTCTGAGGCGAGAAAGCCGGATTCGTCATCGCAGGTGAGAGCGTGACTTCCGCGCCTTCACCAAGAAAACGGCGCGCGGATGCTGGGACGCGAATCGGAACTTCGATCTTCCGCAGGTTGACGACGCGCGCGATGCGCTGGTCGATGTTCACGCTTTCCCCTCGCTCGATGTCCACGCTTTGCAGCACGCCGTCAAAAGGGCTGACGATCTCTGTTCTTTCAAGATTCCGCAACGCGATGTGCAGAGCGGCCTGCTGCTGCGCTGCGGCGGCGGCAAGCTGCGCGCGACGAGGCGCAACACGCTCCAACTGTTCCACTGCATTGATTTCGTTCCGCCGAGCATTCATCAACGCCTGACGAAAAAGATCGACTTCGCGCTCATTCGCGCCAACCGCATCGCGAGCAGCGAGTACGCGATCAAGATCGCGCTGCGCGATGGCGACTTCTTCTCGCAGCAGCTCGAGACGCTGCCGCCACATCTCTTCCTCAATGGCGAGCTGCGCCATCTGCGACTGGATGTCGTTCAGCCGCTCTCTGGCAATCTCAGACTCCTGTCGAATATCCGCATCATCGATTCGAGCCAGTAGTTGCCCCTGCCTTACTGCCGCGCCCGCGACGATGTTCTCCGGCACTTCGATTACGATTCCCCGAACCTGCGCCGGGACAGCGGCGGCGGTCATGGCCCTGGCGGTGCCGAAGCCTTCCCACTGCCGGCGGACTGCCACGGGGCGAGCCGCCATCACCTGCACGCGCGTAACGGCTTGCGTTACATCGGTGCGGGCAGGCAGCTCGCGCGTTGCGAACAGCGCCATCGCAATCATGAACGCCACAATCACAAGCGTCAGTGAGACAACAACACGAGTGATGATTGAGAGAAGAAGAGGGTATCGCCGGGCCATGTCGTACGTTCTTCGCTTCAGGGTAGAGGAGCTTTCAGGCGCAAGTGCGAACGTTTCGTCAGTTCATAACGTCCAATCGGGCATATAGGGTAGGCACCGGGCGGCAATCGTGTGTCGAACTTCGTTGCCCGTGATACCCTGCACCCCATGCCTGATCCACTAACCATGGACGAAGTTCGACATGTGGCCAAACTTGCGCGACTGAGCCTCAGCGAAGCGCAGCTTGAGTCGTACCGCACCCAGCTTTCTGCGGTGCTCGACCATGTCGCCATGCTGGGGCGGCTTGATCTGGAAGGCGTCGAGCCGATGGCGAGGCCGACCCCGCCTGACCATGCCATGTCCGTGAATCGGCTGGATGACGACACGGTCGAGCCGTCCATACCCATTGAGAGGCTGCTAGAAAATGCCCCGCAAGGCGCGGTGGTGGATGATCGGTATATCGCCGTACCGAAGGTGCTGGGAGAAGAAAGCTAATCAAGTTACGGCTGCCGCTCTAACTTCTGACGCATGACCTGAAACGATCGTCTTGTATGCCCGACCCGATTCATGATGTTGTCAGTTCCATCCGCCGCGGCGAACAGACCGCGCAGTCTGCTGTACAGGCAAGCCTCGACGCGATCCATGAGCGCAATGGCGACCTGAACTGCTTCCGTGAAACATACGCAGACGATGCGATGAAACGGGCAGCGGACATCGACGCTCGCATCAAGAGCGGCGACCCCAACGTCGGCCCGCTGGCAGGCGTGCCGATTGCACTCAAGGACAACATTGTTACCGAATTCGGCACCACGACGTGCGGCTCGCGCATGCTGCAAAACTTCCGCAGCCCGTACACCGCCACAGCAGCGCAACGACTCATCGACGCTGGTGCGATCATCATCGGTAAGACCAACTGCGATGAGTTCGCAATGGGATCGTCAACGGAACACTGCGCCTTTGGCGCGACGCGCAATCCGTGGGATACCTCGCGCGTACCGGGCGGATCATCCGGCGGGAGCGCGGCCGCTGTTGCGGCGAATATGACCCCCGCTTCGCTCGGCTCCGACACAGGCGGGTCCATCCGTCAGCCCGCGTCGATGTGCGGCGTCGTGGGCCTGAAGCCTACCTACGGCCTCGTCAGTCGCCATGGCCTCGTTGCATACGGCTCCAGCCTCGATCAGATCGGCCCGTTTGCACACACGGTTCATGACGCTGCGCTGCTGATGAGCGTCATCGCAGGGCCGGATGTGAAAGATTCAACGTCTGCACGCATGGCTCCGCGCGATCTGCTGGACCGAATCGACGAACCGATGGCAGACCTGCGAATCGGCCTGCCAAAGCAGTATCGCCGCGAGGAGAACGCATCGTCCGTCAACGCGATGCTGGATGACGCCGTCGCGACGTTCCGCTCGCTTGGAGCCAAGATTGTCGAACTTGACATGCCACTGACGGAATATGGCATCGCCACCTATTACGTGATTGCGACGGCTGAAGCGTCCAGCAATCTGGCGCGATACGACGGCATACGATACGGCCACCGAACAACGCCAATTGCTGGCGAGGAGCTTTCGGCGTTCTACGCGCGAAATCGCGCGGAAGGGTTCGGGCCAGAGGTACAACGGCGCATCATGCTGGGCACCTACGTGCTGAGCGCGGGGTATTACGACGCCTACTACAAACGAGCGATGCAGGCGAGGCGGCTGATTAAGGACGAGTTCGATCGCGCCTTTGCACAATGCCACGCGATCATCGGGCCAACCAGCCCGTTCCCCGCGTTTCCCATCGGGTCGCGGCCTGATCCGCTCTCAATGTATCTCGCGGACGTGTACACAACGAACGCGAACATCGCTGGCATTTGTGGCATCTCAGTGCCTGCGGGTTTCGACCGCTCCGGGGCGCATCCTCTGCCGATCGGACTTCAGATTCAATGTCAGGCATTCGATGAACCGACATTGCTGCGCGTCGCGCGCACCTTTGAGCGAACCCGAACCCCCAATACCCCCGATACCCCCAGAACCCCATGAGCAACTACGTCATCGGCATTGATCTCGGCGGCACGAATATGCAGATCGGCGTGGTTGACGCGGCGAACCACATTATCAGCCGCGTTCAGCAGAAGACGCACGCATCCCAAGGTGCGGACGCGGTCATTGACCGCATCATTGAGGGGGCGGCAAATGCCTGCACGCAGGCGGGCCTCACGCTCAGCGACGTCAGCGCACTGGGAATTGCTGCGCCAGGCGCGATCGATATTCCACGCGGTGTGGTGCTGGAAGCCCCGAACCTCGGTTGGTACGACCTGCCCTTGCAAAGCATTCTGACGAAGCGGTTGGCGATCCCCGTCGCTGTAGATAACGACGTGAACGGCGCGATCTGGGGCGAATACATGCTCGGCGCGGGGCAGGGGCATGATGACCTGCTCGGTATGTGGGTTGGAACGGGCGTGGGCGGCGGGCTGGTCATCGGCGGGCGCATCTACCACGGCCCAATGTTCACCGCGGGCGAGGTTGGTCAGTCGATCATCGACCCGTTCGGCGCGCCGGGTGAGCGCACTGTGGAAGACAATTGCAGCAGAACAGGCTTATCGCGATACATCGGGCGACGGCTGCCACAACACCCCGACTCAATCCTGCACACGCTGGCGGAGCGCAAGAGCGATCAGCCCGGCGATATCGTCATCGGATCATCAAAACTCGCGCAGGCCGTCACCGCGAATGACCGACTGGCGTGCGAAGCTGTCGAGCGCGCCGCGTTTCTGCTGGGCGTTGCAGCGGCAAATTGGGTTACGGTGCTTTCGCTAGCCAGGATCATCATCGGCGGTGGCGTTACCGAAGCGCTCGGCGACCCGTTCCTGCAGCGCATCCGCGAAAGCTTTGAGCAGCATGTCTTCCCTCAATCCGCTAAACGATGCGAAATTGTGATGACCCAACTCGCGCATGACTCTGGTCTCTTAGGAGCCGCTTTGCTGGCGCAAGAAGTTGTTTCAGAACGCGCCACCAAATAACCCCGACGAGGGTCAGATTTAGTCGCGATCTGCAATATGGCGTTTAGCGCCAAACTCGCGCATGAAACGATCGAATAGCGCAAGGAACTGCTCAGCACGCTGTGTATCGTCGCCGAACCGACCGATGCTTGCTTCAGCCGTGTACACCTGCGGGCCATCCACACGAACAACGGTCAGTCTGCCCGGACGATCATCAAGTGTCTTGAGATGAAAGACGAGTCGATGGTCGGCGTCACCCTTGTCCATGTGGACGATTGCGATCTCCGACTCTGTCGTGGCATAGTCCGCAGCAATCGCAACATCTTCCCAGCGCATGCGCGGCTTCGGCAGTGGCGAAGCAACGTGATCCGGCGCAACCGATGCCATCGCGCGGCGGATTTCCACCTGCTGGCGACGTTCCACCACCGCTCGCTGCGGCGGCTCGTCGTCAATCGGTTTCAGCGAAGTCGTGGCGCAAGGTGCAGCACAGCTACCCGTGAAGACCAAAGCCAGCGTACCGAACAACGCGCCTACAGAAGTAAGATGCCTCTCGGGGGCGACCATGCCAATCAGCGTACCGCACTTGGTCTTAATGCGCGGCTCGATAGTGCTCATTCGGCTGATCTGCAACCTTTCAATACTAGGCCAAATCACATCGAACACAGTCGATAAAATGCGGTGCCGCGACATAAGCACATGATTGATATCGTTTTATGACGAGTTGATCCGCCTAGACCTAGGGCTGTCATCCCCCAGAAGCCGTCGGCCACCTGTTGGCCGGGTGCGGGGAAGCCGATATCGTGTTCGGTCTGCCGGCGGCATTGGAAGCCGTTCCGGCCGGCGGCAACACCCGCAGGGCGACATCCCCGCAGGAGCGGAGGCTCGGTTCGATGGGTAAATCCGGAAACGGCAAGAACGGAAAAGCCACGTCTGCCCGAAGGCGTGCCGAGGTCCGCCGCGCGTTGCCCAAGCAGGCCATCGACCTTCGCTCACTCCTTGCGCGGGGCGATCTGCTTTCCAGCCTGCTGATCCTGGTCTGTCTGATGGTCGCCATCGGCGCGTTCTTGGGCTGGTCGCGCGAACAAGTCAAAGTACGCGATGGCCAGGTGATGACTGACACACGGCTGAAGCGGCTGGACTACCTCGTCGAAGACATCGATGCCACAAAGCGCAATCAGGAAGCCGCTCGTCTGGCATCTCCTCGCATCTATCGAATCAATACGGCACACCTTAAACGACTTGAAGCGGCGCTGCAGGGACTGCCCCGCGCGGTGGCTGATAAGAGCACACTGGAAGAAATCAGCCAGGAGTTGATTCAGGAGTTTCAGCTCACCGATGACGGATTGTTGCTGCTGCAGGGTTTCGTCGACGCGGACGAGCCGACACCGCAATGGACGCGATGGGTTGCATCGCTTCTCGATGATCATCTCATCCGGAGACCGCTGCTGACCAGTCAGGAGTATCAGGTCTTCACAACGACTGCGAACACTGTGCTCGGCGATCGGCGCGAGGCGATCAGCGGCCAGCCGATTGAGCTGCGCACGGATGGTCGCGCTGAAACCGCTGCGCGTTTGCGCGAAGTGGTCACGGCTGCTGGCTTCCCCGCCGATGTGGCGCCGTTCATCGCATGGCGCCTCGTGTGGGACGGCCAGCCGACCTTCGTTCACGATCAGACCGAAACAGAAACAGCAGCCGCTGCAGCAGCATCTGCGGTGCAACCCGTTTACATCGAACACAAGCGCGGGCAGACGCTATACAAGCGTGGCGAAAGACTCACGCCCGGTCAGTATGAGCAAACGCTCAGGGAAGTGTTTCACTTCTCAACAGAAGCGCCGCTTGCCGACCGTTGGTTGCCTCGCATCGGCGTGGCAGGATTGGCTGCCGTACTCATTGTGTTCCTCGCGCTGCATGTCAGCCGAGCGTATCCGCGCATCGTAACGAAGCCGCTTCGTGCTGCCGGTCTTGGCGTGCTGTCGCTGGGCATGCTGGCTCTCAGCGGCACCATCGCCGTGCATGCGCCAAACCTGCTGGTTCCGGCTGCGGTTGCACCAACGCTGCTCGTCGCCATCGTGGTGCTTCTGGCTTATGACGTGCGTCTGGCATTGTTCATCAGCGGGTTGCAATGCGTACTCGTCGCGCTCGCGCTCGAACACAGCATCGGCTGGTTCATCCTGCTCTTCGCTGGCTGTGGCACGATGATTGCCATGCTGCGAGATGTGCGGCACCGCAATACGCTCATCCGCGCCGCCGCCACCACAGCAATCGTGCTGGCGGCGGGTTCGCTGCTGCTCGGCTTCTATGAAACGCCTCTGGTGCCCGGTGCCATGGCGCAGGTGATGTGGAACGCCGTCTGGGCCGCTACCGCCAGTTTTGCAGTAGGTTTCCTTGTGCTCGGCGTGCTGCCAAGCATTGAGAAGCTGTTCGACATCACTACCGGCATGACGCTTGCAGAACTTCGCGACCCGAAGCAGCCGCTGCTGCGACAGCTTCAGCAGAAAGCGCCCGGCACGTACAACCATTCGCTGCAGGTGGCGAACGTCGCCGAGGCCGCTGCCGACGCCATCGGCGCAGATTCTCTGCTCGTGTACGTCGGCGCGCTGTATCACGACATCGGGAAGATGAACAAGCCCGAGTACTTTGTCGAGAATCAGGCCGGTGGCGTGAACAAGCACGACAAGCTCAGCCCCGCGATGAGCCTGCTCGTCATCATTGGGCACGTCAAGGATGGCATTGAGCTGGCGCGAGAGTTCAATCTCCCTCGCTCGATCCTGCACTTCATTGAGTCGCATCACGGCACGACGCTGGTTGAATACTTCTATCGCGCTGCGCAAACACGCGCCAAGCAGGACGATCGATCCGCAGTGGTTGCAGAAGTCGAGTTCCGATATCCCGGCCCCAAGCCGCGAACAAAAGAAGCGGCCATCATGATGATTTCCGACGCCGTGGAATCCGCCACGCGTGCGATGGCTGAACCGACGCCGGGGCGCATCGAGAACCTTGTTCGCGATATTTCGCGCAAGCGACTGATGGATGGCCAGTTCAATCAATGCGATCTCACCTTCCGCGAACTCGGCCTGATTGAAGATGCGATCATTAATCGCCTGTGTGCGGTCTATCACAGCCGCATCAGCTATCCGTCAGATCGACCGGAGAGGTCGGAAGAATCGACTGTGGAAGAAGCTGCGACGGAAGCCAAGGCCATCAGCGCCTGATTCCTTCGCACGCTAGAGCAGCCAGATCAGCAGCGCGAGAATGAGAACGATGGCGATCACCACAAACCATCGACTACGCAACCACTGTTCCATCGGCGGGCGATGTGATGGGCCATCGGGCATCGGCTCGCCGCACTCCGGACAGTATGCCGCAAAGTCGTACACCTCTGCACCACACGACGGGCAATACGCCGTCTCGCTGTCGAAACGGTCAATATCATCCTGACTCGGCCCCTCATCTCGCATCATCGCGCATCCTTGTGGGTTGGGAATCCTATGGCGTCGCCGAACTCGCCGGGCAGAAAACACCTGACTCCCCCGTGATTAATCCGGAACGCAACTGCATCACCTGGTCGGTGCGCTGCCGATCCGCCATGCTGCGCGACTAATCCTACGCCGCTGTGCACTTCGAGATGCACCAGCGTTCGATCGCCCAGCGGCTCGACATGACTCACCGACGCATTCATTGCCCCCTCGCGCGATTCATCCAGCCGAGTAACGAACTCGATGTCCACCCCGCGAATGCCGAGCACAATTTCACAACCGATGTGCTGTTGAAACACTGCCCGATTGAGATCAACATGGAAACCTCTGCGATCGGTAAACCGCACGCGGGCATCGCCCAACTGTTCGACGCAGCCTTGCACAAAGCTGATGCACGGCGCACCAATGAACGAAGCGACAAACCGATTGCAAGGCGATGCGTAAATCTCTTCCGGCGTGCCAATCTGCTGCACCTTGCCCGCAGCCATGACGACAAGCATGTCCGCAAGCGACATCGCTTCCTCGCGATCATGCGTGACATACACACTCATCGCGCTCATCATCGGCATCAATGCACGGAGTTCCAATCGAAGCGATGCACGAAGCGGCGCATCAAGATTGCTCAGCGGTTCATCAAACAGAGCACAGGCAGGCGATTGCACCAGCATCTTCCCCAGTGCGGCACGCTGTCGCTCACCGCCGGAAAGGCTCCCCGGTTTGCGATCCAGCAATCCTGCGATGCCAAGTTTCTCCGCAGCAGCAGCCACGCGATTGGCAATCTCGCCCTTGGCGACGCCTTGCATACGAAGCGGAAAGCCCATGTTCGCGGCCACCGTCATATGCGGATAAAGCGTGAAATCTTGGGTCATCAAGGCGACACCGCGCTTGGAGGGCGGCAGGTGATCCACCGGCAAGCCGCCGATGGTGATCGAACCTCTCGTGGGCGTTTCCAACCCGGTGATAAGTCGCAGGAGCGTCGTCTTGCCGCAGCCAGACGGCCCGACAATCACTGTGCAGGCCCGATCCGGCAGGTCGAGCGAACATGGCCCAACGGCCCCACCGCCGGGATAGACCTTCTCAATGTTGCTCAGCCGCACCTCCGGCATATAAATAGAATATGCGGGGCATAACTTTCCTGCTTGGCAGTTGTTGGAACACAGCCAACGCGATGTCGGCGATCACTCCTCGCCGAGCTACTCTTCCCGCAGCGTCTTTGCCGATTCGCACGCCTTCGCCCGCACTGCGGCGCCGCGCAGGCCGTCGTGCTCGCCGAGGTCGATCATCTCAGGCATCGCAGGCATCAACTGTGAATTCACCAGCACCGCTTCGCTTTCATCGCGGACTTCGATCGGGCACGAATCATCCAGCGACCGGATCACGCAGCGGATCAGCGCAAGGAACGAAGACCCTTCGCAGCGCACAGCAGAGCCTGAACGACTGATGATGGTGCAGTCCATCAGGCGCGGCTGGGCATCGCGAACCAGAACCGCAGCATTCACGCCGCCGATGATGGTGAAGCCATCCAGCGCAGCAGAGTGATTCACATTCTTTGCAATCACGACATGCCGACTGTTGTCCTTGTCGCTGTTCAGCAGATCACCCGAAAGGATGGTGAGATGCACAGCAGGATCGCGAGCGTCGAACATGATTTCGTTGCCTGCGAAGCCGCCGTACACGCGCACATTGTTCCGCAACGGAAATGACGCGGCGCGAGTACCCGGCGAAATACCGCTGCCCTGATCCGGCCGATACGTCCCCGCAGCAACCCAGATGTGGACGGTGTCTGTGGGCTCTACATTCGTAAGGTGATTGTCTGCCCACGCGATCGCATCCTGAAGAAACTTCATGGCTCCGCCCCATGTAAGCCCGTCGCCGGTCGTCGAACCGTTGTTGATGTCAACCCGTAGAGTAATCGTCTGCGGCTGTGCCGATGCTGCTCGCTCCATTCCAAGCACGCACATCGCAGCAATGACTACCATGAACATGAATCCGCCGGTGCGGATCATGTGATGCAATTGTGTCAACATGAGCCATTCCTTTGTAGAGAAGTGTTGTTGGACAAGGATGCTCGATTCCCTACGATCAGAAATGAACATCCCGGAAGTGTCTCGCCGAGGCTGTGCAGTCTCCTTTCGTTCGATGCGGCGATTCATCGTCAGCCCCAGTTGCCGAGAAGAATGAGAAGATCGAGAACGTCCACGCGGCCGTCCCCGTTGAAATCCGCAATCGGCACACCGCCCGTTGCATTCGTCGGTGCCGGTCCCCATTGCTCCAGCAGGATCAAAAGATCGTGCGTGTTGGTCGCGCAGTCGTGATTCAGGTCTGTCAGCGGTTGATTGATCGGAGTCAGCAGAACGCTCACGACCTTCCCGCTCAGCGAGCCTCGACAGAGCATGCGTCCATCGTGACCGACCCTCGAAACATGATCGATGACAAGATTGGCGGGCATGTCGACGATCAGCGAGAGCACGTTGTAGAACTGTCCGTGCTGCCAGATAAATGGGTGCAACATCGTGGTTCCTGTCGGTCGCATTGAGCCTGCAAGCTGCCCGACATCATTTATGCTTGCTGGACCAGCAACCTCGTATCCTTGCGGTGGCAGGAACGGATGCATCTCGCCATCTTTCCAAACAAAGCTATGGAACGGACCAAACGCGCTTTCACCACTTGATCCCAGAACGATTCTGTTCGTGTTGATTCTTCTGGCTTGGCTCTGCACCATTCCGGGTAACACGCCGATGTCTTGGGCTTTTCCATTGAGCCACACAATCGCGCGTGAACTTACCGTGCCCATCCCGTTGCCAGCCCAGCCAGCAGCGTCAGGCTTTGTGTTTCCACCTTCCGCCGAACTATTCGGCCCATTCATGACGCCGAGGTCCTGCACGGGTGAGCCTTTCTCGAAGGGCTTCCAGATGACGGCGTTCGAGATGACGGGCGAGACACCCGGCTCAGTGATGACACGCGAGCCGACCACCACGCCAGCGTTGTTGATCGCGTTCGCTGCTGAAACGCTCGTCGCAATCACGCCTTCATGCAGCGGCTGAAGAAACGCGTACTGCTCCGTCTGCGGATCGAAGAGGAACCCATAGCCACCTTGACCGCTCATGACGGCGTTGCCTACAACGAACCCCGCATCGTTGATGCCCATCGGATTCACTGAGAACACACCTTGTGGTTTCGGCATCACCTTGAAGCCCAGTTCAGGCGTCCAGTAGAACCCCCAAT
>DAOMNO010000016.1:0-23347 GCA_035443885.1 Phycisphaerales bacterium
TGGGGACCGACGGGGCCGGGGGGTTTGAATGATGAGTGTGTTCTCCAGTCAGATTCAGCTTGGCCGTAGGACCGTTCATCGCACATTCCTGATGTATCCGGAGTCCTACTGCCGCGCGGACCTCAACGGCGACTTCCGAGTGGATGTGCAAGATTTGCTCATCCTGCTGGCGAACTGGGGGCCTTGCCCGGGCTTCGACACGGCGGTGTTGTCGCTGAGCGATCTGCTGACCGAAGCAGGAATCACCCAGCAGCAGTTCAATGAGTTCCTTGAAGTCATGATGAGTGGCAGCGATCGACAGAAAGCTCGCTGGAGTTGCTACTTCAAGAACCGTGTGATGCAGTGCGTGAACTGTCCGCAGTGCATTGGGACGGACCCGTTCGCCAACTGAGATATCAAGCATATGCCCCGGACGGCCAACGGGTCGTCCGGGGTTTCAGCAATGGAGATGATGACATGAAAGTTACTCTTGTAAGCATCGCGATTCTTCTGGGTTGCTGCGCCGCAGCAGATGGCGCTGTCGTCCAATACACGAACAAGGCGGCGTGGCAGAGTGCTGTCGGCACGCACACGACGATCGATTTTACGGGCCACTCATTTGGCGCACCTGTTCTGCCTCATCACTATGCCGACCTCGGCGTCACCTTCACCGGGCAGCAGTTGGGGTATTTTCATTCAAGCGGGTTGTTCAATGATGGCGAAGGGATCCGATCTAACAATGACACCCTGTGGGCGACGTTCGACGAACCACAACGTGCTATTGCTGTTGATTATCCCGGACAAATCAGGTTCCAGCTCTACAGTAATGGACAACTCATATTTACAAGCATCCTATTTTCTCCCGGGATGGGTCAGACACAAGCTTTTGCCGGCTTGATCTCGGATCAGTCGTTTGATGCGGTACACCTTTATCGAGTCAATTCAACATATGTGTACATCGACGATCTCCACTTCGGGATCCCCACGCCCGGCGCGCTGAGTGTGTTCGCGCTCACTGCGTTCGGCTGCCGCCGACGGAGGCGATCATGACCGGCAGCGCCTCGCAGCGCACGAAGGATAACTGGACATGCTGGATGCAGAACTACCTGATGCAATGTGTAAACTGCCCAACCTGCCCCGGCATTGATCCGTTCGCAAACTAACACCCCAAGGGGCCGAAGGCCGCACGTGGCGGCCTTCGGCCATTCATCTGAATGGAGTGACCATCATGACCAAGAACACCATTTTCATTATGACCATACTTGTGTTGATGAGCCAGACCGCTTCCGCTGCAACGGTGCAGCATTTCAACAACAAAGATGCGTGGCGTGCGGTCGTCGGCGAGTATGACACCATTGACTTTACGGGGTATCCAACAGGCACTCAGATTGTTGACCAGTATTCGCATCAGGGTGTTCTATTTGAAGGAGCTCCTATCGTTCATTCAACAGGCTCATACGTCAATGATAACTGGGGCGTTCACGCACTCGGTGGTATGTGGTTGCACTTCGATCAACCCATCCAGTGGTTTGCTGCGGAGCATCCGGGATCGATCCGGTATCAATTCTTTCGAGACGGCACTCTGCTGGCCACAAGCGGAAACATGGGGGTTGGCGGCTCTGGCAACTTCAGCGGAGTGTTACTCGATGAACCGTTTGACACTATATATTTGTTTCGCTCCTTTCCAAGTGAGAACTGGGTCTTCGTTGATGACATTCACTTCGGCCCGCCGATCCCCGCGCCTGGCGCGCTGGGGGTGTTCGCGCTCGCTGCGTTCAGCGCGAGATCGCGCAGGCGAAGAGCATGACCGACCGAATGAACGACAGCGGACGGAGCACGCCTGAGACTCCATCACATCACATTCCGCGACACTTGAACTCAACTCGCTCTAACGCTTCGTTCGCGTTTTTCCGTTCGAGCAGAACTCCTGGCAGACCGGATGCTCGCTGCACAATGCGGCTCGTGCCCGGCATGCGCGCCGCCCATGCCAGATCAGCAAATGACTGAGCAAGGTCCACTGTTCGGGCGGAAACAACGCCATCAAGTCAAGCTCGATCTTCTTCGCGTCCGTCTCACGGGTCAGACCGAGTCGATGTCCGACTCGCATGACGTGGGTATCAACGACTACGCCAACGTTGACGCCGAACGCATTGCCGAGGACGACGTTGGCCGTCTTGCGGGCCACACCCCGCAGCGTCAGCAGTTCTTCCATGCTAGAAGGCACTTCGCCGCCGTACACTTCAACAATGCGACGCATCGCTTCGTGCACGGATTTGGCCTTACTTCGAAAGAGACCGATTGAGCTGATGTACGGCTCAATCTGCTCGGGCACCGCCTTCGCATAGTGGGCTGGCGTCGGAAACTTCTTGAATAAACGAGGCGTGGCCTTGTTCACGCCTGCATCGGTCGCTTGTGCGGAGAGGATCGTCGCAACCAGAAGCTCGTGCGGCGTGGAGTAGTCAAGCTCGCAGTGCGCATCAGGGTAGTGCTTCAGCAATGCCGCATAGACGCGTTGTGCGCGAGCCTTTTGAGCGGCAGTCTTGCGCGGCAGTGGCGGCGATCGCTTCTTCACAACGCTCATCCCTTCTTCAGCAGCTTCGGCGTTTCCAGCCCGCTCTTGTTGTCATCTTCACGAGCCGGCGGCGGTCCGAGCACGACGGCAGACGCTGCAACCGACACCAGCAACAGCAGCAACGTGCTATTGAACAAGCGGGAAGCACGCGGATGGTTCGCTGTGAACGCTGCATAGTGGCGGTCAGCAGTCTCTACATCCCCTGCCTGAGCCGCGCTCCAGTATGCTCGCAGATCGCGATTCATGTCAGGTGAAACTGCAAGCACGCGATACGTAAACAACGCCAACGCACCGCCGATGCACAGCACGCGCACGATGCTCCAGAGCGAGACTGATCGACGAGCATGACGCCTGAAGATCGTCAACTGCATCAGAACCGTTACCAGCACGACTGCGCCCGCCGCAACCTGCGCGAGATCGACAAAGGTGAAAATCGGTTCCATCACGTGCCCGGCTGCGATCCTGCCATGCGTGCCGCGCGGAGCTTGAAACTGAGCGAACTTCTCCAGATGAACGCCAAGTTCAGGATCGGGCAGCACCGTGAACGTACCCGTCGCGGCAACGCCCGCGGAAATGAGCACACCCACCCAGATCGTCAAAGCCAGCCAATAGATTGCATTGCAGAACGGAGCCGCACCTCGCATCTAGGCCTCCCTTGCTGAATCGTTTGCCGCTGACACCGGCTGCCCGTTCACCCACGTTGTGCCGGATTCCCACTCCTCTCGCTTCCAGATTGGCGCGGTGCGTTTTAACTCGTCGATCAGGAACCGACACGCCTCAAACGCTTCAGCGCGATGAGCGCAACACACGCGAATCATCACGCTGGCACTTCCTACGGGAACTTCGCCCACCGCGTGATGAATACACACATTTCTGCAGCCCCATCTCGCAACCGCAACTTCTGCCAGTTCCCGAAGCGTTCGCTCCGCAAGCGAACGATGCACTTCATACGAAAGTCGCAGCAGGCGACCGTGGCGCTGATGAGATTCCGCGCGAGTGCGACCGATGAAGATGCACTCACCGCCCGCACCGTCCGGCACATCACCCGCCGAATACGTTACGGGGCGGTCGAGCAACTGCACATCAATGATCGCCGCACTGGACATCCCAGCATCCTAGCGAAGCGCGATCGGTTCCGTCAGCCCGCGCTCTATACTGGCAGCCAATGTCAGGGTTGTTTCCCGATAGCAGTCTGAACGATCTTGCCCCGACGCTGGCAGCGTTGCCAGATGAACCTCGGCGGGCGATGGATCGCCTGCGCGAACTGCGATTTCGCTTCGTTCAGTTGAGCGCATCGCAGCCAGGCCTCAAACCTCGCGATTTGGACCATTCCGCTCGGCGCGATCTCATTTCAACCCTGCGAAGGCGCGAGATTGAGATTGCAGGCGTGGATATCTGGATTCCCGTCGAGCATTTCAGCGATGCGTCGCACGTCGATCGTGCCGTAAATGCCGCCGTGGACGCGGTCGTTTTCGCAGCGGACCTCGGCCGCGTACCGCTCAGCCTGACTCTGCCATCTGATGCCGAATCCCAGAACCCCCCTGCGAATGAAGCAACTGCCGCCGTGATCGCAGCATGTGAACGATACGGTGTGCCGCTTGCCGATCATGCGGTGCCCGCCAGCAAACGACCTCGACATGACCTGCTGGGTATCGGCATCGACCCCGTGGCGTGGCAGGCCTCTTCGGGCGGATTTGATGCTGCTCAAATCGCATCGAGCGTGCCTCGGTGGATTCTCGCCGCGCGGCTCGGCGACCTCTCAAGGACCGGCTCGCGCCAACCGCCCGGCCAACCCGGTGGGCGGCTGAACCTTCAGGAGTACCGCATCGCGCTGAGCGCAGCAGGATATGGCCGCCCTGTCATTCTGGATGCTCGTCAATGGAACGACCCTTGGCAGGCGGTCCAAATCGCTCGGCAGGCCTGGCACGATGCATGACCGCATGCCGAAACCGCTGCACAAGCGGTCTATGATGTCCGCTCATGCAGGACACGCTGCGAATCAACGAAGTTTTCTTTTCGATCCAAGGTGAATCAACCTGGGCAGGCTGCCCGTGCGTGTTCATTCGGCTCACCGGCTGCCACCTGCGCTGCACATATTGCGATACGGAATACGCCTTCAAGGAAGGCGCGACGCGATCCATCGACGACATACTCGCAGAGGTCTGTTCCCATCCGTGCAATCTCGTGGAAATCACCGGCGGTGAGCCGCTCCTGCAGAAACGAGTCCATACGCTCATCACCCGGCTTTGTGATCTCGGCAAAACTGTCCTCATCGAAACATCCGGCGCGTGCGATATCAGCGTGTGTGATCCGCGAGCGATTCGCATCCTCGACCTGAAAACCCCCGGCAGTGGCGAGGCCGAGCGCAATCTGTGGACCAACCTGGACTGTCTGACCCCTTGCGATGAGGTGAAGTTCGTCATCACCAGCCGCGAGGACTACGACTGGGCGAAGAACGTGATTGAAACGCACAATCTCGGCGCACGCTGCGGCGCGGTGCTCATGTCTGCCGTATTTGAGCAACCGCCGGGCCTTGAGATCGCTGGTTGCCCGTCATTGAATCCACGTTCACTGGCAGAATGGATGCTCCACGACCCGCCGAAGCGAGGCGGGCCGATCCGGATGCAGACGCAGTTGCACAAGATCATTTGGGAGCCGCAGACGCGCGGCGTGTAACGCAACTTTCGTCAGGATCACTACACTGTCCGCTTATTCACGAGCCACATGCACGTTCGCCTTGCCAAGACGTTCGAATTTGAAGCCGCCCACTTTCTGCCTTCGTTTCCCGAAGGGCACAAGTGCCGGCGGATGCATGGTCATTCATTTCGAGTCGATGTCATCGTTGAAGGCGTGATTCCAAGAGGTCAGCACCACCTGATCGACTACGGCGAGATCAAGGCTGCGATTGATCCACTGCGTGAGCGGCTGGACCATTACTGCCTGAACGAGATCGAGGGGCTTGAACACCCGACAAGTGAAGTCATCGCCAAATGGCTGTGGGACCGCCTTAAGCCCGCCCTGCCTCTGCTAGCCGAGATTCACGTGCATGAAACCTGCACGAGCCGATGCGAGTATCGCGGAACGTGATGCGCGGCCTCAACATTCACATCGAACATGACGCAAGCACAATCGCTGCGATGAGCAACCTTGATGCACCCGCGTGCGATGGTGTGATTGTCAAACTTGGACGGGCCGATCAGGTGCTGGCATCCACCATGCGATCAAATCCGCTGGGAAGCGGCTGGTTGCTGGACGTGGATTCGCCTTCATCCCGAATGGTAACATGGTCCGGCACACTGGCCGAACACCTCTTTGAAGCGCACCCGATGACGTGGGGGAAGCCGGGGCATGAGGCTCTGGTTGCGTTCTGTGATGCTGCTGCACCGCAGCTCAAATCACATGGGCGCACACTGTGCTTTCAGCCTCATGCAAGGCATGTGCTGAGCGACCCCCAATCATGTCTTCGATTCATACGTGATCGCGAAGGCCAGCCCTTTGAGATTGCTTTGGCACCCTGTTCACTTCTTGAGCCTGCCATGCTGAGCCGCCTTGAGGACCATTTGTCGCGGATGTTTGAATCGCTCGGCGGCCAGTGCGCCATGGTGATGCTGACCGATGCCGCCCTGAGCGAAGACGGCGAATCCGTCGTGCCTGTATCGCTGGGCCAGGGCATTCTGCAGCGAGATGTGGTGCGGAGCCTGTTCGAACAGCATATACCTGCGGAAACTCCCATCGTTTTACAACCGGGCAACTTGGGTGAGCAGTTAGCGTGGCTTGACGGATAGGGCCGATTTCCCCGCCTGCCGTTACAATCCTGAGTCAATAGATGGAGCCATTGATGTCTGAGCAGAAAACGCCGGTCGCTGCCGGTTCAAAGACCCCGAATCTGGATCACCCCACGCTGCCGCTGGTCAAGGCTGCGTTCGGCAACATCGCATTCAAGGCGACGGAGTTCCGTGGCCAGACGACGCTGATTGTGCCGCCTGCCGATCTGCACAAGGTGATGCGGTTCCTGCGCGATGATCCGCGATGCGACTACAACTTCCTCAGCGACGTAACCGCTGTGGACTATCTCGGCTATTCCGCCAAGACGCTCGGCCGGTTTGCGGTGGTCTATCTGCTGGCCAGCTACGCACACAACCGCAGGCTTACTGTCAAGGCTTTCCTTGATCCGTCCATCGACACAACAGGCATCGAACCCGATCCGTCGCTGGAAGTGGATTCCGTTACCGACATCTGGCCCGGCGCGGAATGGCGCGAGCGCGAAGTGTACGACATGTTCGGGATTCGCTTCCGCAATCACCCGGACCTCAGGCGAATCCTGCTGTGGCGCGACTTCCCTGCTCATCCACTTCGCAAAGACTACCCCTTGCGCGGCCGAGGCGAGCGAGAAATGTACCGCGTCATGGACCGCGACGCCGGGTAACGGCGATCCATGACCACTGATGCGCCATTGATCTTCGCTCGTCACTCGATCCGTGAGGTGGACCGAATCGCCATCGAAGAGTACGGCATTCCCGGTATCGTGCTCATGGAAAACGCGGCGCGCGGAGCAGCATCCATCGCGCTCGACATGCTCACTGAAACAGGCGGGCCGAAGGCCCGCAAGATTCTCATCATCTGCGGTGCGGGCAATAACGGCGGCGACGGTTACGCCATGGCGCGGCATCTGCACAACGCAGGCGCGGCGATCATCCTGATGCCCCTCGGTGAGCCTCGCCCCGGAACCGATGCGGCCATCAACCGTGAAATCTGCCGCAAGATGGGTCTGCACGAAGTGGCGGCGATCGATCGACCATTGCTTCCGAGGGTCGATCTTCTCGTCGATGCCATTTTCGGTACTGGCTTGGATCGCGCCATTACTGGTCTTGCTGCGGATATCATCGGTTGGATCAACGAATATGGCGCACCAGTCCTTGCTGTGGATGCGCCGTCCGGGCTGGATGCCGACACGGGCAAGCCGCTTGGAGCTGCGGTTCGTGCGAATCAAACCGCAACGTTCGCCGGTTTGAAGCGAGGATTCATGTCATCTGATGCCGCTGCTTTCCTCGGAGAGGTTCACGTCGTTGATATTGGCGTGCCGAAGGAGCTGCTTGAACGGCTGGTTCGCGTATGATCGTGCCCATCACATTTTCCTGAAACCTGCCCCACTGACAACGAGCAACATTCCCTTCCGTGTACCAGGCGCTCCTCACCAACCGATACCTCACGACGCGCGTGATTCCACTCATTGCAGTGGCGGCAGTCGCATTGTGTGTCGCACTGGTCATCATTGTCGTTTCGGTGATGACCGGATTTTTGAACATGGTGAAATCGTCCGGCCGGGTGCTGATGGGTGATGTCGTCATTCAGTACCCGGTGCAGGGGATTCCTCATTTTGAGCTGGTGATTGAGGAACTGGAGCGACTGCCGGAGGTGGCTGCTGCAACACCCGTCGTGGATAGCTGGGGCCTGCTGAAGATGCCGTACCCCGAGGGGCCGAACAAAGACACGCGCTACGTGCAGATATGGGGGATTGAGCCGGAGAGCTTTGCACGCGTAACGGGATATGCAGACACCCTCTATTGGCGTCCGCTCAAGGAGAATCAGCGAGCTTCTGAACACGATCTGCGCCGGCTGATGACCGATCAGCTTGTGGAAGACGCGATGTCGCTGCGCGACCACCGCACCGGCCGGCCTGCGATCGTGATGGGAATGCACGTTTCCGAGGGCAATCAGCGTCAGCGCGACGGCAGCTACCACCCGCTCGGTGACGGCTATTGGTGGATGCCTCAGTACGAAGTAACACTCACCACGCTGCCGGTCGATACCGGCGGCGATCTCGGCTTACAGCCGGAAAGTTTCATCTTCCCGATCGTCAATGAGTTCGTCTCAGGTGTGTTCGTCATCGACAACACTCGTGTGATGATCCCATTCAACGTTGCGCAGCGGATGTTCCACCTCGATGAAGCGGAGCGAGTGGACGAGCAACTCAACCCCGTCGGCGTGTTTCCCGGCCGCGCAACGATCATTCTGGTGCGTGCAGCCGACGGCGTAACCCCCGACCGCCTTCGCGACATGGTGGCGACTGCGTACAACGATCTTGTCGTGCGCTCGCGCAGCGGTGATCCTGCATTCCATGTGCCGCTTCAGCGAGAAGGTTTCGGCCTGTCGATCCGCACATGGGAACAGCAGCAGGCACAGTTCATCGGTCCGGTTGAAAAAGAACGCGAGTTGATGCGTGTGCTGTTTTCGATCATTTACCTTGTGTGTGCCGGGCTTGTGCTCACCATCTTCTGGGCCATCGTCCATGAAAAGACACGCGACATCGGCATCCTGCGCTCCGTCGGCGCATCACGCTTCGGCATCGCAGCCATCTTCCTGCGATATGGTGCGGTGATCGGCGCGATCGGTGCGGTCTTCGGCCTCGGACTCGCGTGGCTTGTCGTGAACAACATCAACGCGATCCACGACGCAGTAGGTGAAGACGCGCCGCGATGGACATGGATTGCTGCGTTCATTCTGGCAGGCGGGGCACTGATGATGGCCGTCTTTGAGATGATGCGCGACCGCATGTTGAGGCTCGTGCTGTGGGCACTGGGAACAATCGTGCTTGCCCTGCTGGGCATCGGACTGTACTTCCACCGAGGCACATTGCTCTGGGACCCGAGTGTGTATTACTTCAGCAAGATTCCGAACGTCATCGACTTCAACACCGCCATCACCACCATGATCGGCGCAGTCATCTTCAGCGTGATCGGGGCGTTCGTCCCTGCAGCGAAGGCGGCTGACACCGACCCCGTCAACGCACTGCGTTACGAATAGAAAGCGATTCACTGCGTTATTCCACTCATGCCGTCCACCACTGCTCAACCTATCCTTCAGGCCCATGCGCTGCGCAAGACATACCGCATGGGGCGCGTCGATGTGCCGGTGCTGAAAGGCGCATCAATCGACGTGCACGAAGGCGAATGGGTTGCGGTGCTTGGCGCTTCCGGATCTGGTAAAAGCACACTTCTGCATCTCATGGGCGATCTCGATCAACCGGACACGCCCGGCGGCGGATTCGTGCGATTTGAGCGTCACATGCTTGCGGAGATGCATCGGCGCGATCGAAATGTGTACCGCAACCGCACGATCGGCTTCGTGTTTCAGTTCTATCACCTGCTGCCTGAACTGAACGTGCTTGAGAACACGATTCTGCCGGGGCTGGTGGGGATGAGCCGTCTTCGTTACTGGCGCGAGCGCGGCCCTCTTCGCGCGCGAGCCACCGAGTTGCTCGACTCGTTTGGCCTCGGCCATCGCCTCAAGCATCGACCTCGCGAACTTTCTGGCGGCGAGCGCCAGCGCGTCGCCATCGCGCGTGCGCTGCTCAACAAGCCTCGCATCCTTCTCGCTGACGAGCCGACGGGCAATCTGGATGAAGACACCGGACGAGATATTCTCGATCTCATCGCATCGCAGCATCGCGAGGGCCTGACGATCGTGATGGTTACGCATGATCGCTCAATCGCGGAACGGGCGAATCGGATTGTCGAGCTGCACGGCGGCCAAGTGGTCGAACAGCCTTGATTGATCGAATCAATCGTTGACGCGCCAATACTGAAGCGCAATCTCCGCCAAGTCCTTGCGGGTCGTGCCGTAGCGAGTTTCCAACGCTTCGCTCCATGCCGTACCGCCTTTCGCTGCACGCACCCATGCGCGGAAATGATCCGGCCTTGCGCGGAGCATCATTTCGGTAACCAATGCGCCCGTCAGCCGCACTGCATCCGCTTTGGCGTACCAGTTATCATCGGTGTATTGAGTTGCGAAGAGCGGCATGAGGTCCGCCGTGTTGCGAATCATCGACTGCGCCTCGCGGCGGCGTTCGCGAACAATGTGCGAATCACCGATTGCAACTGCTGTAACCCGCTCAGCAACGCCTTCGTTGGCCCACGGCGGCAATCGCATGGGCGAGATGTGCCGGTGCAACATGCCGAGCGAAGCTTGCTGCGCAAGATGCCACTCAAGCTCTTCTGTTTCTCCTTCGGCGTGCATGAGCAAAAAAGCTTTCGGCCCGATTGGGTGCAGCAGCCCGATCGGCTCAGGCGGGGCAGCAAACCCGAATGACGCCAGGCTGATGCGTCGATACCGCGCCGCATCCTTCACGATGAGTACCGCAGCCTTGCCCCAGAACAACCTTGTCTCTGCGGGAAGGCCAAGCACTTCAAGCATGATGGCGTGTGTGCGATCGAGCAGCAGCGCAAGCCTCACGATATTGGCCCGATCAAGATCGGATGCGATGAGAAAGTGTCGTGTTTCGATGATGCCGAGCGCGAGGTCCGCTTGTTCGATGAGCGTTTGCAGGTCGGCTTTCATCGTGAGCGTCGCGGTGTGCTGCTCTGCGTCGGTGAGTTCCGGCCAAGGCGAAGCCTGCCATCCCCCTTCTGGGCCGGCTTCGGGCGATTGCGTATTCGGGCTGTCTTGTTTCTTTTGCTGCTCAGTTGTCTGACGAGCCTTGGCGATTTCAGCCGCTTCATCACGAATGGCCTGAATCGCCTGTTCTGCGGCGGGGTTCAGCCGCTTCGCTCGGGCAAGAGCCTGATCCGCGTAGCGTTGAGCACCCGGCTGGGCATGCGACATCAACAAAAGTGTCCGGCCGAGGCGAAGCCAATGCGCCGGATTGGTGTCTTCCATAAGGCGGCGATACAGCCGCCACACATCGCGATGATCCAATGTGTCCCATGGTCGTTTGCCGAAGGAGCCGTCAATGCCTTCTTCATCCCAAGAAGTGAGCACTCCGCTGATTCTCAGACCATCCGCGGTGAGAAAACGGACCTCGATGGGCGGCTGGGGCGCGTGTACTGCGCCTGCTGTCATCAGAACCGCGAACGCCAAAATGGCATGGAGAACGTGCTGCATGATCGAATCGGCGGCGAAAAGGATACGCCTCAGGCATGATTTTATCATTCGCCCGCGTCCCATCGCCGAATAATGGAACGGAGCTTGCGTCGATTCCCGGCAGTCGGCGACGGCCCGATAGAAGATGGGTTTGATCGCTCCTAGAGTTGGTTCCCTCTGCAACAGACTTGCCGGCCCCTGCCGGAGTCAGGAGAGATACGATGTTTGAACGACTCACAGACCGCGCACGCAAAGTGATGGCTCTCGCCAATCAAGAGGCCCAGCGGTTCAACCATGAGTACATCGGGACCGAGCACATTCTGCTCGGCCTCGTCAAAGAAGGCTCCGGCGTCGGCGCCAATGTTCTGAAGAACCTCGATATTGACCTGCGCAAGGTTCGCCTTGAGGTTGAGAAACTCGTCAAGAGCGGACCCGACATGGTGACGATGGGCAAGCTGCCTCAGACGCCCCGCGCCAAGAAAGTCATCGAGTACGCCATCGAAGAAGCCCGCAGCCTGAACCACAACTACGTCGGCACGGAGCATTTGCTGCTCGGCCTGTTGCGCGAGCATGACGGCGTGGCGGCTCAGGTGCTGCTGAACCTCGGCCTCAAGCTCGAAGAAGTGCGAGAGGAAGTCCTCAACCTTCTTGGCGCAGGCGTTGAATCGGAAGAAGGCGCTGAACCCGCGGAGCCTGCCGCCAGCGGCGAGCCTGGCGGGGCCACCGCTCGCAAGGGTAAGAGCCGCACCCCCGCGCTGGACAGCTTCGGTCGCGATCTGACGGAACTCGCCCGCAACGGCGAGCTTGATCCGGTTATCGGCCGCGCTAATGAGATCGAACGCCTCATTCAGGTGCTCTGCCGCCGCACGAAGAACAACCCTGTGCTGCTAGGCGAAGCGGGCGTCGGCAAGACCGCGATCGTCGAAGGCCTCGCTCAGAAGATTGTCAATCGCGAAGTGCCCGATCTGCTTCAGGATCGGCGTCTCGTCGTGCTCGACCTCGCCATGATGGTCGCTGGCACGAAGTACCGCGGCCAGTTCGAAGAGCGCATCAAAGCCGTGATGAACGAAGTTCGTCGCGCCAAGAACGTCATGCTCTTCATCGACGAACTGCACACACTGGTCGGCGCAGGCGGTGCGGAAGGTGCGATTGATGCTTCCAACGTGCTCAAGCCCGCTCTTTCGCGAGGCGAAATTCAGTGCATCGGCGCGACCACATTCGATGAATATCGCAAGTACATTGAGAAGGATTCCGCGCTGGAGCGCCGCTTCCAGTCGATTCCGGTGGAGCCGCCCAACGCGGAGCAGACGTTCGAGATTCTCAAGGGTCTCTCCGAGCGGTACGCGCAGCATCACCGTGTGAAGATCACGACCGAAGCGCTTCGCGCTGCGGTGGAACTTTCCGGCCGGTACATTCCGGGCCGCGTGCAGCCGGACAAGTCCATCGACGTGATCGACGAAGCCGGCGCGCGTGTGCGTTTGAAAAGCATGACGAAGCCGCCTGATCTGGCGGATATCGAAGAGCAGATTGAACTGCTTTCCATCCAGAAGGATGAAGCGGTCAAGAATGCCGACTACGAAGCCGCAGCCGAGCTGCGCGACAAGGCTGAGAAGCTGCGCGCGGAGAAGGACAAACTACAGGCCCAGTGGCGCGAGCGAATGAACGAAATCGACGGCGTCGTCGATGAGGATGTGATTGCCGAAGTCGTCTCGAAGATGACTGGCGTGCCGCTCACCCGCCTTGAGAAGGAAGAGTCGGAACGGCTTCTCCAGCTCGAAGCCGAGCTTCACAAGTCCGTCGTCAGCCAGGACGAAGCGGTCAAGAGCGTCGCTCGTGCGATTCGTAAGGCCCGCTCCGGCCTGAAGGATCCGGGGCGTCCGATGGGTTCGTTCATCTTCATCGGTCCGTCCGGCGTCGGCAAAACCCTGCTGGCGAAGGCGCTCGCCGAGTTCATGTTCGGCGACCCTGACGCGCTGATCTATCTCGACATGTCTGAGTACATGGAGAAGCACAACGTCAGCCGCCTGATCGGCGCACCTCCCGGCTATGTCGGCTATGAAGAAGGCGGTCAGCTTACAGAGCGCATTCGTCGCCGTCCCTACTCCGTCGTGCTGCTCGACGAAGTCGAGAAAGCGCATCCGGACGTCTTCAACATGCTCCTGCAGATCATGGAAGAAGGCCGCCTGACGGACTCGTTCGGTCGCCACGTCGATTTCAAGAACGTCATTCTCATCATGACGAGCAACATCGGTGCGGACCTCATCAAGGGCGGCCAGACGTTCGGCTTTGGCAAGCGAACTGAAGTGCAGGACTATGAGAAGATGAAGAAGGCTCTCATGTCCGAATCCGAGAAGTTCTTCCGTCCGGAATTCATCAACCGTCTCGACGACATCATCGTCTTCCGCCCGCTGGTGAAGGACGATCTGTATCAGATCATTGAGATCGAACTGGGCAAGGTTCGCAAGCGGCTCCAAGCCAAGGGCATGCAGCTTGAACTCGACCGCCTCGCCAAGGACTTCCTGATCGACAAGGGCTTCAACCCGGATTTCGGCGCGAGGCCCCTGCGAAGGGCGATCTCGACCTACATCGAAGACCCGCTTGCCGAAGCCCTGCTCTCAGGTGATTTCAAGAGCGGTCATCGCATTGAAGTTACTCGCAAGGAAGACGCGGATCACCTCTACTTCCAAGCCAAGCAGCTCCCGAAGGATGAGGGCGGTAATGGCGGCGGCGGTGATGGCGGTGATGACGATGGCGACAAATCTCCTTCCAAATCACCCAAGGCAGGCAAACAGCCCGCAAAGGCGACGTGATATCGTCCTCAACTCATGAACACACAACGCACACGGCGAGGAAACATCCTCGCCGTTTTTCTTTGCGCCATTCGGTCGCTTATCGCTGGAGCTCGACGACTAAACTGCCTGCCGGCTCATTGCCCAGCGTGATGGAGCCATATGACTTAGGCGTTACGCCATGCTTCGCCGAGTAGTTGGTAACCCGCGTGAAGCCCGCCTGCATGGCGAAATCTTGCATCACGGCCCAGGAATAGCCGAACTTGTGCTGGCCATCGCAGAACAGGTAGTTGATCGCCTGAGCTAGGGGGTCTTCAAACGGACGAGGAAATGGCATGGTCGCTTCACCCCGCGTAATGGCCAGCGCGTGTTCCATGCAAGGCACAGCGAAGCGTGCAACGCCATCATCAGACAGGATGCGATACACCTCGCGCAGCAGCGCGAGTGCCTGCTCAGGAAATACATGCTCGATCATGTGCGAGCAATAGACCAGCGAAACACTGCGATTCGGAAACGGCAGTGGATTGCGCAAATCCAGCCAGAGGTCTTTTTTGCGGCGGAGATTGCCATCAATGTTGATCATCCCGTCCAGGTAATGCGGCCCGCACCCCAGATGGACACACAGGCTCCCCGGCGCGCTGTTGCGATACCGGAATCGCGCCAGCAACGTATTCGGAAGCGTCGCAAAGCGTGCTGCTGCAAAGTAGATGTCTTTCAGTGACTGGCGAATCATGTGGGGAAACCAAGCTGGGCGGAGTATAGCCTGAACCATCGCTACGGATGGTTTGACTTCCATCGGCGCGCAGACCGATAGAGACTTAGCACTTCAGCCGCCATGCCTACGAATAACGCACAACTTCCCAGCCAGCGCGGAGCATGGATGCGGCTCGCACTGGTCGCACTGGTCGCCTTCAGCGCGGGGGTGTTCTTTGTACGAGGTCCGCTGCACGGCATACAACACGCGGCAGACTACATGCTGATCTACTCTCCCGCTCGCGCGTGGATCACCGGCGCCAACCCATATGACATTCAACAGGTCGATCAGGCATGGATTGATGCTGGCGGTTTATACGAGCAGCGTCCTTCGGTTCGCGTTACAGCCGGACTGCTCTATCCGCCTTCAACGCCTGCGGCTCTCGCTCCATTCGCCGTGTTTCCGTGGCCGCTTGCTCGCACCGTCTGGGCGATTGCCAACACACTCTTTGTCGTTCTCGCTATCTGGGGCATAGCGCGACTAGCGGGCTTCGGCTTGCACCAACGCCGAATGTGGCTTTTCGTCTCGGCGGCTCTGCTCTTTACCCCGGTCCATACAGCAATTCGGCATGGTCAAACGCCTTTGTACGTCCTCGCTCCGCTTGCGCTGGCAGCAGTTCTGCTGTGTCCGTTGGCGAGGGGCACATTGCTCGCGCTGGCCACACTCATCAAACCACATCTGGGCCTGCCATTCCTTGCCTATGCCTTTGTCAATCGAGAGTGGCGTTCGCTCATGACCGCTGCCATCGCGTGCGCGGTCATCACGGTCATCGCGATTGTCCCGATGACCATGCGTGATGTGCCTTGGCTTGAAAGCTGGATACACAATCTTGAAGCGTTTTCTTCTGCGGGCGAAGGCGACCCGACTCGCGCCAATCCCATCCGCCATCAGCTCGTCAATCTTCACTACCCGTTGCACACGTTCATTGACAATCGAACGCTCGTGCAGGGAATCGTTCTGGGGGCGCTCGGCATGATCGCAGCGGCATTCTTCTTCTGGCCGTCACTTCGACGCCCGCCTGTTTTGCTTTCACTCAGCATGATTTCAGTGCTGTCTTTGATGGTGGCATATCACCGCTTTTATGATGCCGTCTTCCTGATTTTCCCCATCGCGTGGGCCATCTCGCGCCTTGCAGCGAACCCTCGTCATCGGGTTGCCTGGTACGTTTCGGCGCTCACAATCCCATATTTTCTGAACATCGCGACCATGCTGTTCGTTGCAGAACAGAACCAATGGCTGCCCAATACACTCACAGATTCATGGGTGTGGGAGATGCTCATCATGCCCGTTCAGGCGTGGGCGTTGCTCGGCATGGCATGTTGCCTGCTGGCCGCCAGGTTTTCACCTGACATCGAAGTTGACTCGCTCAATAGATGTTCAGCAGCTTCAAACCGATGCCGTCCACCACAACCCGCACACGAGTGAAGCGGTAGCTCTGCCCGATGTGAGGCCTGAGTCGAACTTCCATGATCTCCGGCGTAATGCGGTCCAACATCGCTTCAAACCGTGGCAGGCCAAGCTGCATGCGGTGAACTGTTCGCATCATCTCGTTACGGTGCAGCTCGAAGTAATCGATGAAATCTTCAATGTCCTTGCCGGATGCTTCCCACGCATCCCGTGTATGGTGTGAGATCAGCTCGTTGTAGATGAGTTCGTATTCTTCATTCGCAAGGCACGCCATGAGATTCGCCAGCACATGTTCGGGAATCATCGCCCGCAGAATGATCGTGCCGTCGTCACGCTCTTCTCGAACCTGATACTCCTTACGCGGCCCTTGTCTCGCATGGCGTGATGCTCTTCTGGCGCGGTCTGCAGCAAGGCCTTCCTCGCGCGAGAGATAGACGATCTTCGTGCCGTCTTCCAGTGTAATCTCATCACTCAGTTCACTAACCGCAGCCTGATGGTAGTAGTCCGGCCGAGTGTGGTACTCAACGCGATATGTTTCGCAACCGAGAGCCGTTGCAATCATGATGACCGCAACAATGGCTCTCATGCTGAAACCTCGACAAGTTTGGCTGGGAACGGCTGCACATCGTCGCATCCAATCGACCACCTGCCGTGGACGCGCCATGCATCGCTGGCTTCAGGATAGTCGAGGCGCGTGTGTACACCGCGGCTTTCACATCGCCAAGCTGCGGCGCGTGTGATGAGTGAGCCGACCGTCAGAAGATTCTGCGTTTCCCAGCCCATGGGGTCATCGAAGATGTTCTGCATCGTGTAGCGCGTCCAGAACGCAAACATATCCGCAACGTCTGCCAGTCGTGTTCCGGCTCTTTCAATGCCCACATGACGCCACATCACGCTGCGCAGGCTCGACCGCACATCCGTCAGGTCGAGTTCCGCGTGTTCAGGTTCGTGAAGATCGCTGACGATCGTGATCGGTCTTGCTGGTTCATCGTCCGACGCACAGGCAGTCATCGCCGCTCGCCTGCCAAACACAAGGCCTTCCAGCAGCGAGTTGCTGGCGAGGCGATTCGCACCATGCAGCCCATTACAAGCCACTTCGCCGCAGGCGTACAGCCCCGGCAGGCTGGTGCGCCCGTCGATATCCGTCCACACGCCCCCGATGGTGTAGTGTGCCGATGGATGAACAGGAATCAGGTCTGCGGAAGGATCGAGATCAAAGGTGCGCAGCAGCTTGACGAGGTCTGGAAATCGCTTGGCGAAGCGCGCCGTATTGAGATGGCGGGCATCAATGAACACACTGGATTCACGCGACCGCGCCAGTTGATCGACAATCGCGCGGCTTACAACATCGCGCGGGGCAAGCTCCGCCATCGCGTGATAGTCCAGCATAAAGCGCCGACCCGAACGATCTGTGAGATACGCCCCTTCACCTCGCACCGCTTCGGTTATCAATGCCCGGCCTGCACCGGCAATATAAAGGGTCGTCGGATGGAACTGAATGAACTCCAGATCGCCGAGCAGCGCGCCTGCGCGATACGCCATGGCCACACCGTCGCCTGTCGCCACCTTTGGGTTCGTCGTCTCGCGATAGACCTGCCCCGCACCGCCAGTGGCAAGGATGATTGATCTCGCCCAGATAATCTGCAGGCCGTAACGAGGATGATGCGTGATTGCACCTCGCACACGCGATCGTCCCCGCTCGCCGCTGCTGTCAACGGTGAGTAAATCGAGCGCAAAGCAGCGATCGAAGACGCGAATGCGATCATTCGCCGTGATTCGCTCGCCGAGACATCGCACAAGCTCGCGGCCTGTCGCGGCTCCATCGGTATGAAGAATCCTGCTGTGGTGATGTCCGCCTTCGCGCGCATACGCCACGCGACCTCGCTCGTCGCGGTCAAATCGCATTCCCCACGCCAGCAGTTCTTCTATGCGAGCAGGCCCATCATCTACCAGCGCCTGGACGACATCAGGCTCGCATAACCCCGCACCGGCGACAATCGTGTCTTCCGCGTGCGCGTCGGTTGAATCATCGTCATCGTGGGCCGCAGCGATACCGCCCTGTGCCCATGCTGTGCTGGACAGTTCGATACCATCCTTCACGAGCACGATTACATCGCCATGCTGCGCCGCTTCAATCGCGGCCCGCATTCCGGCGACGCCAGCACCGATCACCAGCGTATCCGTAAAAATCTGTGGCAACAGCAGCGACCGGAATGGAATCAAATAGCGTCGCTGATCGAAGTTGAGCGACATGGCTTTGCTTTCTATCGCCCCGCGCTGGGCACGATGACCGGATCAAGCGGCATGACAAAATCCGCCACCCAAAGCTGGCTGGAGCCGCCCTCGCCTCGCTGACTCGTCCACATCATGATCTTGCCGGTTGAATCGAACACGGGCAGACCATCAAAGCCCTCGGCGTTCGTAACACGGCGTTTGCGCGTGCCGTATTTTACTGAGCCGCGTGAACCTTCGCCGTAGCCGGGGTCCGCATCGATGATGAATACCTCATAGCGACGATGGCTGACCTCACTGGTGGCATACACAAGGTGACGCCCGTGCGGGTGCCAGAAGGGAGCCCAATTCACATGCTCGTTGTCGGTGATCTGGTACTCGCGCTTCAAGCCGATGATGGCTCCATCCGCATTGAAGGCAAGTTCACCGATATAGAGTTGCAACAGGTTCGTCCCCGTACGGTCGGATCGGTAACAGATGCGCCGTCCATCGGGCGAAAAAAACGGGCCGCCATCGTAGCCTTGCGCTTCCACGATTCGCGTTGTCTTGCCCGTGCGCAGGTCCTTCACAAAGAGGTCGCCTTGATTTGATTCAAGCGAGCAATAGAGCAGATGCCGCCCGTCTGGACTCAACGAGCACTCCGCGATGTACGCTTCACGATTCGAGAGTACGACGGTCAGCGAATCAGGCGTTCCGTCAATTCTGCGAAGGTCCACCTGTACGATGTCCATTTCTGGTGGGAACATCCATCGGTATCGGCCGCTGCCTCGCTGATATCCCGGCGGCTGAGATTCCGTCGGTGAAGTTACCGTGGACGCAAAGAGAACAATGTTGGGATCCGTCGGGTGGAACCAGCCGCAGGTGTTTGCGCTGCCTTCCGGGCTGATGCGACGAATCTTGTCGATGCCGGTGATGCGGCCGGTCGAAGCGTTGCGCACCACATCAGCCACGTACATGGCGTAAAAGTCTTCCGCGCCTTCACCTTCTGCACCGACTTCAATCGCCTGAAAAACAATGCGTTGATCGTCAGGCGAAAAGTACGATTCCCCCGCTTTCAGGAACCGATCGGGAAACGTGATCTGAACGTGATTGCGAAGAGTGTCCTTCTCCGCCTCGACCCAAGGCGGTGCAGCATGGCCGGCGTGCTCGCCAGCAGGCGCAGAGAGGAACATACACGTAGCGACAAGTGACTGAATCAGCATGGACACATCATAGTAAGCAGGGCCGATCGGAGCCGAAATACAGGGCAGAAATCCGAATCCGGCTACGATGACCGTTCATCGCAATGCCCAGCAATGTTCAGCCCCAGCAGATGACCAGCACGCTCATTCCAATCATTCATCAGGACGACCGCATCATTGTGCTGAATAAGCCGAGCGGCTTGCTATCGGTGCCCGGTATCGGCCCGGAGAAGGCGGACTGCCTGGCCTCTCGCATCGCAGCCGTGCATCCCGGCGCGAGGATCGTCCATCGACTCGATCGCGACACGTCAGGTGTCATCATCATGGCGTTCGATGCGGACGCCCACCGCGAGCTATCTCGCCAGTTTCACGATCGAGAGGTTGAGAAGACGTATCTTGCGATTGTCGCAGGAGAGCCAGCTGCGGATGAAGGCACGATTGATCTGCCGATGCGCAAGGACATGGAAGCAGGCTCGACTCCCATGCAGGTGATCGACCACGTGCAAGGCCGCCGCGCTGTTACGTATTGGCGGGTTATAGAGCGATGTGGCGATCGCACACGAGTCGAGCTTCGCCCTGTAACAGGTCGTTCGCACCAACTTCGTCTCCATATGAAGTGTCTTGGACATCCGATACTGGGTGATGATCTTTACGCGCCGGAACCTCTCCAACGCATGGCGGATCGGCTTTGCCTGCACGCCCACACACTCTCAATTACGCATCCATCCACCGGCGCGCCGATGACCTTCATCGCCCCAGCTCCGTTCTGACCACTCTTTGCGCGCTGCACACCGTATCTTCACAGCCTCTTGCGGTATGATTTTGACCGATGCATTGCGACTCGAAGCCATCTCGTCGCACGATTCTTAAACTTGGCGCAACGGGTGCGGGGCTGAGCGTTCTGCCAGCCACTGCACTTGCAGCGACCGCATCATCCCCGCCAGTCCGCGCGTCAAAGTCACCTCGAAATATCATCTTCATGGTGTCCGACGGCATGAGCGCTTCCGTGCCCATCCTGGCAGAATCGTTTTCTCAACAGGTGCGCAACGGTGGCACCCACTGGAATCGGGTTTCGCGTGAGCCTCGCACGGTTCACGGATACTTCGATACCGCTGCGCTCAACACGCTCGTAACGGATTCAGCAGCAGCCTGCACGGCGTGGGCCAGCGGCTCGCGCGTCTTCAACGGCGCGATCAATACCCTGCCGGACGGCACCGCACTCGTACCGATCGGCAAGCTGGCGCGCGAGTCTGGCAGGCGCCTCGGCCTTGTTACCACAACAACTATCACGCATGCCACACCGGCAGGATTTGCAGCGCGGGTTGGTCGCCGATCGAGCGAAGCGGACATCGCAACACAGTACCTGAATGAAGTCGATGTGCTGCTCGGCGGCGGAACAGAATTTTTCTCTCCAGCGCGACGCGATGACGGCGATGATCTGTTTCAACGATTCGCAGACAACGGCTACGCGGTGATCCAGCATCGAAACAATCTCACCGCCGCATCACGGCAAAACAAGATACTCGGTGTTTTCGGCACATCGCACCTGCCCTATTCCATTGACCACTTGCAGAGCGATGAATTGCAGAGCTGCGTGCCGACCCTCGCGGAAATGACCCATGCTGCAATCACCAGTCTTTCATCGCATGAGCATGGTTTCCTGTTGCAGGTCGAAGGCGGCCGCGTGGACCATGCCGCACACGCCAACGACGCAGCAGCCCTGCTGTGGGATCAGCTTGCATTTGACGACGCGATCGGTGTCGTTCTCGATTTCGCCAAAGACCGTGACGACACGCTTGTCGTCATCACGACCGATCATGGCAACGCGAATCCCGGGCTGAACGGCATGGGAACTCGCTATCGCGATAGCACGGAGTGCTTCGGACGCCTCGCGCTCTCAAAAGCATCCGCCGAGGCTGTTCGATCCTCGCTGCGGCGTGATGCATCGCGTACCAACGCGACGATCGTAGATGCAGTTCTCAAGGCGACTGGCATTGAACTCAATGAACAACACGCTGAAGTGCTTGCAGCAGCGTTAGATGGCCGCCCGATTGTCGAAGCCAATCGTCAGCACGCCAACTTCCTCGGCTTGCTCGGCCAGATGCTCGGCAACCACACTGGCATCGGGTGGACCGGCATCACGCATACGGCCGACCCCGCGATGGTCATGGCTGTCGGTCCCGGCAGCGAGATGTTTCATGGACTCATGCTCAACACTGACGGCTTTGTTCGTTTGACAGACGCCCTCAATGTGAACCATCGCAACCCCTCGATGACCGCTGAACAGGCCTCGCGTTTCTCCATGGCGCCCGTGCCGGAGCTTGAACTACACATTGGTGTGTAGCTGAAGAAGCGCAACGACTGCTTCGCTTATTGATCTGGTTTGCCTGTCGCGAACAGTGAAGTCATTCGCTGCGCGATATGGCTCAGTGGCTGAGGCATATCGTTCACGTGACACCAACGCAACTCCGCATACTCGTCCGTCTGCGGGTTCAACTCACCGTCTGAAGCCGCCAGTCGATAAACAATCTCCCACGATGTCGCATGCGGATCAAAGAGCAAGGCGATTGCAATCGGTTCGTGCAACGCGACCAAACCCGTTTCCTGCATCAGTTCTTCGCAAATCACTTCTTCAGGCTTTGAGCCGGGCGGCACGCCGCCTGCCGGCGCACACTCCCACATGCCCGCATAGCTCCTCACCCAGTCCGCACGCTTCCCCGTCAGCACCTGATTGCCTTTTTGGACGATCGCTTTCACACCAAGCGGACGGATGCCGAGGTCAAGAGTGGGTGATTGCACTGCGTAGAAGCGATAGGCGCAATCGGCGAGATGAATCGACGCACCGCCGTGCCCGTTTCGATGAACGCCCAGCACGTGGGCAATACGACCATCGAATGCGCGTGGCCGCGTTGCGCAGAACTCGGTCCAACGCTGGTCCACCTTGCTCAGGCTGACCCCCTGTGGGACGAAGGGACCATCCGACTCCATGACAAGCACCGGCGGCCTGCGCAATGCGATCAATCGTGCTGATAGCGATTTGGACATGGATACTGCGATCGTAAACGAGCTTGCGGTTCAATGAAAAGGAGGCCCCAGATGGGGCCTCCTCGAGGTAAGAACACAAGACACGCGATTACGGCATGCAGCCGCCGCAAGCTGCGAACTTGTCGGCACAGCAGTCGCCGAAGCTGCAGCACGACTCATCGCACCAGCAAGCGCCAGCGTTGCCGCCGCAGAAGCCGACGCATGAAGCGCCGCCGCCACCGCAGTGGCTCAGCTTCGGGCAATCATCGCAGACGCCTGGGCAGCAATCGCCGAACTTCTCACACTCTTCATCGCAGAAGCAGCCGCCGACCTGTCCGCCACAGTTGCCGGCGCAGTAGCCGCCGCCGCCACCGCAGTGGCTCAGGTCCGGGCAGGCAACGCACACGTCAGCGCAGCAGTCGCCGAAACCGGCGCATGCTTCGTCGCACCAGCAGCCGCCCGGGGACTGACCGCCGCAAGCGCCGACGCACGAAGCGCCGCCGCCACCGCAGTGGCTCAGGTCCGGGCAGGCAACGCACACGTCAGCGCA
>DAOMNO010000016.1:23447-78445 GCA_035443885.1 Phycisphaerales bacterium
CAGCGCAGCAGTCGCCGAAACCGGCGCATGCTTCATCGCACCAGCAGCCGCTCGGAGCCTGACCGCCGCAGTTACCGGCGCAGTCGCCACCACCGCCACCGCAGTGGCTGAGGTCCGGGCAGTCGACGCAGACGCCAGCGCAGCAGTCGCCGAAACCGGCGCATGCTTCATCGCACCAGCAGCCGCTCGGAGCCTGGCCGCCGCAGTTGCCGGCGCAGTCGCCACCGCCACCACCGCAGTGGCTGAGGTCCGGGCATTCAACGCAGACATCCTTGCAGCAGTCGCCAAAGACGTCGCACAGTTCATCGCAGTAGCAGACGCCATCCGGAGCGGAACCGCCGCAGTTGCCTGCGCAGCTCTCGACCGGCGGGCACGGGCCCCACGCGCCGAGGAGAATCAGAAGATCCTGCACATCGACGGTGCCGCTTCCGTTGAGGTCAGACGGGCAACCCGCGCACGGGCCCCAATCGCCAAGAAGAATCAGCAAGTCTTGAACGTCAACTGCGTTTGAGTTGTTGAGGTCGGCCGGGCATTGTGCATATGCCTGAGACGACAACGCCGCGATCATGACCGCGGCGACCAATCCGACAAACCGGGAACTGAACCGACTACAGTTCGCCTTACACTTCCGAAGCGCGTTTAGACAACAGTGCATGTGTGTCTCCTCCTATGGGGTTTTCCGTCCGCCTCAAAACCCATTTTTTGAGGCCTCTAACCAGTGCAGCATGACGGAATCTTCCCGGATGTCAAGGCTTAAGGGCCGCGAAACCTCAAAAAAACGAGGTTGCTGAATCAATGCGCATCAATCCGGGACTTACAGGACCCCGAGTTCACGGACAAGCCTTCGCTCATCCCAAACCTCAATGCCAAGCTCTTGCGCTTTCGCCAGCTTCGATCCAGCGCTTTCCCCAGCGATCACAATGTCTGTTTTCTTCGAAACAGATCCACTGATTTTCGCACCCAAAGCCTCAAGTTTCCCCGTTAGTTCAGGTCTCGTGAACGACTCCAACGTACCCGTCAACACGATCGTCTTCCCTGCGAAGGGTGACGCAGACTGGCTCGGCTTTGCCTGATAGAGCGGGCTGGAAAGATCAACGCCAGCTTTTCGCAGTCGATCAAATGTCGCCTTCCCTGATTTGGAATGCAAGAACGCATGCAGCGTCGGCGCGGTTACCTCACCAAAGTCGGGCAGTTCGATCAGATCATCAAGCGATGCGGCCAGAAGTGCGTCAGCATCAGGAAACCGCCGGGCAAGTGTCTTGGCAGCGCTGGTGCCGATATGCGGAATGCCAAGCCCTGCCAGTACGCGAGCAAGCCCCCTGCCTTTCGCTTCGTGAATTGCTGCAATCAGGTTGTCCGCAGACTTCTCGCCCATGCGATCAAGCCCAAGCAGGTCATCCCTCTTCAGTTCAAACACATCTGCAAAGTGCGAAACCAGTCCTGCATCGATCAGTTGATCGACTAGCTTCTCCCCCATTCCATCCACATCCATCTGGCCGCGACCGACGAACCACTTGAGCTTCTCACGAAACTGCGCGGGGCACTCCGGGCTCACGCAGAACAATCGCGGCCCTTCCTGCTCAACCGTTCCACCGCACGCGGGGCAGTTCGAAGGCGGCTGCATTGGCTTCGCGCTCTTCGGCCGCTTTTCCAGCACCACCGAAAGCACCTGCGGGATGATCTCACCCGCTTTCTCGATGACGACCGTGTCGCCGATGCGAAGGTCCTTGCGCCTTATCTCTTCAATATTGTGCAGCGTGGCGTGCTGCACCGTCGTGCCAGCCACGAACACTGGGTCCATCGTTGCACGAGGCGTGAGTGTACCGCCCTTGCCCACCTGCCAATCCACCTTGCGCAAGACGGTTGTTGCCTGTTCCGCAGGATACTTGTACGCAATGCACCATCGCGGAGCTTTGCTCGTCGAGCCAAGCTCCGCCTGCTGATCGAAGTGATCGACGCGAACGACCATGCCATCTACACCAAAATCAAGTGAATGCCTGGCTTCCGCAAACGCTTCGATCACGTCTTCAACGTCGTCAATGCTCGTGCATCGCTGTGCGCCGCTGCTGATCGGGATGCCGAACTCATGGATGCGCTGGAGGAAGTCCCAGTAGGTTTCAAGGCCGTCCAGCCCTCGAACTTCGCCTCGCCCGTGCGCGATGAAATGGAGTTTGCGCTGGGCTGCAATCTTCGGATCGAGATTCTTGAGCGTGCCTGCGGTCGCATTGCGAGCGTTCGCAAAGGGCTGCAAGCCGGCAGTCGCGCGCTCTTCGTCCGACACATCGGGCACGCTCACCTCGTCATTCTCATACAGCTCAATTGCCTCAAAGAGATCATTCGCCTGCGATCGCATCGCGCCGGACCACTGCCCCGCCGCCGCCTTCAACCCGGAAACAAGCTTGTGTGAAATCAAACACCCCTGAATGGGAACCGTCTTGGCAAGCAACGCCAGCCGCTTTTCCTGATCGGCTTCATGCGTCTTCGATCGCTTTTCCTTCGCCTCTTCATCAAGAATCTTCATCGCAATGTTGTGCTGCACAGCGACATTCAGCCGCTGGAACGATGCATACGGCATGAAGATTTCGCCTCGCACTTCCAGCACATCAGGCAACGAAAGCCCCTTGGCGGGCGACAGTCGCAGCGGTATCGCGCGAATTGCCCGAACCTGCGCGGTGATGTCATCACCTTTTTCGCCATCGCCTCGTGTAACACCCCGCACCAGCGCGCCTCGCTCGTAGCGCAAACTGACTGCAACGCCATCAATCTTCGGATCGCATACATACGCGAATGAATCGCTTGTGCCAAAAAGTGAATCGCCGTTTTCGGTGGACGACACGCCGAGCAGCTTGGTCACTCGCGCGTGCCACGCGCGCAGGTCTTCGATGGAATACGTGTTGTCGATTGACTGCATGGGCACGGTGTGCCGCACCGTCTTGAAGCCATCGATCGGCGCGCCCCCCACACGCTGCGATGGACTTGTCGGATCGTGCAACTCCGGGTGAACCGCTTCAAGTTCGATCAGTTCCGCAAGAAGTCGATCAAACTCGCGGTCGCTCATGATCGGCGCTGCGTCGGTGTAATACGCGCGATTGGCGCGATCAAGCAGTTCGCGCAACTCCAGGATTCGCCTCTTGGAATCACTCTTCGCCATCGCGCGGTAGGGTAGCCGCTTTCTCGTGCGCCGTCGCTGCACAAGGCCTGCTACATGCGATATACTTAAAAGAACGGCGCCGCACGCGCAGCGTCAGCATTCCTGTGGAAGGAGACGCACCATGGCCCACTCCGTAGCCAACGACGATCGACCCCGCCTGTATGAGGACGAGGGCGACCTGCTGCTGCAGGCCGATCAGCGGGCTGATCGTGTCATCCTTCTCCCTTCAGGCGATTCCCGCGTGGCCAGCACTGATCGCGATCGCATTCGCATTCAGTGGGGACAGCATCTTCTGGCCGATCTTCTTGCGCATCGGTACCGCACGCTCGTATGCGGCGTGAACCCCGAAGACAATAGTCGTGGTGTAATCGGCGAACTTGCAGAGTTGCTGCCGACCAGTCAATGGACCGCCCAGACCATTACCGCACACGCTCGCACGTTCTCGAAATCCGTACCTGACGACGAGGTGTATGTGCTGAAGTACGACATGGATGCGGTAACCGTGCTTGCGCTGCTCAGACCGCGCGGCCGTGATTGCTTCACGCTGGACGATCTCAGCCGGGGCTTCCGTAAAGTCGCGCAGATGATCGAACGGCGATACGATCGGCTTGCCTGCGCCTCTGTCAGCTTTCTCGGCGCGAAATCAAACCGGCTCGTTGGACCGGATGGCCGTGAACCCTGCTTTGAGTCCGTGCTGCGCACCATGTTCCAGAGCGGCTATCGGGGCGACGTCTTCCCATCGCTCGGCATGTGGGAACTCGCACCGACCGGCGTGTTCGCGAACTATCCGTTCCCGAAGAGTCTTGACACGATGCGCCAGGGCGGCTTTTAGACCAGCAGCGTCGCAGGATTCTCAATCAACTGCTTGAGCGTCTGCAGATACTCCGCAGCCATCGCACCGTCGATGAGCCGATGATCGCACGATAAGGTCGCAGCCATTTCATGGCCGACTGCAAGCTGGCCATCGCGCACAACTGGCTTCTGGATCGCCGCGCCCACGGCAAGAATCGCGGAGTTGGGCGGGTTGATGATGGCCGTAAAGTGCTCCACGCCAAACATGCCAAGATTGGAGATTGTGAACGTCGAATCGCTCATCTCCTCAATCGAAAGGCCCTTCGTGCGAGCTTTTTCCGCAAGATGCTTGGATTCTGCCGAGATGATCCGCAGGCTCTTGTGGTCCGCATTGCGAATCGTCGCGACGAGCAAGCCGCCGCCTCGCTCCGCGGGAAGTGAAATGGCGATGCCGATGTTCACCTCGCCGTGAATCTGAATGGAATCGCCCTTCCATGACGCGTTGAACTCATGATGCCGATGCATCGCCAAAGCGCACGCGCGAACGAGAAAATCGTTAACGGAGAGCTTGATTCCCTGCGGCTCAAGCTGCTTGTTCAACGTCCCTCGCAGGGCGAGGATCGGGTCCATGTTGAACGTGTACGAGACCTGATAATGAGGGATGGAAGTCTTGGATTCGACGAGCCGCTTGGCAATCGTCTGCCGCATGTTCGAAAGCTGAATTGTGCGCGATTCCAGCGGGCGAGGTTCATCGTCGCCTTTGCCTGCCAGCACAATTGGCTGGCTGAGGTCCACCCGCTTCGCCTGCACGGGCATGGTCTCGCCAGCAGATTCTGTTCGCCGCTTCGCTGCGGGCGGCACCGCGCGGGCGGTTTCATCCCCCGCTTCGATCGCCTGCATCACATCACGTTTGATGACGCGCCCGCCAGGGCCGGAGCCTTGAATCGCGCGAATGTCGATGTCGTTGTCATCCGCCAGACGCCGTGCTACCGGGCTGATGCGCAATCGACCGTTCTCACCTCGTTCATGCCCGCGGCTTGCCGGGGCTTTGTCCGTCGAGCTGTCGCGAGCCGTGTCCGCTTCATCGTCCTTCTTTTCGGAAACGGCGGCTGCAACGCGCGAGCCAGACTCGCCGGACTCCGCGTCCTGCTTCTTCGCAGTATTCTCGCCTTTGGCTTTCCCCCCGCCGGAAACGGACTTCGGGTCTTCGCCTTCTTCAGCAAGCACTGCAATTGCAGTGCCGATGTTCACGGACTCGCCTTCTCCAACCAGAATCTTCGCGATTGTGCCGTCGTCATACGCGGACATTTCCATCGTCGCCTTATCGGTTTCGATATCTGCGATGACATCGCCCGCGGAGACGGCGTCGCCTTCCTTCACGTTCCACTTCAAAATGGTGCCTCGCTCCATCGTGTCCGAAAGCCGCGGCATGGTGATATCAATGGGCATGAGCGTATTCTCGATCAATGCTGACGGTTTGCAATGCACCAGCTTCTACGCATTGTAGGTAACCGCTCGAACGGCTTCCGTGATCTTTCGCGCGTTCGGCAACATCTCCTGCTCAAGGTTGTACGCATACGGCGCGGGAACATCATCCGCATTCACGCGCGCCACAGCATTATCCAGGTCGTCAAAGCATTCCTGATGCACGCGAGCCGCAATCTCCGCAGAGATTGACGCAAACGGCCACGACTGATCGACCACCACGCAGTAGTTCGTCTTGCGAACAGACTTCACGATCGTTTCCATATCGAGCGGGCGGATCGTGCGACCATCAATCACTTCGCACTCGATGCCGTCCTTCGCCAAGGCTTCCGCCGCCTCAAGGCAGAAATACAACGGCCGACCAAAGCTCACGATGGTGCAGTCTGAGCCTTCGCGGCGAATCTTCGCCTTGCCAAAAGGAATCTCATATGGACCTTCCGGCACGTCGCCCTTAATCGAAAGCAAACGCTCAGATTCAAGGAAGAAAACAGGATTGTCGTCGAGAATCGCTGTGCGCAGCAGTCCCTTGGCTTCGTAGGGGTCGTAGGGAATCGCCAGCTTAAGGCCCGGCACGTTGGCGTACAACGCTTCAACACACCACGAATGCGTCGAACCAAGTTGACCGCCTGCGCCGTTGTTGCCGCGAAAAACGATCGGGCAGCCGAACTGACCGCCCGACATATAGAGCATCTTCGGCGCGTTGTTGAGAATCTGGTCCGCAGCAACAAGGCTGAACGACCAACTCATGAATTCGATGATTGGTCGCAAACCCATCATTGCCGCGCCGATGCCAAGCCCTGCGAAGCCGTTTTCGCTGATCGGCGTATCGATGATTCGTCGCGGCCCGAACTCATCCAACATGCCCCGCGACACTTTATATGCGCCGTTGTATTCCGCCACTTCCTCACCCATCAGGAAGATGCGATTGTCCTCACGCATGCATTCGGACATGGCTTCGCGAAGTGCGTCTCGAAATTCAATTTCACGGGGCATTGATGTTTACCAGAGAGGATACAGAGAAAAGCGATGCATATGGTTTCAGAGGCCGCTTGCTGCTCCGCGCCAAATTGAGAGACGCTACGAAGCATCATCTCCCGACGATTTCCGGAGCATTTCAGGCAGGCTCGTTCCCAGATACGGCCCCCACGCGTGCGTGTACACATCGGTGTAAAGCTCCTCAATCGGCGGAGCGGGCGATTCATCCGCCCACTTCATCGCATCACGCACTTGCTGCCGCACGTCGCGGACCATCTCGTCATACTCTTCATCCCCCAGACGGCGTTCATCCTTCAGCACGAGAGCCAGTTTGTCGATCGGATCTTCCGACTCATACTGCTGCTCTTCTTCCCGCGTGCGATACTTTCGCGGGTCGGACATGGAGTGCCCTTTGAAGCGGTACGTGCGAATGTCCACAAAGACCGGCTTGCTCGTCTCGCGCACTCGGTCGACAATCGGCTTCATGCCGTTGTACACGCTCAGCACGTCCATGCCATCAATGACCGCACTGTCCATGCCGTAGGCCTTTGCCTTGACGGTGATGTCGTGCCCCATTGCAGTGCCGCGACTGATCGCAGTGCCCATCGAGTAGCCGTTATTCTCACAGATGAAGATGATGGGCAGATTGAGCAACGCTGCAAGGTTGAACGCTTCATGGAACGCGCCTTGGTTGATCGCACCGTCGCCGAAGAAGCAAAGCGTAACGCGAGAGTTCTCTCCGCCATTCATCACTTCATCTTCATACTTCGTCGCGAAGGCGAGGCCTGTGCCGAGCGGGATTTGCGCACCGACGATGCCATGCCCGCCGAACATATTGTTCGCTTTGTCGAACATGTGCATTGAGCCGCCCTTGCCCTTGGCGCACCCGCCGATCTTGCCGTACATCTCCGCCATCGCGTACTTGGGGTCCATGCCTCGCGCCAGCGCGTGTCCGTGGTCGCGATACGCAGTGATGATGGGGTCTTGATGCTCAACCGCTGCGGTGCAGCCGACCGCGACGGCTTCCTGCCCGATATACACATGGCAGAAACCGCCGATCTTGCGATCCTGATACGCCTGCATGCACCGGACCTCAAACTCGCGGATGAGCAGCATGTCGCGCAGCCACTTCCGAAGTGAGTCGGTCGGCAGTTCAAGGGCGAGATTTTTTTTCACTACTGGAGCCGTCGTCGTCATAAAGGGAGCTTCACATGGGGCGCAATCTCCGGGCGGGAGCGGCCCATCGATGGCAAGACCGTCAAGTTTACGCAGAAAACGCTATCCGTGGGAGACCCGGCCATGAAATCGGCTGACTGATATCGGCAAAGTTCGCACGACTGGAGCAAACTCCCCCCTTCGATACACTTCCCGCATGATTGCCCTGACCCCCAACGAGTGCCGCGTTCTCGGCGTGCTGGTCGAAAAAGCACTGACCACGCCAGCCCAGTATCCCATGACGCTGAATGCGATCGTCAACGGCTGCAACCAGAAGAACAACCGCGATCCTGTGCTGAATCTTGATGAAGAAGCAACCTTTGACGCACTCGAAGGCTTGCGAAACAAAGGCCTCGCGCGGGAAGTTATCATGACCGGCAGCCGGGTCGAGAAGTACCGGCATGTAGCCAAGGAAGCCCTCGAAACCGATACCGCTGGATTGGTCGTCCTCGTCGAGCTTCTGCTTCGCGGACCGCAGACCGTTGGCGAGATACGTGGCCGGGCGTCTCGAATGCATCCGCTTGAATCCATCGAAGCCGTCGAACAAGCGCTCTCCCACCTGATCAACCGAGACAAACCCCTTGTAAAGGAGCTTCCGCCTTCACCCGGCACACGGGCAGCCCGCTTTGCCCAATTGCTCTGCCCCACGCTGCACCCGCTGGATGCGCCAGCGACATCATCGCATCACGCCGGGACCGGGGCAGCACATCAGCAGGATCAACTCGTTGAGCGAGTCGAACAGCTTGAGCAGGATGTAAGCCGATTGAGAGATGCGATCGCCCGTCTTGCAGCCTCGCTTGGCGAAGCGAATCCGTTTGCAGGAACAAATCATTGACCAGTGCCGGACTGTTTGATGCTCTGCTGTATTGTCTCTGCAAGTGAGGATTGAGCGCGTTCACGCGCCGCTTCGGCCAATCCACTGAGTGCGACGCTTTCGCCCAGTCTCGACCAACTCGGCGTCAGTCTCGCCTGTTGAATTGCTTCCGGTAAGCGAGAACGTCGTAAAGACGAATCTTGCTTCACTTCAACAGGTTGCTGGGCTGCGTGGCCGCGACGCAGCAGCGCGCGAGTCAGTGCAACCTGTCTCGCTTCAAGCAACCGGATCGTCGCATCATCGCATCGCAATTCTGTTCGTCCTTTCAAGCGATCAAGCAGTCTCCTGCCATGCGTTCGCCCTGTTCCCAGTAATGCGCCGATCGCGGCACCCGCCGCTGTCGCGGTGCCCAGTGCCAGGCCGCCGACCATCGCATCCACCGCAAGCCCCGCCACCGCGCCCGCAGCAGCGCCGCCGCCCGCTCGAATGCCAAATTGCTTGAGCGCAGCTGGGCTGAATAGATCAAGGCCCCATTGTCCGTCGGTAAGCGGCAGGTCATCCGCCGTGTACTCATCGCGATGAAACCGGAACAATTCAAGCAACTGCTCAACGCATTGCTGTTCGCGACCGCGCACCAGCGATTTCAGATTGTCAGTCGCTTCACGCATCTGCGCGGTATCACCATGCGGCACTGAAACACAGTACGCAGATGCATCAAGCAGCAAATCTGCGATCGCGTTTGATGCTGCAGTGATCAATCGATCACGCTGCTGCTGACGATCTTCAATCAGAGCGTCGATAGCTTGACGATGGCCCGGCAGCAGCGTGCGCATCGTCTCAAACAGTCTTTGCTCGCCTTGGTCCGCCAGCACGACTGTGTCAAACTCGGCCACCGCGTGCAACCCGCATCGAGCGAGCTGCTCTCGCCACCCCGCAACACCCGCACCCATCACATTCCCTGGCGCGGTGAAGTTGAGCACGGGCACGACCGGCCGTGCACACATGGCCAGCACCGTCAGTTCATCGCGGTGCTTGCCAAGCACGCGGTCGCGAGCATCAATGACGTATAGCGCGACATCGCTTTGCAGTACCTGTCGCAGCGCTTTGGCTTCCTGTGAAAAATGCCCCTCTGCTGCCGGTGATTTAAGAAACTGGTCAATGACATCTACCCCTTCCGTCCGACGATCGCCTCGCAACTTCTCAAGATGATCGAGAAGCGCAATGGAGTCCTCAAGACCAGGCGTATCGTACAGTTCTGCTGCAACGCGACCTTGAGCCAGGAGCGGTGCGCCTTCGACTTCTCGCGTAACGGCTGGGCGGTCCGACACTTCGCCAAACTCTGTATCGCGCAGCAGAGTGCGCATCAGCGAGGTTTTCCCCGTATTCGTGTGGCCAACGACGGCAATACGAAGGGGATGGCTCATTGCAGGGTCTCCGCGACAGCAATGTTGAACCGATGACGAAGCGAATCAAGCCAGTTTTTCACTTCCGTTGCATCACGAATCGCCTGTTCATGGTCGGGAATCGTCGCATCCAGTATTCGAGTAATGTCGGCTTCCGCATGCCCTTGCAATTCCAGCACCATCGCGAAGAGTACAGCAGCCCGGACCGCTGCTGCGACATTGTCGCCCGCTGTATTCGGAGCTTTCTTCTCGTGGCCAATCGGTTGCCAGATCGCTGCTACAGCAGCAGCAATGCCCGCCCACGCAGGCAGGGCGGCAATCGCCACCGGGCTGATGAGAAGTGATGCTGCGACACAGCCCAGAGCACCGGACAGCGCCCCCGCGGCCAACCACTTCGGACTCTTCCGAAGACGCATTGGCAAGAGTTCCGTCATGCGCGTGGCTCCGGATCGCATCTGCTCGGTCAAGCGGCCGATGTTGTTGCCTTCAATCAGGTTCTGCACATGACGGAATCCCAGAGACTCTCGCCAGCTTTCACTGCTGCTTTGATAAAGTGTTGCGATAGCTCGATGAAGTTCAGCTTGCGCATCGGTTGTGGGCGCAGCTCCTTGATCGAACCATCGCTTAGCATGCGTGCGGATGAGTTCAAACGCCTCTTCAATGTGGCGCACCTGCTCAGGCGTGCGGCTATTCTCGCCTGCGAGTGAAGCGATCCTTTGAAGACCCGCAGCAGTGATGTGATCAAGATCGAGTTCAATAATTCGATCTTGCGCTACGCCTGCTTCAATGCACAGGCGGATCCAATCTGCAACGCGCGATGCGACACCTGCTGTATCCATCCCTCGTGAACGCAGCGACTGGCCGCCGGTCAGAATCACCGCCGCTGGTCGTGCAAGCCTTGCGACAATCTCGGCGATAAATCGACCGATCCCTCGATCGGGCGTGGTCGCAAGATCGCACACCATCAGTACCACCGCAGGCTCGGTTGCGCTCTCTCCAATCGCAGCAAGCACGCTTCGGCGGTCATCACGAGATTCCACAACGCCCAAATCGTCCCACACCACGTGAGGCGTACGGGGCGGCCAGACCGCGGGGCGTGCGATCTCAATGCCCACCATAGCGGGCGGACCGGCGGGGCGAATCCGTGGTGTGCCGGATGGATGTCCGGCAGAGATTGCGAACGCCGCGGGATTCGACGGACCGCCCACATCGTCACTCGTTTCACAGCGAGTCGGAGTGTCGAACAATCTTGATTCAAGCCTTGCATAACCTGGCAGGCGCGTATCGAGTGCGAATCGATTCGCAGCAGTGCGCCGGCGGCTGAGCGACCATCCGAAAAGCAATATGCGCGGTGCAAAGCCGTATAGTACGATCGAACCAACGAGCAGGCTCGACCACGCCCGCCGCGATTCATCATCAAGTGTTCCAGTTCGGCCGGTCCACCTGCTTCGCGCAATCTGCTCGTCATCCGGCGAATCGAATCCGACGAAACTCGGCAGATACGACAAACCATGCGTAAGTCGAACGTAGTGTCGATCTTCAAGGATCGTCGTTTCCCACACAAACTGGTAGTGCCTCGTACTCAGCAGCAGCATGATCGCGCCGAGGCAACCGATGTTGAACGACAACCAAAGGCCGTGTGTGATTGAACTGAAGGTCCACCGGCCAATCAATCCTGTGGCGTGAATGTACGACCATGCGTGGACTGCGGCACGTGTGATGCGGCCGCGCTGAATCCGGCTGGTGAGCCATTGCGCCGCGGCCACTGCTGCTCTGCCCAGCGAGAGAAGACCCTCAGTCGGTCGCTGCCGCATCGATGACGCGACGACCAACACAAACCACGCTGCCAACATGAGCGTTTGAACGCCAAGTACCGCACCGATCGCAACGTAGAAGTTCACAACAACGCCTTCTCCCCCCACTCCTCGGCCTAATGCGGCGAAAGCTGTTCCCGCACCGGCAAAGAGAGCCAGAATCCCCGCGCCGACAATCACCCACCCCGTTACCGTGTTGATCTGCCGCAAAGCTGCGCGAAGCTGCGCTGCCACCGGAAGCCGTGCGGCTCGCTCAATGATGCGGCTTTCAAGATCGCCTGTGATCGCGCGAGCAGCCAGCTCCGCGGATTCATCATGGATAGCCTCTGCCCCATCGCGTTCCAGCGCGCGTATCGCTTCAGCCAGCATGCGCGCCTCGAAGAGATCGCCTTGCTGTGCGACATGTCCAGGCGTCGTCCGCTGGTCACGACCGTCGTCCATTCCCCGCATGGTACGTCCAGTGCGATGCCGCCGCCCGGATCGGCGCACTCGGTGGTTCCTGCGCGGAACCTTGGGTACAGTGTGCATCTGCCTCACATCGGCAAAGAATCATGACTGCCAATCCTGTCGATCAACTCTCACTCTACGGGCCGGATCGCTGCGACACGCTCAGTGTCGAGCAGGCGCGATCATGGTGTCGGCGGCTGGCATTGGGGCATTACGAAAATTTCAGCGTACTCAGCAGTCTCGTACCCCGCACGCCACCTGAACTGCGCGACGACTTTGCAGCGGTTTACGCGTTCTGCCGGTGGGCGGACGATCTCGGTGATGAAATCGGCGACAGCGGACGTTCGCTTGAACTGCTGGCATGGTGGCGACGTGAGCTGGAGCAATGCTTCAGCGGCGATCCGCGGCATCCCGTCTTCATCGCGCTCCGCCCTACCATCGAACGGTGCAACCTGCCAATCGAGCCGTTCGACAATCTCATTTCAGCGTTTGAGCAGGACCAGCGCATTAATCGCTACGAAACGTGGGAGCAGTTGATCGACTACTGTCGCCGCAGCGCGGACCCGGTAGGACGACTCGTCCTGATGGTGTGCGGCGAGGTAACGCCGGGGAACAAAGCCGGGTTGTTCCCGCTGAGCGATGCCATCTGCACCGCACTTCAACTCACGAATCATTGGCAGGATGTCAAACGAGACATTCTTGAACGTGATCGCATTTATATACCACAAGAACTGATTCGAATCGAGAACTTTGAGGAGCGGCTCATCGCCAGTGCAAAGCAGGGATGGGCTGTGGACCGAACGTTCCTGCAGGAATCGCGTGAACTGATCCGCGAGTGCGTTGAACGAACGTGGAAACTCTATGAAACCGGCGAGCCGCTGCTCGACCGAGTCAGCAATCGTTCGCGCCCGCTGATCCTCTTGTTCGCACGCGGCGGCCAGCATGTGTTGCGCTCCATCGAAATGTGGAACTATGAAACCGTTCTGCACCGCCCCACACTCACGCCATGGCGGAAGGCGTTGCTCGTCGCGCAGGCGTGGCTCAGCCGCGGACGCAGACGTGGCGCAGGAGTCGGGGCGTGAACGCGATTGCAATCGACCATCCTCGCGAAGCTTTGCGCCACTGTGAGCGCATCACGCGCGAACGCGCTCGCAACTTTTATTATGGCCTGAAACTGCTGCCGGAACCGCAGCGATCCGCGATGTATGCAATTTACGCGTGGATGCGGCAGGCAGATGATCTCGTTGACGACACGACAGATGATGCCGCGACAAAGGCCGCTCGCATCGCTGCGTTTCGAACGGATACGGATCGTGCCATTCAGGGCGATCCCTCAAGTGATGATCCGATCTGGGTGGGATTGAGTTTTGTCGCCAATCGCTTCAAAATCGACCGCGCTGCGTTCCATGCTATGCTTGATGGACAGCTTGATGATGTGCGTGAAAGACGCTATCGCACATTCGATGATCTGCGCGAATACTGCTATCGAGTCGCCTCAACGGTCGGTCTTGTCTCCATCGCAGTATGGGGTTACGACGACGCTGCAGCGCCATCTCTCGCCGTCGATCGTGGCATTGCGTTTCAGCTCACGAACATTCTGCGAGACTTTCGCGAAGATTACGACGCCGGCCGAGTGTACCTTCCTGAAGAAGATTTCAAGCGACACGGCATCTCGCCCGTGGAACTCTATCAATGGTCGGTGCCCCAAGTGTGCGAAGCAATGCTCACGGAACAGCTTGCAAGAGCGGAGTCTTTTTATGAGCGATCCGCACCACTGGATCAGATGATTACACCGTCTTGTCGACCGACGTTGTGGGCGATGACCGCGATCTATCGCGGCCTGCTCGACAAGATGAAATCCAATCCCGCACAACTCGTCTCGGCCGAGCGTGTACGGCTGAGTCCCTTGGCCAAAACGATGATTGCCCTGCGAGCACGCTGGGGCGCACGTGGCGCATGAGGACGAAAGTCATCATCATCGGCGGCGGGCTGGCTGGCCTTGCAGCAGCGATCCGACTCGCTGAGGCGGATTACGAAGTCGTCATTCTTGAAACCCGAAAGAAACTCGGCGGACGAGCGACGAGCTTCATCGATCCGAGATCAGGCGAAGTGCTCGATAACTGCCAGCATGTGCTCATGGGATGCTGCACGAATCTTATGGATTTGTACGACCGTCTTGGCGTACTCGACACCATTGAATGGCATCGCACGCTGTATTGGGCGTATGCAGAGAATGGATCCCCGAAACCAGACATCATGCAGGCCGGGTGGCTGCCCGCGCCGTTGCATTTCACAGGCTCGTTCAGGCGGATGCGGAACTTCAGCTCGCTGGAAAAGCGAGCGATCGCCCGTGCAATGTGGAAGATGATCCGCATGGGTACGGCTGGCAGGCTGGCTTGGAGCGATCGTCCATTCATGGATTTTCTTCGTGAATGCAATCAGCCCCAGCGCCTCGTCGAAGCGTTCTGGCAGACGATCGTCATCAGCGCATGCAACATGCCCGTCGAGCGCGTGTGCGCGAGCCACGCACTGCATGTGTTTCAGGAAGGATTTCTCGCCAACAAGTGGTCGTACACAATGGGGCTGGCCACGGTGCCCCTCTGGGAGTTGTATGAGCCTGCGGTTGAATACCTCCAAGAGCGTGGTGGAACGATTCGGCTTGGTTGCTCCGCGAAGGAGCTCCTGTACGACGGACAACGGCTCAGAGGCGTTGTAACGGACGAAGACACCATCTTCGGCGCAGCGATGGTTGCAGCCCTGCCGCCTGATCGCCTGCATAAACTGTGCACCACGACGATTCGTGAAGCGGACTCGAGACTCACTTCACTTGATAAGTTTGAGACAAGCCCGATTCTTGGCGTTCATCTTTGGTTTGATCGCCCGGTGATGGACCTGCCGCATCTCATTCTGGTCGAGCGCGGCGTCCACTGGCTTTTCAATAAGGGGATTGGAGAAGATGGCCGCCAACATCTTCATGCAGTTATCAGCGCAGCGGACGAGTGGATGGAACTGGATGAAACGCAGGTTGTCGAGCGCGTCCTTGCGGATGTGCGTAGCGTGCTGCCGCAGTCGGCGAATTTGAACCCGGTGGCATGGCGATCCGTCAAGGAGAAGCGTGCGACATTCGCGGCCGTGCCCGGCATCGACGCCATTCGGCCTCGTGCTGCGTCTTCGGGTCTCGGCCTGCAACCGGGCATATCAAATCTCTATCTCGCAGGTGATTGGTGCGATACTGGCTGGCCTGCAACGATGGAAGGCGCCGTGCGCAGCGGCTACGCAGCAGCGGCAGCCATCGCTGGCGCTGGCGGCGTTGTCGAAGATGTGCCCCCCGGCCGATTCGCTGCGTGGCTGGGACTGCGGTAACCCAAATGGATGAGCCTCGCCTGTGTGGGGGTCAACCTGCTGTTTTTAATGTAAGAAGGCTGTTTGGATTACGCAGATGAACGATGCGCTCGACATGCGTTACGGTTTTATCTATCATGCCGCGTTGATACAAGCCAGGGCATGCACGTCACATCTCTGCTCGGTTCGGCTCGCTCGTGGGTGGCCAATCGGAACGTATGACGGTTGAAGAAAGGGGCCAACCATGGCATCCGGAACTGTTGCAAAGTTTTTTGATCAGAAGGGCTACGGCTTCATCACACCAGATGATGGAGGCAAGGATCTCTTCGTTCACTTCAAAGACGTGAAGATGGAAGGCTTCGTCTCACTGTCGCCCGGCCAGCGCGTCGAATTCGAAGTCGTTCACGAAGGCAAAGGCCCGAAGGCTACGAACGTCATCCCAAGCTGAATCACCAGTGATTCGCAAGACTTAGCCGCCTCGCATGAGGCGGTTTTTCTTTTTGCGCCGTGCGGAAGTGATGACTACACGCGCACGTGCTGCCATCCGCCATGCAGAAATCGGGCAGCAAAAAGAATGCCGCGCACAACGATCTCACCACACAGGCCAACCCAGATGCCCGCCAATCCGTAACCGAGGTAAACGCCCAGCAGCCAGGCCAGTGGAAGCCGAACGCCGTAGCTGGAGACTGTCGTGATGATGAGCGTCCACATCGCATCGCCGACGCCGCGCAAGCCCTGACGCACAACCATGGTGATGCCGAAGAAAACCTGCACCATGCCGCAGATGAACAGCAGCTTCGGCACTTCTTCAAGATGAACCGGGTCTTGGCTGACAATGCCGGTGAGCATCGTGCCTGCGAACATGAAGAAAATGCCGAGCACGCCCATGATGCCTGCGCCAATGGCGGTACAGGCCAGGATTGCCTGCCGCGCTTTGCGAGGATTCCCCGCTCCGAGATATTGGCCCGCCAGGGCTCCCGCCGCCACCCCGATAGCGAAGCCCGGCATGAAGCTGAACGCTTCCCATTGCACTGCGATCATGTGCGCGCCATGCAACCCTTCTGCGACCGGCTTGGAGCCTTGTGTGCCTGCAAGCCGCATTGCGTCATCAGCTTGCACGCGCGCGATCTGGCCGATGAACTGAATCACGAAAAGATTGACCGCCCACATGGCGATCCCTTCCATGAAGTTTGGAATGCCGATGCGCACGAATCGCCAGACCATTGAGCCGTCCCACGGCATCTCGCTCACATGCAGGCGCAGATCACGAATTCCTCGCGACAGGACATACAGCGTGAACACCGCGCCGAACAGATAGGCCAGACCGCTGCCCGCTGCGATGCCAATAACGCCTGACACCGCAGGGTCATAAGGCGACGGGTTCGGAATGATGAGCGACTCCGCGCCACGCGGGCCGAACGAAATCAACACGCCCGAAAGAAACCATGTAAAGACGATGTTGAGCAGGTTCACCGCAATCGCGATGACAGACGGCTTCATCGCTTCACCCGCACCATGCATACACATCGAGCCAACCATCATCACCGCAGCAAAGGGCATATACCACGCCAGCGTCTGCACATACTGGGCGCAATACATCGCGGATGCCTCAGAGAGACTCGCCATCTTCGCCATGGGGTGAACGCCGAAATACATCGCAGCACCGACAATCGCACCCCAGAAGAAGCTGACGCTGATGGCCTGCGCGAGTGCGCGGCGGCTTTCCGCAATGTTGCCCGCACCGATCGCACGGGCGATGATTGCCTGCCCGCCGATGCCCAGTCCCGCCATCGCAATGCTGACGAACCAGCCGACGTACGAACCAACACCGATGCCGTCCATCGCTGGTCGAACGATCGCTTCGGGCAGGCTGCCTGCGATGATTTTGTCAACGAGACCGACGCACGCCGCCATGGTCTGCTGAATGAGAACCGGCATGGCGAGAATCCAGATCGCGGCCCACATCGTCTTGCCCGCCAGACTGCCGGAACGAATCGCGCGTTCCATTTCTGGCGCGGCTTCAGCTTCAGAAAGGGTCGTGCTGCCGAGCGGCGGATCATCAGGCGATGCCACCAGTTCGATTTGGTCCGGCGTCTCATGTGGCGCCTGTGGCACTGGCTCGTCGCCATGTGAATTGTTACGTAACGTTGGCAAGGGGGCGGATTGTATCCGTGAGATAATCGCAGGGTACACCCTTCAACACGACAGATGCGCAAAGAAAAAGCCGGTCGCGCAACGACCGGCTTGAAAACATGTGTTGCGATTGCGATAGGTGTCAGTCCTGACGGACTGCATCGTTCTCTCGCAGGAAGATGATCCCGCCGCCACCGCCACGATTCAGTGCATCGGTGTTGTAGATGAACTGCGCATCCAATGACTTCTCAATGCGCACGCGCGATTCATCCAGATGGGCCAGCGTGTACGGATCAAGACGGGCGGCGTTACGCTCGATGATCCGATCAATCTTGCCCTTGAGCTCGCGCAGCTTATAGACGCTCAGATTCGAGACGGCCTTACCCGAAGCGCCGAAGCGAGGATTCGGCATACTGAGGTCGATCAATCGCTTCAGATGCTCGGACTGCAGATTCCTGCGAAGGCTTGAAATCATCGGCTGCCTTGCCGTGTGATTGCGGCTGATCGTTCTGTCCAGTTCAGCCCAGACTGCGTCCGACACCGTGAACATGATTTCAGGAAGGGTCACGGCATCCTTAGCTGCATCCACGCGGAACTCGTTGTCATAGACGCGGTTCAGCGTCGTCGGATTCATAATCATCGTGAGCGCAGTCGCCTGAATGCCGAGAATGCGATCATGGACGGGCCACGTGTTGTCCTGGAAGATTTCGCCGAAGCCGCCGTCATCCCACCACTTGTCAACGGTCATTCGGGCAAGCAGGTCCGCATTGAGGCCGAACGCCTCATCGTTGAACACGTTGTCGATGACAAACTTGAGAGCACGACGCTGCTGCTCCGCAGAGATCGGCTCAATCGGCAGACGATCGCCCGGGTCGCCCTTCTGATCGCGATTGATGTTCGAACCGCCGACCCAATTCGCCGCGATGCTCGCCGCGCCGAAGTGCCTGCCGAGCAGGATTTCGTAGCCGCGCCGCGCCTTTGCCCAGCTTTCGCCGTCCTTGACGACACGATCAAGCAATTTGCCTCGCAGATGATTCACAAGACGCATCTGCGAATCCGCGTAGTCGAGCGGATTCTTGCCCATGTCGAATCGCCTCGCCAGCGGGTCCGGCCCCCACGTGTCTTCGTCCGTGGCATAGGCAAGCTCAGGCTCTGACACGCGAGCCAGGATCGGCTTGAGGTCATTTTCCAGCGTGTAGCCGAACTCGATCGCCCAGTAGTCATATGGGCCGATCGTCACCATGCCGTACTCGCCCTGAACGCTGCCATCATTCATATTGATGTTGATGGGGTTGTAGTCCATAACCGAGCCGGTGATGGCTTTGTTCTTGAACTCGGGTTGATTGACTTCACTGAGATCGTAGATGCCCGACGCTTTGAAATTATGGCGCAAGCCAAGCGTATGGCCGACTTCGTGCATAATGACATCGCGCAGCAGCGGCCCGATGAACCAGTCTGGAATACCGTCCAGCTTGTCGCCTTCCGCGTTCTTCTCGTCTGCTTCATCGCCGAGCGCCAGTTCTGCGAGCAGGTCCGGGCCGAGGCGGAAGAGAGCGATATCCATCGACTTCGTCATCGCGTGCATGCACAGGCCGTTGACCTGACTGACGCGACCGACCAAGCCATCATACTGATCAGCGCCCATCAAAGTTGGATCAACATTCGACGCAGGATGAACGCCGAAACGATGAATGCCTCGCTTTGCCCGCTGCGCTTCCAGCATTCGCAGCACATTGTCGCGATCCGACGGGTCCGCCAGGCGCACACGCGGATCCCATTCCGGGCGCGTTTCAAGCCAGGCCAGCGTATCCGGCCCGAAGCCTTCCAGCGCCATCTGCGGGATCAAGTTCTTCCACGCATTCGCCCAGCTCGTGATGAAGCCTTCGTCCATCACAATGTCTGCATCAAGAATCTGGCCGGTCTTCGGATCAACACGCGATGGCCCAATCGCGAAGCCCATGCCTGCATTCGTCCAAAGAACGAAGTTGTAGCGAGCGTCAGCAGGGTCCTTTTCCATGTGCGCGCCGGTGCGGGCGTCCTGCTGATACACCTCGATCGCATTCAGAATCCCGACCTTCTCGAAGGCTTTGTTCCACTCCAGCACGCCCTCGCGCACCCATCGGCGATAGCGAACGGGTGTCGTGTGGTCGAGATAGAACACGATGGGCTGCTTCGGCGGGCTGAGCTTCAAGGAAGGATCAGCCTTCTCCAAGTACCAGCGATTGATGTATCGCTTCCAAGGCGTATCTGAGCCGGGCTTGCCGATGTCTCGATACGCGGTCGTGAAGTAGCCGACTCGATTATCTGCTTCCCGAGGCTTGTAGCCTGTGTTCTCAGGCAGCACGCTCCACGAATAGTGGATTGAGCCAATGCGACCATTACCGAGCGGAATGTCGTACCCGATTTCGACATTGCGCGGGAAGCTCTTGGCCGTCCCGATGGTGGCCAGCGCGCGATTCGCGCCTCGCGTTGCACCGCCGAAGAACTGCGCGGACTGGCCAATAAGCAAGTCGGTCGCATTGATGACTACGCCGCCATTCGGTCCCTGCGCAACGATTGGAATGTCAAGAATGACGCGATCTGTGAAGACGCGGCCATACCCGCGCTTGGATTCATCATCGCCTGAAGTGCGCACCGCGACGTTCGGCTCGATCAGCGCGAGCCGCCTGTCGAAGCGCTTCCACTGAGCGTACATGTCGCCGAACTGCACACCCGCGGTGGGAATACCGCCGGTGATGGTGTAGGCGATGAACAGCCGCTGGGACTCGAAGTTCCTGGGAAGCTCAGCCAGCACTTGCGCATCGCGCTCGCGCGTCCAAAGGTGATACATCGGGGCTTCGCCGTCCGCTATGGAAACAACAGGCTTGTAGTCCTTTGCGACGTCTTCAAACTTGGGCAGCTCGCTGGCATCGCCCCCTCCGCCTCCGCCGCGCCCTGCCATTTGCGCAAGCACTTGAGGCGGCAACTGTGGCTGCTGATCCACGCCGGGCGACACAGGCGGTTCCGCCAAGGCGGTCAAAAGCAACCCGCTCACCGGCACCAGCATCACGCATACAAAGATGTTCTTACTCATCACCGTTTTGTCCCATCGACAGGTTTTTATGCAAAGTGGCGGCAACAGCACTGCCACGGTCGTATCTTATCGGTCGCAAGGCTGTGCGACTTCCAGTTGGCTCGCCTCATACGCGAAAACAACGGCACGATGGCGATTTTTTTGCACTTTCGGACTTCTACTCAAACCGAATCAGCCATGCAGAGTTGCGGATCGCACTGCCCGCCACGCGACCTCGATGGTCCGAAATGCAGATTTTTGCTTCAGAAATCGACGGATCATCTCTGGTTCTGGGCCGAATATGAAGTACATTGGCTTATGAAGCCGCGTGAGGATCTGTGTGAAAAAGCTGAGAGACAGCGTCAGAATCGAGATCGCTCTGCCCTCTCGCAAGGGTTGGGTGTTTCTCCATCCATATGCGAGGCTGTATGAGGAACACGAGCGGAACCGGCTCAGTGCCGGTCCGTCTGCATGAAGTTTGCACGTTTTCTTGTTGTTGATGCGTTCGGCGGGGTTTACAGGAGCACATGATGAAGTTGACTGACCGACGAGAGACCACATCGCTTTTCCGCTTCGTAGCCCTTGGCGTAACGACTGCCGCACTTGTCGCAGTCGGTACCAGCTTCGCAGGTTCTTCAACGGACCGTGGCAAGGCTGCTTCTACTCAACTGGCCGCGCAAGAGCGTGTGGCCCAATCGGCCAATCAGATTCTCGGCCTTCTCAAGAGTGAGACCATTCATCTCGATCTTGAAGCCATTCATGCCAATCCGCATTTTGTCGCGGTACCAGTCGCAGGTGAACTGCGTACGCTCGAACTCTGGCCCGATACCGTCCGTCATGCCAACTACACCGTATGGGCGCAGCAGGCGGACGGCTCGATGGTCGAACTTGAACCGCAGCCGGTCAACACGGTCTCCGGCGTTGTCGTCGGCGATCCTGGCAGCAACGTGGCGGGATCAATGCATGGCGGCGGTCTCTTCCTTTCAATCGTGTTCAGTAATGGCGAGAACTACTGGATTGAGCCGCTGCATGGTCGTGTCCCCGGTGCGGCACCCGGTGCCCATACTGTGTACAACAAGTGCGACGTGCTGCCCAATGAAGGCGTGTGCGGCGTAACTGAAATGATGGAGATGGCCGCTTGGCAGCCGGGTGAAGATGACCCGGTCGGCGAAGACGGGGGCATTGCTGGAACGGTGTGCAGGATTGCCGAAGTCGCCGTGGATGCGGATTTTCAGTTCTATCAGCTCTACGGCAACAGCGTCGCCAACGTGGAGAACCGCGTCAATGCCGTCTTCAGCACGTTGAATCAGCAGTATGAATCGCAAGTCGGCATTCGTCACGTCATTGTGCACATCATCGTGCGCACGTCATCCGCGTCGAATCCGTACTCCTCGAACAACGCCAGCACGCTGCTCAACCAGTTCCAGAGCGTGTGGACCAGCGCCCCGGAATCCAGCATTCCCCGCGACGTAGCGCACCTCTTCACCGGGCGCAATCTCGGCAACACGCTTGGCATTGCGTGGCTCGGCGCGATCTGCAGCTTCAACATCGGTTACGGCCTCGTCGTCAATCGAAACAACTTCTCGTGCGCGACTGACCTCAGTGCACACGAACTCGGCCACAACTGGAACGCAGGCCACTGCTCATGCCCGAGCTTTACGATGAATCCAAGCTTGGTGTGTGCGAACAATTTCAATGACGGTTCCATCAACACGATCATCGCCTTCCGCAATACGCGCACATGCCTGCACAATTGCCCGCCCCCTGGCCCCGAGAACAATCTCTGCTCCGGCACGATCCTCGTCGGCGAAGGCGTTACTAACTTCAGCAACATCGGCGCGACCACGAACGGCCCGAACGAGCCGAACCTTTGCAATCTCGGCGGCGATACACAGGTGCAGTCCGACGTCTGGTTCGGTCACATTGCACAGTGCACCGGTGAGCTGACCATGAGCCTCTGCGGTAGCAGCTACGCCACGAAGATCGCAGCGTACTTCGGCTCGTGCCCGACGCAGCCAGATACGGCCATTGGGTGCGACCGCACCGGCTGCCCGACCAGCACTCGCTCCGAACTCACCATCAGCGTGAATCAGGGCCAGTCCGTTCGCATTCGCATCGGCGGCCACAACGGCGCACAAGGCAACGGCGTGCTGACGATCACCTGCACACCTGTCGCTCCGTCCTGCCCGGCAGATCTCACCGGCGATGGCAATATCGACGTCTCCGATCTGCTGATCCTGCTTGGGTCATGGGGCCCCTGCGCGGGTTGCCCGGCGGACATCACAGGAGACAACAACGTCGATGTCTCTGATTTGCTTGCTTTGCTCGGTGCATGGGGTCCATGCCCGTAACTACACCCTGAAGGAGAAGGAAGATCATGCTCGTCAAGAACTGGATTGTCATGCTCGCCGTTGCGGGCACCGTCGGTTTGCTTCATGCGTCGCCGGCGGCAGCGCAATCGACACCCAATTTTCCGCGGGGTGAAATGATGCCGCGCCATCTCGACAGCGGCATGCTGGCCAACAAGGACGCGCGGAACAGGGTCGTTTTTAGTGAGCTGATTCACACTGATAGCGCACATTGGACGCGGCTCTACTTCGCGGATGTTCAGCTTGATCGCGGCAGCTTCATTCGCGTGACTTCACTGCTCGACGGTGAAGTGCAGGAGCTGGATGCGGCAGCGGCGGCGATGTGGGACAACACGACGGCGTACTTCAACGGCGGCACAGTTCGGCTTGAGCTGATCGCCGGCGCAGGCACCGTGAACAATCGAGTTGTGCTGAAAGAGATCGCTATTGAAGTTCAGGTGGCGATGCCCGCCACGTTGTGTGGCTTGTGCGGGCCGGATGATCGAACGCCAAGCACGGAGAAGTTCGCAGGCCGCCTGATGCCGGTCGGCTGCAGCGCGACGATTTACAACCACTGCAGTTGCCTTGTCTCAGCGGGCCACTGTGCCGGTGCGAATCTGGTCATCCAGTTCAACGTGCCCAACTCGCTCTCGAATTGCAACGTCGTCAACCCACCTGTAGCGGATCAGTTCCCCGTTACCGCGATTCAGACGCAAGCCGGCGGCGCTTCGCCTGGTAACGACTGGGCCGTCATGACGACCGGCAACAACAACCTCGGCCAGTCGATCTACGCGAGGTATGGAGAATTCCGACCCATCGCGACGACGGCGCCCGTTACGGGCAATGCGATTGACATCTGGGGTTACGGTTCCAGCAAAACGTGCACACTGACCTCGACACAGCAGCGCTCGACCGGCTCAATCACTTCTGTGCAAGCTGTAACCGTAGGTCACAGCGCAGACGCAACGCCCGGCAACTCCGGCTCCTCGCTGCAGCGCAACAACGAAATCATCGGCATCGTTACGCACTGCCCGTGCCCGAATCTGGCACAGCGCATCGACACGCCTGCGTTCGTTGCAGCCCGAGCCAGCCTCTGCACATGCGGCCCGCCGAACAACACCTGCGCCAACACCATCCTCGTCGGCGAAGGTGTAACCAACTTCAACAATATCAACGCCACGACAACCGGACCGGATGAGTCCGCCCTGTGCAACCTGTCGGGCGATACGCAGGTCGGTTCCGACATCTGGTTCGGCCACATTGCGCAGTGCACCGGAACGCTGACCGTCAGCTTGTGCGGTTCGTCATACGCGACCAAACTCGCGCTCTACACCGGCCCATGCCCAACGCAGCCCAATACCGCAGCAGCGTGCGACCTCACCGGCTGCCCGACCAGCAATCGATCGGAAATCAACTTCCCGGTTACCGCAGGGCAGAGCGTGCGAATTCGCATTGGCGGGCACTTCGGCTCACAAGGAAATGGCATCCTGACCATCTCTTGCACCCCTGCTGCTACGCCATGCCCCGCTGACCTCAACAACAGCGGCGCGGTCGATGTGCAGGATTTGTTGATGCTGCTCGCTGCATGGGGGCCGTGCGTTGGCTGCCCGGCGGACCTCAACGGCAGCAACGTCGTCGATGTGCAGGATCTGCTACTCCTGCTCGCTGCATGGGGCCCGTGTCCGTAACTTCTGCCTTGTAAACTCGGCTTCTCGTCTGTTTTAAGCCCCCTTGTTCACCTGAGCGAGGGGGCTTTCATTTACAAACCATCGTTCGCAGTGCCGCCGTATCGCCGCCAACTACTGAAAGTTGTTGGGTACAAGAATATTGGGCTGCCCTGGGCGAGGTTGTCGCAGCACGCGAATCGGATGAGATGCTTCCCATAGCGTCCACGACTCACCACGCGGCATGAGCGTGAGATAAAGCTCCCACATGTCGATGCCGCCGACTGTGATCAGGTATGCGCTGCCGTGCAGTTGATATGGCGCCTCGGCGTCGTTCGAATCGAACGCGAGACGGCTCTCGCTCCCGGCATGCGTAAGCAACGAGACCAATCGCGACTTCAAGGATTCAAACTCACTGGCCTGAGCGCGACTCATATTACGCACCAGGCCGAAACTCACACTGATGTCCGATCCCCTCTCCGTCTCAATCGCAGTAATTCTTGCAGCAAGTGACTGCGCGATGCGCTCAGCGCCGGGATCAACCGGCTCGGGCCGAGCACGTGGCACTGGGGGCATGGCTTCTGCAACCTCAGGCCCCAGCTCTTTTTCAACCTGTTCGCGAAGCATGCGATCGTCGCTGAATGAAATCACGCGAGGCGGCGGCATTTCACGAAGAGCATGAGACGATGAATCCTGCGACGCCGCACAGCCGACCAGCAATGCGCAAGCGACATACAAGATCATGTGCGTCCAGTGCACAACGCCCCCTCTGCTGGTGGACATTGGATGAGAGGATGAGTCGCGCAAGTCCATGCGTCCAAAAGAGTTATTGTTTGCAGCGCGATGCGCTGCACGGTCGATCTGCTTATCGGAAGACACCGAACTACCGGAGCCTGTTCCATGCAAAGCAAGACACAGATTATCGAAGGTATTCAGCAGATCAATCAATCCGCCCGTCAGGAATGGCTCGACTTGTTCGACCTGTCCGCGCTGAAGCGATACCTCGATCATCTGACGTTCGGGCTTGAGCCTCGTGGCCGCAACAGTTGCTGGGTGCGCGATGGGGACACCCCCGCGATTCTCACTCGGCAGCCCGCCGACTGACCGGACCGGTCATCGAACGACGACGCCTACTCCAGCTTTTCGCCAGCGTCAGGCCGATCGCGGTCATCCAGCCCCACACGGTGCGTCAGCGACATCACTTGGTCGTAGCGCCTCTTGAGCAGTCGCAGTTCCAGCAGCGATCGCACCCGCGTTACGAGTTCAAGTTTGTTGACCGGCTTCGTTATGAAGTCGTTGGTGCCGCATTCAGCTGCACGCTCGAAGTCACCGACTTCGTGCAAGGCCGTCACCATGATGACCACAATGTCGCGCGTCATCGGGTTGGACTTGATCTTCTGGCACACCTCGAAGCCGCTCATGCGCGGCATCATTACGTCCAGCAATACAAGGTCCGGCATTTCCTCTTCGATAAGAGCGACCGCTTCAACACCATCCCGTGCTGTCCGAATGCTGCAGGGTAGGCTCTCCAGATAGGCCTGCATCAACTCCAGATTCTGCTGGTTGTCATCCACCAACAGAAGAGAGCATTCAGACAAATCCATATTCGTGTCAGACTGGACCGAGAGCATGTCCTTCGTGGTTTCGGTCATGGCGAGTTCGTACAACTGGGGCAGGCCCAGCGTGGGGTTTCAGAGGGAATGGAAAGCCACAATCCTAGCCATGATCCGCCTAAACGTCGATTCTCGAAACACATAATTCCTAACGCATTCCTTACAATACAAACCGCTCGCCTTTCACATATTGCCTTCCTACGATCGTTGCTTCATGGCCCTGCCTTGGGTTGTGCCGGTGGGCATGGGGTCTCTGATGCAGGAACGAGACAATGGCGACACAGATGGGGCAACAGCACAGACTTCCGTGGAATGACCGTTTCAAGGAACCGGCCGCTGACGGGCTACGGCAATCCCTTCCCAAGGATATGGCGCCGCTTTTCGACGCGATCCGCGAGCACTTGCTCAGCGTGAAGGGGGTCAAGGAGCAAACAACTTGGTACGGCGTCAGTTGGCGATGGTCGCTGGAGTATCGCCACCCGGAATCGGATGAGCCACTCGCCGTGCTCGTCCCCTGCCCCGAAGACCTGCGTATTGCGATGCCTGTCGATCCGACGTTCATCACCAGATTGTCAAAGCGACCTCTCAAGCGAGCCATTCGGGACGGCTTGGAGCTGGCAAGCGAGCCTTTCGACACACGCTGGGGTGTGTGGTCGATTCCGTTTGCCAACCTGATCGACGATCTGCGAAATCTCATCAATCTCAAGATTCGTCACCTGCAAGGCGAATGAACGATCTCTCCCCGAATCAGCCGCTCGCCCGATAGAGTGTTCGGCATGAGTGACGGGCTGTCGAGCAAACGCCGCGCAGTTCAATGGTCAGGCCTGCTTCTAGGCCCGCTGGTTGCCTTTGCTGTCTATCAACTGCTGCCGGAACAGTATGGCATCCATAACGGTGAAAGCACAGCGTTCACCCCGGCTGGCCGCGCCACCCTTGCCGTGATGGCATGGATGGCGACATGGTGGCTGACCGAAGCCATTGATGTCTCCGCCACCGCTCTGCTGCCGATTGCTGCCTTTCCGCTGCTCGGCATTCTTCCCATCAGCGATACCGCAGCACCTTACGCCACCGATCTCATCTTCCTCTTCATGGGCGGCTTCATTCTTGCGCTGTCTATGCAGCGATGGGGCTTGGATCGGCGCATCGCGCTGATCGCACTACGGTTTGTCGGCACCAAACCCGCGAACATGATCGGCGGATTCATGCTCGTTACCGCCGTACTCAGCATGTGGGTCAGCAATACTGCGACGGCAGCCATGATGCTGCCGATCGCCGTCAGTGTGATTGATCTCGTCCTGAAAAAGCACACAGGAGCGCCACTGAGCGGCAAAGGCGGTGCGATGCCCGAACCCGGCGAGAAGGGCCGCAACTTTGCTCTCTCGCTCATGCTCGGCATCGCCTATGCCGCGTCAATCGGCGGAATCGCCACGATCATCGGCTCACCGCCCAACGGCATTCTGGTTCAGTTTCTCAACATTCAGTATGGCCGCGAGATCAGCTTTGCACAGTGGATGATGATTGGCGGGCCGCTGGTCATCGTCTTTCTGCCTATCGCATGGGCACTTATCACATGGGTGCTGTATCCCATCAAGATTCAGCGCATTGAGGGCGGTCGCGAGTTAATCGACCGTGAGTTCGCAGCCCTCGGCCCCATGAAACGCGGGGAGTGGATCACCATGATCGTCTTCCTGTGCACCGCAATGCTGTGGATCACTCGGCCGCTGCTTGCACAGATCACGCTCGGCGAGGAAGGATGGCGACCGTTTGCAGGCCTCTCGGATGCGGGCATTGCGATTATTGCGGCGATGGCACTGTTTGTGATTCCCATTGAGCCTCGCAAGATGGTCTTTACGATGAACTGGCCGACCGCCGCCCGGCTGCCATGGGGCATACTTATTCTCTTCGGCGGCGGATTGAGCCTTGCTCATGCCGTCAAGGTGAACGGCGTAGCGGAGTTTCTGGGAGCGCAGTCCAGCGCGCTCTATGGCATGCCCCCTATCGTGCTGGTGCTGGCTGTTACAGCGGGCGTCATCTTCCTCACTGAACTCACCTCAAACACGGCGACAACAGCAACGCTGGTGCCCGTGCTGGCTGGCCTCGCGCCAGGCCTCGGCGTTCACCCGGACTTGCTCATTTTCCCCGCAACCATCGCCGCCAGTTGTGCGTTCATGATGCCGGTCGCAACGCCGCCCAATGCGATCGTATTCGGCACGGGGTACATCACAATCCCACAGATGGCGAAAGCAGGTTTCTGGTTGAACCTCGTCGGCATCGCATTGGTCACGATGGTGCTGTATTTCATCATCATTCCACTGCTCGGAGCGATCTGAACGAGCAACGCGGCTATTCTGCTTGAGAACGATCGCGATTGCCGATGTTTCCAGCGTCGTCGTTCGCTTCAAGTTTTGTTCTTCTGCATGGAGATAAAGACCGTTGGACGCTTTCCGAATCCAGGGCGGGCCGAGGCTCGCAGGGCGCATTTCGATTGAAGGCTCGAAGAATTCCAGCCTCCCGTTGATGGCTGCTGCATTGCTTGCGGATGAGCCAGTAACACTTCGGCAAGTGCCCGATCTGGTGGATATCGCCAATATGCGCAAGCTGCTCGCCGAGCTGGGCTGCGACATCCAAGGCGAACACGGCACCGTCTCCATCGCCAATGCCGATACAAACCGCACCCACGCTCGCTACGACATCGTGCGCACCATGCGGGCCAGCATCTGCGTCCTTGGCCCACTGCTGGCGCGGCGAAGGCACGCTCGTGTCTCCATGCCGGGCGGCTGCGCGTTCGGCGCACGGCCCGTCGATCTCCACCTGCGCGGCCTAGCCGCTCTCGGTGCAAAAATCCATCTTGATGGCGGTGATATCGTCGCGTCGCTTCCGCCGGGCGAGCGATTGAAAGGCGCCACAATTTTCCTCGGCGGCGCTTTCGGTTCCACCGTTCTTGGCACCGCGAACGTCATGTCCGCCGCGACACTGGCCGAAGGCACAACGGTGATTGAATCCGCTGCGTGCGAGCCGGAGATCGCCGACCTCGCAACCATGCTGAACGCGATGGGCGCGAAGATTTCCGGTGCTGGTTCACCTCGCGTTGTCATCGAAGGCGTTGAAGAACTTGGCGGTGTCGATCATACCGTGATTCCAGACCGCATCGTTGCAGGAACGTATGCGGTCGCAGCAGCCATCACCAACGGTGATGTCATTCTCGACGGCTTTCCCTACGACAGCCTTCTTGCGGTCATCGACACGCTGGAGTCGATCGGCGTCGAGATCAAGCGAATCAACACGACGCAGAACTCCAACAGTTGCAGCGTGCAGGTAACGTGCAGCCGACACCTGAACCCGACGGTCTTCACCACGCAGCCTTACCCCGGCTTCCCGACTGACCTTCAGGCGCAGGTGATGTCGCTGCTCTGCCTCGCCAATGGCAACTCGATCATCACTGAAAAGATTTACCCCGAACGCTTCATGCATGTGGCGGAACTGGCCCGCATGGGCGCACAAATCTTCCGTCAGGGACCGACTGTCGTTGTTCAGGGTGTGCGGCAGTTGATCGGCGCGCCGGTCATGGCCAGCGACCTTCGCGGCTCTGCCAGCCTTGTCCTTGCAGGACTTGCTGCGGAAGGTGAAACGGTTGTCAGCCGCGTGTACCACCTTGACCGCGGTTACGTGGCGATGGAAAAGTCGCTGCAAGCGCTCGGCGCGAAGATCGAACGCTTCAACGCGGATGCAGAAGTCGCGGCATTGCCAGCACCAACAAAGGCGTCACCTCCCCGCGTCAAGGCGTAAGAGACGATTGACGCAGTCTATCTCCTGCTTGCGCAAGTATTTGCGCGGCCACTTGGTTTACTCCGTAGCCACCGGGAAGCCTGACAAACAGTTTGCTATAACGATCGCAGAACTGCTTGACTTCTGTATACGAATGGCTGGACCACCTAATGGCCAGCATCACTAAGACCGTTTCCTGCCTCGCCACCTCAGGCTCAAAAGTGCGAATCGCCTGATGCGGTTTTGAACTAACCCAGCAAAGCTCGCTTAGCGCTAAGGCCCGCTCAAGTGACTCCTTGGCGGAAGATCGCTCGTCGCCACCTATTAATACAACCCGTTTGTTTTTGAGAAGTTCTTGAGCCTCAAGAACTTCGTTCGAATACTCGCCACCACTTGGAGCTATTTCCAAAGCCGTTGGTCTTGATGCAAGATATCGATCAACTTCTCGAAGGGCCAACAACGCATTCTTGCCACACTCCAATGACTCTGGCAGGTGATCAATCAGCGGCAAAAGAATTTCACGAAGCTCCAGATCGGATGCATGTATGCCGCTCCCCACTAAACTATCGACTGCCTCGAGTGTCTTACGCCAGTCATCGATATCCGCACGCTCTATTTGCGCATGCCCAAGCAGTTTGCGCTTGTGATAGCGTGCTTTGTTAAGCAGTGTTTTGCGACGCTGCCCACGCACCACCGCATCGTCCAACTGCTCACGCACTTTATCCAGACGGTCATGAAGATCGCCCCAATCATGCGGACTTGCCGGGTCCTCTATTCTCATGAAACGACGAAGGTATATCTGTTCTCTAAACGTGAATTCCTTCAGCCACCTATACGCGTCCAGTTGATCTTGATCATTACGCACGCCGCAGTCAAAAAGCACGACACGTAGTGCAGATTGCGCCTCAGCAACAAGCGATGCAACCGACTCTGTGTCAATACCTGACAACGCATTATCGTCGGCACCCTCTGCAACCCGGCGCATCAACTCGGCCGCGTCCGCAAGATTTGTATAGCACGCGTCAATAATCCCAAGCTGCTGATCTTCTGGAGGAAGAATGCCATAGGGATCCAACATCCATACATAACAGTCTGGCAGTGCTTTTGCTCGAGCGATTAGAGTTTGATCTGTGGGCGAGATTGCATCTATAAAATTTGCGCCTTCTGCCAAACGATTTCGGCGTGTTACCGCCCACCGTGCCGCCTCCGATTTGAGAACACATCGCATGGCTATAATATTTAATCTTGGCTCTGGTGCGGGTCGATTTGACGATGCAGGCAGCCTGGAGAATGGCTCAGCCTCGCTTACTGTGGGTGACCCGTCGAAAGCATGGTGCTGAACGTTGTCTGGCACAACTACACTTACCGCTTGGCCACCGATCCGTAACTCTTTTTCAACTCGAGCCATGGGGGGTTCTGGCTCCCCCACGGGTACATTGGCCTGGCCCTTTGGCTCGGTTGCGATTTCACTCAACCACACACTTATGCGATACAACGCGTTACGCAATGACTCGTCTTGAGCACAACGGGAACTCAAGCCTTTGCGTATAGCATCAACTACCAGTTCTAAGTCACCCGAAAGCATCGCTACCCCTTTCCACGCTATTAAGCCTAAAGTAGTCTTATCCCTGAACCAGTTTTCAACGTCCACTACAGTCTAAGTCTATTAAGTCTATATACTATCCGGCCAGCCATGCAGCAAGCAGGTCGATCGTGGCTTGCAGGTCGGTTTTGTCGATTGATTCCGTAACGGTGTGAATGTAGCGCGTACCGCAGACGATGGATGCGGTTCTCGCGCCTGCACCGGCCCTTTGAATAGCAGCGCCGTCCTGCCCACCACGCGGCAGAATGCACCGTTGGTACGGAATCTTGTTCTTCTCTGCGACGGTGCACAGTTCCGCAACCAACTGATAATCTGCGATCATTGAGGAATCCTGCACCATGATCGCCACGCCGTCGCCGTGTTTGGTAACGCGCTGATTGTCCGGCACGCCGGGTGTATCACACGCCAGAGTGGTGTCGAGACCGATGCCGATATCCGCGCCCACCGCATTTGCTGCGGTGGTGGCCCCGCGCAGACCAACTTCTTCCTGCACGGTGAAGACGATGATCAGATCGTTCGCAGTCGCAGCACTCTTGCTTTTCGCCAGCTTGCGCACGGCTTCAATGGCCACGAAGCACGCCACGCGGTTGTCGAGAGCTTTGGAGACAACCTTGTTCGGCTGTTCCATGAAAGGCTCGTCGAGCACGACGAAGTCGCCAATTTTGACATGCTTCTTCACATCCTCAGGTTTCATACCAAGATCGATGAAGAACTCTTCCACCTCTGGCACCTTCTTGCGGTCTTCCGGGCTGGAGATGTGAATCGGTTTCCCGCCGGGGTTCATCACGCCTGTGAAGTCTCGCTTCTCCGCACAGACAAGCACGCGACGGGAAAAGAGATTGCGCGTATCGAACCCGCCTGCTGCATTGACCCAGATGAAGCCGCTCTCGTCGATATACCGCACATAGAAACCAATCTCATCCATATGCGCCGCAACCATGATGCGCTTGGGGTTCTTCTTGGCGCCTTTTGCCTTGCGCGTGCAGATGAGCGATCCCATCGCATCGGTGTACACTTCGTCGAAAAGGCCTTTGACTTCCTTTTCAATGAGCGTGCGTACACGTTCTTCACGTCCCGGCACGCCGGGCGTTTCACAGAGGCTTTGAAGCAGTTTGATATTCATGGAGTTGAGCCATTCATTGATGAGCGTAACAAGGCGGCTATTGTAGAACGAGCCGCCCGGCTCATGTGGCTTCGGGCGCGCAAATGCTCTAGGATCGATCAACTTTCCGAGATGAACTGATGCACCGCGACACGCCACTTCGACACCTGCACGAGCGATACGTCAAGGATCGCGTGCGTCAGCGCGCAAACGCGGCGGAGTCGCCCCATCGCCCCGGCGCGGCCTCTGCGGTTTCGGTCGCTTCGCCCGAAATCGATTGGCTGTCCTACGGGCCTGTGGGAGCGGACAGGTGCGAAATCGTGGGCACCTTCGGCGAACTGGAAGCTGAGTATGCCGCCATTCGCCGTGGTGCCGCGTTGATCGACTGCCCGCAACGAGGCACACTGGTCATCAGTGGCGCGGATCGCGCAGCGTTTCTGCAGCGCATGGTAACGGCGGACCTGAAATCACTTGCACCCGGCACCCTGAAGCGCGCATTCTGGCTCAATCGCAAAGGGCGAATCGATGCGGACCTGAAAATCGTCGAACTCGGCGACCGGATGCTCATCGATCTTGATCTCTATCAGACTGAATCCACCACCCAGTCGCTTACCGCGTTCATCGTGGCGGACGATGTGGAGATTCGCAACGTGACGGATGAATTTCACCGCATCGTGATTCACGGGCCGGAAGCGATTGCCGTCATTCGCTTTGCTTCTGGTGATAACGCCTTTGTGCTGGGCGAAGACTGTGCTGCCAGAGTGACGCTCGCAGGCGTGGATGTCGTAATCGCCCGTAGTGATGAGACGGGTACAGCAGGTTTGCATCTCTTTGTGCCGCGGGAGAGCGCGGAATCCGTCTGGGCGACATGCGCCTCAGCGCAAGGAGCTGCGCGCGTGCGGCCCGCAGGCTGGCACGCCTACAACATTGCGAGGATTGAAGCGGGTACACCCCTCTTCAACGTGGACTTCGGCACGGACAGTCTGCCGCATGAAACAGGCGTACTGCGCGATCGCGTCAGCTTTACCAAAGGCTGCTACCTCGGCCAGGAAATCGTCGCGCGGATGGAGAGTCTCGGCCAGCCAAAGCAGGTGCTCATCGGCCTCAGAATCGAAGGCGATCTACTGCCAGTTGCGGGTGGACAGGTCTTTGCCATCGATCCCGCAGGCGGCATGGGCGAACAAGTCGGGGCCATCACATCCAGTACGCTCAGTCCGATGCTCGGTGCAGCGCCCATCGCCTTTGCGGTGGTTCGAACAAAGCACGCCGCGCTTGGCACTCGCTTGCTTGTGAACGCAGAAGGCTCACAGACTCAAGCCGTTGTTCATTCGCTACGTTTTCTGCCGGAGATGGCCGCATGAAGGCGACTCAACTGTTCCTTGGCGCGGCTGAACCCGCTGGTGCAGCGGGCATCAGTGAAGCAGCGGTGCTGATGATTCTCCTCGCCATCGGTAGCGTGCTCACACTTGGGCTTGTCGCATTCTTCGTCTTTGTGATCCGCAATGATGAGAACCGTCAGTACGACTGACGCGGCGGCCGATGGTACGATTGAGCCATGCCGAGTCTGCCGCAAGCCATTCGAATCACCGATGTCGGACCGCGCGACGGCCTGCAGAATGAGCCGGGCATCGTCAGCCTGGATGACAAGGTCGCACTGATTGATCTCCTCTCCGCCAGCGGCGTGGCAGAAGTCGAAGCAGGCAGCTTTGTCAACCCGCAATGGGTTCCTCAGCTTGCGGATAGCGAAGCGGTGTTCAAGCGCATCAAGCGGCCGCAGGGCGTGGTGTTCTCCGCTCTCGTGCCGAATGAAAAAGGCCTTGAACGTGCGATGTCCCTCGGCGTGAAGCATCGACCGGACAAGGTCGCCATTTTCACCGCCGCTTCAGAAATGTTCAGCTTGAAGAACACAAACGCAACCATTGAGCAGACCGTGGAGCGGTTCAAGCCGGTGATCGTTCAAGCGCACGCAGCGGGGATTCCGGTGCGCGCATACATCAGTTGCGTCGTGCAGTGCCCTTATCTCGGACCGATCTCGCCGTCCGCCGTTACAGATGTCGTGCAGCGACTCATTGATGTCGGCATTGATCCGAATCGCGATGACATTGATCTCGGCGAGACGATCGGCGTGGCGGCTCCATCTGATATCGACCGGCTGTACGAGGCCATGCACAGTGTGGTTGAGCCTGTTCAAACAACACTGCATTTACACGACACACGCGGCACCGCGCTGACATGCGCCTACCGCGCCATGCAACTCGGCGTGGCCAGCTTTGATGTTTCGTGCGGCGGGCTGGGCGGCTGCCCCTATGCACCAGGTGCGGCGGGCAACCTCGCCACTGAAGACCTGTTGTATCTCTGTGAGCGCATGGGCGTGCAAACGGGGGTTGATCGCAAACTGCACTTTGCAGCAGGCCGTTCGATTCGTGCTGCACTCAAACGACCGCTGCCCGGCCGCGTCTTCAGCGTGGACGGCGGAACGTTCTGACGCGCTCTTCGGTTGCGGACGAATCTCGATTCAGCGCGATGTACGGGGTGCAACGGTAACGTTGCACGTACCGATTGTCTCATCGCCGACCTTCAACCCGACGATCGTCGCATTCACCGTTACATTGAACAACAGGCGAAGCCGATCGTTCGATGCGCTGGGTAACATCGGCAAATCGTTGAGCGTAGGCAGGAACTGCACAAAGTTGAGCTTGATGGTTGTGCCCGTGCGGTGCTCGTGGATGTAGCCGATCGGTGTATATGCGTTGCCTTGAGAATCGACGAGCGCGATGCGTGCGTTCGCACCAGCTCGCTCCGCAATGGGTCCATACAGGCTTGCTGTTGATTGACGACCAACCTGCACCTGCACGATGCGCGTTCCGGCTGGCTCCAGAATGCCTGTGATGAGCAGGTTGCGTGAGGGTCGCTCGCCACCGGTCTCGAAGGTCGCTTCGCCGTGCGTCAGCATCCGGTCCTGATGCTGCAGCGTGCCGGGGATCATGTTCGTGCTGATGTTGAGCGGGCGTGTCGTATTGGAAATCTCAATCTCGTTGCGGATATCCGCGCCGCCAGCAGGAAGCGCGACCTGCGGCAGCGGACCGCTGGCTACATTCAACATGCCCGGTGCAGCGGCCTTCGCCTCAGGCAGGCGATAGCGCGTGCCGCGAATCTGAATAAAACGAGGCACAGCATTGGATGGCACTGCAAACTCGATCACCGTCGATGCGGATTCACGACCGGGCACGCTGGTGATGTAGTGCGTCGGGTCATCGAAGCTGAACCGCGCCATGCCACCGGCTGCGGTTTCCTGCGACCACGCATCAGGGTGAATGACGTGCGGCTTGGTGAAATTGTCACGCGGGTGGCAGATCAGACGAATCTGCGAACGGGAAAGCGTCAACTGTTGACCAAAGTCGCGAGCAATGGATGTGAAGTTCACCGCGATCGCGTAGCGGTTTTCCCGCTCGTTGACTGGTGCGACCAGCACTTCGCGAATGCTCGCGCCGTCCGGTTTCAGTGAGAATTTGCCCTTGCCGGAATCAAAGCTGTCTCGAAGCAGCGAAGCCTGCTTATAAACATCCGGGTTGTAGTGCTGGAGCGGCGTGTTGTTGAATGTGGGATAAAGCGAACCGACGCTGAGCCAGTTGTAGAACTCGTTGGTCCACTGATGAATCGGCAGCCAGAAAGCCGGGCCGATACGCTCCACATTGGCGCCGCGTGCGCTTCGTCCATAGCCGAGGTAGCCCATCACTTCCTGATGGGACTGAATATGCCCAGCGCCGATGAGCGTGATGCCGATGGTCAGAATGCCCGCGGCAACACCGAACGGAAAGCCGAACGCCAGATTGGCCCACGTCGGCAGGTTCACGTTGCTTGGCACGATTTTGTCCATCGCCACACGCAGCACAACGAGCGATATGGCAAACAAGCCGACAAGCGAGATTCCCCATGCGTAATCATCAAACCGATTGCCTCTCAGCAGCAGATTTACAGTCAGCGGCTCCCAGAAGGCGAAGGCAATCGCGCCTGCTGCGATGACGCAGATCAAGTGCAGAATCGCGCTGAACAAACCGTGGTTCGCCCACCAATAGGCGATGAGGAGAACCAGCAGCATGACAAAGAGGTTGAAGAGAATCGTCATAGTACGTATCCGAAATCTGGAAATCTCATCTCAGAAGCAAGCCGCAAGGTTGGTCATACCGCTGCCGGACCTGGTGCCGGGGCGGACGGCTGACTCTTCGATGCACCGCCTGCTTGCGCAGCCGGTGGTGAAGTCACACGGATCACTTCCTCGATAGTCGTTTCACCTGCAATGACCTTGGCGAGCGCGGCTTCCTGCAGGTAGATCATCTTGTTACGACGTGCGTGCGCCAGCGCGCCCTTCAGATCGCCGGCTGCAAGCAGCTTGCGTGCTTCGTCATCAATGAGGAAGACCTCGAAGATGCCTGTCTGGCCAAGGTATCCGCTGCCACTGCATACCGGACAGTTTTCGATTTTGTTCTTGACCTGAATCTTGCCGCTTGCACGGAAGAGTTCCTTCACACGGTTCGCAGGAATACCGAGCTTGCGAAGCTGCTCCGCCGTAGGCTGATACGATTGCCTGCACTGTGGACAGAGACTGCGAACCAATCGCTGATTCACAACTGCGCGAAGGCCCTTTGCAGCCAGCTTCGGATCGCCAACCTGCTTGAACCACTGGCGAACCTGATCCGGAATGGTCGGCAACTGCTGCGGCACATAAATAAGCGGGCCGTTCATGCCCGGCTCAGCGATGATCCGCGCCGTCTCGGAGTCAAGCACCAGATCGGTCATCACGATGTCCGGATCGCGCCGCAGAATTGATTGCAGATTCGTCGCGTAGTCAATATCGGGATTGGTGGGGTCGAACAGCACCTGATCGACGCCGTCCAGCTCCACCTGAATGTCGCGCTCCAGCGTCTTGATGTTCGACGTAAAAGCATCGTGCCGATTCACGAGGCTGTACATCGTTGTATTGAGTCCGTGACCGGCAGGCGAACCGACGAGCACGACGCCGTGCCGATCCTCTCGCTCCACGATGCCCTGCAACGCCGCCATCTGTTCTGGGCGCAGCCCGAGTCCGTCGAACGGCTTGTGAAGTCGAGCCGCACGATTGAAGTCGATCTTAAGCTGCTGGCCGTTGGCCGAGCCTGCGGTCTCAATGTGCACATCGACATTGCCCGCTGGGCCGGTGAGGCGGAAGTCACCCGCCTGAGGCCTTCGGCGATCGGCCACATCAAGGCCGGCAAGGTCTTTGAAAAAGTCAATGACGCGAATGGCCGGCTCAACCGCAAGCGGCTCCCGCTTGAAGCGAAGCCCATCCACGGTCTGCGCGACCGTTGTACCCTTGGGGCTGACAACCATTTCGACGCGCGAAGCGCGAGCCGCCAGCGCGGGGCCGAGCATATCTTCCGCCACCATGTGAACTGCGTGAAGCGGCTCTTCTTTCAGCGGTGGCTTGCGCTGCTGGCCCTTTGAGTCGATGAACTTGAAGACGACATCGCGAGCTGCGCGAGCCGCACGACGCGCTTCCAACTTCGCGGTGAAGTTGGCGCTCGTGAGGTAGAACTTCTGCGACTCTGGCACGCTGGCGTTGCGAATCTTCCAGTACACCAGAATCGGCGTCACCAGAATGATGACGCCGAGCGGCCATGAAACCCAGAAAATGGGAATGAGCAGCATCGCAGCCAGCGCAGCGATGCCTGCGCCGATATGCACGGCATTCCACATCTGCCAGTTCAAATGGAAGTAGCGAGCGTCTTTCTCCAAGTAGGTGGAGATCAATCTCGCCCAGAGGATGAAGGGTACGACAATCAGCAAGGCCTGCCACCATCCCATCAGGATGGCCGCGGTCTGCGCCAGAGTTGGATTAATGCTCATCAGCATGGCTCGGCCCCCCGTTCATGTCAGGAGATGCCCTTCAGGCGCATCTTGAGTTCTTCGGGCTTCGGTGTCGATTCCAGCGCGACCCTGTGGTGAATGTATTCGGCTTCCACCAACTCTACAAGCGAGCTGGTGAAGTCGATCATGCCTTCTTCGCGGCTCTTCTTGATGATGTCCAGCAGTTCACCTTCGCGCGCTTCCAGAACGTACTTCTGCACGATCGGCGTGTTCAGGAGAATCTCAATCGCCGGGATACGGGCGATGTTCTCGTGCAGTGTGGGCAGCAGCTTCTGATAGACGATCGCTCGCAGGTTGTATGCCAGCAGTTTGCGAATCTGATCTCGTTCTGATTCAGGGAACAGGTCGTAAATACGGCCGAATGTCTGCCATGCCGACGATGCGTGGATCGTTCCGAAAACGAGGTGACCCGTTTCAGCGGCGCGAATGGCGGCTTCAAACGTTTCGTAGTCTCGCATTTCGCCGACCAGCACCACGTCCGGGTTTTCTCGCACCAGCGCGCGGAGAGCTTCGTTGAAGTTCAGACAATCGATGCCGACTTCGCGCTGATTGATCGTTGCCTTGTCATCCTTGAAGATGTATTCGATCGGGTCTTCGATGGTAACAATGTGCACTCGCTTGCGTTCGTTGATGTATTGAAGCATCGAAGCAATCGAAGTGGACTTGCCCGAACCCGTTACACCCGCAAACAGAATCAACCCCTGCGCGCTCAGGGCTACATCGCCAAGAATCTGCGGCAGGTACAGGCTTTCGAACGTCTTGATGTTCGACGTGATCAATCGCGCCGCCAGGGAAGGCTTGCCGCGCGCCATGAAGATGTTGACGCGGAATCGATTGTCATCGTCATAGTCATATGCGAAGTCGAACTGGCCGTGATGCCGGAAGATGCCGTACTGCCGATCGTCCAGCACGTCGCGCGCGATCTGGAACATCAGGTCCGGCGTGCAAATGTCTGTTTGAAGACTCTTAAGCGAGCCGCGCACGCGAATGCGCGGCGGAAGATCGACTTTGACGATGAGGTCCGATGCACCATACTTGATGGTCGCCTGCAGATACTTTCGCAGAACCGTTAAACCTTCGCCGGGGCGCGTGCCCTTGTCGTGATGGACCGGCGTAATGTCGTCCGGCACGCTGGTCGATGTCGCCGCTGTGGGCGTGGTCGTCATGCAATCCTCCTGTGCCGGTCAACCTGCCGCCGACACCAACTTCGCATTCATGCGTCAAGGCGTTTCTCGCTCGCTTGATCGCAAATCGTCACTGTACCCCTACCCTTTCGCCCGGATCGAGGCGAGGTTGCCTTAAAGAACCACCAGCCGACTGATCCATGTCGGCTTCCCCCATTCCACCGCCCCCCAGCCCACACATCCAACGGCCCCATCAAACGGCACCTTCCCCACTTTGGGGGGAAGCCTTCACGATACCATCGCAAAGGCTTAAACGGAAGCCTGCTGCCCCCAACAGGCTCTCTCAAAGCTGCACCCGTGCTCATCGCCCATCCCCGCCCCTCGATTCATCGATCGCGTTACGATGAGCCGCCCTCATGGTCAATCGCCCGGCAATCCTCGTTACCTCGGCCATCTTGCTGAGCGGGTGCGCCTCGGCACCGCCAAACCTGCCACCCCCGACACCGGAAGCCCTGCACCAGGTCGCTATCCGCGAGCTTCAGATCGAGCGAATCGAGCAGCGAGACCCCACCGAGAACAACTTCATCTGGATGGGGCGGCGGCTGGCCTATCTGGGCCACTACGAAGACGCCATTGCCGAGTTCACCCACGGGCTGGAGCGATATCCATCCAGCTTTCGGCTGCTGCGACACCGTGGCCACCGCTGGATCACGCTCCGCCGATTCGATCTCGCCGTCGATGACCTCTCCCTCGCCGCCTCACTCATCGAAGGCGTACCCGATGAAGTCGAACCTGACGGTCTGCCCAACGCCCGCAACATTCCGACCAGCACAAGCCACACGAACATCTACTACCACCTCGGCCTCGCACACTATCTTCGCGGCGAGTTCGATTCCGCTCTGGCCGCCTACGAACAATGCATGGCGTTCAGCAAGAACGATGACATGCGCGTCGCCACGGCGTACTGGCTCATGCTCACACAAAGGCGGCTCGGCATGAATGACGCCGCTGGCAATACCCTCGCGCCATTCCACCCCTCAATGGACATCATCGAAAACCGCGACTACCTTGATCTGCTCATGCTCTTCAAACACGGCTTGACCGCGACGTTCAATGAGCATCGCACAGACCACGATTCGCCCCTTCCTGAAGGCGTGAACAACGCCACGCGCGGCTACGGCCTCGGCATGTGGTGGATGCTCGAACAGCCCGACGGCGAGCGCATGGCGCGAAACCTGTTTCGACGAGTCGTGAACAACACGCCCCCAGCAGCATTCGGCCACATCGCCGCAGAAGTGGAATTGACTCGACTGGGCAACTAGGAACTTGCCCCCCCCGCCATACGGAAGGTGCCTGCTTCGGGGTCTTTCACCACGCCGGGGAAGCGCAGCACCTTGTTGTGCATCGCCACATACACGCCCGGCGTGAGCAGTTGCACCGCCAGCAGAGCTTCCGTGAGGTTCTGCACCGCGTCCGTCGTCCGCATCACATAAGGCCGCATCGCGCCCGTAAGCACAATCGGCACGCGCAGCGATGCGCCCAGCCTCTCGTGGATTACATCACCCGTCCGCGCCAGCCGATCCGTCCCATGCACAATCACCACCCCCTCGTGGCTCGCCGCCTGCTCGCGCACGGTCTCCGCGATGAGTTCATGGTCAGCCTGGGTCATGTCGAGACTGTCCTTGTTCATCAGCCTGATGCGCGTCAGTTCGACGCCTTCGAGCACCAGCATGCCACCCGGCGCGAGCATGACATCCAACACGCTGAAGCGATTGGCGAGTACGCCAGTGAGTTCATCGTAGGTCTTCTCGATGGTGCCGCCGGTGGAGATGAGAGCGATGCGCTTGGGCATGGAATGCGGAAGATATCGCAATTTTGCGTGCGGCGCACGAGAGGCCCGCGCGAGCTTGACCGGTGGCGCGCCGAAGCGCACTTGCTCCTGTGGGCGCCATGCTTCGTCGCGTAGGGCAAAGCGTGCTTCACGCTTTCCGGGGGCGCGATGAAGCATGGCACCCATACTGCGCCAGCGTAATTGACAACCACACCCACGCGATGAGTTTCGAGTCCGCTCTACCATTCACACAACGAACGCCACGCATCACCGCTGCATTCCCGCAAAGCGCAGAAACCAGGGTGGATACAGCGATGCAAGAAACAAAGGCCACATGGTCGCGCGGTGGACAGTCGAATCACTTCCGGTGCGCAAACTGCAACCGCGTGGCCTTCACTCCATCTCGCCTGTCGGCTCGATTCCGTTCAGACCACGGCACCCGGCGAATCAGATGCTTCACCCCTTCAGCGCCGCCGGATTCAACCCCTTCAGGTCATCCACCACAAACTCGCCGTCCTTGCGGATGATTTCGTTGTCGAATGCGATCGTGCCGCCGCCGTATTCGGGGCGTTGGATCAGCACGAGGTCCCAGTGGATTTCCGAGCGGTTGGTGTTGTCCGCGTCCTCATACGCTCTACCGGGCGTGAAGTGCAGCGAGCCGGCGATCTTCTCATCGAACAGAATATCCTTCATCGGCTTCAGAATGTGCGGGTGGAAGCCGATGGCGAACTCGCCCACGTAGCGCGCGCCTTCATCGGTATCGAGGATCGCGTTGAGCTGCGCATCATCGCCGTCACATGTCGCTGCGATGATCTTGCCGTTGCTGAACTCCAGCCGAATGTTCTCGAACGTGATGCCGTTGTAGAGGGTGGGCGTGTTGAAGTGGATGACGCCGTTGACGGAATCGCGCACGGGCGCGGTGAAGCACTCGCCATCCGGAATGTTGTGCGAGCCGGTGCAGGGAATGTTTGGGATGTTCTTGATGGAAAACTGCAGGTCCGTCTCGCCGGGACCTTTGAGGTGGACCTTGTCCGCCTTGCGCATGCGCTCGCTCAGCGGCTTCACAGCGCGGTCCATTCGGGAGTAATCCAGCGTGCAGACATCGAAGTAGAACTGCTCGAACGACTCGGTGTCCATCTGCGCGAGCTGCGCCATGCTGGGCGTGGGCCAGCGCAGCACGCACCACTTGGTGTGGTTGACGCGCTGCTCGAAGTGCACGGGCTTGGCGTACAGCCGCGCTGCTTTCTTCATCTGCTCATCTGAAACGCCCGACATCTCGCTGACGTTGTGCGCCCCGCGCAGGCCGATGTACGCCTGCATCTGCTTCATACGGTGGAGGTCGCATTCCGCCCAGACTTTGAGATTGTCATCCGCTGCGTCGGCGTTGAGGGCGCGCATGATGCGGCCGCTGCGAATGGCGACATGCGCATGGCCGCCCGCCTTGCGCGCTTCGCGGACAAGTGCGATGACCATCTCCTCTGGAATATCGAATGCCTCGATCAGAATATGCTCACCCTTCTTCAGGCGTGTGGAGTGGTTGATGAGCAGTTCCGCAAGGCGCGTAAATCGTGGGTCGTTCATGGTGTGGATTCTACTGGATTCCGCAACAGGAGAGCCTCCCGCCGCTTCGTGGCTTAGCGCCTATTGCGATTCGTGGCTAAACAGCTCACGCAGCAGCGATTCCACTTCCGGCTTCAGTACTGCTCCGTCGCGCATCCACAATCGCGTCTCCAGGGTCGGCAGCTTCGGCGTGAAGCGGAACCACGACGCTGCGCGAGACTGCTCGTAATGTTTGTCAGACCAGAAGCCGTCCGCAGCGCGGCCGTGCGCCACGCGCCGCCCGCTGGGTGGATGCGTGTCCCATCGCTCAATGTGCGAACCGAGCAATGCTGCGTCGAACTCGTCTGCATCGTTGCGATTGGTGGTACCCATCAGGATGACGTTCTCCGCACGAGGCATGAACTGCTGATACGCGCGAACGAGAAGCTTGCGAATGCGCGGAGCGGCATCCACGAAACCGCTGGGCATGCCGATGGCGAGTGTTACATGCGTGCCGCTCCACGGCGCGAGGATTCGCAGACCGCCAAGTTCGCGTGCTGCATGCGATGAGATGGCGCCATTCCTCGGCTTTTCGCGTGCGGTCATTTCATCGCCGACGCGCGCATGAAGGATGAACTGCTCAGCCTGCTGGACGAAGTCCTGCATCTGACGATCGGTAAGGCCTTCATGCCAGCGGATGTTGACGATGTAGGGGCGCTCGATGCGCTCCAGGATGCGCAGTCGCGAGGATACGGTGAGGCGTTTGCGCGCGGGGGCGTGCGTCTCGATGCGCTTGACGTGCAGATAGAACTTCGCGCCGTCGCGAGCGACTTCAAAATCGCACCGCTTGCCGCCGGGCGTAGGGACTTCAAAGCGAACATCGCAATCGTGTTTGAGCAGATGGCGCGCGATGACCGCTTCGGCGTACACATTGAAGAACGTGCGCGGCTGCGTGTGCCCTTCAAGGCTCGCCAGCAGCTTGTGCAGTTCAGGATGAGACCGCCATTGCAGGGCGGATCGCACCACGGACGGGCATAGCTGCTCCTCGAACTGCCGCAACCCGCCGCGCGTGATCGTCATCCGTTCTGCTGCGCCTTGATATGAGGAGGCACGCGCACGGGGGGCGGCGCATCGTCGTTGGGCCAGTCGCGCTTGGCTGCGTCCAGCGCGGGAAGGCCGTTGATGGTCATGCGCGCGCCTTGCGCGAGAAGCTGATCGATATGCCGCCTGCCAAGCAGCACACGAAAGATTGCGTCGCCATTGCGGTAATCGCGCTGTGTTACTTCCGCGCGGCGTTCGAGAAAGTCAATCGTTCTCGCATCAGCGAGCGGTGTAACGACTTCCACTTCGCGCACGCCGCCCAACATGCGATCGAGTGCGATGTCCGCCAATCTGTCTGTGCCTTCGCCAGTCTTCGCGCTGATGATGACCGTCGTTTCTTCAGGAAGCATCTCACGCCAGGCAGCCAGCTCTTCATCCGGCTTGCGAAGTGCATCAACTTTGTTGAGGGCGATGATGCGAGGCTGGGCGGTCGCGCCGATTTCATCCAGCGTCTGCTGCACCGTTTCAAGCTGCATGCGTGCGTTGTGGTCCGCCACGTCCACCACAATGATGAGCATGTTTGCGTAGATCGTCTCTTCAAGCGTGGAGCGGAACGACGCGACCAGATGATGCGGCAGATTGCGAATGAAGCCGACGGTGTCTGAAAGCAACGCCTCATTGCCCCGGCCGAGCTTCCATTTTTCCACGCGCGTCGAGAGCGTCGCGAAGAGCTTGTCGTGTGCGTAGGCCCCGCCGCCTTCCGAGAGGCGGTTGAAGAGCGTGGACTTTCCTGCGTTGGTGTAGCCTACAAGGCCCACCGTGAAGTGATCGAGGTTTCGCTGGCCTACTTCGCGGCTCTTTCGGCCCTGTATTTCTTCCAGCTCACGCTTGAGCAAGGCGAGACGGCGCTTCACGATGCGCCGGTCGATTTCAAGCTGCTGTTCGCCGGGACCGCGCGTGCCGATGCCCACCGGCGCGCCGCCGACAATCTGGCCGAGGTGATCCCACATGGCCCGCAGGCGAGGATAGGTGTACTCAAGCTGAGCAATCTCAACCTGCAACTTCGCCTCGCTGGTGGCTGCTCGGTTGGCGAAGATGTCAAGGATCAGCTCGCTGCGGTCGATGATCTTGCAGCAGGTTTCCTTCTCAAGGTTGCGAATCTGCGCGGGGGAAAGATCGTTATCGAAGATGACCAGCGTTGCGCCGGTCAGCTTGATGAGATTGCAGAGTTCATCAACCTTGCCTTTACCAAGGTACGTCCTGCCGCGCGGCTTGCGGCGTCGCTGGAGCAGTTCGCCGACGATCACAGCGCCAGCCGTCGTGGTCAGCGCGCGGAGTTCGCTGAACGGATCTGTCGGATCGACGTACCCGCCGGGGAGATGCACACCCACGAGGATCGCCTTCTCGGCGATGACCTTGAGTTCCTCTCGTGTCTGTTTGTGAAGCGGTTGCGACAAGCTGGGGATTATAGGTGGCCAATGCCCTGAAAACAGAACGAAACCCCTTGGCGGGCGATCCGGTAGGAGTATGCAGTGCCCAGCCTATGATTGGGCCGGTTTGGAACGCAGCCCGTATCCTGTTGGGCGACCGCCCGGAACGCTAGACCGACACGCGCCTCATTCTCACGCTTTTCACTCGCTCAGCAGAGCGGAGGTCCCTCGTGCGAATCAAGAAAACAGTCGCCCCCGTCCTGTTCATCGTCCTCACCGGGGCGATGCTGATCCAGCTCCCATTCGCCATCGCCGACCGAACTTCGGCCTACGAATGGTTCAATCCCATCATCGACGTGCGGGACATCCTCACGCGCCGATACGTTACAGCCCCCGACGAAGAAAAGATGCAGCGGGCAACGATTGAGGGGATGATCGGCTCGCTGAACGATCCGCATACGACTTTCATTCCGCCTGATCGTCGCGCCGACTTCGACAAGGAGCTGCGCGGCACATATGTCGGCATCGGCGCAGAAGTCAACACCATCGACGGCTATCTCACCATCGTCTCGCCGATGGAAGGCTCGCCCGCGCTGGAAGCAGGCATCATGGCGGGCGACATCGTGCTGGAGATTGAAGGCAAGACTACCTACAACGAGCCGATTCAGGAGTCCATCAATCGCCTGATGGGCGAACCGAATACCCCGGTCAACATTCGCGTCCGCCACCTCGACGGTGAAGAAGTCGATCTCACCATCACTCGCAGGCGAATTGTTACCCGCACCGTGCGCGGCCTCATCCGACACGGCGAAGTCTGGTCACATTGTGTGGATGAAACGCTTGGCTTGGCCTATGTCAGCATTCGCCAGTTCACAGACAGCACGCGAGAAGAACTGACAGAAACGCTCAATCGACTCAATAACAGAGGTCTGAACGGACTGGTGCTCGACCTGCGCGACAACCCAGGCGGCTCGCTTGGCGCAGCGGTGCAGGTGGCAGACCTCTTCCTCGATTCCGGCGCTATCGTCTCCATTCGCGATCGTTCCGGTGAAGGACCGACATACTCGGCCCATCGCAATGGCACGCTGCCCAACTTCCCGATCATCGTGCTCGTCAACGGCGCTTCCGCCTCCGCCAGCGAGATCGTCGCAGGTGCGTTACAGGAAAACGGCCGAGCGAAAGTGCTCGGCATGCGCACATTCGGCAAAGGCTCTGTGCAGGAAGTTCGCGAGTTGCCCTTCGACCAAGGCATGTTGAAGTTCACCACAGCGCACTATCACCTTCCGAGCGGTCGCAACATCAACCGACTGCCGGACAGCCTCACGTGGGGTGTCGATCCGGACAGCGGCTTCATCATGCCCGTAACTGATGAGGACTACCTCAGGATGATCCGCGCCCGTCGGGAGTTTGAAATCATCCGTGACAATGGCTCCGCGCCGCAGTGTGCCAGCCCAGCATGGATTCGCGAAACGATGCTCGACGTTCAACTGGCGGCAGCCGTTGAAGCACTGCAGGCGCGTGTGAGCGGTCGCGACTGGCCCAAACCAGGCCTTGAGGACGGACAGACGATTGCTTTCGATCAGGAACTGAAGCGACTCACCGATGAGCGCATGAGGTTGATGGACCGGCTGGAACGCATGGAAGAGCGGCTGAATGAATTGCAAAGCCTCGCGGACGCCACGGGCAAGGCCCCACTGCTGCCACCGGATGTCGATCTGCTCTCCGGGACCGTAACCATTCGCGACCGCCACGGCAACATCATCGGCACGTATCGAATCGACGGAGGTGATGTGCGGATGGCTTTGCAAGGTATTCGACTGACGCCGATCGTCGGGCAGCCGTGAGCCGAGATCACGCAACATCGGACACCGTCGTTTCCCGGTACGCTGTCGGCACATGGTTCTTCGCGCATCACACCCACCAGTGATTCTCGGCATTGAGTCGAGTTGCGACGAGACCGCCGCTGCGGTCGTTCGTGGCGGTCATCACGTGCTGAGCAACGTCATCGCCACGCAGCACGATCTGCATGAGCGATATGCGGGTGTGGTGCCGGAAATCGCCAGCCGCGCACACATCGAACGAATCACGCCGGTCATTCGGCAGGCAATGGAACGCGCGGATGTTAGCTATGGCGATCTGACTGCCGTCGCCGTCGGCAACAGACCGGGCCTGATCGGTTCGCTGCTGGTGGGCGTCAGCGCGGCCAAGGCGCTGGCATGGTCGCTGGGCATTCCCATCATCGGCGTCGATCACCTGCATGCGCATCTCTTCGCTGGCCTGCTTGATGAAGAGCCAGTCGAGTTCCCCGCCCTCGGCCTGGTTGTTTCAGGCGGGCATACCAGTCTCTATATCCTGCGTTCGCCTCTTGACGTGCGACTGATCGGGCACACCATCGACGACGCTATTGGCGAAGCATACGACAAAGCTGCCACGATTCTGCAACTCGGCTATCCCGGCGGGCCGCGGCTCGACAAGCTCGCGCAACTCGGCAATGAAGACGCGCATGATCTGCCAGTGTCCATGCTCGGCAAAACGAGCCTCGACTTCTCTTTCAGCGGGCTGAAGACTTCGCTGCTCTACGCCGTGTGCGGCCAGCCTGTCGGGCGCGGCAGCGATGCCGCCCTGCCTCGCGATGCGTCGATGCTCACGGATGTGGAGAAGTCGGACTTCGCAGCATCATTTCAGCGCGCCGCCGTCTCGGCGATTCTGCTGAAGGTTCGCCGCGCGCTCAAAACATACAAGGTAAAAACACTCCTGACCGGCGGCGGGGTAACCGCCAACAGCCGCCTTCGCAAGGAGCTGACGGACCTTGCCAAAGCGCGGGGCATGGATGTGCGATTGCCTCGCATGGCCTACTGCCTTGATAACGCAGCGATGATCGCAGGCTATGCCGCGTGGAAGTACGAGGCGGGCCGCTTCGATGATTGGAGTCTGGCTGCGTCGCCACGTGCGGCTATCGGGGTGTAAGCCTCAATTGGTTCAGCCGCACATCAGTTCTCGCAGGATCGCCACGCCCTTACGGACGGATTCGTCCGGCGCGGCATAGCTGATTCGGAAGTGCGTGTCCCGCCTGCTGAAGACGTTGCCAGGAATCGTGAGCACGCTTCGCTCAATAGCCTGTTCGACGAACTGCGTAGCGGTAAGGCCGAGTCGCGCAGGCACTTTCACGAACGTATAGAACGCGCCGCCCGCGTGCGCGACTTCTGTCACGCCACGAAAGCCCTCTTCGATCATGTCGCGGCGATGCTGATAGGCTTTGACATGAGGGGAAAGATCAACCTCAAACGCATGCGCGGCGCCGGCCTGCGCCATCGAAGGTGCACAGACGAATGTGTACTGCTGCAACTTGGCCATCTGCTGAATGAGCGTACGCGGCCCTGCTGCGTAACCCAGCCGCCAACCGGTGCAGCCGTAGCTCTTGCCGAACCCGCGAATGAGCAGCATCCGCTGCGTGAAGCGCGCGGGTGAAGGGCATCTGCCGTCTTCGAGCGCGTCGTCATACGTGAACGCATCATAGATTTCGTCAGACACGAGCAGCACGCCGCGACTTTCACACAGGTCCACAATCTCTCGCAGTTCGTCATTGGACAGCACAATGCCGGAAGGATTGCCGGGCGAGTTGATGATGACGAGTTTGGTTCTCTCTGTAAGCAGCGGCTCAATACGCGCCGCCGTCATACGAAAGTCCGGGTAGGTGTCGCAATACACCGCTTTCGCACCGGTCATCGTGCCGAGCGCGGGGTAGATGACGAAATACGGATCGCCAATCACGACTTCATCGCCCGGATTGAGCATCGCCATATACGCAAGCAGCAGCGCGCCGGAGGTGCCGGACGTAACCATGAGGCCGAGTTCATCTGAAGGCGCGTCCCAGCCGAGGTCTTCTCGCAGGTGTGCGGTAATCGCGGCAAGCAGTTCAGGCGTGCCCTGCGTTACGGTGTATCCATTGCGATCGTTTTCAATCGCGCGAATCGCGGCTTGTTTCACAACATCCGGTACCGGAAAATCAGGCTGGCCGATCGACAGATTGATTGGGTTCTTCAACTTCGCGCCAAGTTCAAAGACGCGACGAATGCCCGACACATCAACCGCTCGCGCGCGGCTGCTAATCATGGCTTCCAGATCGAGAACGGTATGGTGCGGATGCGACGGATGGCTTGCGGGCATTGGCTCATCCTAGCCGAGGAAGACGCAGCGAGTCGATCCACGCAGCATCTCAACATGCTGACAGCGCAGCAAACAAGCCGACGCTCTGTCGGCCTGATGCGATTCGATTGATTGAAATCCAGCGAAGGAGGCTTACTTCTTGCCAGCGGGCTTCGCGGCAGGCTTGGCTGCGGCTCCGGCGTCGGCGCCGTCCTCTTCCTTGGCCTTCTTCTTCTTGCCCGCCACCACCTGACGGCTGGCAACCTTCACCAGACCGATCGGTGCATTCGCGCCGGTCTCAAATCGACCCGCTTCCGTGAGGCGAGTGATGCGCTCTGCTCGCGTGAGAACATTGCGGTGCTGGTTCAGTGCGGATGGCTTGGTCTTCAGGCTGCGGTGAAGGCTCATGGCTCGATGCTTTCTCTGCCGAAGTCGTCGGCGGGCTGGTATTCCGAAAAATGATGTTCTGCGAATAAGGTCAGCGACCGTAGGGAGCAAGATAGGCGTCCCGAAGGTTCGTTGCGCCTCGTTCGTGGTTCTTCCAACTGTCCCCGATCCGATTGATCGCTTCCCGCATCTCGCGTACCCGGGGACCGGCACGCTCGGACGGCTCAAAGCCGGGCAGGGCAATCACCTGCCATTGTGTATTATTGAGCCGAACGGCATAAGTTTCAAGCCCACGTTCGCGGCAGAACTCCGCGAGACGCACGGCACCGGCTTCTCGCGTCGTAGCCAGCACGAAATACTCCAACCCGGACCGGCGAGGATCGCTGGCTGGTTGCACCGGCCCCCATTGCTGCGGGATGTTCGTGGCTGTTCCCGCGGTTCCGCTGCCCCCAGGCCGCGCCGGGGTCGAACTCCGCTCTGCGGGCTGTCTGGGCGGGTCTGCGGTTCGATCAAGCGGATCACGGGGCAGGCGACCATTGCCCGCAGCGATGAGTGTTGGGTCAACATCTGCTTCATCGACGAGACGGCTGGCCTGCTGCGCCCGACTGTAGCCGAACATGTATGCCAGAATGACCACGATCACGACCGCCGCAACAGCGACAAAGACATATCCAACCGGGAACTGGATGAATCGCCCTGGCCCGATCGCTGAGACGGCGGACGACGCGGGCAGAACAGGTTCATCGTCGGCTGGCCGACTGGGAACCGAGCGTTCAGGCCGACTGGCGCTGATCAACTCGTAGAGCGGTGGTGAAGACTTTCTGGCCATGGATCTTCTACAGGATGCTACCGCGCTCAACGCGTGAGACAAGTTCCAGTCAGGGATATCGGCGTTCAGGCGGATGCAATCACACTTGCCATTGCCATTCCCGCGGTGTGACTCAGGCTGATGTGCCAGGAACGGATGCCCAATTGTGCTGCGATTTCAGCACATCGGCCCGAAAGAACGAGCGTCGGCTTGCCGCCAGGCTGAAGCTGCACGTCGATCTCCGTCCATGACACCCCCTGTGCCCACCCCGTTCCTACAGCTTTCATCACAGCTTCCTTGCAGGCGAACCTCGCTGCGTACCGCTCAGCACGCAGTTCGGGGGAAGATTCCGCATACGCACGCTCACCAGATGTAAAGCAGCGATTGATGAAATGGTCGCTGTGATCATCAAGCATTCGCGCGATGCGGCTGATTTCCACGAGATCAACGCCATGCCCGACGATGTGCATAAGGACCATCGTACCCTCAACGCGGAGCTTTGCCGATACACTGCCGCGCTATGTCTGGCTCATCGTTTGAACATCAAGAGCAGGCGAAAGCGCACGCGCAGCGCCATGCAATCCGCTGTGCCGTGCTGACCGTTTCCGACACACGCACAACCGAAACGGATACGGGCGGCGCGACGATTATCGCCCTGCTTGGGCAGGCAGGCTTCACCGTGCATGAACGATCCCTCGTGAAGGATCAGCCGGAGCAGATCGCCCCCAGGCTGGAGCAATGGCTCGCTGATCCTTCGGTTCACGCCATCCTGACGACCGGCGGCACGGGCATCGCCAAGCGCGATACGACCATTGAAGTCGTCCGCCGTCTGCTCACGGTAGAACTGGAAGGCTTTGGCGAGCTCTTTCGCATGTTGAGCTGGACCGAGGTCGGGGCGGCATCCATGATGAGTCGCGCCGTCGGCGGGCTTGTCTCACGCGAAGTTGAGGCTGGGGGCGACACTTTCATCTTCGCCATGCCCGGCTCAGTGAATGCTGTAGAAACCGCCATGACGAAGCTCATCGTGCCCCAGCTTGCGCACCTCGTGTGGGAGCGGCGGAAATAAACAGGGCCGCCCGCCGAAGCGGGCGGCCCTGAAAGTAAGACACAACAGGCTTACGGCATGGAGAGGACGGCTTCGTGCAGATCGCCCGGGCTGGCGTTCGTGGGACCGAACTCCATGTATGCCGTGCGAATGGCCGACGTTCGGGCCTCGTTCGAGGTTGTACCCATGGCCATCAGGCCCTGCACGAAGTCGCGAAGCATGCGCATGTCGTCCGCCGCGGCCTGAGCGCTCTCATCCTCACTTGCGAGGTCGTTAAGGAACGCGCCGAAGCCGGCTGCATTAAGCGGCTCACCTGCGTCGGCGGCTTCATCGGCGTACATATCCCAGAAGTCGCTGAGGCGAGACTTCACAAGCTGCGAACGCTCGACCATGTTGCCGTTCTCATCCGCAGCGAAGCGGAGCGCACGCCAACGAGCGATGGTGTTGATGGCTTCCGTGCGATCAAGACGGGCCACCACAATCCGATGCAGGCCGAGGTTATCTGAAACATTAGAGGGCATGATGTCGAGGTAGATGCCGCGGCCCTGCGCGAGGTCCGCAAGTTCTTCACCTGAAAGATCGCGGAGATACAGGCCGACCTGCTGCTCAAGCTCGCGACGAATCGACGCAGGAAGTTGTGCGTCGTCTTCGACTTCTTCCGTCTCCGAAGCCTGCGGCACTTCCGCAGCGAGAGCGCTGGAGAGATCGACGATGGTGGGACCGCGAGCCTGAAGATCAAGGAACACGCCGTTCTCAAAGAGCAGGTTCGTGGCCGTGGCTGCGTCACCCAGTTCATCGCCAAAGGCGCGAATCACAAAGCCGCTGAGTGTGCCCAGTGCGTCCAGATCGCCGCGCGGATTGCTGAACTGCGGAGCCGGGCCATCGCCGACGAGGATCGGCGTAACTGAGAAGAACATGCGGCCGCCAGAGACGAAGTCCACACCCTGATCGAAACCGGGCACGCTGGGCCTCAGGAGAATCTCAATGGTGTTCGCGGTGAAGGTCATGTCGCCGACGGTGTTCACGTCGCCGAGCACCGCCTTGAGAGCCTGAACCACGAGGTTGCCAAGCACCGTCATCTTCTGGTTCTGTCCCATGCGGAACTCGCCGTTCGTGCTGATGAAGGTGAGATCGCCCGTGCCTGCAATGGTGGCGAGTGTGTGATTGCTCGGAATCGGCTGACCGACGTTGAGCAGAATGTTGTTCACCACGCGAACAAGATCAGTATCAAAGAGGATGACCGCGCCGTCGCCGGCATTCACTGCCAAGCTGGAGAGCGGCGTATCACCACCGACCCGACCGCCGAAGCGGACGCCGCCGTTTGTCGCATTCACGAGCAGGGCAAACGTGCCATCAACCGCACCAGCGAAGTTGATGCCCTGAGCGCTGCTGTCGTGCAGTTGCGAGTTGCCGATGAGACGGACATCGTTGCCGAAAGTCATGCCGCGGCTGGTGAAAAGATTGCCGCCGATGCGGGTCAGATTGGCGTTCGACGTCAACGCGCCGAGGTTGTTCGCATTCCCGCTGAAGGTAACGATGTTGCCGTTGGCGGTCAGATCATGGCCATTGCCGTTGATGCCGCCCATGAAGTTGATCGTCGGAGCGTTGAACACAACATTCTCCGCCAGGTAGAGCAGGTTGAGAATGTTGATGAGAGCGAGCGCCTCAATCGTGGGGGTGTTGATAAGCGTGATACCCGTGCCCATGCTGATGAGGTTGTTCACGTTGATGAGCGCGCCGGTCAAGGCTGCGATCGCATTGGCGTTGAGCGTCAGGTTGAAACCGCTGCCGTTCACATTCACAAGCGTGATGTTCGCGCCGTTCAATGTCGTATGGGCCCCCATCGTCATCGGACCGATGTTCTGGTTGCCGGTGGTTGTAATCGTGCCGCCTGAGAAGAAGAACGGCGAAGGCACGTTGAAGCCGCCGTTGACGACGTTGATCGCACCGTGAACATTCACGCCATTTGCGCCAATCAGCGTAAGGTTGCCGAAGTTGGTGCTGTTCAGCGCGCCGTTGGCAAAGATGCCGTTAAGAGCCTGAACGGTCTGGTTGCCCGCACCGTTGAAGGTCATGTTGCCCAGGAAGTTGACATTGTTATTGGCGAGAATATCTCCGCCGAGCGTGCCACCCGCGCCAAAGGTAACATCGTTACCTGCAACGACATTGCCTGCAACGAGGCTGTTTGCCCCAAACGTGGCGTTGCCGGCGTTGGCAAGAACGCCACCGCCGATTTGTGCGCTATCACCAAATGTCACGTTGTTGCCCGCGACCACGTTGTTGGCCACGCTGCCGTTCAGGCCGAAGATCACGTCGTTGCCTGCGATGACGCCGTTTGCGCCGTTGACGGTGGAATCGTCACCGAAAGTCGCGTCGCCTGCCGTCGCGGTTACATCGCCGCCGACCAGTGCGCCAGCACCAAAGTGGACGTTGTTGCCCGCAACTACGTTATTCGCCACGCTGCCGTTCAGGCCGAAGATCACATCATTGCCTGCGATGACGCCGTTTGCGCCGTTGACGGTGGAGTTGTCGCCAAAGGTGGCGTCACCTGCCGTCGCGGTTACATCGCCGCCGACCAGTGCGCCAGCACCAAAGTGGACGTTGTTGCCCGCAACTACGTTATTCGCCACGGTGCCGTTCAGGCCGAAAATCACGTCATTGCCTGCGATGACGCCGTTACCGCCATTGACGGTGGAGTTGTCGCCGAAGGCCGCGTCGCCTGCCGTCGCGGTTACATCGCCGCCGACCAGAGCGCCCGCTCCGAAGTGGACGTTGTTGCCCGCAACTACGTTATTCGCCACGGTGCCGTTCAGGCCGAAAATCACGTCATTGCCTGCGATGACGCCGTTGCCGCCGTTGACGGTGGAATCGTCGCCGATGGTGGCGTCACCTGCCGTCGCGGTTACATCGCCGCCGACCAGCGCGCCCGCACCAAAGTGAACGTTGTTCCCAGCGACCACGTTGTTCGCCACGGTGCCGTTCATGCCGAAAATCACGTCGTTGCCTGCGATAACGCCGTTTGCGC
>DAOMNO010000017.1:0-21074 GCA_035443885.1 Phycisphaerales bacterium
TGCCAACGATCGTGAGACAGAAACACACACACACACACACACACACACACACACACACATGATTGCAGTGTTTGGCGCACATCATGCACATTATTCACATCATGGGTGTGGCGAACTGGTCGCGGCGCACTGTGCTGCGTCTGGTCGCTCGCACTGATGGCGGCATGGGTGATGACCGCTTCCACACCAGTCAGTGCCGACCCGCCGCGATACCGAATCATCAATCTGGGGTCGCTTGATTGTCTTGACGGTTCTGAGGAATGTGCTGCACAAGACACGTTCTCAAAAGCGTTGGGAATCAACAATCTTGGCGAAGTCGTCGGCTACTCTTACACGCAGCCGGTGCAACCCGGTGCGAAACACCGCGCCTTCATCTGGCTCTACAACGAAAACCAGAACTATCCGAACTTCAATGGAGTGCCACCGGCGCTCCTGCCGCCTCAGATCATGCATGAACTTCCGGGAGCCTTCAATCAGATGGCGGCGCGCGACATCAACATCGACGGCGTGATCGTGGGCAGCACCTTTGTGGGGAACGATGAAAAAGATGGCACGTCTTTGTCCGTGTCCTTGCTTTCTCCAAATCCGGGATACGTATGGAATCTCACCACCAGCCCGTTTTATCACCATACGATCGAGCCATTCTGGTCGCCAGGGTTTGCGTCTGCCTACGGTGTCAATGATGAAAATCCGCCGGTGATCGTCGGCGTCTCATCCTTCTTCCCGACGCAACAGATGCCCTACACGGCCGTCGGTTTCCGGATCGTCTATGACGATGGTGAACACTCGACGATGGGTGAGTTGTATCCGCCCTTCTTGGTCGAATCACATGCAACGGCCTACGGTGTCGCGCCGCCCGGCTCGTTTGCCGGGCACGCGGTAGGGCATTGCACGAGGCCGATCTTCTGCGCTCCGGGGGGATGCAACGCGCCGCAGGAGTGCCAGCGGGCGCCTTACTGGGACTGGACGCAGCCCGTTGAATTTCCGAGCATCCTCAAGGCAGTCCACTACGATCCGCCGGAAGGCATCTACTCCGAGACTATTGTGCGTGGCATGAACACGGTTGGCAACATCGTCGGCAGTTCATACACGACGTTTGGCGGGACGGCCTGTATCGAAAAGGTCGCGTTCTGGCTGGACCCAACCGCAAATCCGGTACCGATGTACCAAAAGTTTTCCCGCGGCTTCGCCATCGCCGCGCCGATGGCAGATGGCACCCTGCGTGTGGTAGGAGCTGATCTGGAGAAAGATCACGCAATGCTGTGGACAAAGCCCACGGGTGAGAGTTGGCAGGCGATCGACCTGAACGACATCAATAATCCCAACCAAAACCACGCGGGTGATGTTGAGCATATTGGCGATGAACAATGGGTCCAACTCTGGCGCGCCTATGACATCAACGATTATGGCTGGATCGTTGGCTACGGCGAGGTTCAGGAAGAACAACCCCCGGCATTTCCAGTCTGGCGAGCCTTTCTCATGTTTCCAATTGATGAAACCACATGTCCCGCAGACCTCACGGGAACGGGTGGGATGCCTGATGGAGTGGTCGACGTTCTTGATTTGCTGGCGCTGCTCGGCGCGTGGGGGCCGTGCCCCGGCGGTGGAGCACCGTGTGCTGCGGATCTGAACAATTCAGGCGCAGTGGATGTGCAGGATTTGCTGATCTTGCTCGCCGCTTGGGGACCGTGTCCGAATCAAATGCCGCAGGAGGTGCTGACGCTCAACGAAGTGCTTGACAGTGCTGGTCTGACTCAGCAGCAGTTCAACGACTATCTCAGCGTGATGATGGGGACGAACGAAAAGGAGAAAGTTCGCTGGAACTGTTGGTTCAATAATCGCATCATGCAGTGTGCCATCTGTCCTGCATGTCCCGGAACGGATCCGTTCGCGAACTGACCGAATCATTGCGTGGCTGCGCCGAAAGGCGCAGCCACCGCTTCAACAAAGGAACGCTCATATGCGATGCACTTCGTTCATTAGTATCGTGATGGTTGCACCGTCCGTTGCACATGGTAGTATCATCGAATTCACGAATAAGGCCGCATGGCAATCCGTCGTCCCTTCGCACACCACAGTTGATTTCACGGGTTATCCGGATGAAACGCAACTGTCGATCCAATACACCGAGACACATGGAGTGACCTTCGCTGGATTGAGTTTTATATATCACACCACCAGCTTTCCAAACGATGGTGAAGGCGTTGTCGGCATGCCCGGCTCGCGCTTTTTCTTTGAAACGCCTCGCCAGGCCGTCGCGGTTGACTATGTTAGTAACATACGCTTCGAGTTGCATTACAAAGGCGCACTCATCTATACAAGCGGGAATTTCATGACCAGTCATGGCTCTACGTTTGCCGGTCTCATTTCAGACGTGCCATTCGATGAGGTGTACTTATATAGACCGATCACTCCCGGTCTCGTCTTCTACGATGACCTCCACTTCGGCCCGCCGATCCCCGCGCCCGGCGCTCTGGGCGTGTTCGCGCTTGCAGCGTTCGGCTGCCGCCGGCGGAGACGTTCCTGATGACCCCTGAGCCTGCTTCGTACGGCCACGCGGACCTCAACGGCGACTTCCGGGTGGATGTGCAGGACCTCCTAATCCTCCTCGGCACCTGGGGTCTATGCCCGAATTACCCCCAGCAGGTGGTCATGACGCTTGCGCAATCGCTCGCTGCTGCGGGGTTGACCCAGCAGAACTGGAATGACTTCCAGTCCGTCATGATGGGCGAAGCATCGGCCAAGACAAAGGCGAATTGGAAGTGCTGGATGACCAATCGCTTGATGCAATGCGTGAACTGCCCCACCTGCCCTGGCCCCGATCCCTTTGAACAATAAACCCATTGAGGATTGTGCCGAAAGGCGCAACCCTCATTTGCGCGATCTCAGAAAGGCCTCAATTATGCGATACGCTTCACCAAGCTCTATCTTCGTTCTTCTTATGTTCTGCTCCGCCTCGAATGCCGGCGTTGTGGAATTCACAGACAAATCGGCATGGCAAGCCGCAGCCGGAGCGTATCACATGATTGACTTTACCAGCTTCGCGCACGGCACATTGATTACGAATCAATATACAGAACAGTACGGCGTTACCTTTGAGCCCCTAACACAATGACGCGGCGAGCGTTCTGAAGCAGATGATGATGCAACCGATGGAGAGGAATGCCTGATGAATGTCGGCACGACGTTCATATCGAACACGCAGCCTTCTGAATTGGTGCAGCCAGGCGAGCGTTCGCTCGACCACCCAGCGCAACTCACCCAGACCGCGATCATCATCCGTGCCACGTCGCGGCAGCAGCGGCTCGATGCCCTTCACATGAAGCATCACTTCTCTGAAGTTCGAGTGATACGCCTTGTCGGCGACAACCGAATCGGGACGCCGTCTGGGCGCGCCGACCTTACCGCGCACCGGGGGAATCGCGTCGATCAGTGCAAGCAGCTGCGTGCCGTCGTTGACGTTCGCCGCCGTGACCGTTGCGACCAGCGGGATGCCGCACGCCTCCGTAACGACATGGTGCTTCGAGCCCGGTTTTCTGCGGTCCGTTGGGTTCGGGCCGGTGTGTTCGCCCCCCCGACCGCGCGCAGCGATGCGGAGTCCACCACAGCGCGCGACCAGTCGATCAGATCGGCTGCGTTCAGATGCGCCAGCAGCGTCTCGTGGAGTTCCTGCCAGACGCCAGCAGCCTGCCAGTCGCGCAGGCGGCGCCAGCAGGTCATGCCGCAGCCGCAGCCCATTTCCTGCGGGAGCATTTCCCACTGGATGCCAGTCGTGAGGACGAAGAGGATGCCGGTCAAACAGGCGCGGTCCGGCGTGGGCTTTCGGCCGGGATTGCGCGTTCGGCGCGGCTTGACGGGGAGAATGGGTTCGATCAATGCCCATAAACGATCATCAACGAGTTGCTTGGCCATACGTGCCTCCTTGCACGAATGGACAACTGCAATCAGCATGCCATTGTGTTAGGGGCTCTTTGCTGGCCTCAACACGATTTTCCACAGCAGCGCGTTCGTAAACGATGGCCACGGGTTGCGCGGACAACCGATTTCTCGGTTTCAATTTGATTCGCCGAAGTCTTCCGTGGCAGTTGAGTTTGCAGGCCAAATTGTATTTAATCTGTACTATCAGGGGGTACTAATGTACATAATTACTGATTTCTGGGATCCAAGCCAAGGTGGACTAGGATTCGCGGGCATTGTCTCGTCATTGGAATTTGACGAAGTTATTCTATACAGATCGCCTCCAATTGATGGGCTGGTGTTTTACGACGATCTCTACTTCGGCCATCGGCGGAGGCGATGCTGATCCACGAACTGCACAGCGCATGGCGCAGCAGATCGCTCCCGGCGTGTACAGTGAGCACTGCCCAACAACGCACTTTGTTGAGCATCAAATCACAGTACGCGAATCGATGCTGGGCCGGACCCGCCCTTACCGCTCGGCGTCGTCCGGCGGGGTCGGATGCTCACTCCGCTTACCGAGGCGAGGCGGTTCATACACCACGGGGTACTGCGGCCTCGGCTGCATCATCGACCGAATCCAGTTCTCTGCCTCTCGCTTCAAACGGTGGTCCTCAGGGCGGATGAATGCAGGCCGCCAGCCCGGCACATCCGGGTGAGGCAGCCGCGCGTGTTCGCGAGGCAGGCCATACTGAATAATCAGACTCATCTCCGGCTGCTCGTAGTTGATGAGCGGCCAGTTGGGATCGACTTCCAGCCGCTCCAGAATCAGCAGGTTGGTGTAGCGCACGCGCTCATCACGGAAGTTGCGGCGGTGCAGAAAGAGGCCGCCCGCGTTCGGCCCGCCGTGGCAGCCGCTCATCGCACAGTTGTTCATCAGCCACGTGTTATGCACGCGCTGGCGGAACTGGTTGAGTGACGGCGGCTCAGTGAGCACTTGAATCTCACCGTACAGCTCACGTGCCCGCAGCTCGAACATCAGCCGCACGATATCAAGCGGATCGGCACGGAGCATGGCGTTGCGCTCCGTCTGTGATGCGGGGATGAGCGGATTCGCGCTGTAGTTGGCGATCAGCTTGCGGATGGTGTCCATGCTCACCAGCACACGCGGGGGATGATCGAAATCAATCTCGTAGACACGAATCAGGTTCACATCTTCGCGGGTGAGAATCTCCGAGGGCGGCTCCCAGTCCGACTCTTTCTCCACTGTTTCATCCTTCGGCCTTGCTTCCCGGCCTGCGGCCTGCTCCTGCAGTTGCAATTGTGCTTCCACCAGCGTGAGCAATCGCCTGGCTTCAGGAATCTCCGCGCTTTCCAGAAGCTCAAGCAGATTCTCGCGCGCGAGGTCATATCGGCGATTCTCCACGAGCCAGCGGCAGAGTACGAGATGACGCTCAAACATGCCTGGCGCGAGCGAGGCCCGAAACTCTGCGTACCGCTGCTCAAACGACGGCTCCAGCATCACGCGATCGACGATCTCCCGCCGAAGCGCCGAGCGGATGCCTTCGGACTCAATCACGACCTGCTCGAAACTGTCTTCGAGGATGATGCCCGTGCGTCGCTGGCCGTTGGTGAGCAGGACGATGCCCCGCGGCCCGCCGCCCGGCTCGTCGGGCGAGATATCGAGCAAACGGACGATTTGCAGAATCCGCACCTTGGGGAAGCTCTCAACGTCGCCGCGCGGTGTGCGCACCACGATGACATCGTCATCCTCAAGCTCCACGAAGCCCGCGACATCTCGGTTGCGATTCACACGAAGCACCACGCGCTGTGGCGGCTCAGGCTTCACTGCATTCTGCTGCGGCTCGTCGTCTGCAACCGTGGGCGCACTGAACATCACGGCTGCGGCCGCCAGCAAGCCGACCAGCAGGATGAACCGCACACGATGCATGGGAACGATCATTCTCCGGGAAATCACACGGGCACGTCAACGCGCTGCTCGCCATTTTGCTGAGCCAACGCCGCTACTGGATGCGTCACGGCGTTTGCATGTTCGCAATCGAGCCGAAAAGAGTTGCGAAACGCTTGCCATGTTCGGCCTCTGGGCGGATTACTCCAACGTCGGCAGGATGCCCGATCGATCGAGCAGCGTAACGAGTCGATCGAGCGCTTCGCGCGAAGGAGCCTGCGATGACGAAAGCTCCTGGCTAAGCCGCTGCCGCTCTGATTCGGTTCGCAGATAGCGCACGGCGGTGTCCGCGATCGCCGCCACTGGCATGGATTCCAGATACTCGAACCCTTCGCGATACACGATTCTCGCACTGAGCGATTTCGCCATGATCCACTTGAGATACGGCTTCGGCGTGCGCGTCCAGAGGCGATCTTTCACTGTCTCGACCAGAATCGGTGGCAGGTGATCGATGACCAGCGTGCGCAGCAGCGACAGATCGTCTTCAGGCAGCGAATCAATCGCCGCTTCGATGGCGTCCGCTGTTCGCATCATCACACGGCTGATGCGTGTGCTGAGGTCAGGCAGCGGGATGTGCGGCCGATGGCGATGAATGCGCATCAGCAGCTCCGCTTCTCGCCGCGCCAATCCACGCAGCTTGACGAGCACCTGCTCGACGAAGCGTTCCTTGATGGCGAGGAACTCTTCGTCGCTGAGCAACATGCACGCGATGATTTCGTAGCTGGAGCAGATCACGCCGCACTTATTGGCGGATGAATCCTTGATGATGACTGCGCCGTGGTCCGACAATTCCTGCCGCGCCTGCGGGTTGAAGAACAGGTTGGCTCCTTCCACGACAAGCCGACTGCTTGGCACGCCTTCCTTCGTCAGGAACTCGCGCCAGTTTTCTGCGTGAACAGTATTCGGCCGTCCGCCGCACGGCATGAATGCATCAGACACGACGCGATTGTGCATTGTGTTGCGCAGCCGCACACCCTGCGGTTCATCCAGCGTGGCCAGCCGACCGCGCGGGCCGATCTTGCTGCGATCGAAGTGCGCAATCGGGAGTGAGGCTCGCACGAGGCGAAGGAGTTCATCGTGGTCGAGTCCGTCGGGGTCTTCCGCGCAACCGCTGCCGTCCGCAATGCCGACGATTCGCGCGTTCGTGCCGTACTCGCGATGAAGAATGCGAATGCCGTTGCCCGCCACATCGCCATCCGGCCCGCCGGTGATTTTGACGGTGAACGGCTGCTGTTTGGGGTCGATGCCGACAGCCTTGAGCGCGACATCAAGGAACACGGCGACACCTTCACTGGTTACGCCATACTCCTTGTGGTTGATGCCCGCGCCGGGCTTGGAACTCATCAGTGCGGCGGGGGTCGGATAGCCGCGCTGCTTTGCACGCGCAACGATCCAGTTAATCAGCTCTGGCGTGATGTTCTCATCCGGGCCGAGGTACAGCAGTTCCTGCATTTCGTGGCGGTCCACAATGCGCTGCTTCGCGGCCGGGTCAGGCGTAATGAGATCCAGCAGCGAATCGACGAAACCCTTGACGCTGCGACTCGGCCTCGCACCTGGCGCAACGAGAATCGCCGCCTTCGCACCGCCTTCAGGAATGTCCTTGTTCTTAAGCTGCTGCGCGAAAGCAAGGCCGTAAGCTTCGTCATACAACCGCTCGGCTTCGCGGCCAAACTGCTCAATCCCGATCGGACAGATGGCCCGCACGCCGCCTCGCGCGATGTCGCGAAATCGCACATGGAAGCCATTAAACCCGCGACCATGAACGAAGAATACGCCATAGGGAAGCTCCGGCCGCTCTTCGGTGGCGAGGAATACCGGGTCCAGCCGCATCGCCAGCGCGTAACGCTCTTCGATGTAAATATTGGTGCGGAGCACGGCATTCACCGCGTCGAGCATCTTCAGCAGCAGCGTGCGGCTGTCTTCAAGATCAACTGCCGTTCCGATCTCGCTGCGCAATTCGGCAAACCGCGTGTGGAATGACTTGTCATCCAGAGGATTCGCCGGATTGAAGCGATCCAGAAAGAGCCTTGCGACCTTTGCGGATTGCTCAATGTTACGTTCGGCCAATCGACCGATACGGTCCGGGCTGAATGCATACGGGTTCAGCTTCACGAGTACCTGATGCGCGAGATCGCCGAGCGCGACGACGAGTTCCGCGGTAGGCGTGTCGATCTCACTATGCCGTGCTGCAAGTTCGAGCGTGCGATCATCAAGCCATTTGTTTCGCAGCAGGTCGCCTCGCAGGACGTTCCAGAGCGGGCCATCCGGCGCGATCGGGCCGCCATCCGGCGATTGCACGACGAAACTCAGCAAACCAATCGTGCCGTTCGGACCGTCATCAATCACATCCAGATGCGCGCGATGAATATTCACGGACGATCGCGCTAACCGCGTGGCAATGCGCTCGAACATGACGCGCTGTGTGGCATTGCCGACCGCCACGGTGATGCGGCATTGCGTGGGGTCAGATTCCGGCTCCAGCGAGATCGCTGCGCCATCCGTGCCCGTCAGCCGCTGCGTCAGCTCCCAGTTCTTGCAGATGCGCAGCGGCGTAACAGTCAAGACATACTCGGCGCGGCAATGCTTGAGGTGCTCCGTGATCATCGCGCGAGTCATCGTCCGGCAGTTTGTCGCTGCGTACTCAACCGTCTGCTCCAGCTTCTGCGCCTGCAGCGGGTCGTTGGGGTCGAACATCGGCGCTTCGCCAAACTCGAAGGTGTCGAGCACGAGGCTGCCGTCATTCGCCGTGTGAATCTTCGCAGCGCGCAGATGACGATCGTGCGGCAACTCTCGGACGATGTCCGCCAGCACGCCCGGGTAGTCAAGTGGTCTCATGCTTGTCCACTGCGACCCGTCTTCGCTGCGCAACGTAAGCTCAATGGGCCGGTTCGACGCCTTGGCTGCGATGATCGCGCGAAGGTGGCTGAGCTGCGTAGCGTGGTCGGTATCCTGAAAGTACATCAGTGGCATCTGCTGCAGGAACCACGGCACAACTTCCTCCGCTGTTTCGCGCAGGCCACGTGTCAGTTCGTCCACCACCGAAGCGGGATCGGACGGCTTGCCAGTCAGAACGCTCATCGTTTTTTCGCGCATCGTGTAGTGATACCATACGAGGCATACGAGAAGCAAGAGGGAACGAAGTAAGGACTTCACCCTGAACTGCCGCTCGCCGGGATGCATCAGCCCTCAAAAGGCGACCACGCCGCCTTTCATGGGCGGCGCGGTCTTCGATCTCCTCCATTTCCTCGACTGGCCCGTACCCCGACACAGATCTTTCTCCCCTCTGGAAAACCTGCCTTTTTCTCTTCCGCCCACTCCGGCACAACGTGGTACCGAGTTTGCCCGCCGCGATACACGATCCCCAACCAGGAGCCCGACTCAACTTTGCCAACCCGAGAAAAACGAAAAGCCGCAGGCCCTCAGCAGCCTTGCTCAGCTTCCCGGTCAGCCTGACCGGTGCGTTTTTCTGTTGGCATTCCACGTCACGGTGGGGAACGACGGATGCGCGAGCTTCGTGGGATTCCGCCGCAGGAGTCGTACTGTAACACAGATTCTCCACCGATGGAAACAAAAAATGACAAGTTATCCCCAAGAATTTTGCAGTTTTTAAGTTGGCGGGACTTTGAGAAGCGCAGCATGAATCAACGGCAGAAGTGGCCGGTTTGCTTCCGGCATCGGCCATTGGTCGAGGTCGTGAGGCAGAACCCAATGGAATGTCGCTGCCAGTGTCGGCTCCGCTCCTGCTGGTACCTGGACCAGAAACACGTGCAGGCGGACTGAGCGATCTGGGTAATCATGCTCCAAAACGATGAGCGGATCGATTTGCACCGCTGCAAGTCCGGTCTCCTCAGCCAGCTCCCTCGCAGCAGCATCGCAGGGTCGCTCACCCGCGTAAACCTTGCCACCTGGGAACTCCCATAACCCCCCACAGTGGGCGCTTTCAGGACGAAGAGCGAGCAGCACGAAAGCGTGGTTCGACCCGTCATTCCCATCGATATATCGCCATGCGACTGCAAGGGCGACATCGATGACTTTTCGACCATCATCAATGTGTTTGATTGAAGGCCACGTATGGCTCCGAAACCGGGTATTTTTGCACATAAGACTTTGATAATAATCCATTTACGAAAATGTCTCACAACCCGCTATTGCGCCATTGACCGGACTGCCGACATGACACTACTGTCTTGCAGAAACCAGCACGGCCTTCTGGCCGTGGCGTGCCGCCGTCCGGAGTGTCGGAGCGTCCGGGCGGCGGTTTTTTTATGCGCCACGCGGGTTTTCTATCGCGAAACGATTTGCCCGGCTGCTGAGCGACGGGTATTTTGCCGACCATCAATCATGGAGGCATACGTGAACATCATCATCCCCGTTTCAATCGCATTCGCAACCTGCGTTACCGGTATCGCGGCAGCAGATTCAACCGCCGCCGAGAACGCCGCTCCGCAGCGGTTCGAGTTCAAGTATGACCCCTCGCATGATGCCGTGCGCACGCACGACGCGAGTAGCAACATCGCGTTCGCTGCCCTCGGCGCACCTGCGTTCGGCTCCGCGGGAAGCACGCGTTGGAGCGTTCAGGGCGGTGTTGGCATCGATGTGAAGCGATCCGAGAATAAACTCGGCCTGCTCGGCCTTGGAATCAGCCACTTCATCTTTGAAAACCTCAGCCTCGACGCAGAGCTGAACGCGATGTTCTTCGATCAGCGCGGCAGCGATGCATTCGGTGGCAACCTCAACTTCCTCTTCCGCTGGCACTTCTTCGCCCAGGAGACATGGTCCATCTACCTCGACGGCGGCGCGGGCGTGCTCTTCACCACGCGCGATGTGCCCTCAAACGGATCGTCGTTCAACTTCACGCCACAGGCTGGCCTCGGTGTCAGCTTCGATATCGGCAATGACATGCGCGTCCTCACCGGTGTGCGCTGGCACCACATCTCGAACGCCAGCACGTATCGCTCAAACCCCGGCCGAGACAGCGTGATGGGCTACGTGGGCTTGAGCATGCCCTTCTGACGCACGACGATTCAACATCATCATCAAAAGCAAGAAGGCAAAGGAGCTTCCTTTGCCTTCTTTGTCGTACTGAGAAAGATTCGGCACAACTCAATCGCCGCGATACTTGGCGAACGCAAGGCTCACGTTGTGCCCGCCGAAGCCGAACGAGTTGTTGAGCGCACATCGCACCGGCCGCTCCTGCGCGGTATTCGCGACGAAGTCGAGCGCGAAGCCGTCGTCAGGATGTTCCAGGTTGATCGTCGGCGGCATGATGTCGTGATACACAGCAAGAATCACGGCGACCGACTCCACGCCACCCGCAGCGCCAAGCGTGTGGCCCGTCATGGATTTCGTCGAGCACATCGTCAGCTTGCGCGCATGATCGTTGAACAGGCTCATCACCGCAGTCACTTCCGCAGCGTCGCCCAACGGCGTTGATGTGCCGTGTGCATTGATGTGATCGATCTGATCCAGATTCAGGCGCGCATCGCGCATCGCTTCTTCCATCGCCCGCTTCGCGCCTTTGCCTTCCGCATCCGGCGCTGCGATGTGATCTGCATCGCCTGATGAACCGAAGCCGACGATCTCCGCGTAAATCTTCGCGCCGCGCGCTTTGGCATGGGCCAGTTCTTCGAGAATGATGACTGCTGCGCCTTCCGAAAGGACGAAACCGTCACGATCGCGATCGAACGGCCGCGAAGCGCGTTGCGGCTCATCATTCCGAGTGGAGAGCGCTTTCATGGCGGCAAACGAGCTGATGCATAAAGGTGAAATGGCCGCCTCAGCACCACCCGCGAACATCACCTCGGCATCACCTCGTTGGATCAGATGAAACGCCGTGCCGATGGCATGCGCGCCGGTTGCACACGCGGTGGCCACCGCCGAGTTCACGCCGCGAAGATCATGACGAATCGACACGTTGCCAGCGCATGCGTTCACCATGAGTTTGGGCACGGTGAAGGGACTGATTTTGCGCGGCCCCCCTTCAAGCAGGCGACGATGGCCTTCTTCAATCGTGAGAATGCCGCCGACGCCGGAACCGATGACCACACCGCGTCGATAGGGGTCGCCCGTCGAGAAATCGATGCCGCAATCTCTCGCGGCTTCATCCGCCGCACCCATGCCGAGCAGACAGAAGCGGTCCATGCGTTTCAGTTCGCGATGCTCAACGACGGACGAGCCGTCCCAGTCGGCAATCTCACCGGCGATTCGCACGCTCCACTGGTCGTCCTGTTGAAAGCATGTGATCGGCCCGATGCCGGACCGCCCTTCGATCAACCCTTTCCATGTGGTGGGCACGTCATGCCCAAGGTTCGTCACCGCGCCAAGGCCGGTGATAACGACGCGCCGCCTCGGATAACTGGTCATGTCGCCCGACCCCTCATGCCATCAACCCCAAAAGGCAACGCCCTGCGACGGCGCAGGCACAGCGCAGCCGCTTCAGAACAAGCCGAAACGCCGACGCTGGCATCGGCGCGATGGCGCGCGATGACAACCTTACTTGTTGGCATTCTGCATGATGTAGGAGATAGCCTGTCCAACGGTCTGAATCTTCTCCGCATCCTCGTCTGGAATGGAGGTTTCGAACTCGTCTTCGAGTTCCATCACCAACTCCACGGTGTCGAGGCTGTCGGCGTTCAGATCGTTGGCGAAGCTGGTCTCCCGGCTGATTTCGGCCTTATCGACGCCCATTTGTTCAGCGACGATCTCAACGACCTTGGCTTCAATCTCGGCTTCCGTCACGGTTGAATCTCCTGAAAACTGTAGTGCTGGTTGTAGGCCAGAGGGCAGAGAATCCGCCCGGCCGCATTCTAGATGAACATGCTCCGAATCGCCAACACGCTCGCGGCCATGGGGTTCAGCACACCATTCCGCCATCCACCACGATCACCTGCCCCGTCAGATACCCCGCCAGGTCGGATGTTACAAACGACACGGTATGGGCGATTTCCTCAGGCCTGCCGAACCGCCGCGCAGGCAGGTTCTTGATGACCTCTTCCTTGAGCTGCTGCGGCAGGGCCTCGGTCATCGCCGTTTCGACAAACCCCGGTGCGACCACATTCGCGGTGATGCCCTTCGAGCCGAACTCCTTGGCGATCGTCTTCGTGAGGCCAGCCAGCCCCGCTTTGGCTGCTGCATAGTTCGCCTGACCTGTATTGCCGATGACACCGGTAACAGAGCCGATGTTGACAATGCGACCGAACTTCCCGCGCATCATCGGCCTCGCTGCGGCTCGACAGGCAACAAACGCCGACTTCAGGTTGACGTTGATGACCTCATCAAAATCGTCATCGCTCATGCGAAGCATCAGCCCATCGCGCGTGATGCCTGCGTTGTTGACGAGAATGTCAAGCCGCCCATGCGTTGATGCCACCGCTTCGATCAGCTCGGTCAGCGCTTCGCTGTTGCCGATGTCGCACGCGCGAACTTCCGCCACGCCGCCTGCCTGTTGAATGCTCTGGCAGACTTCTTCAAGCGATGACTCCGTCCGGCTGACCAATACGACCAGACGGCCATCCGCAGCGAGGCGCTCTGCGATCGCACGGCCGATGCCGCGGCTGGCTCCCGTCACAATGGCAATGCGCTGTTCGATGACGACATCCCTTCAATGATGGGTGAAAAAATGGCCCGCATACGCGAGCCATGAAACATTCGAGCATGGATTGTACTGCGTCCTCGCCGCCTGCCAACTCGCAAGCGCACGAAACGATCAGTTGCCGATGGGGATGCCCGGCGCACGGCGAGGCGGCGGATCGTTGCCGCCTGGAGCGGCTGGCGCAGGCGATGCAGGACCGGCGGGGCCGCCCGGCGCGGGGCCGGTAGGACCACCGCCTTGCGAATCCGCCTCGCGGCCACCTTCATCCAAGTTGCGCTGTGGCAGTTGAACCGGCGTATCGGGCCGAGCTGCCAGCTCACGCTCTTCATCGAGAATCGAATGCCACGCCTTAATCCAGTCCGTGCCGCTCAGCTTGTTCACCATGTTTGGCGGCGTGGCTGCTGCGTCGAACGTAACTGAATCGCCGGAGATTGTGTAGTACCAAAGCTGTGGCTGGAACTCACCAGCCACGTCAAACAGAGCGAGCGCACATTCGCCATATGTGCTCATTCCCGTCTGCACATCAATGCGCGTAATCTTTGACGTAGTGCGTTCCCACTCGCCCGATTCCACCATCGCTTGCAGTTCACGCTGATCCGCAGAACTGAGCTTGCGGGCGAGCGCACGCGAATCGCCTCGCGCGAAGGCATCAAAGAACTCCAGCACGGCCTTGCGCGCCTCATCCGTATCCGGCGCGTAATCCTCCGGCAGCGAGACGCGCGGGTCGATGCGCAACTGCGCCATCAGATCGCTGATCGGGGTCGTCGGGGGCACATCAGGCGCAGGCGGCGGTGGCACATAGGCGGGGGCAGGCGGCGGGCCTTCCGGTTCGCCAGAGCAGCCCGGCAGGCCGAGAACCAGCGCGCCGAGGAGCGCGCCAGCGGTGAAAAACGATTGTTTAGGGTTCATCATGGCTGGTTACCTTGATTTGCCGGTCGATACGCCGCATCAAGCCGCGGAGAACCGATCCGGGAGCCAACTCACGGAAATCATACGGCTGATCGCTGGACGACGCCGCGAGTTTTACACAACTTTGTGCCCATTTCACGGGGCTGGTGATCTGTTGGACGAGCCGAAGGCGCAGAAGTTCCAAATCGTCGGGGTCATGCGGCTCTGCGGTTACGTTCGACCAGACCTGAATTCGGGGCTTGCTGAGGGCCACCGCCGCCAGAGCCTCGCCCATCCGATCCGCTGCGGGCTGCATCAGTGGGGAGTGGAACGCGCCGGCCACCGTCAGGGCGGTTGCTCGCAGCCCCATGCCCGAAGCCACTTCCACCGCCCGCTCGCACGCGGTGGCGTGGCCTGACAGAACGATCTGCCCCGGCGCGTTGAAGTTGGCTGGCACCAGCACCTCACCTTGCGCCGCCGCCTCACACACGGCGAAGGCCTGTTCGTCTTCCGCCCCGATCAGCGCGACCATACTGCCGCGGCTGGCTTCAGCGGCCTCCTGCATGTATCGGCCTCGCACTGCCACCAATCGCAAACCATCCGCAAATCCAAACACCCCAGCAAGATGCAGCGCGGTGTATTCGCCAAGTGATAGCCCGGCCGTCGCGGCAATCGGCATCTCGCCGTCGCGCTCGATCAGCGCACGATAGCACGCTACGGAACAGGTATAGATCGCAGGCTGGCTGACATCCGTCTGATTCAATCGTTCAGCGGGTCCGTTGAAACACAGTTCGCTCAGCTTTGAGCCGAGCGTCGCGCCGAGCACTGCGTCAGCTTCATCAAACACGGCACGCGCCGCAGCACTGCGTTCGCACCAGGCGCGGCCCATGCCCACCACTTGCGCACCCTGACCGGGGCAGAGAACAACAGCAGCAGTCTGAACAGCGGCTTCACTCATTGATGCGCTCCCTTCGTGATGCTGCCACTGTAACCGAGATTCAGACGATCCAAAACGCCCTTGACGACGGATTCGAGTGCCTATCGTTTCCCTGAACGCGAGGAGCCGGATATTGTGGCTCCTCAGGAGGACCACGGATTTGAAACCCAACGCCGGCCACGGCACCGAGACGGACACGCAGGCAAACGGCAACGGCATGCGCGACGACAAGGTTCGCAAGCACTTTGTCCTCGACACCAACGTCCTGCTTCACAATCCGAATGCGATCTTCATGTTCGCGGAGCACGAGATCGTCATTCCGCTCACTGTCGTTGAAGAGTTGGATCGTTTCAAAACAACGAACGACGACCGTGGCCGCAATGCAAGACAGGCCATTCGCACCATCGACAAACTGCGGCAGGAAGGACGCCTGTTTGAAGGCGTACCGGTCAACACGCTCGGCGGCACACTGCGCGTTGATCGATGCGACCGCGAAGCTCCATTCGCGCTCGACCTGACCGTGGCAGATAATCGCATTCTCGCCGTCGCCCATGCGCTGCATGCGCAAGGCAAACACACGGTGTTCATCACGATGGACATCAACGCTCGTGTCAAGGGCGATGCGCTCGGCATACCCGTCGAAGACTTTGAAGCGCAGAAAGTCGATGCGGACTGGCTGTACACCGGCTTCGCGACGCTCACCGTGCCCAGCGATGTGATCGACTCCCTCTACAACGAGCGGCAGCTTCCGCTCGAGCGATTGATGGAGTATCTCTTCGGAACCGCTGAGAATGGCGAGAAGGTGCGCCTCACCCCGCTCGCGAATCAGTTTGTGCTGCTGCGATCAATGGATGATGAATCGCACACGGGTCTCGCGCGGCTGCTCGCAGACACCGATCATCTGATTCCTATTGCGGGGCCGCGAAAGCCTGTATTTGGCATCATGGCGCGCAATGTCGAACAAACCATGGCGCTCGACCTGCTGCTTGATGATGAAATCAAGCTCGTTACGCTGCTCGGCTCGGCGGGCACGGGCAAAACACTGCTCGCCATCGCTGCGGGAATGCACAAGGTGTTCAAGGAGCAGCGTTACGACAAACTGCTCGCAGCGCGGCCCATCATGCCGCTCGGCCGCGACATCGGCTATCTGCCCGGCGATAAAGATGAAAAGCTGTCCATGTGGATGCAGCCGATCTTCGACAATCTTGCATATCTGCTCTCCACGCGAGGCAGCAGCATCGGCGCGGGTGGCGGTGGGCACGCCGAAAGTCACACCACCGAGCAGCGCATCGACCAGCTCATCCAGAGCGGCACACTCGTACTGGAGCCGCTGACATACATCCGCGGCCGCTCAATTCCGCATCAGTTCATGGTGGTGGACGAAGTGCAGAACCTCACGCCGCATGAAGTCAAAACAATTGTCTCGCGCGTCGGTGATGGCACGAAGATCGTTCTCACGGGCGACATCAATCAGATCGACAATCCATATCTCGACGCATCGTCGAACGGCCTGAGCTACCTGATCGAGCGCATGAAGGGTCAGAGCCTGTGCGGGCACGTTACGCTCGGCAAAACTGAACGCAGCACGCTGGCCTCATTGGCTGCGGAAGTGCTGTAATTCCCGCCCCGGTGATGTTGACGCCGATATACTCAGACCGCAAACCAAACCGTGGAGGTGCAATCATGCTGAACGGTCTTCAATCATCCAATCCGGTGCTCGCACAGGACGATGTCTTCAATGAGTACTACGGCGAAGCCGCCGGAACAGTCCGCTCGAATGTAACCACACTGCAGGGTGTAGTGAACAAGACGGCGATCCTCGTGGGCGTGGCGATCGTCGCGGGCGCGGGCGGGTACGCCGTCGGCCAACTCTATCCAAACGCGATCTGGATCAGCGCCATCGCTGCCTTTATCGTCAGCCTCGGCATCTTCTATAAGCTGCGCGGCAATCCCGCGCATGCGGTGTTCCTCGCCCCGGTCTATGGCGTCTTCCAAGGATTCTTCCTCGGCGCGCTGACCGGCGCACTCGATCATCTGCTTCAGGTGATGGGCTATGTGGCGGCGGGCGGCCTCGCTGTGCAGGCGTTCATCATCACCATCAGCGTCATGCTGGCCATGCTCGCTTTGTATTCACTCGGCTGGCTCAGGCCGACCAGGATGTTCGTCGCCGTCGTCTCAACATTGACGGTCGGCATCATGATCACGTACCTCATCTCCTTCATCGCGAGTTTCTTCATCGCGGGTCTGCCGTTCATTCGCATCACCAGTGCGTTTGAAGGCGGCTGGGCGCCGATGATCGGCCTCGGCCTCAACGTCCTCTTCCTCGGCATCGCCTCGCTGTGGCTCATCATCGACTTCGGTCTCGTCGAAGAGAAGATCAAAGAAGGCGCACCCAAGCAGATGGAGTGGTACTGCGGCTTCGCGCTCATCGTTACACTGGCATGGATTTATCTCGAAGCCGTCAAGCTGGCGTTCCGCCTTGCCGTGCTGTTCGGCAATCGCGACTGACGCCCGTTCAGCACGCCGCGCGGTATCATCTTCCCGTTGCGGCACGACGCGCCACTTCGGCCTCGCCGCACTGCTGGAGTTCCACGGATGAGCATGAGAATGTTTGCAGCATCGGGACTGATCGCAGCGCTGCTGCTGGGCCTGAGCGGTTGCGGCGCGCCGAGGCCGGTTGAATCCATCCGCGAGCGAGCGGACTGGCTTTATCAGCGGGGCGACTATGCCGAGGCCGCGACCGAATACGGCGAAATCGCCGAGCGCTATCCCGGCGACTGGCGCGCCCAGCACATGCTCGGCATGTCCCTCATTCAAACAGGCGATCTTACCATGGCGCGCCGTTCGCTCGAACTCGCGCATACGCATCGCCCGAACGATGGCGAGATCGCTGATGCACTTGCGGAAGTCATGTTCCGCCAGAACGATGAGCCACAGCTCTTCGCGTTCCTTCGTCAGCGTGCAGAGACCACACAGTCCGTTCATGCATATCGCAGGCTGGCACACTACGCCATGGAAATGGGCGATCCGGATTCCGCTCGCCTTGCACTGGAAACCGCAATCCTCCTAGACGACGGTCAGACTGTGGAGCCGTATCTGGACTCCGCGGCGTTCGCGCAGCGCGTCGGCAACATGGACCTTGCTATTCGCCGTCTTCGTCAGGCACTGTGGATCAATCCGAATGACGACCGCGTTCGCGCGCAGCTTCGCGCGCTGGGCGAAGTGCCCGGCCCATCCATCGCGCTGCCGCCCGGGAGATGATGTCCCGATCCGCCGATACGCCCGATCTGCTCACGCGGCTGGCCACGCTCAGCGACATGGCGCGCCTGCGCATCCTTCGCCTGCTGGATCGTGAAGAACTCAGCGTCGGCGAACTTGCCAAAGCACTACAACTGCCGCAGTCCACCGTCAGCCGCCACCTCAAGATGCTGCACGAGAGCGCGTGGATCGTGAAACGCACGGAAGGCCCCGCAAGCCTGTATCGGCTCGATGCCTCACTCCTCAACCCGCACTCGCGCGATTTGTGGACGGTTACATCAACGCAGCTTGGCAGGTCGCCCACTACTGATGAGGACGACAGCCGACTTGCGGAAGTGCTCGCAGCCCGCCGCACTGATTCCCGCTCATTCTTCGGGCGCATCGGCGGCGAGTGGGACGATCTGCGGCAATCGCTGTTCGGCGAAGATTTCACAGCGGATGCACTCCTCGCGCTGTTGGATGAATCATGGGTCGTCGCCGACATCGGCTGCGGCACGGGCAACGCCGCTGCACTGCTCGCGCCGCATGTGAAGAAAGTCATTGCCATCGACCGGGAACCGGCCATGCTCGACGCCGCCCGCAAACGCATGGCGGGCGCGAAGAACATCGAGTTCCGCAGAGGCGATCTGGATGCGCTCCCCGCAGCAGATGGCGAAATCAATGCCGCCGTTGTCATGCTCGTCATGCATCACGTGCCAGAGCCTGCGAAGGCCGTCGTGGAGATTGCGCGAACGCTCGCACCAGGCGGCATCATGCTCATCGTGGATATGACGCGGCATGACCGCGACACCTATCGACACACGATGGGCCACCTGCATCTCGGCTTCGCACGTGATGACATTGAGCGATGGGCCAAGGCGGCGGGCCTGCTGAGGCCGCACTATCAGCGCCTGAGGCCGGACCCTTCTGGTAAAGGGCCGGGGCTGTTCGTTGCCACCATGCGCAAGGGGCGGTAAATGCGTTTTTCCTGCTCTTTTTTAGCAGAATCGCAGCGCGCCACCCGCGCCAAGACACTATCCTGAATCGCTACGAACCCTGGAGGATAAGAACCATGATGATGAGCATGTTCTGGATGGCGCCGCTGGCTCTCGCCTCGGTCGATGTTGAAACGATCACTCCCACCCAGTTTGAAGAGCTTCGCGCACAAGTCGTGCCGTTCCATGGCAAGGTCGATCAGCCCGACGTGATGGGCGGCTACGCTTCCACGCACATCATCGTACACCTGAAACCCGGTGTAACCCTCGGTGCACTTCGCGACGGTCGCGCTGCGTTCATCAACACAAACACGACAACGCGAACCCCCGCTGCCAGCGTAACGGAATCACAGATCGCACAGACGCTCGTAAACTTCGGCGCAACGAACATCACGCGCACGATGCCGTTCGAGCCTGCGAACGCCGCGCTCGCAGAGCAGTTCGGCCTGCTTCGCTACTACACCATCCACGTGCCGCAGGGCACGGATGTGCTCGCGTTCGTCGCTGCGATGGCGCAGTTCGCTTCGCACATTGAATCCGCAGAAACCGACGGCATCGGCGGCGTACTCGCCACCGTTCCCAACGATCCCAGCTTCGGCGTGCAATATGCGCTGCGCAACACAGGCCAGACCATTCAAGGACAGGTCGGCGTGCCCGGCGCGGATATCAAAGCCACTGAAGCATGGGACATTCACACTGGCAGCGATCAGGTCGTCATCGCCGTCATCGACACGGGCGTAACGTCCACCCATGCCGACCTCGCTGCCAACATGGTACCCGGCTACAACATTGTGGACGGCAACACGAACACCGCTGATAGCTGGCTGATCTCACACGGCACGCACTGCGCAGGTATCGCAGCGGCGCGCGGCAACAACGCCACGGGCATCAGCGGCGTCAGTTGGACCAGCAAAATCATGCCCGTCAAAGTCCTCAATCTTTTCGGCAGCGGCACCGAAACCCAGTGCGCCAATGGCGTCATCTGGGCGGCGGACAACGGCGCGAACATCGGTTCCATGAGCCTCGGCTACCCGGATGGCATCGCCTACTTTGAAAACGCCATCAACTACGCCCATGCGCAAGGCATGGTGCTCGCTGTCGCCACCGGCAATACGCCCGGCGCGCAAATCTTCTTCCCCGCGCGGTGGGCCAACACCATGGCCGTCGGCGCAACAGATAATCGCGATCTGCTCGCCAGCTTCACCACCACCGGCCCGGAAATGACCGTTACCGCGCCAGGCGTGGACGTGTACTCCACATACTCCGCCCTCTTCAACCCGGCGTATGTCTATCAGTCCGGCACATCCATGGCGTGCCCGCACGTTGCGGGGCTTGCTGCGCTCGTGTGGTCCGTCAATCCATCGCTTACCAACCTTGAAGTGCGACAGATCATCGAAGCCACCGCGGATGATCTCGGTGCGCCAGGCTGGGATCCGCAGTTCGGCCACGGTCGCATCAATGCGCACGCCGCACTCCTCGCAGCTTCGCCCACGACATCCTGCCCCGCGGACCTCAACGACAGCGGATCGGTCGATGTGCAGGACCTTCTGCTCCTGCTCG
>DAOMNO010000017.1:21174-69130 GCA_035443885.1 Phycisphaerales bacterium
GCGCGTGGGGACCATGCCCCGGCTGCGCTGCGGACCTGAACGATGATGACACGGTGGATGTGCTCGACCTGCTCATTCTGCTCGGCGCATGGGGGCCGTGCTAAACTGATCGAAACAACCAGCGGGTGCGGTGTACACAACCTGTCAGGAGAAGCAGATCGTGCTCACGACCTGCCGCGATCACTACACCTTCACCGCCGAGCTGTGGCTGCCGCATCCGCCGGAATACGTCTTCGAGTTTTTCAGCGATGCGCATAACCTCGAAGCCATCACGCCGCCCATGCTCAAGTTCAACGTGCTTACACCGCCACCAATCATCATGGCGGAAGGCACGCTGATCGACTACAAACTGAAAGTCCGCGGCGTGCCCCTGCGATGGACCAGCCGCATCACCGCGTGGGATCCGCCGCATCGCTTCGTGGATGAGCAGGTGCGAGGCCCCTACAAACTGTGGCGGCACGAACACACTTTCACGCCGCATGAAGGCGGCACGCTCGCGCGCGACCGCGTGGACTTCCTCTCGCGCGGCTGGTTGCTTGCCCCGCTCCTGCATCGCCTGCTCGTTAACCGCGATGTGCAGGCCATCTTCGACTATCGCACAACCGTATTGCGCGAACACTTCGCCAGCGACGGCGAGGCAAAGGCAGACTCATTCAAAAATAAGCATTTTCCCCTGTGAAACCGAACCACGGGTCTTTACGATGACACACATGCTCCAGAACGTCACATCGTCAGCTCGACTGATGATCACTCTGCTCGCCGTCGTGGTGCATATTGCGTCGCCCGATGCGCTCGCGGACTTTTCGCAGCCGGGTCCATATGCTGCGGGGCGCACGAATGTAACCGTCGTCAGACCCAATGCGACCACATTCACAGCGCGCTTCTACTACCCCGCAACAGCATCAGGCGTCGATGCGCCATATAACGGCGATGGCGCACCCTACCCCGCGATCTCGTTTGGGCACGGGTTTCTTACCGCAGTCGAGCAGTACCAGAGCACGCTTGAACATCTTGCAACATGGGGCTATTTCGTCATCGCAACAACCACGCAAGGCGGACTGTTTCCAAACCATTCCGCGCTCGCAGCAGACATGAGCCACTGCCTCGCCTATCTCGAACAACAGAACGTCAATGAATCCTCGTTCCTGAACGGGCAGGTCGATGTCGCCAACATGGGCATGTCCGGCCATTCGATGGGCGGCGGCGCAGCGGTGCTTGCTACCGTCAGCGATGCCCGCGTCAAAGCTCTGGCAACACTCGCCGCCGCGAACACCAACCCGTCTGCGATCAACGCCAGTGCAAACCTCATCGTGCCGCATCGGCTCATCACTGGCAGCAACGACACCATCACGCCGCCAGCCAATCATGGCGTACTGATGTACGCCAACACACCGGGTGTGCGACAGTTGCCGATGATCCAAGGTGGCTATCACTGCGGTTTCATCGACGGCTCGATGTTCGGTTGCGACAGCGGCCCAATGTCTAATGCCGTCCAGCGCGCCATCACCCGCCGCCTGCTCACGGAGTTTTTCCATCTCTATCTGAAAGACGATCAATCAATCTGGCGATCCGTCTGGGGGCCTGAAGCCTTCATCGACACACAGGTCTCGCTGCAATCCGATCCTCGCATCGTCATCGTGCCGCAATCACTGACGCTTGAAGGCGCGCCGGGTGCCACGATCGAAACCGTGCTGACGATCACCAACACCGGCTCAACCAGCGCTTCATACGAACTGTTCGCTGAAGACCAGACTTGGGCAATTACGTTTCAGCCCGCGCAGACTCCTGCGCTTGCTCCCGGTGCATGGACACACGTTGCTGCGCACGTTTCGGTCCCCTCTCAGGGGCCTGCAAAGGATGCTGCGCTTCTCAGTGTGCGATCCGTACCCGATGGCGGCACCCGCGCCTTTATTCCTGCAGCGTTCATTCGCATCGCGGGCTGTGCCGCAGACCTCAACGACAGCGGATCGGTCGATGTGCAGGACCTTCTGCTCCTGCTCGGCGCGTGGGGACCATGCCCCGGCTGCGCTGCGGACCTGAACGATGATGACACGGTTGATGTGCTCGACCTGCTCATTCTGCTCGGCGCATGGGGGCCGTGTAGCTGATCGAAACAAGCACTGCACACCTGCGAAGTCCGTGGCCACGCGCGCACAGCGCACGATCACGCAATCTGGCGTCGAGCGCAGCAATCCACGCCGCGCATGTTTCATGCTTCACTTCCCGTCGATCACGCTCAATCAACACTTCTGCGCGCGCAGACCCCATTTCGTGGACGGAGTGCCATGCTTCACCGCAAAGCGTGAAGCATGGGCCTTCACTCGACTTCATGCTTCGCCCGATGGGACGAAGCATGGCACCCGAAGCGTACTGACGTGATTGGCTGCCACGTCCGCGCGATGAGATTCGATTCATCTCGATCATTCACACAACGAACGCCCCGCATCGTCGCTGCATTCCCGAAAAGAGCCAAGCATGATTCACCGCGGAGCACGCGGAGTTGGTGAAGGACGAGTCGTAGGGTTGGTATGGCCCACCATCAATCCATGATGTGCGTCGTTCGCGCTATGACAAAAACCACGGTGGGCGGTACTCACCCCGCGCGCGAACATAACACCCCACCCCCGGCAGCCCCTTACGGCAAATCCTCTTCCCCCAGCAATCGGAAGTTCTTCTTCCGAAGAATCTGCCCCGCCAGATGATGGTCATCCACCGCGAGCGCGATCGTCGGTGTGCCATTCGGGCGCAGCATCAGCGGATACGCAAACCGGATGTTCAGCTCCGCGCCGAGCAGATACAAGCACATGCTCGCCAAGGTGTGCTCGCGGCCAAGCTCGACGATGAGCAGGTCCAGCTCCGAGAACGCCACACCATGCTCGCGAAGCAGTGCACGCGCCGCGTCCGCATTGTTGGGAATGATGCGCACGACAGCGTAGTCCGACGCTTCCACCACACTGAACGCCACGAGGTGAACCGTCTGGGCTTCGTCGAACAGGCGCAATAGCGCCAGCAGCTTGCCGACTTTGTTGTCGAGAAACACGCTGAACTGCCGAACACTCGGCGGCGCGTAGCCCTGCGAGGTTTGTTGAGGCACGATCTGACTCATTCAGCTTCCCAGATTTGACATATCGGCATACACCGATAGAAGACAGGCGCTTCGGGCCGGCCCATAACCCTATAGCGTACATTCAAAAAGCCGCTGTTGGAAGCAAAAAATCCCTATCTTTACACCTGAACTGCGTTTTCAGGCGGGGAAAGCAGGCGGCGTGTCCAGACGACGTGCAGCCCGGCCATTGCCAGCAGGATCGCCCCGACCGCCTGATGGGCCGTCGTGAACACCAGCTCGACCATGGGGATAGCCTCGGATTGCCCCCGGTGAAGTACCGCAAACAGGGCTGCGATGCCCAGCAGAATCTGAACGCCCATCAGGTGCAGAATCGACTTGCCGAGCCGGGGCAGCACTGGTTGGTCGCCATGCAGCCCCCATGCGCGGCCTGCAGCAAAGATGCCGACGGCGAGAATAACGGTCGCAAGGAAGATGTGCGTCCACAGCACGTGCATACCCACGCCGGGGTCGCCCGCGTCCCGCCGCAGATGGCGGTACAGCGCGCCGAGCGCGAGTTGCAGCACCAGCATCACGAAGAGTGTAATCGCAGCGGAACGATCTGTTGAAGCGCGGATCGTCTGCGTCGCGGGTCGCGATGAGAGCCATGTTGCGGAGCTGAACGCAGCGACCGCAACGATGACGCTGAACACAAGCTGACCGAACACGCCGTGCATGATGGCGAGGCTGCGAAGCTGCGTGCTGAGCACCCAGCCCGCGCCGAGAACGCCCTGCACGATGACGGCGAGGATGATCGCGATCGACAGCCAGCGCAGCCACGCGCGCGAATCCGCACGATGAAGCTGCACCGCCAGCAAAATGACCGCCAGACCGACGAGCAGGCCCCACAGCCGATGGAAATGCTCCGCATAGACGCCGGGCACGCGCTGCATCTCCGCCATGGGGTAGAACATCATGGGATAGTCAAACGTGGTGAGCCAATCAGGCACAGCAAGGCCCGCTTCCAGCCCTGTAACGATGCCGCCTGAAACGAGCAGCGGCAGCACAGTGATGGCAACGATGGTGGCCAGCCGACTCGTCCAGCGGATCGGCTGCGTACTCGTTCGCGGGAAGCGCGAACCGATCCACGCGCCAAGTGTGGCAAGCGCGACGGCGATGACCGTGAACGCAATCACCCACTTTGCACCGAAGCGAAGCGCCTCAGCAGTGGTTTCCTTGCCATGCAGGCTCGCCACGATGAGGAAGTTGATGAAGCCGAGCAGCAGCCCGACCTTCACACCCCCGTTCACGCCGCGTGCCGTCAGCCTGCCGATGGCGACGCCCGCCAAGACCAGCCCGATGAGCGCAAATGCAGCCATCGCTGCGCCCGGCACGTTCACCGCAGGCGAAAGGCCGACATAGGCCACCGCCCACAGAATAACGCTTGTGCCCAATGCGACCGCCAACAGATCGCCGAAGCCCTCATTGCGTTGGTGTTCCACGGCTGAATGCTCCATCAGGTATCGCCCCCGGGCATGGACCGCGCGATGTCTGGCGGATACTATGTGAGAAGTTTCACAAAGGCTATGCCCGTCGATCTGATCCTGGCCGGAAATGGGTTTTTCCGTGCGAATCCACCCGCTTCCCGCTCGCGGCACTCCTGATGTATCGTGTCCGTGTCCTGTCGTTTTTTTCGCTGGTTTCCCGCTGCCGACCCCCGATGAGTCTCCTCAACCCCAGCGCTGATCCGTCGATCAAAGCCGCAGAGCGCGAGACGCGATGCGCCGAGCGCAGCAGCACGGCGAAGCTGTATATGGAACTGACGAAGGCGCGGCTGAGCGCGCTGGTTGTGCTCACCACCGCCGTCGGGTTCGTTGTGGCGATCCCCGTCGGCATTAACTGGCTGCTGCTGCTCTACACCGTCATCGGCACGTCACTTGCAGCCGGTTCCGCAGCGGCGATCAACCAGGTGCTCGAAGTCGCACGTGATGCGCGCATGCAGCGAACCTGCCGTCGTCCCCTGCCTTCCGGCGGCATCACCATTCGACACGCGCTCACCGCGGGCATCGTGATGGGTATTGCGGGCACGGCGATGCTCGCGCTGCTGGTGAACCTCGCATCGGCGTCGCTCGCCCTGCTCACGATTGTGCTCTATGTCTTCATCTACACACCGATGAAAGCACGCAGCAGCTACAACACGCTCGTCGGCGCGGTGTGCGGCGCGATTCCGCCGATGATCGGCTGGGTCGCTGCGACAGGCGCGCTCGACGCGGGCGCATGGGTGCTTGGTGCGATTCTCTTCTTCTGGCAGATCCCCCACTTCTTCGCGCTGGCATGGTTGTATCGTGAAGACTATGAACGAGGTGGGTTTGTCATGCTGCCCATGCTCGACGCTCGCGGCGAGCTCACCGCGAGCGTCATCATCCTCACCAGTCTCATCCTTCTGCCGCTCGGCATGTTGGCAACGATGATCGGCCTTGCAGGGTGGGTGTTTCTCGTTGGTTCACTCGTCCTCGGCTTGTGGATGACCGCGCTCGCCGTGCGGTTCTATGTGCAGCGAACAAATCCGCACGCGCGCGGCGTATTCTTCGCCAGCCTGCTGTACCTCTCGCTGCTGCTGTGCCTGTTCATGGTCGATCGCGGCCCCGTGAAGAACGGTTCCTCTTGGCAGGCCTCGGCTGTCGCTGCCGTGCCCACTGAGACCGACCGCACCGCCCCATGACTGAATCCCGCATGATGACGTTCCGCGGGGGCGGTTGGGTGCTCTGCGTGATGGCGCTGGTCTGTGCAGTGTTAATCGTCTGGGCTGTAGCGCCTGCGATGTTCGTCACCCCCAAACCGGGCGATGGACGTAACATCGACACGTACGGCTTCGACCTGACGAACCTCGCTGTGCCACGCGAACTCGTGGGCACACCGATGCGAACGCGCGACATGGTGCCGGTGATGGATACCGTTCCGGGCGTCGTTACCGCTGAGGAAGTGCAGCGCATCAACGAGGAAGAACGAGGCAAATACATCGTCTCTGCAGACCGCGTCGTCGGCGTCGTCATCAACGGCGAAGCACGTGCGTACCCCATCAGCGTGCTGAATGTGCACGAAGTGATCGACGACACACTGGGCGGCATACCGATCGCCGTCACGTACAGTTGGCTCGGCGACTGCGTGCGCGTATTCGATCGCCGCCTTCCAAACGGGCGCGTCATTCGCCTCGGCATTTCGGGCCTTGTGTATAACGCCAATACACTCTTCTATGATCGCGATCAGCCTGAAGGCGGTCTGTGGTTGCAGTTCACCGGTCAGGCCGTGAGCGGCAGCGATCTCGGCTTGCAGCTCAGCATCATCCCCTCGCAGTTGGCGAGTTGGGCACAGTGGCGTGAGATGCACACGGAGACGACCGTCATCACCCGCGACTCCGCCTTCGGCAAGCGATATCGCAAGGCTTCGCCCGATCAATACTTCCGCTCACCTCACATTGGCTTGCCTGTGGAACCGATGCCGCCCGACGATGAAGTGTTGCCGAAGGTGAAGGATCGTGTACTGGTGATTGAAGCCCCACTTGGCAGCGGTCATCATCGTGTGTATCCGCTCACGTACATCGCTGCACGAGCACACGACCAGCTCGTCGATCGCAGCAAACATCGCTGGCATTGGATGGACACCGTGAACAGCGTGAATGTGCACTTTGAGTATGACGCAATCGCGCATACGGCGGTGGCGTGGGCGGATTCCCCGATTGGCATCTCGCCTTCCCTGTGGTTCCTCTGGCATGCCATGAAGCCGGATGTGCCAAGCCTGCCAGCGCGGTGAATCAGCTTCGCGAACCGAGCAGCAGCGACACAAACAGCACAAGCCACACCGTGCCGAGGAAGTGCCAGTACATCGCGCACATCTGCACGCCGATGAAGCGGGACGTTGCATACGCCCCAGCGAAGGCGCGCCCGGTAACCAGAAAGATCGGCACGAGGCCGCCCAGCACGTGCGCCGCGTGGATGCCGGTCATCACGAAAAAACTCGTCAGCGCCCAGCGATAGGAATCGCTCTCCGCCCAGTGCGGCTCGACTTCGGCATACCACGCGCTCCACGCCGCCCACTGCATGAGCAGGAACAGCACTGCGAGAAACAGCGTGATCGTCATCATCGACTTCAGCCGCCCTGTCGCGCCGCGTCGGGCAGCGTTCACAGAAGACTGCATGCTCGCGCTGCTCGCCGCAAGCACAATGGTGCTGAGCCAGAGAATGGGCGGCAGGCCCGGAAGATCGTCAGGCCAGCCCACCTGCAATCGAACCACGACATAGCCGACCAGCCCCGCTGCGAAGAGCATGCCCAGCGATGCAAGAAAAAGCGCCATCCCCATGCGCAACGCTCGATCTCGCGAGCGTGCGTCCTTGAAGAGTTGCCCTTTCATGGCGTGTAATCCGATGTGTCTCAACGAGACTGCGGCGAACATCGCCGCGTGCATGCCTATGGAGTGGAACCCGGCGCGTACCGCTGCTCCGCGGCGTTGATGCGCTCGACAACACCCCTAGAGTCGCCCGGCACAATATCACTGCGGTATTCCGAAGTGTCCATCATGGCCAGCACCATGAAGAGCGCGACGAACGCGATGGAGCCGACAAGCACGAAGCCATTGAACGGCCTGTCCCAATACAAATGCATGAAGAACAGACACACGAGCGAAGCTTTCACCACCGCCACGCCGAGCGCGACGATCATGTTCAGTTCGTGAATGTTGTACTCCATGAAGTCGATCTTGGCGACAGCCACGGTGATGACGGTCAACACGAGCAGCGCGATCGTATTGGCGATCAGAATCTTGGGCGAAACGATATGCCCGACGCCGTGGTGGCCCGCGTCTTCATTGCTGTGCTTGTGGGTATCAGTGACTTGTGCCATGGGTGGTGCCGGACGTTGCTAGTGGATCAGGTAGAACAGCGGGAACAGGAAAATCCAGACAAGGTCCACGACGTGCCAGTACAGGCCGACCAGATCGACAGGTGTGAAGTATTCGCTGTTGAAGTGGCCTTTCATCGCGCGGACCGCGAGCCAGCCGATCACACCCATGCCGACGAGCACGTGAATGCCGTGCAGGCCGGTCATCAGGTAGTAGATCGTGAAGAACACGTGCGCATTCACGGGCCGATGTGGGTCTTGCAGCGGGTGCAGCAGATCATGCTTGCCGTGTGAATCGTGCGAAGCGCGATTCGCGTGCAGGTTAAGGCCCGACGGCCCCGCCTGAGGCGGCGCAATCGCCGAACGCTGTGCCGTCAGCGGTTGTGCGTCCGTTGCGTCTGCGGGTGGTGGCGGTGTAGTCGCAGCCGCCATGCGCGCCGCGATCAACTGCTCCTGTGTAACGACCGGCAGACTCGGATCCCACAGGTGCGCCTTCGTGGGGTCAGGCGGGCCGTTATAGAACGCAGGACCAGCGAAGAGGCCATCGTGGAACTTGTGCGTGTACTCGAAGTATTTGATGACCATGAAGCCCGCGCCGCCCAGCACTGTCAGCACAAGGCAGATGACCAGTGCCTTTTGCTTGCTCTGCTGCGCGAACGTAACCGCCATCGCCATCGTCATGGAGCTGAGAATGAGGATGGCTGTGTTCAGCGCGCCCATGTTGGTGTCAAGGAAGCGACTGCCGTACTGGAAGAGTTCAGGGTCGTTGCCGCGCCACACGCTGTAGCCGACAAACAATCCGCCGAAGAACAGCACTTCCGTCGCGAGGAACAGCCACATGCCGAGTTTGCCGGCATCGAACTGCTGTTGCGGCGTCTCCCAATGGTGGGCGAGATGCGGCGGGTGATCGTGAGCGTGGTGTGTACTGGTGGTCACGAGAGAAGTTCCGGGGTCAGAGTGCTGGCTGCCAGTTGTTCACCAATGCGATGGCGTGCCTCGCTGAAAGATTAATGCTTATACGGGTTTGCGCCGCCCGCGCCGGGACGGGGCACATCGGGACGCCAGCGGTAGCCCTGCTGTGCTTCATCCCATTCGAGCACGCTGTAGTCGTAGCAATCGCCGACGGTCGGCGCTTCATCAAAGTTGTTATGCGGCGGCGGCGAAGAGCACTGCCATTCCAGACTGCGGCCGCCCCACGGGTTTGCCGGTGCAGGTCTGCCGCGGAAGATCGAATGGATGAGGTAGCCCGCCGTCAGGAAGAACGCCAGCGCCATCACATATGAACCGACGGACGACCAGAAGTGATACGGCGCGTAGAGCTGCGTCATCTCCGGCAGCCAGCCAACGCCTGAGTAATCGTGATAGCGGCGAGGCATGCCGTGGCTGCCCATGATGAACTGCGGGAAGAACGTCAGGTTGAACCCGATGAACACGCCGATAGCACCGATGCGGCCGAGCGTTTCGTTATACATCTTGCCGGTGATCTTCGGCCACCAGTGGTGCAGGCCGCCGATCATGGCGAGCAGCGCGGAACCCATCATCACGTAGTGGAAATGCGCGACCACAAAGTACGTGTCGTGCAGGTGAATATCTGTCGCCAACGTGCCGAGGTGAAGGCCCGTCAAGCCGCCGATCGAGAAGATGATCATGAACGACAGGGCATAGAGCATCGGCGTATTGAGGCTGATCGAACCCTTGTACAGCGTTGCCAGCCAGTTGAACACCTTGATGGCGGATGGAATCGAAACGCTGAACGTGATCGCAGAGAAGATCACGGTAATCAACTCCGACTGCCCGGACGTGAACATATGGTGGCCCCACACGAGGAAGCCGAAGATCGCGATGGCGATGGAGCTGAACGCGATGAACTTGTAGCCGAAGATGTGCTTGTGGCTGTGAACCGAAATCAACTCACTGATGATGCCCATCGCGGGCAGAATCATGATGTACACCGCCGGGTGGGAGTAGAACCAGAAGAAGTGCTGATACAGCACGGGGTCGCCGCCCAGCGCGGGGTTGAAGATACCGATGCCGAAGGCTCGCTCCATCGCCAGCAGGCCGAGCGTGATGGCCAGCACGGGTGTCGCCAGCACCTGAATCACCGCCGTTGCATAGGTCGCCCAGAGGAAGAGCGGCATGCGGAACCACGTCATGCCGGGCGGCCTCATCCGGTGAATGGTGACGATGAAGTTCATGCCGGTGAAAATCGAACTGAAGCCGAGAATGAACACGCCCGTGAGTGCGGGAATCACGCCCGCGAACTGCGAGCCTTTATCCGCATCGGTGCTGTAAGGCGTGTAGAACGTCCAGCCGGTGTCGATGCCGCCCATGAACAGCGCGAGCAGGAAGAACGCCGCGCCAAAAAGCCACAGGTAATAGCTCATCAGATTCAATCGCGGGAAAGCAACATCCTTCGCGCCGAGCATGATGGGCAGAATAAAGTTGCCAAGTGCCGCAGGCACGGACGGAATGATCACGAGAAAGACCATGATCGCCCCGTGCAGGGTGAACACCTGGTTGTACTGATCGCGCGTCAGCAGGTCCATCCCGGGGAAGATGAGCTGCGTGCGCACGACAAGGGCGAAGAGGCCACCGAAGAAGAACGAGAGCAGCACCGACACGAGGTACATGACGCCGATCCGCTTGTGATCGAGCGTCAACGCCCACGAGAGAAAGCCTCGCGAGTGCGTCAGGTAGTTGGTCTCAGCCGAACTGTGAGAATGAATCGTGCTCATGGCGATAGGCCCTGATGGGCGTCGGTCCTATTGGCCCCCTTCAGGCGTTTGCGGAGTCGGCAGCGGCGGAACGATCAGCCGCCCGTTGGCATCAAGCTCAAACTCGTCCAGCCGCTTGATGAACTCGGCCAGCGCGCGCTTCCGTTTGTCGTCCATCGTGCGGAACGAGGACATCTGATTGGCGTATCCCTTCACAATCTCGCCGCCGGGATTGTTCAGCGAATCGAGAATGTAGTTTTCATCAACGATACGGCGACTGCCGTCCGCGAACTCTCGCTCCTTGCCCCACAGCTCGTGCGTCTCGCGGAACGAAGGCCCGATGCCGCGCGAACCATCCAGCGAGTGGCACGAAACGCACTGTGAGAACAGCCTGGCGCCAGCCAGATGTAGTGATTCTTCCGGCACCAGATTGATCCACTGCGCACAGTGCTGCAATCGCGCCTGGAACTCTTCTTCAGGCAGCACGTGCACCACCGCAACCATCTGCGAGTGCTCCGTACCGCAATACTCCGCACAGAAGAGGTTGTAGATGCCCGGCCGGGTCGCCTCGAACCACAACGTCGTGATGCGGCCCGGCACCACGTCCTGCTTCACGCGGAACGCGGGGATATACAGACTGTGCAGCACGTCGTCCGACATCATTTTCAGCACGACGGGCCGACCCAGCGGCACGAACAGCTCGTCGTACTGCGTGCAGCCGTTGCTGTGCTGGAACGTCCAGTCCCACCGCTTGGCGGTTACATTGATCTCATACGCATTGGCAGGGGACGTTCGCAGATCAATGTACCCCTTCATGCCCATGTAGAAGATGATGATGACGATGATGAGTGGGATGATCGTCCACGTCAGTTCGAGCGGCGTGTGATGCGATGGGCTTGGTTCGGCTCCGCGGCCTTCCGTGCGGCGATACTTCACCGCGAAATACACCGTCAGCACGAGGATGAGTACGAAGAAGAAGATCGAGACCCACGTGATGAGGTTGAACACCCAGTCCACGTCCGCCGACACTGTCGATGCGCGCTCGGGCATCCAGAAACTCGCGCCGCCGGAGCTGCCGAGGGTAAGTGCGCCCGAGCTTGCCGCAGCAAGTGAGGCTCCTGCATTCAACATGACGGTCAACACGTTCATGAGTTCATTCCACCGAGCGCAACCGCGCTTTCATGAGGCCGATTCTTGCGGTCATATTTCCCGCCACGAAGCCACAGCACGAACAGGGTCAGGCTGAGCAGCGCGAGCGTGAGCGCACCGCCCGTCCGCATCAGCTTCCATGCCACCGGCACATAGCTGCCGGAGTTCGGGTCGTACTGATAACAGGTCAGCAGCAGGAACCGCTCCATCGGCCCGCCGATGCCGCCCTGAGATGCCTCCACCAGCGCGAAGCGAAGATCGCGCGAAGGGAACATCACATCGTTGATGTACTTCGAAATCCGTCCGTCCGGCGTGATGAACGTGATCGTGGACGGATGCGCATAGTCCTCGCCGTTCGGCAGAATCTTGTAGCCGAAGCCCGTCTGATACGCGATCGCCTCAATGTTGCGCTGATCGCCCACGAGAAACCGCCAGCCCTGATCGACGCCTTCGCGACCGTAACGACGAATGTACGCTTCCTTGTACGCCTTCGCGTCGTCCGCGGTCTCCGTCGGCTTGATACTGATCGTAACGATCTGGAACTCCTGCCCCGCCGTCCATGTGATCTCACGCAGACCTTCAAGCAGGCCATTGAGTGTCAAGTGGCACAGCATCGGGCATGAGTAGTAGTTCAACGTCAGAATGACCGGCCGACCGGGCGAGAAGAAATCGCCCAGCTTCACGCGATTGCCGTACTCATCCGTGAACTCAAGATCAAGCGATACAGATTCGCCCAGACGCTGCACTTGCCCCACGCCTTCATTCTCAGGCGGCAGTTCATCCTTCAGCAGTTGCCCCATCGCAGGCGCGGCGACAGCGCACGCTGCGAGCAGCGATGCAAAGACTGTCAACCGGGATGATGCGAGTGAAACGAACATGGAAGAATCGAAGTGTGTGCTGATGACTCCGAGTGGTTACCTGCCGCCTTCTTCCACGACGAGCCGCATGGCATCGTCGATGGGAATGATGAAAAGTTCGCGATCGTCGCCCGCAAAGAAGCGTACTTCCGTGCGAGGCGGGCCAGTCAGTTTGCGCTCCTGTTCCATCTGGTACTGTTCGAGGTTCCACGGCTTGCGCGTCATCACCTTGGCTTCGCGTGCATCGTTGTACGCGTTGTAGAACAGCGCGATGAGACCGAACAGAATGACCAGAAGCAGCACGGTGCCGATCGCACCGAGCAGCCAGGTCGGTCCCGGCACCGGGTCTTCGTGATCGCCTAGGTTATGTTCAAAGTGCTCGGACATGGGTGAAACTCAAGGAATCGCGTTGCCGCGTGTGATTACATGTTGTGGAACGCGAGTGATTCGTGAAGCCGGGGGTCTTGGGCAGGAATAAGCGAACACGTGCTGAGCCGCCACGTCGCACCAGCGACAATCAGGCTCAAGAGGCTCAGCGGCAGGATGAAATCGAGCAGATGCCAGCCGTAGCCGATCTGCGCTGCCGTCACGCTGGCAGCGAATGATTCGTAGTCGGCTGCGGCATACAGCGCATCCGCAGGAATCGTAGGCATCGCGAGCCAGTAGATGTCCACGAAGTGCATCATCAGCATCCACGCGGCGACACCCGCGAGCACGCCCTTCATGCGCTTCGTGTGGCGCGTGATGAGGATGAGGAACGGCCCGATGAAGTGGCCCACGAGCAGGAAAAGGCTGACCCACTTCCACCCGCCGACCATTCGCGTGATGTACCAGCCCGACGTTTCAGGCAGGTTGGCATACCAGAGCAGCATGAACTGGCTGTATGCGATGTACGCCCAGAACACCACGCCGAACGCAAAGAGCAGCTTGCCCATGTCCTGGAAGTGCTCCACGGAGACTTCACTCAAGCGACCGGACCGCTGCAACAGGTACGTGGACAAAATGAGCGTAGCGAAGAAGCCACACGCACTTGCTGCGAAGAAATAGACCGGGAAGATCGTGCTGAACCAGTGTGGCTCAAGGCTCATCAGCCAGTCAAAGGCTGCAAACGACTGCGAGAGCGCGAAGAGCAGCATGGCGAGCGGTGCGTACCACTGCATGCGAGAGGTCAGCGCGGGGTCGCCCACACGATCCTGCTGCACTGATGTGCCCACGAAGAACCGGGCGAGCGCGGCCCAGATGACGAAGAACAACGCGGCGCGAATGAGCCAGAACCACGGAATCGCGCCTTCCCCTTCCGGCTGCGTGAAGAAGAAATACGCAGCCTTATGCGCGAGAATCTCATCGTGGTGCGACGGATCGGACCAGTGGTGATACAGGTGATGCGCAAACAGACCCATGAGCACCGGAATGAACAGCACCCAGACCCACATCAGATTGCTGGCGATGCCCTCTGCGATGCGGCGAACGACGACGCTCCAGCCCGCTCGCGTGATGTGCTGGAGAATCGTGAAGAACAGGCCGCCGAGACAGATCGTCAGCGCCATGATGAACGCAACAAGATACGAACGGTAGAACTGGCCGAAGCCGTCCTCTGCAAGCCAGCCGAGCAGCACCGATACGACGAGGCCCGCCACGCCCATCGCGAGCGAGGCCTTGAAGACGAGCGGCCCCAGTGCGCCGAGGCGGCGGTCAGATTCGTTGATGGTCCGCGAATGGTGGCTCATGGAAAGGACTTCTGCGTACTAAGTTCGATGCTTCTCAAACCAACATAATCCGATTAACGACGGCTTACCGGGCATCCTCCGCGCGGGCGTTCTGGCTGCGCTGCAACGCGCGGACATAGGCAACGATCGCCCACCGATCCGCCTCTGGAATCGCATGGCCGTACCCCGGCATGTTGCGGGCGCCCACACTGATGGTGTGGTAAATCTGACCCACCGGCATGTCCAGCACTTGCGCTTCATGCAGATTGGTCGGCGGCACCCACGTCGTGCCCTGCACGGCCAGCTCCTGCAGCTCCACAGCGCGGCGATGAACCATGCCGTCGCCGTAACCCGCTGTGCCGTGACAGATCGCGCAGTAAATGTTGTAACGCTCCTGGCCGCGATTCATCAGTTCCATCGTGAGCTGCACGCGATCAGGGAATGTCTCGGCAAACTGCGTGCTGCCCGCGGGGAACACGCCTCGATAGTAATGATCGTCATCGCGCATCTCGCCGCGTGCGATGGTGCCTTCCACCTTGGGTCGCATCGCACGGCCGTCTGCGAACATCGGGTTCGCCTGCTGCGCCTGGAATTTGTACTGCGTGCCCATATCCTGCAAAAGCTGAATGCGGGGTACGGGCGAGTTGAGCGCACGCGCCATCGCGATGAGCGCGGGCGGAATCAACGCCAGCGTCAACAGAATGAGCGATGCATAAATAAATCCCTTCGGCACGGGTCAGGCCTCCAGCGTCTCAATGTGCGAGGGGTTGAGTGAAGACAGGAACTGCTCCGTCCGGCTTCGCGAAAACTTCGGATCGCGGGCCTCAATCACGATGAAGAAGCGATCGTTCGTTGCACGCGCGAAACGCTCGCTCTTGAACACCGGGTGATACCATCTCGGCAGGCCGTTCAGCAGCAGCATGCCGAACACAGCGCCCGACGCCGCAAGCAGAATCGTCAGTTCGAACGTTACGGGGATGAACGCGGGAAGGCTGAGGTACGGCTTGCCGGAAATCAGGAAGTCGTAACCCGTTACCCACACGGCAGCCCAGATGGTGAAGTTCGTCGAGTTCGTGAAGATCTGAAGCACAAGGCCAAGGATCGCACCGGTCAAACCACCGCCGAACACGATGATGGGCAGAATCGTCGGCGAAATGCCCATCGCCTTGTCGAGGCCGTGCACTGGGAACGGCGTATGGCAGTCCCACCAGCGATAGCCCGCTTCGCGCACCTTTTCGGCGGCGTGCAATACATCGTGCGGCGTTTCAAACTCCGCCATCATGCCGTAAAGCGCGCCCGAAGAGAGCGGTGAGGCAGGTGCGGCGGGCGTCATGTTCGGCTTAGCCATGATGACTTCCTCCGCGTGCATGGTGAGCGTGTGGATCAGCCTGCGGCATGACGGACTTCACCTCCGCAATCGCAATGACCGGCAGATACCGAATGAACAGCAGGAACAGCGTCATGAACATGCCGAACGTGCCGATCAGCGTCAGCATGTCAACCCACGTCGGGCTGAAGTAGCCCCAGCTCGACGGCAGGAAGTCCATTTCAAGCGAGAGCACGATGACGAATCGCTCGAACCACATGCCCACGTTCACGCACATCACGACGAAGAACATGATGGGAATGCTGGTTCGGCAACGCTTGGACCAGAACAACTGCGGCGCGAGCACGTTGCAGCCCATCATTACCCAGTACGCCCACGCGTGCTGGCCGAACATGCGGTTTTCGAATGCGAACCACTCGTACATCGCGCCGGAGTACCATGCGATGAACAGTTCCATCGTGTACGCGAAGCCGACCATCATGCCCGTGAGCAGGATGATCTTGTTCATGTTCTCCAGATGGCGCATCGTGATGAAGTTCTTGAGACCCCACAACGCACGGGCGGGTACGGCGAGCGTAACAACCATTGCAAACCCGCCGAAGATGGCGCCCGCGACGAAGTACGGTGGGAAGATCGTTGTATGCCAGCCCGGAAGCTGCGAGACGGCGAAGTCGAACGACACGACCGAGTGCACCGAGAGCACCAGCGGCGTCGCAAGAGCCGCGAGCAGCAGGTACGCACGCTCATAGCGGTGCCAGTGACGGTTGGAGCCGCGCCAGCCCAGTGAGAAGATGCCGTAAGCAATCGCCTTGATGCGTGTGTTCGCACGATCGCGCAGCGTCGCAAGGTCGGGGATCATGCCGACGTACCAGAACAACAGCGACACCGTGAAGTACGAACTCACGGCGAACACGTCCCAGATCAACGGGCTGCGGAACTGAGGCCACATTTCCATCTGGTTCGGAATCGGGAACACCCACCAGATGACCCAGATGCGTCCGACGTGAATCGCGGGAAAGAGGCCCGCGCACATGACGGCAAAGATCGTCATGGCCTCGGCGAAGCGGTTGATCGCCGTGCGCCACTTCTGCCGGAAGAGGAACAAAATGGCGGAGATCAGTGTTCCGGCGTGGCCGATGCCGACCCAGAACACGAAGTTCACAATGGGGAATCCCCACATGACGGGGTGGTTGTTGCCCCACACGCCAACACCGGTCGCGAGCAGGTACAGCACCATCGCGCCCAGCATCCCGAACAGCGCCAGTGAAATCGCCAGTGTGATGTACCACGCTGCGGGCGGCTTCGGGTCTTCATTCACCCGGCAAATCTCATCGGTCACGGTCGTGAAGTTGTCATGACCGAGCACGAGCGGCGCCCGCCGCGTTGGATCATCGAACGTGTTGTCTATGACGAGAGTGCTCAAGGGTAGTTGCTTGGTGAGAGGGGTCTGGTGTTCGCTTCAGTTGAAGCGAGAGAAATCCACGTGCGATCATGCTGCGCTCACGCCGACGGCGGGTTGCGCAGTTTGCCCATGTAACGGGTCCGGGGCTTGGTGTTCAGTTCTTCAAGCATCTCATAGGTTCGCTCATGAGCATGCATCTTGGAAACCCTGCTGTCGGGGTCGAGCAGGTCGCCGAAAACGATGGCCTGCGCCGGGCACGCCTGAGCGCACGCGGGCAAAATCTCGCCGTCCTTCACAGGCACGCGATCGCTGGTCCGCTTCTGCTCGTCGGTGAGTTTCATCCAGTCGTTCTTCGCCTTGATGCGGCCCCGCGTGATGCGCTGAATGCAGAACGTGCACTTTTCCATCACGCCGCGAGAACGGATTGTCACTTCCGGGTTGAACTGCATCTGCAGCATCGGGTCCGCGTGCGCCTGTGGCGTGGTGTAATACTCCGCATCCACATGCAGCCACTCGCGCTCACGGAAGGGCTTGCGGCGGAAGTAGTCGAAGTAGTTGAATCGACGAACCTTGTACGGGCAGTTGTTCGAGCAATACCGCGTACCGATGCAGCGGTTGTAGACCATGACGTTCAGGCCGTCCTTGTCGTGCACGGTCGCCGCCACCGGGCACACCTGCTCGCACGGCGCGTTTTCGCAGTGCATGCAGGGAATCGGCGCGAAGCTGACTGCATCCGGGCGGGCTTCCGCATCCGGGCGATTCATATCATCCGTGCGGAAGTAGCGATCGACGCGCAGCCAGTGCATTTCGCGGCTGCGACGAACCTGATCCTTGCCAACGACAGGAATGTTGTTCTCCGCCTGGCACGCCACCACGCACGCCTGACAACCCGTACACGCCGTCAGGTCGATCGACATCGCCCAAGCGTACTGCGTGTTGCCCGCTTCCGCGCCAACCTTACCTTCGCGATGGAACGGCAGCTTCTCTTCCCACAATGACAGACGATGCGGAACGTGAAGACCTTCAGGATGCTTGGCGAACTTCGGATCGGCGATGTACTTCTCTCGTGTCGCCTCACGGAAAAGAGTCGGAAGGCGCCGCTGGGCGCCGCGCCCGCCCACGCCCGCAATGCCGGGGTCAATCGCGTAGTGATCCTGTGTCAACGCCAGAATGTATGAACCGCGCGACTTGGAGACCCGCGCCGGTGCGAATCCCATCGACTCCGTCGTGCGAAGCTGGTACGAATCAAAACCCGCGCCGGTGGCAATGCGCCAGTCCACACGCCGGCCATAACCGAGTGCCAGCGACGCACTACCTTCATGCTGACCCGGCAGCAGCAGCACGGGCACGTCCATCGAGCGGCCGCCTGCTGTTACTGTCGCCATATCGCCGGTCTTCATCCCCAGCCGTTTGCCGGTTGCCGGGTTGATGAGCAGCGCGTTGTCCCACGTTACCTTGCTCATGACGTCCGGCAGTTCCTGAAGCCAGCCGTTGTTGGCAAAGCGGCCGTCATAGATCGCCGTGTCCTGAATGAACACAAGCTCCATCTCATCCGCCTTTGCGGGCGTGTACCGCTCACGAACGGTGAGGGCCACCGCTGGAATGGCGTCACGACGGAAACGCGGGCGATCGAACTCCGGCTGCTCAACTTCCTTCACACCGTCGTGCAAGGCTTGCCGCCATTCGACCTCGCCGGCGCGGCCGCCGAGGTCCGCGAACGTCCGCTGCACCAGTTCATGTCCGGTTGCTGAGCGGCCTGCGATTTCCGCAAGCAACTCGATGGCGCTCAGGCCATCGAACAGCGGTTCGATCAGGGGCTGCGCAAGACACACGGTGCCGTCCCATGCGCGGCCATCGCCCCATGCTTCAAGGTAATGAGCGCGGTTGACGTGCCATTCGCACAGTTCGGATGTTTCATCAACGTAACCACTCAGATGCACCGCCGCGCCACCACGATTGCGCAGCGTCTGCAATGACTGAGCGAAGTTGAGGTCCGCTGGCGCGTTGTATGCGGGGTTACCGCCGATGATGAAGAGCGTTTGAACCTGCCCGCTGTCGATATCGCGAGCAAGACCGCGCAGCGATTCGACATGCGGGACCTGCTCCGGCATCGGCAGATAGCGGATCGGGCTGTCGTCCATCGCATCGTTGCCGAGGATGTTGTTGATCAGGTGCACCAACATGTGCACTTCAGCAGGCTGGCGCGGTCCGGCGATGACGATGCTCCTGCCGCGATTGGCCTGCAGGTCCGCCACGATCTTCTCGATCCAGTCATTCGATGCGCCGGGGGGCGTAGGCAGTGAGGCCTCATAGAAGCCTTGGAACGGTGCGGTGCCGAGAATGTGATGAAGAATCCGACCAGCGACGATGCCGATATCCGCACTGCGCATCGCGTAGCGCACGTCCGCGTTCGCGCCGGTTACCGTGTGCGCGCCTTCGCACACATACAGACGGTTCATCGTGCGATTGGCATCCATTGCGCGGCGGCCCTGCGCGAACTCGCGCGTGTGCTGCACCATCGCCGGGTGCGTCATCAGGAAGTCGCTGTCGAGCGAGACGATCACGCCGCCCGCAGTGCGGTCGAAGGAGTAGAGTGTGCGATACGGCGCACCGAACGCCAGCACCGAGCCATTGTGCTCGTTGTCGTTGTTCAACGGCTCATACTCATGCCAGCGAAGCTCTGGGTATCGCGCTTTCAACTCACGACGAAGTCGGACGACCGTCGGGGAGTTGGTCGCTTCGCAGAGCACCGAGAGGCCGAGGCCGCGCCCTGTTACGCCTGCCATGCGGGACTGCAACCACGCAAGAAACTCCGCGCGAGTGGCCGCTGCACCATTGTGCCGAGGCGAGCGACTGCGATCGGGGTCGTACAGATCAAGCACGCTGGCCTGCGCGATGGCGTCTGTGCCGCCGCGATTCATCGGGTGCAGCGGGTTGCCTTCGATCTTGATCGGGCGACCGTCATAGCTCGTGGCAAGCAAGCCCTGCGCGACGCCGCCAAGCTCCATTGAGGTGGCGTACTGCACCGGCACGCCGGGCATACGACCTTCAGGGCGGCGAGCATACGGAACGATCGTTTCCTCAGGCCATCGGCGGCAACCGCCCGCAAGACCAACGCCGGCCAACGCCATGGAAGCACCCATGATCCTCAGGAAGTGGCGCCGATCGCCTGAATCCAGCAGTTCTGATGCGCCTGCGGGAAACTCGCGGTGCATGAACTCACGGAATTCGGGCGTATCCGCATACTCTTCCAGGCTGCGCCAATACTTCGCGCCGACCGGGCGATCTTCGCTTGCCGCGGCTGCGTCGCCGGTTGAAGCTGATGCGCAACCACAACTTGAGCCGCACGAAGCCTGCTCAAGGTTCAACTCTCCGAACTCGGAACGTGTCTTCATCGATGACATGCGGAGCAGTCCTGCGGGGGTTGAATCCGGTTCAGGTCGTGCAGTCGGTTCTGGTATGTAGCACGGTCCGGAATACCATCGAAGTCCCAAGCCAAGTCGGTTACCTTGCTGGGATCGCGAAGGCTTGGCTGCGGATTACGGTGGCAGTCAAGACACCAGCCCATGCTGAGCGGGGCGTGTTGCGCCACGACAACCATTCGATCAATACGGCCGTGGCATTCCACACAGCTCACGCCCCGGTTGACGTGCGCTGCGTGATCGAAGTACGCGTGGTCAGGCAGGTTATGGACGCGAATCCACTCGATCGGCGTGCCGTGGTTGTAGCTGTCCCACAAAGGCACGAGAGCCGGACTTTCCTTGCGAATCTGCGTGTGGCAGCCCATGCACGTTTCCGTGGGGGGGATCGACGCAAACCGGGAGTGCTCGACCGTCGTATGGCAGTACCGGCAGTCCATGCCAAGCTGACCGACGTGAAGGTCGTGACTGAACGGAATCGGCTGGGTAGGCTGGTAGCCGACCGCCGTAGTTATCGGACTGAAACCATATGCCACGATGAAAATGACATAGAGCGGAGCGATCGCTCCGAGTATCAGTGCCGCAGGCAGCACCATGTTGGTCCACGGTGGAAAAACGAAGTGGTATCGGCCCATGTCGTGCCTCAGGCAGGTTCGCGAATCAAACCTCTGTGCCTTTTTTCACAAAGTCTGGTGAAGATGGTAGCTGAACCGGGCAAGCGATGTCAAGGACGCAGACGCACATGGCAAGACATCCATGTTTTGCCAAGGGCGGCATGGTAACGTCGTGTGAGAAATCTGTGGGCAAGTCCGCCCACCATTTTTTCTGTTTTGTCAGTGCCATGCCGAGTGATGCACCACAACGGCACGGTGATTGAGGTTTTTCACCTTGAATCATCAATGGCGTTCCCGCCGCAGCGTCCCCACTGTTGACGAATTGACGTGTGCTCGCAGAGAATCGACCGCCCCGTGCCCGCCGAAACCCCGGGGCGAGCGGATTCGAGCATGGATGTTCCCTTGAACCAGCTTCCGACAAACGCCAACGCAGTTGCCGCGGAGACCGCCGGCCCGCTCATCACCGAGCCAGCCCTCGTCTTTGCCGCCGTCATGGCGGTCATACTCTTCGCGCCGATCATTGTCTCGCGTTTTCGAGTGCCAGGCATCATCGGCATCATTCTCGCAGGGATCGCCCTGGGGCCGAATGCCCTGTTCGTTCTTGACCGAACGGACACGATTGTGCTGCTCGGTACGGTTGGCCTGCTCTACATCATGTTCCTTGCGGGACTGGATATCGATCTGAATCAGTTTCGCCGATATCGCAAACATAGCTTGGTCTTCGGCGGATTGACCTTCGTCTTGCCGCAAGTGCTTGGGACGATCGTCGCACTGTTTGTCCTCAACTTCAACTGGATGGCTGCCATACTGCTGGCGAGCATGTTTGCTTCGCACACGCTTGTGTCGTATCCGATCGCCCATCGACTGGGCATTACGCGGAATCGTGCGGTTACCACAGGCGTCGGCGGCACGATCATCACAGATACGCTCGCACTACTCGTTCTTGCCATCGTCGCTGCAAGCGTGAGTGGCGAGCTTTCCGCTGGTTTCTGGCTTCGATTGGTCATGGCCCTGTGCGTGTACGTCACCTTCATGCTCTGGCTCGTGCCGATCATTGGACGACTGTTCTTCAAGCACGTCGCCGATGGCGGGGTCCGTGATTACGTTTTCGTCCTCGTGGTCGCGTTTGGCGGCGCATCGCTCGCCACCGTTGCAGGTGTCGAAGCCATCATCGGTGCATTTCTTGCGGGCCTCGCGCTCAATACACTCATCCCTCATCAAAGCCCTTTGATGAACAGGATTGAGTTCTTCGGCAATGCCATCTTCGTGCCGTACTTTCTCATCTACGTCGGCATGCTCGTCGATCTGAAACTCCTTTGGGCAGGTAGCCATGTCTGGCTCGTCGGCGGGACGATGGTCATCTGCGTTACCGTGACCAAGTGGCTTGCGGCAAAGGCCGCTGCAACTGCTCTCGGCTATAGCGCAGCTGAGGGCGATGTGCTCTTCGGGCTAAGCGTGCCGCAGGCTGCTGCAACGCTTGCCGCCGTCTTTGTCGGGTTTCGCATCGGCCTCTTCGACGATGCTGTGTTGAACGGCGCGGTCATGATGATTCTGGTCACGTGCCTGATCGGCCCTTGGATGGTGGAACGCCAGGGGCGCACGATCGCGTTGGCTGAATCACTTTCGCCGGACGAACCCGGCGCTGCGCCGCTCCGCATCCTCATCCCGCTGGCGAACCCCGCATCCGCACCTGCACTGATGGATGTCGCCTTCATGATTCGCAGGCCGGATTCACCCGAACCGCTCTACCCGATCATGGTGGCGAACGAATCGCTGGACGTGCATCGGCAGATCGCTGCGGGTGAAAAAATGCTCGGCTATGCCGTGACCTACGCCTCCGGCGCCGGCGTGCCAGTTTCACCCGTCACCCGCATCGACACCAGCATCGCGAACGGCATCACGCGCGCGATTCGCGAAATGCGCATCAGCACCGTCGTCATTGGCTGGTCTGGCGCGCCGTCGCGCCGCAGACAGCATCTCGGTAGCGTGTTGGACCAGATCCTGCACGACAATCCGCAGACGGTTCTCATCTGCAAGTTCAACACACCGATCAACACCACCCAGCGCGTCGTGCTCATCCTGCCGCGATTGATTGACCGTGAACCGTCGTTTGCTGAAGCCATCCGCACGATCAAACTGATGACGAGCAAACTCGGCGCGAAGCTGGTCGTGGTTACGACCGATGCGGACCTGCCCCGCTTGCAGCCGCGACTCAGCAAAGTGAAACCACAGGTGCCGACGAGTTTCGAGACGATCAACCCTTGGTCAAGCCTTATGCCTCGCTTGCAAAACGTGGTGCATGGCGACGACATGCTCGTGCTGCTCAGCACGCGCGAAGGCCGCCTCGCATGGACGCCCGACCTCAGTCGCCTGCCGCGCCGACTGGTCGATCAGTTCCCTTCGCAGAATCTCGTCATCTTCCACCCGGCGGAAGTAACCGCTGAAACAGCATGGTTCTCATCAGGCCCCGCTGCGGCGCAGACACCTGAACCCACAACCGCCGAAGGCGGCGCGTCCGCCGCGCCAAGCGAATCTTCGCTGCTCGAACCGTCGCGCGTACTGCTTAACCTGCACGCTCGCGAGTTTGCGATTTCGATTGAACAGGTGATTGCCTCGGAGTTTCAGCATCGTGCCGCTGCGCTGCGCGAGGTGCGTGATGCACTGATCCGCAACGCGACCGAATATTCAACGGAAGTTACGTCAGGCGTCGCGCTCTTGCACGCGCATGTGCCGCACGTCGAGCATCCGCGCTTCTTCCTTGCGACGTTCACGGAAGGTCTTGAAGTACCACGCATCACAGAGCCGGTGCATGTGCTGCTGATCCTGATCAGCCCGGATCGACTGCCGCCGGAAGAGCATCTGCGATCGCTCGCGCATATCGCGAGGCTGATGCGATCATCCGAGACCACGGACCGAATACGTGAGGCCAGAGACTTCAGCGAGGTGTTGAACGCCGTCGGCGGCGTGTAGATTCTGAATGATAACACGCACGCCCTTGTTCACGAATGCATCTGTTCACAACATGATGAAGTGAAACGCGGTATGTGAAATTTCATATCTCAAAGCACAACGACCCCGTAGCCAACCGCCCACTGACAACTGATACCTGAATGCTCGACACCCATTGCCATCTGACCTTCAAGCACTATGCCGATCGCGTGGATGATGTGCTGCGCGACGCAGCAGCCGCTGGCGTGCACGGCGCGATCACCATCGCTACAACTTCGACAGACTGCATCGAAGCCCTCGCACTGGCGAAGCGACATCGCAACGTATGGTGCAGTGCGGGCGTGCATCCACTTCACGCGGATGAGCCGATCGACTGGGACTCGCTCCGCAACGTGGGTGAGCACGAAAAATGCGTCGCGTGGGGCGAGCTTGGACTGGACTACTACTACGACCATCCGCCTCGCGCAAAGCAGCACAAGGCGCTGGCGGAACAGCTTGCATTCCTGCAAGCCTGCACAGACGAAGGGCTGAAAAAACCGATCGTCGTACACTGCCGCGAATCGTTTGATGACCTGCTCGCCGTCTTTCGTGAAACGAAGTTTGATCCTTCCCGTTTCGTGTTTCACTGCTTCACGGCAGGACCGGCAGAAGCACGCAAAGTGCTCGACTTCGGCGCGTGGATCAGCTTTACAGGCGTCGTAACCTTTCACAACGCCCCTGAAGTGGGCGAAGCCGCGAAGCTCGTCCCCATTGATCGCATCATGGTGGAAACCGACGCGCCGTTTCTCTCTCCCGAACCTGTACGCAAAGTGCGGCCAAACGAGCCGAAGTACGTCGTTCACATCGCGAATCACATCGCTACGCTGCGAGGCGTGAATCCACATGATTTCGCACGGCAGCTCGACGAGAACGCCGAGCGATTCTTTGGTATCAGAATTGAGGCTTGAGGTTTCAACTGCGTAGTTGGAAGAACAAGACGTTGAGCGAGGATTTGAAAGATCAAATCTCGAATCGGTTCACCACTCTGACTTCCCGGTCGCCTGAACACTCACCACTGACAACCCCCCCACCTCATGCGCATCGTCTCCCTTCTGCCTTCCGCCACTGAAACGCTCTGCGCCATAGGCGGCGGCCATCTCCTCGTTGGCCGTTCGCATGAATGCGATTTCCCTTCTTCGATCGCACATCTGCCGGTGCTGACCGCACAGAAGACCGCAGGCGGCACCAGCGCGGAGATCGACCAACAGGTTCGCGATGCGCTCAATACCGAATCAGTATCAACTGGCAGCGTCTCGCTCTATTCTCTGAATGTCGATCTGCTTCGCTCACTTCAACCCGACCTCATACTCACGCAGGACTTGTGCGAAGTCTGCTCCATCGACCTGAGCACCGTTCGCACTATCGCGGCATCGCTTGATCCGCAGCCGCACATCCTGAGCCTCGACCCACATTCGCTTGATGATGTCTTCGACGACATGCTGCGCGTGGGTGAAGCAGCGGGCCTCGTAAGTCGTTCACGAGAAGCGATGATCGCGCTGCGTGAACGCGCGTGGGCTGCGAGGGAGTATGTCAATGCGTACATTGAAGGGCCGATCGTCGCGTTTCTGGAGTGGATGGACCCACTGTTCGTCGGCGGGCACTGGACACCACAACTCATCCAGTTCGCGGGCGGCCGACACACACTCAACGCGCCGGGTGAAAAATCGCGCCGCATCAGCCCCGAAGAACTCATCGAAACCATGCCGGAGCGGCTCATCATCTGTCCGTGCGGCTACAACATGGCTGCCATTGAGCGCGAGCTGCCTGCATTGCAATCACAACGCTGGTGGAAACTGCTGCCTGCCGTTCAGGACGGCAAAATCGCCCTCGTGGATGGCAATCAGATGTTCAATCGCCCCGGCCCGCGCTTGGTGGACGCGCTCTGCTGGCTTGTAGCGTGGCTGCACGATCTGCCGGAACTAACGCCAACGGGCTTTCCCGTTACCTATCCGGCGGCAGCTCAAGCGGATTGAAATCCGGGTCATGCGCAGGCCGATTGGATTCCGACTCGCCGTCGCGGGGCAACGTTGGCAGCGGACGAGACATTTTCAACTGCACGGGCATCGTCAACGACTGATCGCTGCCGAAGGTGATGACGATCGCTGCATCCGAAGGCAGAATCACTCTCCTGCATGTTACGGTGAGCTGGCCGCGCCAAATGGCGGGATGCCCTTGCGCTGCGTTCGCGCCCCGATAAGGCCCCCATGAAACCAGTTCGGCGCGCAGTGCGTCGCTTGTTACCGCGATAGCAGGCTCAGGAAATGCAGATGGGTCTTCACCATCCCAAAGATCGAGAAAGAACATCACTGTTTCAGGCACTTCCGGCTCGATCAGAATCGAAGGCCGCGCGGGCCGAAGGTGTTGCAGCGGCTTGCCGATCGCGCGAACATTCAGTTGCCGCACGCCGCGTCCCTGCATTTCAACGGTGATCTTTGCAGAAGTCAGCCCGCTCTTCGTCAGCGTCATCACCGCAGTAATCGCAAGCTCTTCACCCGGCGCAACAGACCGCGTGCTCACCTGCGGCACCGTACAACCGCATGAGCTGCGAACCTCGCCCAGTTCAATCGTCGATCGTGATTGATTCACCAGCCGAAAGACATGCTCGAGTTTAACCTCGGGCGCGACCAGCGCAACAACCCCGAAGTCATGATCGACCTGCCCCGCCAGCACGGAGCGGCCAAGCGTCAACTTATAGACGCCAAACAGCATCGCTGGCACGCCGAGCACCAGCAACAGGACGACGAGTATGCGATGACTGGCCGAAGTGGACATAAAAACATGACCCCATAGCATGGTATGCATGAACTTGACGTTTGTGGGCGGCCTGCCTGCCATGCTGGCAGCCGAAAACGCCCCTGAAGGCCGCTGCGCTTCGGCGCAGCGTTTGCATCCACCACTTTCCGGACGCCTGCCGCGCCAATGTGGCAGTTCGCCCTAAGGAGAGAACCCGATGCGAATGGATCGTTTGACGACACTGGCACAGGACGCCCTGCGTGAAGCCCTCTCACTGGCTGCGCAGAAGAACCACGCCGAAGCCGGGCCGCTGCACCTGCTGGCATCGCTGCTGGCCGACCAAGGCGGCATCGCGCGATCACTGCTGGAACGTGCAGGTGTCCGTCCCGCGCAGGTGGCGGATGTCGTTGCGGCTGCACTCAATCGGTTGCCCACCGTAAAAAGCTCCGGCGGCGCAGGTGGGCAACCCAACGCCGGCCAGCCGCTCATGCAGGTGCTCACCGCGGCCGATCGCGAAGCGCGCGAACTGGGTGACGCCTACGTCTCTTCCGAACATCTTCTGATCGCCCTGGCAGAAACAAAATCCGACGCCAAGGAAGCGTTGTCCGTCGTCGGCGTCGATCGCAGGCGATTGGTGGACGCCGTCAAAGCTTTGCGCACCGCGTCCGGCGTGACGAACATCAACGACCCCGATGCGGAATCCACCTACGAAGCCTTGAAGAAATACGGCATTGACCTTGTTGAAAAGGCCCATGCAGGCAAGCTTGATCCTGTCATCGGGCGCGATGAAGAAATCCGCCGCTGCATGCAGGTGCTTTCGCGAAGGTCGAAGAACAATCCCGTGTTGATCGGCGAGCCGGGTGTTGGAAAAACAGCCATCGCTGAGGGACTCGCCCTGCGGATCGTCAACGGCGACTGCCCCGAATCCATGCGACACGCGAGAATCGTTGCGCTCGATGTCGGTCAGCTTCTCGCCGGTGCGAAGTTCCGAGGCGAGTTTGAGGAGCGTCTCAAAGCCGTGCTGCGCGAAGTAACCGCCAGCGAAGGCCGCATCATTCTGTTCATCGATGAACTGCACACCATTGTCGGCGCGGGCGCTGCGGAAGGTGCCGTCAGCGCGGGCAACCTGCTCAAGCCTGCTCTCTCACGGGGCGAGCTGCGCTGCATCGGCGCCACTACGCTGGATGAATATCGCAAGCACATTGAGAAGGACGCTGCGTTCGAGAGGCGATTCCAGCCAGTGTACGTCGGCGAGCCAAGCGTGGAAGACACGATCGCCATTTTGCGCGGGTTGAAGCCTCGCTATGAAGCGCATCACGGCGTTCGCATTCAGGATGGCGCACTGATCGCAGCCGCCCGCCTGAGCCATCGCTACATCGCCGACCGCTTCCTGCCGGACAAGGCCATTGACCTGCTGGATGAAGCCGCGTCGCGGCTGCGCATTGAAAACGATTCGATGCCCGCCGAGCTGGATGAGCTGCATCGCAAGATCATGCAGCTTGAAATTGAACGCGAAGCCCTGAAGCTGGAATCGGATGTCGAATCCAAAAAGCGGCTCGGCGCGCTTGAACGCGATCTTTCCGACCTCAACGAGAAGAAAGCTGCGCTCGCAGCCCAGTGGGAGCGTGAAAAAGCGGAACTGGACGAAATCAAGCGCGTCAAGGCGGAGATCGACGCCAAGCATACAGAACTGGAGCAGGCCCAGCGGCGTGGCGATCTGGAAGCGGCCGCGCGCATCCAATACGGCGAGCTGCGCGAGCTCGACAAGCGACTCGCTGCTGCGGAAGAAACACTCGCAAGGCGGCAGGCCGAAGGCGCTGCCCTCGTGAAGGAAGAAGTGGACGCCGAGCAGATCGCTGAGGTCGTCGGCAAGTGGACCGGCATTCCTGTCTCCAATCTCATCGAAAGCGAGCGCGAAAAACTGCTGCGCATGGAACAGGAACTGCGCAAGCGCGTGGTGGGTCAGAGCGATGCTGTGCGCGCGGTGTCCGACGCCGTCCGTCGCAGCCGCGCAGGCCTCGGCGATACGCAGCGACCGATCGGTTCGTTCCTGTTTCTCGGCCCGACGGGCGTCGGCAAGACAGAGCTGTGCAAGGCTCTCGCGGGTTTCCTCTTCGACACGGAAGACGCCATGGTGCGCATCGACATGAGCGAGTTCATGGAGCAGCACGCCGTGGCGCGGCTGATCGGCGCGCCGCCCGGCTATGTTGGCTATGAAGAAGGCGGTCGCCTGACGGAAGCTGTCCGGCGCAGACCATACTGTGTCGTGCTGTTCGATGAAATGGAAAAGGCCCACCCGGATGTATCCAACATCTTGCTGCAAATGCTGGATGACGGTCGCCTCACGGATGGTCACGGCCGCACGGTGGACTTCCGCAACACGATCATCGTGATGACGAGCAACATCGGCTCGCAGGCGATACTCAGCATGACGAGCGGCGGCGCGCTGGATGTGGAAATCGAAGCGCATGTGAAGAGCCTGCTCAAGCAGTCGCTGCGACCGGAACTGCTCAACCGGATCGATGAGACGATCATCTTCCATCAGCTCACGCCGGATGACCTCACTGACATCGTGGATATCCAGCTTCGCAGTCTGCGCACGCGGCTGGCCGATCGAGGTTTCTCACTTGAGATCACGCCCGGCGCGAAGGCCGCCCTCGCCACTGAAGGATACGACCCGCAGTTCGGCGCAAGACCGCTCAAGCGAGTGATTCAGCAGCGCATCGAAAACGCCCTTGCAACGAAGCTGCTTTCGGGTGAGTTCCTGATCGGCGATGTGATCACCATCGGCTACGACGCCGGCTCATTCACGTTCCGCCGTGCTGGCTCACATGAAGGTCAAGGCGCAACTGCATAGCTGCATTCTGAGTAATCAGGGAAAAGAAACAGGCCGTCTCGATTGAGACGGCCTGTTCAGTTGTGTCGTGGATCACAGATGGAATCAGTTGCGGCGACGGCGAGCGCCGAAGGCTGCCAAGCCGAAGAGCGCGAGTGCGCCTGGGGCGGGAACCTCGGTGATGATCTGGCTGATACGGAAGTCCGCACCGGTCGCAGGGTCCATCTCAATGTCAATCGCCTGAATCGAGCTCATGTTGAGCGCGCCAATGTTGCCGAAAGCTGCGAAGCTGAAGAACAGCGACTGAGCGCCGGGAGCGTTCAGCGAAAGCGTGAGCATCGCCATCTCCGCGCCGTCGAACAGATGAATGGTTACAGGCAGAGGAAGATCACCCGCATGATCGAACTGCGTGAAGTGAATCCAGATGCCAAGCTGGCCGGAGAAGTCGGTGTTCAAACCAGCGCCACCAGCGTTGTAGCTCATGAAGAGGTAGCCGTTCGTGTCAGCCGTGCTGTTGTAGTCGAAGAGACCCGCAGCAGCGACAACGCTGACCTGAACATTGTCGAGACCCGGAATGCCAACCGCAGTGGCTTCGAGGTACGTATCGCGCGTGCCGCCGAGCGCCGTCAAACCCGTCTCCTGCACGAAGACGTTTCCAGCAGCATTCAGCGTGACAGGCCACGGATTCGGATTGCCGACGGAACTGAAGTCGTCGATCACAATCGCACCTGCAACGGCACTGGATGCAACCGAACCCGCAGCAATAAGACCAGCTGCAACCGCGAGAACTCCGCAATGAATTCGACGCATGGACGTGCCCTTCCCTTCCTTTTCGATCTGCTGTTGCAGAATCATTGTTCTTGTTTCTCTTTCTACACCACGTAACCCATGTTGGCTAACGCTATCGGTTTCCAAGCCGATAGACCCCATCATGGTACCACAGACTTGGGTCGGTGCAATAACTTCCTCAGGAATTCACACGATCTGACCATTTATTTTAGTCCTATAACTGTTTGGGTCGAAAATGGTCTGATTGGTAAATGCCATTGCAACAATGATTTACTGGCGGATATCAATCGTTCCGCACTTCAGAACCGACGCCCATGCCGGCTCGGTACACTGCTGAGATCATGGCTGGCGACTGGGTCTATTGGCTGATCTGGCTGGGCATTCTGGTGCTTTATGCCTGCATGGTCTGGCTTGCGTGGCGATCGCTGTTCAACGACCGTGCCAATGGCCGACGCCGATGCCCCCGATGCTGGTATGACCTCGCCTACTCGCCCGGCATGACCTGCGCGGAATGCGGCTACACAGGGCGCACCGAAGCCGACTTCCAACGCACCCGCCGCAGATACGGCCAGGCCGCTGCTGCCATTCTTGTCTGCGTGCTCGTCGCGGGCGTTGTGCACGAACGAGTCAGCCGCGGCGGCTGGACCTCAACGCTCCCCGCAGGAATCCTCATCTCCATCCTGCCGCTTTCTTCAGATCATCAGGGAGACCTGTTCAAAGAACTCGAACGAAGAATCAGCAACGATGCGCTGTCCCATGCCCAGTTGGCGAGACTGATGCGCCGCGCGGCAGAAGGCGACTGGTTCGCCGCGCCCATGGATGAACGATGGATGCGCCGGTATGGCGACCTCATTCGTACCGTCCGCCGCCTCGCCGCCCCGGAACCAATACGCACTGCGAACGGCATTGAATGGCCTGCATACACCGATGTTGAACGCCCATTGCTCAACATCCCCCCGCTGCTTGAACTGACCACGCGCGAAACATGGCCGACCGGCTCTCGTGCACAGGCCCAGCTTTCATTCACAGACTGGTGGCCTCGCGGCTGCGAAGCTCGCGTGCGGCTCACGCCCCGGCACAATGCACACACGGAATCTGAAATCGTGATCTATCGCAGCAACAACGCGCCGTCCCGCAGCGGCGCGAGTGTGCCAATCGGCGTACTCGGCGCAGGCGAGCACGAGATTCAGTTTGAAGTACAGGTTGACCGAAGAAGACCCGGCGCACACGCTGACTGGCAGCATGTCGCCACGCAGTCGCTTGCCGTTACAACGCGCGTTGAAGGCAGCCTTGAAACGCACCTCATCCCCATCACAGATGATGGGCCGCTCAACACCGGCATGCGGGAAGCATTCACAGGTTCCGTCTCACGCTGGGAAGGTGGCCCATCACCTGTGCGATTCCGGTACACACCCACATACACACAGGGCAGCGAGTTCGCGGGCGTCGCCATCGGCGTGTCGATTGAGCTTCGACGAGGCGATCAGCTCGCCAGACAACTCGACATCTGGTGGCTCGGTGGGCCGGGCGTGCCCGGCCAGACAGACCCAATGCACGGTCTCGGCTGGGAAGTGGTTCTCGAAGATGAAGACCTGCTCCTCCAACCCGTTGACGAAAATTGGACCATCACCATTCGAGGCGACCCGCAGCTTGCGCTTCGCGCAGGCAATGCAGCTTCCTATTGGGCGGGTTCGTTCACCGTGCCGGCGCAATTTGTGATGATCCCCGGCCCCGCATCGCCTCCTGAATGGCGACGGGAGCCGCCTGCATCACGGCGGCATCACACTCGCTGAAGCTTCCGGCCATCCTTAATTATGTATGTATTCAACCCTCGTCCGAGAAGAACGGGCAATACAAGTGTGGATTCATCAGGTTCGGCGCAACGCTGAAACACGCGAATAGATTGCCCATAGAACCATGCGGAAAGAAGGCTATACTGTGGCCATGCACCGCACCGGCGTAACCGGCAACATCTTGAAATGGACGTTGGCCCTTGTGCTGGTCGCGTTGCCGTCCATCTGCCGCTGCCATCTCGCGCTGCACAGCCACGATCACGCTGACGGGGCGGTTGTGCATCATCATGCACACGCCGATCACGCGCACGGCGAATCGTGCACGCACGATGAAGGCCTGCTTTCGCGGCTGATGTGCGACCATGAGGAACACGATTGCGAGTGCCCGAAGCTCGTCGCTGCCATGCACAAGGCCGACGAGCAACCAATCACACTGACCCTATCTCTTCCGGCTGCCACCTTCACCGAGATGGCGTCGCCGAACATGCTCACCGCCCGGCGAGTGTTCACCTTCCCGCCGGGCCATGTGCCGCGCCCGCAGACGACGCTCCTGCGCCTGCATTGCGCGCTCATCGTCTAGAAAAAGCCTCTTGAAGAAGCCACCCGGCTTCCCGTGCTGTGGTGCGCCATCACGTCGTGCCGCATGATTCCGATTCTTTTGTCATTACGGAAACTCAAGAGGTTTGCCCATGTCTCGTTCACAACTGCTCATGGCGGTCGCTGCTGCGCTCGCGCTGCTCGCGCTTCCTGCGGTGCTCACCACATTCGCTCACGATGATCACGCGCCGCCACCGTCAGACGGCTTTGACCCCTTCGCGCCAAAAATCATCCCGCCGGAAACCGCGGTACTCATTGGCCTCGTTGTCGAAGAAGCTGACTTCGGCGTGATGGAGCGCGTTGAGCGTCTCAGCGGTGTCGTGCGATTCGATCCTAATCGCGTGGCCGTCATCTCACCGCCAATCGCGGGCACAATCGCATCTGTATCCGTTCAACCCGGAACCGTCGTCCGCGCAGGCGATACGCTCGTCGAACTCGACTCACCTGAGCTGACGCGCCTGCGTTATGAACTGAGCCAACTGGATTCAGAACGAATCGAGCTGGAGCTGGCGCAGCAGGCCGCATACGGCCGAAGCGACCGCGCCGCGCTCGATGAGCGCGTCGCCGCGACTCGGCTGGAACTCGCCTCACAGGAACTCGAACGTGCGCAGCAAAGTCGCGAAGCGGTCGCGGCCAATCTGCTCAACCAGAAGAAAATTGCCGTGCTCACGCATCAGTCCGAGCAGGCCGCCGCTCGACTGGAGCGAGAACTCGCCTCGCGAGAGGCAGAAGGGCTTTCGCGCCGCATCGCCGCCGTCATTGAATCACGCCGCGCTCTTGCAGACGCACTCGGCTCCATCGTGGGTGAAGCCTCAACAGATGTTCAGGGCGGCCGCCTCGTATTTCGATCACTCCGGGATGGCGTGGTTACTTCTCGCACCATCTCCGTCGGCCAGCATGTTCAGCCCGGCGAACAGATGATTGTCGTCGCCGATGCGCAGCGCGTTCAGATCATTGCGGAGCTGCCGGAATCACGATTGGATTCGCTTACGCATGCCCAAGGCAAGACGGTGCGCCTGCGACAGCCGGGCAAGGGAACCGCCGTTCGCGCCGAAGGCATCGTCCGCCACGTGAATCCGAAGATCGACTCCATCAAGCGAACCGCACACGTGCTGATCGATGCAGATAATGCCGCCGGCGCACTGCGCGACGGTATGTTCGTCGAGGTCGCCATCGTCCTCGAAGATCTGGATTTCGCCGTCGTGGTGCCGCACGAAGCCGTGCTCAAGGACGGCCCGGAACGTTATGTGTTCATCCGTGATGGTGAAATATTTAAGCGACAGGCTGTGGCGATCGGCGCACGCGACGACCGATTCTTCGAAATCACCGACGGGCTTGTGCCGGGCGATGAGATTGTCGTGCGCGGCGCATATGCCGTCAGCCAGATTCGCGCCCGCGGCGCTTCATCTGACCACGACCATGGCCATCATCACGGTCATCAACACTAAGTGCGCTCGCAACGAGAGGATTATCAACCATGTTGCGAAGCATCGTCAGATTCTCACTGCTCAACCGCACGCTGGTCATCGTCGCAGCGCTCGCGATCTCAATCTATGGTCTGCTGGCTTTGCCTCGGCTGCCGATCGACGTGTTGCCTGACCTCAATCGGCCAACTGTAACCGTGATGACCGAAGCGCCAGGTCTTGGCCCGGATGAGGTCGAAGTTCAGGTCACGTACCCGATTGAAACCGCGGTCAATGGCGCGATCGGCGTGGAGCGTGTGCGCAGCGTGAGCGGACCGGGGCTTTCCATCGTATGGGTCGAGTTTGGCTGGGATACCGATATCCGATTCAATCGGCAGGTCGTGCAGGAAGGCCTCACGCAGATCGCCGAGCGACTCCCACCAAACATTGTCCCGCATATGGGGCCGATCAGTTCCATCATGGGCGAGGTCATGCTCGTCGGCATCGCCTCGCCGGACGGCCGCGTTTCGCCGATGGACCAGCGCACGATTGCGGACTGGACCATTCGCCCCGCGCTGCTTGCGATCCCCGGTGTCTCGCAAGTAACCGTCATGGGCGGCGAGATGCGCCAGTTCCAGGTGCGCGCCGACCCCGATCAACTGCGCCGATATGACCTCACCATGGATGACCTCGAAAACGCGCTGCGCTCTTCCAACGAAAGCGCGGGTGGCGGATTCGTCGTTACCAGCCATGAGGAAGTCATCATCAGGCATCTGGGCCGCGTGCAAAGCGTTGAAGACATCGAAAACTCCATCGTCGCAATCAGGCGAAGCCACGATGTCGTGCATCCCGTGCGCGTACGCGATGTCGCGCACGTGCTGGAAGCGCCCGCCGTCATCAAGCGGGGCGAAGGCTCCATGGACAGCCTGCCCGCAGTCATCCTGGCGATCTCCAAACAACCCGACGCAGACACAAGACGATTGACGGCAACCATCGACGAACGACTCGCACAACTGCAATCCGCGCTGCCGGAAGGTCTGTTTGTCAACGCTGATCTCTTCCGCCAGTCGCATTTCATCAACTCCGCCATCGGCAACGTCATCGAAGCGCTCTGGCACGGCGCGGTGCTGGTGGTCATCGTTCTCGCGCTGTTTCTGCTTAACTTCCGCACGACCGCCATCACGCTCGTCGCCATACCGCTCTCACTGCTTACAACGTTCATCGTCTTCCACCTGATGGGCCTATCCATCAACACGATGACGCTGGGCGGGCTGGCTGTCGCGATGGGCGAACTGGTGGACGACGCCATCGTCGGTGTGGAAAACGCCTTCAGGCGATTACGCGAGAATCGGCAGCGCAGCCATCCCGCGCCCGCGCTGAAGGTCATCTTTGAAGCCACGCTCGAAGTGCGCGGCCCGATCGTCATCGGCACGGTCATCGTCATGCTCGTCTTCCTCCCGTTGTTCTTCCTGCCGGATATCGCCGGCCGCCTCTTCCAGCCACTGGCTGTCGCCTACATCGTCAGCGTACTCATGTCGATGGTGGTGTCGCTGACGCTCTCTCCGGTTCTCGCGCACTACCTGCTGCCGGGCATGAAGCGAATGCAGGACGATCGCGACGGCATCGTGTTACGCGGCGCAAAGGCAGTCGCGCTCAAGTGCTATGCTTTCGCGCTGCCGCGACCAGAGGCGGTGCTCATGCTCTGCGCGATGATGGTCATCGCTGCGGGGATCGTTGTCTCTCGCATGGGCACGGAGTTTCTGCCCCACTTCAACGAAGGCACCGCCACGGTGAACGTCGTCGCCTCGCCGGGCGTTTCACTTGAAGAATCCGACCGTCAGGGCCGCCTCGCCGAAATGCTGCTGCTGGAAATTCCTGAGATCAAAGCAACCGGCAGGCGAACCGGCCGCGCCGAGCTGGACGAGCACGCGCAGGGTGTTCACTCCTCGGAGATTGAAGTCGATTTCTGGACGTACGCGGAAACGCGCGACAAGCACGCCGCTGCCGGGCACACCAGCCGTCAGCCGCCTCGCTTCTTGCGCGATCGTGAAGTCGTCTTTGCCGAGATTCGAGAGAAACTCGGCGCGATTCCCGGCATCAACATCGGCATTGGCCAGCCCATCAGTCACCGCATCGACCATCTGGAAACAGGCGTTCGAGCGCAGATCGTCGTCAAGATTTTCGGCGATGACCTGCGCACACTGCGCCAGCTTGCTGAACAAGCGCAAGATGCCATGATCGACATCCCCGGCGTCGTTGACCTGCAAATCGAAACGCAAATGATGATTCCGCAGCTTCATGTGAGCGTCGATCGTGAACGTGCGGCCTCGTTCGGCTTCACAAGCGGCGAGCTGATTCGCACGCTTGAGACCGCCACGCGCGGCCGCGTGGTGTCGCAAGTCATCGACGGCGTGCGCACCTTCGACCTTGTGCTGATGATCGACGAACCGTGGCGCAACGACCCGGAAGCAATGGCGGCCATGCAACTGCTCTCGCCCACCGGTGCCGTAGCGATGCTCTCCGATGTGGCTGAACTTCGCGAAGAGCGCGGGCCGAACTCCATTTCGCGCGAAAACGCGCAGCGAACCATCGCGGTGTTCTGCAACGTGCAGGGGCGCGACCTCGGCTCGACAGCGATCGCTGTGGAAGACGCGGTGCGACGCGCGATTGATTGGCTGGAAGGTTACTCGATGCAGCTTGAAGGTCAGTTCCGCTCGCAACAGGAAGCATCGCGAACGATTCTGCTCCTCAGCGTTGTCTCGCTGCTGCTGATGTTCTTCATTCTCTACAGCCACTTCGGCAACTGGGTGATGCCCGCGCAGGTCATGCTCAACATTCCCTTTGCGTTCATCGGCGCCGTCGCTGCGCTGGCGATCGTCGGTGAACCGTTCAGCGTCGCCAGTCTTGTCGGGTTCATCAGCTTGTGCGGCATCGCCAGCCGCAACGGCGTACTCATGATCAGCCACTATCTGCACCTGATGAAGGAAGAAGGCATGGCGTTCGGCGAGGCGATGGTGATTCGCGGCTCGCAGGAGCGTGTCGCGCCCGTACTCATGACCGCCCTCACCACAGGTCTCGGCCTGATCCCGCTGGCCATCGCTGCAGGTCAGCCCGGCAGAGAAATTCTCTATCCCGTCGCGGTCGTCGTCATCGGCGGCCTCATCAGCAGCACGATTCTCGATTTCTTCGTTACACCTTCGGTTTTCCTGCGCTTCGCCCGCCGCGCTGCAGAAAGCGCCGCCTCGCAAACCGCCCAACAACATCAACTCACGACAACTGAACAGGAGTTTTCACGATGAGCGTCCACACCCGTTTCTCTCTCAAGCTGTTTTGTGTCCTCGTTGCTTATTCAATGTGGTTCGTCGCGCCGGCGCACGCCCAGCATGGCCACGCGCACGATCATGATCACGACATTGAGTTTCCAGAGCCGACCAATTTCGTCGAAGCCGCCTCACTTGCGCTGGAAATCCCCCGCCATCTGGTTGGCGACCTTGCAGAGCAGGCGTTCGATCACATTCATGACGATTCGCTGATTCTCGCCAAGGTCGCACGGATGCTCGGCCGCTTCGCGCTCGATGCTTCCAGCGGCGTACAGCGTGAACACGTTCGCGAGATCAACATCGCAGGCCGCGAGCTGGCGCGAATTGCGGATGCCCTGCACGACGCAACGGACACGAAAGACGCGGCTGCGTGCGCCCGTCTGCTTGACGCGATGAAAGAGCACCTCGCCGTCATTGAGCGCAATCTTCATCGTGTGCTTGATCGACCGTTCACGGTCAAGATCACGTCCGCAGGCACACCGAACGCCTCGCAGCCGATCACGCTCACCCTTGAGATTCAGAACGACAGAAACGAGCGTGTTACTGCGGAACAGCTTGATGTTGCACATGAGCATCTGCTGCATGTGATTGTCGTTGCAGAGGATTTGAGCTGGTATCGCCACGTGCATCCGACGCCCGCAGCAGACGGTACGTTCACGCTGACGATGACCTTCCCCGCGGGCGGCAGCTATCGGCTGTTCCACGATTTCAAGCCGAAAGGCATGCCGCACCGCATGGCGTTTGCAGACTTTGTCATCGCAGGTGATCGACCCGCGCGAACGAAGCTTGCCGTTGATGCGCATCAGCCCAAAGTCGTGGACGGGCTGACGGTCTCGCTTCATGCCGCTTCGCCGATCCGCGCTGGCACGGACACGGTGCTGCACTTCACCATCAGCAAGGATGGCGCAGCCGTCACTGATTTCGAGCCGCACATGGGCGAACGTGCGCACCTTGTCGTCATCAGCGAAGACCGCTCGCAGTTCGTTCATGCCCATGCACACGACGAGCACCATCATCATGCCCACGATCATGACGATCACGCAGACCATGACCACGACCATCACGAAGGCGTTGCATTTCATGTAACCCTGGCGAAGCCGGGTCTGCACCGCGCATGGGTTGAATTCAAGCACGGCGGCAAGGTATTCACCATTCCTTTCGTCATTGAAGCGGTCGCGGGTGATGCCGCTGCACCGCAGAGGGAGCATGGCCATGGCCACAATCACTGATTGCACACGGCTCGCACCACGCGCCGCCCGAAAGCTTGCTGTGGCACTCGTCACAAGCGCCATGCTCGTCGGCTGCGCTTCACTGGATGCGCAGCAGGATCGCCAGCGCGCCAGTTCACTCATTCACGAGCGCAGCGGCTTCTCACCGGACTGGGAAGCACAGTGGAACGAAGTCCATCGTGAATGGGACGGTCGATCGCCGCTCACCGCTGAAACCGCTGTGCGTCTTGCATTGGTCAGTAATCGAAGCATTCGCGCCAGCGTTGAGCGACTCGCTGCATCGCGCGCTGAGTTCGTACAGGCTGGCCTGTTGCCGAACCCGATCCTCAGCGTTGGTCTTGGGTTCTCCGTGGGTGATTCATCCGGCGCGACATCAATCAGCGCAGGGCTGACGCAGCAGCTCGTCGCGCTCTGGCTGCGCGGTGATCGCATGAAAGAAGCCGCTGCTGAACTCGAAGGCGAAGTCCTTTCGCTCAGCGATGCAACCCTGCGCATCATCGCCGAAGTCCGCCACATGCACACAGAGCTTCTCTGGATGCAGCGTGAACTCGCGCTCCTCGGCGAGCATCAATCACTGATTGAGAAGCATGTGCGCATCATTGGTCAGCAGGTGGATGCGGGCATCGCTTCATCACTCGACTTCACGCGCATTGAGCTTGCGCTGCACGCACTCATCAACGAACGAATGCAGCAGGAGCACGCATTTCGAGTTGCACGGCTGGCGATGCTCGAAAAACTTGGCCTCGCCGAATTCACGGCGGATTTCTCTCTCGACGAGAGCGGAACGAGCGAAACGCACTCGCTCGCATTGCAAGGCGAGGACACCGTCGTCGAGCATGCGCTTGCGAATCGGCTCGACCTTGCTGCGGCATCCGCGCGCGTGATCGCCGCCCGCCAATCGCTCCGTCTTGAGGAGCGCAGCAGATTTCCCGCGAATCTGGAAGCGGGCGCTGCATACAGCCGCGACGAAAACCGCCGACAGGAACTCGGCCCTGCAGTCAGCCTTGAAGTGCCGCTCTTCGACAGCGGCGATGCCCGCGCCGCCCGCGCCGCGGCCCTCTGGCGCGCCAGTGAAATCGAAGCGGACGCCGTGCGCCAGCGCGCGATCTTCGAATCGCGCAGCGCATGGTCGGAATGGACACGAGCGCACGCGCTCCTGGCCCGCCATGACCATGATGTCCTGCCTCGCGCCAATCGTCAGTTGGAACTCGCTCAAACCCTGCTGGACGCGGGCGAAGTCGATATGACCGTGCTGCTTGAAGCGCAGCGAGAAGCCATTGCTGCCTCGCGCGTGCGCAATCGGCTTCAGGCGGATGTCATTCGATCAGCCATCACGCTGGACTACGCCACCAGCACCTTTGTTGGATCCTCCCCCACGGCCCAGAACCCCAATGACACAGAATGAAAAGTGGAGCGTATCGGACTCGAACCGACAACCCCTGCCTTGCAAAGGCAGTGCTCTCCCAATTGAGCTAACGCCCCAAAACGGCACAGCATTATAGCAACCGCACCGGACTTGAGTCTCGGCCCTCACGAAGCGACCGGCATTGCCATCACTCCTGTGGCGCGAGGATGTCGATCCTCCGCGGCGTGATGATGTTCAACCGCAAGCCGCCGTCATAGGCCTTCTCCCCCACGATGCCGACAAGCTGGCCCAACAAGCCGATGACATCGAACTTCTCGGACGGCTCGATGTACGCCACCGTTCGGCCGGATGTTGTGTCCTGCACACGGATCAACTGCGGCAACCGCCGACCGTCATAAATCGTCGATGCCGCAAGCCGGCCGACCGCTGCGTAATCGCCCACCGCGTCCACTGCATCGCGCACCGCCTGTGTGCGTTCCGCAGCGACCTGCGCTCGAGCCTTGATCCGGGCGATCTCCGCCATGCGGTCCTGTACATCCAACATCAGCTTGATCTGCTCCGCGCGAGCGTTTGCAAACCGCGCCGGCCCGGCTTCGCTCCGCGCTGCCACATCCAGATACATCTGCCGCATCGCGAGTTCCGCCGTCGCCGTCGGTTCACGGCGGACCTTCGCATACGCCGCCTCAAGATCGTCCAGCGTAACTTCCTTCAACCGCTCCGCCGTTGTCGGCTCCGCAGGTTTGTCTTGTTCATCGGCCTTTGGCTGCACTTCCGGCTTCGCAGGCTCTGACGTTGCGGCGGGTTCAGCAGGTGGCTCATCCGCAGGCGTTACAACCGGCGCCGGAACAGACACTGGCACAGAGGTCGGCCCAGGAGTCGGCGCAGGTGTTGTTTCCGGCTTTGGCGTTTCGCGGCGGGGCTGTTCTTCTCGCGCCAGAACCGGCTGTTGTACCGGCGTGGGCGTGGGTGTTGGCGCTGCGGTTGCAGGCGTGGTTTCTTCACGGTTGCCCTCAGCGAGCCTTCGCTTGGCTGCTTCCCACGTCTGCACTTCCGTTGCGTTCGCGCGGCGGAGATATGTTTTGCTGATCCACGCTTCAGCATTCTCCGGCAGGCGAATCTTGTGCACCGTGTTGTCGCCTGATACCGTCGTCTCCATCACCGCCACCCGCCGGTTCGCGTCCAGCCGAATCAGCGGCTTCCAACTGTCGTTCGGGTTGTAACGGGCGTTCAGGTTCGGCGCGAGCACATCCGTTCGGCCGAGCGTTACACCGACCGTGCCGTTCTCTTCAAGCCGAAACCGACTGCTCGCCTGCGCGGTCGGATGAATGACATAGCCGAAGAAGCGATCGTTTCTGAACGTCGGCCCGCCGTTGGTGAACCCGGCTTCAACACGCGCCCAGTTGAACTTCTCACCCACGACCCAGACCAGATCGTCCGCATTCACCTTGCCGAACGGATAGTACGAATCCGCCCCGCCAGACCGGACATACACATCATTGCCAGTGACTACGGCCAGATACGGCTGAATCGCCGCATCATCCTGCGCCGCAGCCGCACGAGCGAGGTGTGAAGGGGCCAGAAAAACAACTGCCATCGCCAAGGCGGCGCAGCAGGCAACGGTTCGATCTAGGGAAAAGCGGATGTTCATGCGAGACCTCCGTGGCTCAGAACAGAATCATCGGACTATCCGGCCATGCAGCCGCACGTATTGTAGCCGGACGCCAGCGATGCCGGACTTTGTCCAAGAGGGTTACGAGGGCCATGCTTCATCGCCAAGCGAAACGCACCCAACACCCTCATCTTAAAAGTGGCACAGGCTTTTGACCTGTGCCACGCCAGTTCAAAGCATCCAACAGCCCGATGAAACCCGCCTCACGGGCGGGTGCCATCGTGTGCTTCGGGCACTTCTTCTGCAAGATCGCGCGTCGTGCCTTCTGCAGATGGCGCGGGCGGCCCGGGCAGGAGCGGCGCAACCAGTGCCGCTTCGCGCTCCAGTGTTTCTTCAGGCGTGGGTGTGAGCAGTTGAATCGACTTCCACCGGCCAGACTCAAACCGCAGAGCCATCGTAACGCCATAGATGATGATGTACGCCGCCGCACCGATCCACGGGCCGACAGACTCCCAATGCGGGAACGCGCGTGTGAGCAGCCATCCGCCGAGCACGATGAAGACCCAGCTGTAGATGATGGTAACGATGCCGGGCCACACGGTGTCGCCCGCGCCGCGCAGCGCGCCGGTATAAACGATGCCGAACGCGTCCGCCGTCTGGAACACCGCCGCACAGATCATGAGATACCCGCCGATGCGGATCATCTCCGCCACCGTCTCCGGGTCCGTCGCTCGCGACTCCACAAACCAGCCGATCAACTCGTGGCGATACACCACGAAGACGATCGCGCAGATCGTCATGTAGGTGATCGACATGACCAGTGCGAGGCGCGCCCTCGCCGCGCCCGTGCGATGATCGCCCGCGCCAATGTACTTCCCGACGAGCGATGTTGCTGCGACCGCGAAGCCCACCGCAGGCATGAACGAGAGATGCATGTAGCGCAGCGCGGCCCAGCCAGCGGTCATATGCGTCTCGCCGAAGCGACCGACCAGCACGGACATGAAAATCGCCCAGCACATCACTTCATTGCCGAACTGCACTGCTGCGGGCCAGCCGATCCTCAGCAAATCCTTGATCGGGCCGAATTGCAATCGCCAGTCACTGCGCGAACGCAGCTCTGCGTGCATGCGCGGTCCGAGGAAGATGAATGCAGGGATCGCCAGCTCCACCGCGGACCCCATCACCGTGCCCATCGCCGCGCCATACACGCCCAGCGCGGGCATGCCCGGCACGCCCGGCAGCCCAAGCGCAGGCAAACCCTGCTCACCGAAGATGAGAACGTAGTTCGCCACCACGTTGACGATGTTGCCCGTTACCGCAGCAACTGCCACGACTTTCGGCCTGTGCAGACCGAAGAAATAGTGATGCAGGCCGCGACCCATGAGTAAGAACAGCGACCCAGCCAATAGAATTTGCGCATAGCCTGACTCAAGTGCTTGCAGTTCTTCACTATGACCGAGCCTGCTGAAGAAGAACGGCAGTGCGATCGCAAACGGCGCCATGATGAAGACCCACAGGATGAGACTGAGCCACATTGCCGCCCATGCGTAGCGCGGCCCCTTCTCAGGCGTCCCCGCGCCGTAGTTCTGGCTCACGTAAGTATTGACAACCGTGAGCACGCCCATCGCAGCGGCAATCGGCGTGAACGCCCAGATGCCGCCGTTACCTGCTGCTGCAAGCTCGCGCGGGCCGACCTGCGCGACCATCAGGCTGTCCACGAACTGCATAACCGTGTAACTGGTCATCGTCAGCACGGTTGGCCATGCGACGGTCCACACCTCACGCAGCGGCGTGACTGAGGGTTGAATTGAATGCGTTGACTTCGACATAAAGCACAACGGGCGGTGCACGCCCGATACCTATTCAGAATACTGATTGAGAAACAGAAAAGCCTGTCAGCGGCATGTCAAACACCGCCACCGCCTGCTGCGGCGCGCAACAGACGACGCATCACGTAAAGTGATGCCGCAACGAGGGACGAGTGAACGTCGTCAGCTTGTCATCAGGCTCATAATCATGATTTACCGCTCTCGTGTGAGATGGATTCGCGCATCGATGTGTCCGCCATCACATTTTTCATGCGATAGTAGTCCATGATGCCCAAGTTGCCCTGACGGAACGCCTCGGCCATCGCCTTGGGCACTTCCGCCTCGGCCAGCACGACCAGCGCGCGGTTTTTCTGTTCCTCGGCCTTGAACTCCGTCTCCTGCGCGACGGCCATCGCTCGCCGCTTTTCGGCTTCAGCCTGGAAGCGTTTCTTGTCCGCTTCGGCCTGATGCCCTTGCAGCTGCGCGCCGATGTTCTCGCCGACATCAACGTCCGCGATATCAATCGAGAGAATCTCGAATGCGGTGCCCGCGTCGAGTCCTTTTGCCAGCACCGTCTTGGAGATATTGTCGGGATTCTCCAGCACAGCAAGGTGACTGGCTGCGGAGCCAATGGTCGAAATGATGCCTTCGCCGACGCGGGCGATGATGGTTTCTTCCGTTGCGCCGCCGACGAGCCGAGCGATGTTCGTTCGCACCGTGACGCGCGCCTTGGCCTTGAGCTGAATGCCGTCCTTCGCCACCGCGTCAATCGTGTTCTTGCCTGAACTCGCGCTCGGCACGTCAATCACTTTTGGGTCAACAGACGTTTTCACCGCTTCGAGGATGTCGCGGCCTGCAAGATCGATCGCCGTCGCGCGATCCCACGGCAGGTCGATCTTCGCCTTGTCCGCAGCGATCATCGCACGCACGACATTCGTCACGCGACCGCCCGCGAGGTAGTGGGATTCCAGCAGATCGGTGCTGATTTCCAGCCCTGCCTTTTTCGCGCTGATGCGGTTATAGACGATCGTGCGCGGATCGACCTTGCGGAACTTCATCATGACAAGATCGACGAGCCGCACCCGTGCACCAGAGAGCAACGCCTGAAACCACAGGCTGATGAACTGCCCGATGATGAGCAGCACGATGACGACGACAATGCCGCCGACGATCAGCGCACCCCACGCAAAGGTGCTCAACTGGCTGAGAAAAATGGATGGCATAGCAGAAAACCCTTGAACAGAAACCCGGTTGTGAGAGGTCAGGATAGCACGATCACGCCGTCGTGTCGGCTTGAAGGGCCAAAACTGCGGCATACGGAGACAGGCGGCACTGGGCACTGGCTATATGTATTCCCGCAAAAATCTATGCGTTCTACAACTTCGCTCGCCAAGCTCCGCTCCCGTTTGGCCAGTGCGCTTGCCCGCCATGGCGACAATTCTGACGACTTTTCTCTTGCGTCACTGGGTTTGTGAGGTACGCTGAAACAGCGACGCCGGGTCTTCGCACGGGGCGGATATCCGGGATCGTCGCGAATCCTCCACTTCCGGCTTCCCCCCGGATGAGTTCATTGGGGACCGACGGGGCCGGGGGGTTTGAATGATGAGTGTGTTCTCCAGTCAGATTGAACGCGACAGCAAGGCCGCCGACGGTCCGCGCGGTTTGCTTGCTTCGAGGGCTGCTTCGTGTTCGCAGTCTGACGGGTTGAACGCGCTTGTTGCGATGACTTCCCGGTTTCGCTCATGGATCGCCGGGCAACTCCAAAGGAGTTCTGCTATGCCAACGATCGTGAGACAGGAACACACACACACACACACACATGATTGCAGTGTTTGGAGCACATCACGGCTGTGGCGCATCGGCTCCGGCACGCTCTGCTGCGTCTGGTCGGTCCTGCTGATGGCAGCGTGGCTGATGACCGCTTCCACGCCGGTTAGCGCAGACCCGCCGAAATATCGGATCATCAACTTTAGGGGTATTGCACTGCGATTCGGAACCTTGCGGCACGGTTTCTGAGGCCTATGGCATCAACAATCGCGGTGAAGTTGTGGGCTATGGAGATATGCTAGGGCCATGTGGCTGGTGTGAACGAGCGTTTGTCTGGTTACCCGTGGCAAACTATGAGATCACCGCACGCACCATGAAAGCACTGCCTGCAGCATCGGATTATGTGCGGGCTTATGACATCAATATCAATGGGATCGTTGTGGGAAGCAACAATTCTGTAAGTCCTGAGTTTAAATCGGGTGCCGGTATCTCGGCTACTGGCTATGGGCATTTATGGAACTTGGCGACAGGCGCGGATCATGTTATCGATCCACAAGGAGGTGGTGGATTTGCATGGGCAATCAATGACCTATCTCCACCTGTGATTATAGGAGCCGTAGACTATCCAACATTCCCCGGGTTTAGCACTTGGCGAGGCTTTCGCATTGAGTACAATGGTCCAAGCTCACCTTTACATTTGCTATCGCCTACCGCGGGATCACCGGAAGTTCCTCGTACATCCCACGCCTTTGGTGTTGGGCATGATGGAACCGCTATCGGATACGGCCAAGTCGTTTGCGGCGGTGGTTGCTTTTCGATGCCTGATTGCCAATTTGGCCAATATTGGCAATCAGCTGCAGGAAGCGTCCTTGAAGCCGTTATTGCGACCGGGTCATCTCGCACAATTGGTCGTGGCATGAATTCCTCGGGACATGTAATCGGGAGTTCGTCGCACAATTTCGGACTCGGTGGTCAATGCAAGGCGCACGCGGCGTTCTGGCCGTCCGTGGGCGGGACGCCAGTTCCATTGCCGCCGGATGATCGTGAGACAAGTGGCTATGCAATTGCGGCACCATTCACGAACGGTGAATTGCATGCGGTGGGAGTTGATTGGGAGCAAAACGTGGCCATGCTCTGGCGAAGAGTAGACACCAGTAGTTTATGGGAGCCCCCCATCCTCAGCGACGTCAACGTCGGCGGCAACATCATCTTGTGCGGCCAAGAGGGTTGGGAACGACTCTACAGAGCGTACGATATCAATGACCATGGCTGGATCGTTGGCGCTGGTCAACTCGATGCCGATGGTTTCTTCGCGCATCGTGGCTTCGTGATGATTCCAAGCACATACTGCACGGCCGACCTTAACGGCGATTTTATCGTCGATGTGCTTGACCTGTTGATTCTGCTGTCGGCTTGGGGTCTGTACACGACCACACATTGCTTCGGCTCACCAGATATCAACAACAGCGATGTTGTTGATGTGCAGGACCTACTAATCCTGCTCGGCGCGTGGGGGCCTTGCCCGGGCATGGGTATTGAAGTGATGACGTTGAATGAGCAACTGACTGCTGCCGGACTTACAGGACAGCAATGGAACGATTACCAGTCCATCATGACCGGGAGTTCTTCGCAGGCGACCAAGGACAACTGGACCTGCTGGATAATGAACTATCTCATGCAATGCAAGAACTGCCCCCTTTGTCCCGGTCGCGATCCGTTCGCTAATTAGCATTGATTGAGAGCCTGAGCCGAGAGGCGCAGGCTCGACTTCTTACGGAGGATTCGAAATGCGACTCATTCCATTCATTACGATGTATGTCCTCGGCCCATCGGCCAGTGCCAGCGTGGTTGAGTACACAGACAAGACATCATGGCATTCGGCCGTCGGCACATACAGTACGATTGATTTCACCGGCCATCCGAATGGTATGCCGATCACAACGCAGTATTCTGAATCACATGGTATTACATTTGCGCCGGGCAGTCAGACACATCACTCTAGTTCTTTTACCAACGACGGTCAGGGACTCCGTGGTCAACCGTCGTCGCATTTCGCCTTCTACACGCCGATGCAGTGGATCGCAGTAGAGTTTACTGGCAACATCGTGTTCGATCTGTATTTCAAAGGAGAACTCATTTACACGAGTACTGAACGATGGGCACCGATCAATCAGGTGGCGTTCTTCGGTCTGATCTCCAATACGCCGTTCGATGAAGTGCATCTGTATCGCGCAACTTTCGGCGGTCTCGTCTTCTACGACGACCTGTACTTCGGCGTTCCCGCGCCCGGTGCGCTGGGCGTGTTCGCGCTTGCTGCGTTCGGCTGCCGCCGGCGGAGGCGATCATGACGGGCGGCACATCACAGAGCGTGAAAGATAACTGGACGTGCTGGATGGAGAACTACCTGACGCAGTGCGTCAACTGCCCGCTTTGTCCGGGTGCTGATCCTTTTGCTGACTAAGTTATTGACGCTCAATGGCGGCACTGTGCCGCCATTGAGCGTTTCTTGAGAGGATGTATGAGATGAAAGCGATGTTTTTTGTTGCAATCGTGCTGACGATGACTCAAGCCGCACAGTCGGATGTTGCGGTGTA
>DAOMNO010000018.1:0-66728 GCA_035443885.1 Phycisphaerales bacterium
CCGGCGCTCTGGGCGTGTTCGCGCTTGCAGCGTTCGGCGCACGCCGGCGGAGACGGTGATGTGACGTGTTGCACTGTTGACTTGTTGATGTGTTGACTTGCCTTGCACCATCTCCGCGATCTCTGTGTGCACTGCGGTGAATCATGATTCACTGTGGGTGCCATGCTTCGTCCCCCCGGGGGCGAAGCATGAACCGAAGCGATGGGTGTTCTCATGCTTCACACTGCGCGATGAAGCATGGCACTCGTGGGAAATCGTCGAGCGTGCATCGTGCAGTGCGTTACGTCTCGTGTCTTGATGGCCGCGCCTTTCACTTCTCCGCGCTCATTTTCGGGGGCGCGTGCTCCGCGGTGAATCATGCTTGACGCTTCGCGATGAAGCATGGCACCCCCGGAATTCCGGAATTCCAGAACCTCCGGAATCGCCGAATCCCCCGGAACTCTTGGAACGACATGGCACCCGTGCGCTGTGGCGCGCGCAGAAGTTGTCATCGAGCGCGATCAACGGGCAGAGGAGCCCAGAACATGCGCACGCAATTTCAGTCGCGTGCTCCATACGTTTCGACGAAGTGTGCGGGGGTGGATCGTGGCGCGCTCTGGTGGATTGCGGCGCGGTGCGCTGTGCGCGCGCCGGGGAGTGCGCGATTGCATCATCACATCATGCTGCGCAAACGCTAATTGTTCCACGTGGAACAATTGCGGTTCGCGGGCAGTGTGCCAATAACATCAGCCCCAATTCGACAGCAGGAGCAGCAGGTCCTGCACGTCCACGGTGCCGCTTTCGTTCAGGTCGGCGGGGCACGGGTCTGGCGGCGCGGGGCACGGCCCCCATGCTGCGAGCAGCAGCAGCAGGTCGAGCACATCAACGACGCCATCGTTGTTCAGATCGCCGAAGACGGGGAGATTGTCGATGACGGCGAGGAGTGCGGCGTGCGCGTTGATGCGCCCATGGCCAAAGCTGTTGTCGAAGCCGGGATCGCCGAGATCGACTGCGGTGCTTTCAAGCATGGACTGGATGTCATCGTGCGAAAGTGTGGGATCGACCGTCAGCATGAGCGACGCAACGCCCGCGACATGCGGGGAGGCCATCGATGTGCCGGAGTTGTAGAAGTATGTGCCGTTGCTGTGCAGCGAATAGACGCTTTCGCCAGGCGCGGCGACGGAGAGTTCCGGCCCCTGATTCGAGCCGCCATAGCGCAGGTCGCGATTGTTCGTGCCAGCGACGGCGATGACTTCCGGCCATCGCGCCGGGAAAGCGACGACGGCGTTGAAGTTGCCCGCAGCAGCGACGATGACGCAGCCGCTTGCGCGGGCGTATTGAATCGCGTTGTGGAAGTATGTTGTACCGGTGTAATACTGCAGGCTCAGATTAATAATGTGCGCGCCCTGATCTGCTGCAAAGGTAACGCCGTCTGCGACCATCGTTTCAGGACCGTTGCAGCCATTGAGCACGACGACGGGGAGAATCTTGGCGGACCAGTTGACACCCGCGATGCCGGCGGCGTTGTTGGCATTGGCAGCGATGATGCCTGCAACGTGTGTGCCGTGATTACAGCCGTCGGCGGTATTGCCGTTGAGCTGCGAGAAGTTGAAGCCGGGAATCAGCCGTCCGCTGAGGTCGGCGTGTGCGCTTACGCCACTGTCGAGCACGGCGATGATGGTGTCGCTGGAGCCGGTGGTGACGGTCCATGCATCGAGCGCGCGGATGTCGGCGCCTGCGACACCGGGAATGCCGTTGATGAGCTGGCCTGTGTTGTTCATGGCGTATTGCAGGCCGAAGCTGGGGTCGTTCGGCGGGGAAGCGATGCCACCAATGCCGTCGAGTTCTGCAAGTTCGATGAAGTCATGGCCAGCAAGTTGCGCGACAAGTTGCGCGGGGTTCGCGCCCGGTGCGAGTTCGATGCGATGCCAACGGTCGAGGCCGATTTCGCTTGCGAGCGCGGGGCGTGCCGGGGCGAAGGTGAGCGCGCGGCGGACAGATGTCGCGCCAGCAGCGGCGAGTGTTTGGGCGAGTGCGGCTGATGGCGCGCGGCCGGTTTCTGCGAAGGTCGGGCGGCCGTCCGGGAGTTGAGCGCGTTCCACGCCTGGCTTGACGCGCACGAGGATGTGCGAATCGGCGAACTGCGGGGCGGGGGGTTGAGCGTTTGGATTGCCGACGGCGGGAGGTTGCGCCGTACGGACGGCGGGCTGGGGTTGGGCGGCTCTCGGGGGAGAGGCAGCGGCTTGGTCCGCGCTTGGGACAAAGAACAGCACTGGGGCGGTAGCCGCCACGCAACAGATCGACAGCACGCTGATCTTTCTCATGCTCGAAACCTCTATCCCCGCTCCTCGTATCCATTCGGCCCGGAGGCCCTCCGGGTTCACAGCGTACAACGGTTTCTGCACGTTACCAACGCAAAGATGCAGGATTGCGGCAATCGACACGCTGGTGCAGCTTGGTGGCGGGCGGTTCGCATGGTTTCGAGCGGGCTGATAACCTGTTTCGGCGGATCGCTTGCCCGGCACGCCGACGGGCGTTAGACTGTCATCCATCCGATTATCCGGATGAATGAATCAATAGCCGGTTCCTGCCGGTTTCGTGTGGTTTTCTACCCGAAAGGCTGTTTCATGTCGCGTTCGTACCTCTTCACGTCCGAGTCTGTCTCGATGGGCCACCCCGACAAGATGGCGGATCAGATTTCTGATGCGATCCTTGATGCCATGCTTGCGGTCGATCCCAAGTCGCGCGTCGCGTGCGAGACGATGGTAACCACCGGCATGGCAGTGATCGCGGGCGAGGTAACGTGCAACGGCTATGTGGACATTCCGTCCATCGTTCGCGAAACGGTGAAGCGCATCGGATATGACAGCGGCGCGAAGGGGTTTGACTACAACAGCTGCGCGGTGCTTGTTTCGCTCGATCAGCAGTCGCCTGATATTGCGATGGGTGTGGATGAGCATGCGGGCAAGGAGCAGGGCGCGGGCGATCAAGGGCTGATGTTCGGCTTCGCATGCCGTGAGACGGAATCGCTCATGCCGCTCCCTATTGATCTTTCTCACCGTCTCGTCGCGAGACAGGCTGAGGTTCGTCGGCAGAACATCATTCCGCACCTGCGGCCGGACGCAAAGAGTCAGGTTACCGTCGAATACCTCGGCAACGAACCGCAGCGTGTCGATACCGTGGTGCTCTCAACACAGCACGGCCCGGAGTGGAACCTGAACCAGAAGGCGCTGAAGGATGCAGTCATTGAGCACATCATCAGGCCTGTGCTGGGCGAGTGGTGGAACGATGGCATCACTGTTCACGTGAACCCTACCGGCAAGTTTGAACTCGGCGGCCCGCACGGCGACTGCGGCTTGACCGGACGCAAGATCATTGTGGATACCTACGGTGGCCGCGGTCGGCACGGCGGCGGCGCGTTCTCCGGCAAGGATCCGTCCAAAGTCGATCGCTCCGCAGCGTACATGGCCCGCTACATCGCGAAGAACATCGTGGCGGCGGACCTTGCGGATGTATGCGAAGTGCAGCTCAGCTACGCGATCGGTGTTGCTGCACCGACATCAGTTCACATCGACTGTCAGGGCACAGCGCGTATTGATGAAGACAAACTGGCCGACCTCGTGCGGACGCATTTCCGTCTCACACCGCGCGGCATCATCGAGTCGCTGGATCTGCTTCGCCCGATCTACTCCATAACGGCGGCGCATGGCCACTTTGGCCGCGCGCCGGGTGAAGGCGGGCCGGGCACGTTCTCGTGGGAGAAGACGGACAAGGCGGCTGCGTTGCGGGCGGCTGCGGAGAAGCTGGTCGGCACGGCAGTCTGATCAGGTCGTACGGCATGAACGCTCAACGTCGAGGCGGATTCGATCCGCCTCGTTGAGCATGCGCGTCAAGTCAGATTCCAGCGAGGCCTTGCGCGAAGCGTCTTCAAGAAGCGGCAGATTGATTCGCACGTTCCATGCGGCACTCTGCGCGCCTGCATTGGCCAGAACCGCTGCAATCGCAAGATCGCTGTCAAGCATTTGATTTGTTCGCCCGGCAAGCGAATGAATGACTCGCAGCATGTCTATGCATGTGAGCAGCAACTGATGCGGAGCGTTGATGGCCGCATCCACCGCAGCGGGCCACGCCTCGACTCGCTTCGGGTCAGCTTTGTCGAGTTTCCATAGTTCGTTGAGTTTGCCGTACGCTGCAGCATCCGCCTCCGCAAGGTCGAGTGCACGCCTGCCGAATTGTTCAAGCTGCGCGAGTGCGCTGCGATGAAGTTCATCGTGTTCGAGCAGGTTTTTCTTGCCTTGTGAATATCGCAGCACCATCTGACCGAGCGAAGCTGCAATCGCGCTCACAACGGCTGCGACCGCGCCGCCGCCCGGTGTCGGTGTCTTGGCGCCGATGGCCGTCAATAAGTCGGACAGCGTGAGATCATCGAGTCGCGTCATCGCCGGATGACCGCCTTGAAGTGGGATTCGAGTGCTTTGATCGCGGTGTCCGTTTGCGTGTCAACGTCCTGGTGCGTAAGTGTGCGGTCCGCAGCGCGGAATCGCATACGAAGCGTGAGCGATTTTCGCCCGGCCTCAATCTGCTTGCCGCGGAACGTGGTGACGAACTCAATCGCTTCGAGATGTGCAAGATTGAGCGATGCAAGGTGCGATTGCACATCGCGCCATATGGTTGTTTCATCGAGAACAGCAGAGAGATCGCGCTCGATGGCGGGGAAGCCGGGCAGCGGCTTGGCGGCAGCGTCGGGCGGGTAGCGATCGTAGTACGCCGGAAGACCGATTTCTGCTGCGTACATCGGTTGTGTAATGCCGAAGAGGTCGAGCACATGCGGCGACAGTGCGCCGAACGTGCCTAGCACATCGCCGTTCAGCCGCACTGTTGCGCCGTTTCCCGGTGTGAACCACGGCAACTGGTTGCACGGCTCAACATCAATCATGACATCTGCCCCGACGATCAGGTGCGCCAGTCGTTCAATGACGCCTCGCGCTTGTCGTACGCCTTCCTCAGGTGAGCTGGCAGCGTGAAGCAGCGCGAGGTTTGTGCGTTCGATGTGTGATGCAGATGTTCGAGCGAATGTCGCGGCAGTCTCAAACAGTCGAACGTCGTTTGTGCCGCAATCTCGATTGTGCGCAAAGACGCGCAGCAGACTCGGCAGCACGGAGGGCCGAAGCACCGGCTCAGCTTTCGCACGTTCATCATCAACACGAATCAGCGAAAGATCAGGCGGCACGAAGGCCTCAGCGTGCCGCTCGCTGATGAGCGAGTGTGTTACTGTTTCAAGATAGCCCATTCCGACCATTGCATCGTTGACGGCGCGTTTCGCCATGACTGCCGGCTGAGGCGGCGCGACGCGAATCCGAAGTGTGTCTGCAACTGGAACGGCGTCCAGCCCCATCATGCGAGCGATCTCTTCAATCAGATCAATCTCTCGCTCAATGTCGAGACGGAAGGGGGGAACGACGCATTCGATACGACCGGACTGAAGCGTTGGCGAGAAGCTGAGTCGCTCCAGATACTTCCGCATCGTCTGATCGTCGATGTCCACGCCAAGCAAGGCGCGGCAGCGATCGCATCGCATGGCGACGCGACGTGGCGGCGGAATCGGCGCGCCTGCTGCGACGACCCCTTCGCACAACTCGCCGCCGCAGAGTTCAAGAATGAGCGAGGCGAGACGATCCGCAGCGAACTCGATCTGCCCCGGATGAACGCCTCGCTCAAAGCGGTAGCTGGAGTCGCTGCTGATGCCGAGCCTGCGGCTGGTGTTGCGCACGGCGGCGGGGGCGAATGTTGCCGCCTCGATCAGGATGTCTGTTGTTGTATCTCGTACGGCGGTGAGCGCGCCGCCCTTGACGCCTGCGATCGCCACCGCGCGTTCGGCGTCTGCGATCACAAGGTTCGTTTCGCTGAGTCTGACCTCGGTCGCGCCTTCACCGATGGGGAGAAACGGCTCATCGCGATGTGCTTTGCGGATGATGATTCGAGAACCGCGCAGAGTGGAAAGGTCGAAGACATGCGTGGGTTGGCCGAGTTCAAAGAGGACGAAGTTGGTGGCGTCCACGATGTTGTTGCGCGGAATGTCTCCTCGTGCGATCAGTCGATCGCGAAGCCAATCCGGCGAAGGGCCGACCTTCACGCCCCGAATAATGCGTGCGGTGTAGAGCGGGCAAAGCTCTGGTTCACGGTTTTCAATCGCGATCAGGCTTGAGACAGCGGGGCCGCTGGCCTTCGGGGAAGCAGCGGGCAGTTTGAGCGAGCGACCCGAGACGGCTGCGGCCTCACGCGCAAGACCGATGTGGCTTGCGCAATCGCCGCGATTCGAGGTCAGTTCAATATCGAGCCGGATATCGGTGCTGCGCGCGAGTTGAACGTCTTCCATCCCTTCGCACGGAAAGCCGGCGCGAGTCAGAAGGTCGGCAAGCTCCTCGGCGGCGGCGGGCGGTTCGAGATAATCATTGAGCCAGCGTGAAGTAGTGAGCATGTTTGTGCGAAGGGTATCGCGCGACTGGCGGAAGCGGAAGGGGAATAGCCGCTGGAATGTCGTCGGCATCGATCCGATGAGACTGTCCATAAAACTTACGGTGCGGTTGTGTTGACACAGGTGTAGCATATGCTACATTCTTTGCGTGGTGTTTCTTGATCTCGTCCGTGTGGTTGCTGCGGCTCATGTGGCTGGCAGTGCAATGTCGGTGAGCGAGCCGAGCGCGTTCGCTCGCGATGGGTGGCGCGAGCGAACGCGACTGACAGGCGATTGGCTCGGCACCCGATCGTCAATTGAGGACGCGGGCATCACGTTTGATGCATCACTGTTCATCGACTGGACCGCCAACTTCAAAGGGGGCATTCGAATTGGATCGGGCATGCAGCATCTGTGTATTGCCAGCCTTACGCTCGATACGGACGCGCTTTTCGATCATCCCGGCGGTACGGTGTATGGCGAGTTCCAGTGGCTCGACGGAAAACAAATCTCACGCCACTTCGTGGGTGATGTGCAGGCATACTCCAACATTGAGGAAGAGCGACGGGCGCAACTGGCCGAGATGTGGTACGAGCAGCGGTTGCTGGATGATCGTCTTCGCATGAAAATTGGAAAAGTTGACGCCAATACCGAGTTTGCAGTCGCAGAGAACGCGATGGAGTTCCTCAACTCTTCGATGGGTTTCAGCCCGACTGTGTTCTTGCTGCCGACGTATCCCGACCCCGCGATGAGCGTGAACATTTTCTTTCAACCGCTTGATTCGCTGATTCTGGGGCTTGGGGTCTATGACGGATCGTTGCAGCGCGGCGTGCGGACCGGCGCGCGAGGTCCGCGTTCCGTGTTCAACTCTCGTGGCGCATGCTTCCTGATCGGTGAAGTCGGTCTTCGGTGGGGGAATGAGCGGAATGCATCTGCATGGCCCGGCCGTCTTGCGATTGGCGCGTGGCATCACACGGGGCGCATCAATCGCTGGACTGGCGGAACACAGTCAGGCACAACCGGGTTGTACGCGGTTTTGGATCAGACGATCTGGCGTGCTGGTTCGGCTCAAGAAGACGCAACAGTCGGGCTGTTTATGCAATACGGCTACGCAGAAGCGCGCGTCAGTGAGATCGAACATCATGCAGGCGGCGGGTTTGCTTGGACCGGCATTGTTCCGGGGCGGCCCGAGGATGTCATTGGCCTCGGCGCATCATGGGCGAGATTGAGCGAGCAGGCAGGATTTGTCCGAGGCTCCGAAACAGCGATCGAACTGTTCTATCAGGCGCGCCTCACGCCTTGGCTGATTGTCCAGCCCGATCTTCAGCTCATACGCCATCCCGGCGGCGAGCGAGGCCATGCGCTGGTCGGCACGCTGCGGTTCTGGCTGAACTTCTGATTCCGTAGATTCAACTACATTCAACGTGCCAAAATCCAAGTGTTTATAGAAACAACTATGACACAGTGGCTCGGGATTGTAAAAAACCCTTGACAAAAGTGTAGTCATTGCTACAATCTGGGAATGAAGTGGGGACTTCTGTGAGTGGTTTTATGTCGAATCGCGCATTGCACAACCCGTTCATGAAGGTCCGTTCGGACCACGCTTCAGAGACTGCTGAGGACTACGTCGAAGCGGTTTCAGACATCGTGCACCGCACCGGCGAGTGTCGGGTGAAGGACTTGGCGGGGCATATGGGTGTATCCCATGTAACGGTAACACGCATCATCGCGCGATTGCAGGATGAGGGATTGGTGGAGACCGAGCCGTACCGACCTGTACGATTGACCGCAGCGGGCGAGCGGCTGGCAGCAATCAGTCGTCGTCGGCATGAAGTGGTGTTAGCGTTCCTGCTCGCCCTTGGCGTGCCTGAAGCAGACGCTCGACGCGATACGGAAGGCATTGAGCATCATGTCGGTCCTGCAACGCTTGAACGAATGGAAACGTTCCTTCGCACACGAGAGGTGCAGTGATGAGGTCTCTTTGGTTTCGCTTGTGGTGCAATGTTTTGACGTGCGGGCTGCTTGCAGTAGCTCTTTTGTGGTCAATGGGTTGCGAGGGCGACGCATCCGCAAAGGATCAGCGTGGTGAAGCCGGCGCTCGTGCGGAGATGATGATTGTCGCGACTACTGCGATGATTGGCGACCTTGTGCGAGATATTGCAGGAGAGCGCGCCGATGTGCATGTGCTGATGGGGCCGGGTGTCGATCCGCATGTCTATCGCCCCACGCGGGGCGATGTGAGCCTTCTGTTGCGTGCGGATGCGGTGTTTTCCAACGGGCTTCATCTGGAAGGGCGGATGGATGAGACTTTTGAGCGGCTTGCTGTGGCGGGCAAGCCCGTATTCGCTGTTGCGGAGCTTCTGCCGCGCGATTATCTGCTGATTGATGACAATGCGCAAGGTGCGCCGGACCCGCATGTGTGGATGGATGTGCGCGGCTGGATGCGCGTCGCGGAAATCATCGTCGAATCGCTCTCAAGGCTCGATGAGTCTTACGCAGCGGTGTATCGTGAGCGAGGCGATCAATTGCTGGAAACGCTCCGTGCGCTTGATGCCTACGCGAAACAGTCCATCGCAAGCATTCCCCTGTCGAAGCGCGTACTGGTAACGGCACATGATGCGTTCAGTTACTTCTCTCGCGCATACGACATCGAAGTCCAGGCGATTCAGGGTATCAGCACGGATTCCGAAGCAGGTCTTCGCCGGATTGAGGAACTGGTCGAACTGATCGTTACGCGCCGAATTGAGGCCATATTTACCGAATCGAGCGTCTCAGACAAGAATATGCGAGCCTTGCTGGAAGGCGCGAAATCGCGAGGGCATCACGTGCACCTTGGTGGCGAGTTGTTTTCAGATGCGATGGGCACGCCGGGCACATACGAAGGCACGTACATCGGCATGATTGATCATAACGTAACCGTCATCACCCGCGCACTGGGCGGAACAGTCCCAGATCACGGATTCAGCGGGCGGCTCAATGGAAAACCGGAATGACGCACACAGCGGCGCACATCGCGGCATCGTTGAACGGTGAAAGGAAGTCGCCGAGCGTCGTACCACTCGCATTGCGCGATGTAACCGTTGTCTATCAGCGCAAGCCGGTGTTGTGGGACATTGATTACGAAACCCCGCCTGATGCACTCGTCGGCATTGTTGGCCCCAACGGCGCGGGCAAGAGTACGCTCATCAAGGCAGCGCTTGGCCTTGTCCCTCTTGCATCGGGTCATGTGGAGATTTTCGGTCGCCCGACGCGCGAGCAACGGCGGCGTATCGGCTACGTGCCGCAGCGCGAGAGCGTGGATTGGGAGTTTCCAGCTAGCGCGTTGGATGTTGTTGTGATGGGGCGCTATGGCCGAATCGGGTGGTTTCGGCGAATCAGCCGCGCTCATCGTGATGCGGCGATGGCATGCCTCGACCAAGTCGGTATGGCGGAGTTCGCGAATCGTCAGATCGGCCAGCTTTCCGGCGGGCAGCAGCAGCGCGTGTTTCTCGCGCGTGCGCTTGCGCAGGAAGCGGATCTTTACCTGATGGATGAACCGTTCGCGGGTGTGGATGCTGCGACCGAGCGCACGATCATTGAGATTCTGCGCCGATTACGCGATTCCGGCCGCACGTGTCTTGTCGTGCATCACGACCTGAACACGGTTCGGGACTACTTCGATTCGTTGCTCCTTCTGAACATGCGCGTTGTTGCATCGGGGCCGACGGCGCACGTGCTGACCGATGAGAACCTTCGCCGAACCTATGGCGGCAGGTTGACGCTGCTCGAGAAGGCGACCACTGCGATGGCGGCAGGCGGCGTGCCGCGGGAGTGATAGTGTGACAGCGCTCCTTTCTGATGTCTGGCACCTCGTAACGCTCGATGCGCCGTACAACACGCGGCTGGTGCTGCGCAGCGTGGGTGTGCTTGGCGCAGCGTGTGGTGCAGTTGGGGTCTTTCTGCTCCTGCGAAGGCGTTCACTTGTGGCGGATGCGCTCGCGCACGCCGCGCTGCCCGGTGTGTGTGTGGGCTTTCTTCTTGCAGTTGTGCTCGGCTTGGATGCACGATCGCTGGCGATTCTGCTGCCCGCCGCGGCGATCGCAGGCGCATTGAGCATTGCGTCGATCCATGCGCTGACCAGACTGCCTCGCGTGCGTGAGGACGCAGCCATCGGGATTGTTCTCAGCGTGTTTTTCGCCGTCGGCGTTGTTCTGCTCAGCGCGATTCAGGCGTTGCCGGTTTCACAGAAAGCTGGACTCAACCATTTCATCTTCGGACACGCTGCGACGATGAGCGCTTCGGACGGGCGAGCGATTCTGATCGCATCGTCAATCGCAATCATCGTGTTGGTCGCGTGCTTCAAAGAACTGCGACTGCTGTGCTTCGATTCGTCCTTCGCTGGCGGAATGGGGTTCTCGCGGATTGCGCTCGACGGCATTCTGATGTCGCTGGTTACGCTTCTCACGGTCGTTGGTCTTCACGCGGTCGGCGCGCTGCTCATCGTCGCGCTGCTCATCATTCCCGCAGCAGCGGCACGGTTCTGGACCGACCATCTCGGTGTCATGGCTGTCATCGCCATGTTCATCGGTGGAATCGGCGCGTATGTTGGTGCGGCAAGCTCCGCGGCGGAAGCCAACGTGCCGACTGGCCCCGCGATCGTACTGTGCTGCGGCGCGCTCTTTTTCATCAGCATGGCTATCGCGCCGAAGCGAGGCCTGTTGGCTGAGCATGTTCGTCGAATCATGACGAATGGGCGAATAGGACGCCAGCATCTTCTTCGCGCGATGTACGAGCGAGGCGAGATTGTGGGCAATGCCCTCGCGCCTGTGTTGGTGGACGATCTTCAGGAGCGGCGAAGCTGGCCCGCCAATCGAGTGAGGCGATTGCTTGCGCGGGCAGCCCGGCAGGGCGATGTGGAACAGGTTGGCAGCGGGTATGTCTTGACGGCTCATGGCCGAGAAGCCGCTGCCAAACTTGTTCGTGCACATCGACTACTTGAGTACTATCTGGCCACGCGAGCGGATGTCGCGCCGCACGAACTCGATCGCGCTGCGGACGACATTGAACATGCGCTTGGGCCGCAGTTGATTGAGGACTTGGAGAGATCGTTGCAATCGCAGCAGGCGATTCGTACGGGAGCCATGCCTGATTCGCCCCACGAACTCAGCCAGAGGGAAGGCGGCACGTGAGCGGGTTCCATGACTTTCTCGTGCAGGATGTGCCGATGCTCGCTTCGGGCGTGCTGGCATCCGTCGCGTGCGCATTGGTCGGATGTTTTCTCGTACTGCGGCGGCTGAGCCTGATGGGGGATGCAATCAGTCATGCCGTGCTGCCGGGGATTGTCGTGGCGTTTCTGCTGGCGGGAACATTGCGCGGTATGCCGATCTTCCTTGGTGCGGCGGCTGCGGGTGTGCTGACCGCGCTGCTCACGGAGTTGATTCATCGCATCGGTCGCGTGGAGACTGGTGCAGCGATGGGCGTCGTATTTACTGTCTTCTTTGCACTCGGTGTGTTAATGTTGGAGCGAACAAGCGGCGGGGGGATTCACCTTGATGCGGAGTGCGTGCTCTACGGCGCGATGGAGAACGTGCTGTGGATCAACGCTCCGACATCGGCGAGCGAGTGGTTCACATCAGCAGCGTGGGCCTACTTCCCTCGACAGCTCGGGACGCTTGCAGCGGTTGCGATGTTGAACGCCGTGCTCATCGCCATCTTTTTCAAGGAATTTCGAATCGCCGCCTTCGATCCTGGGCTTGCCGCATCGCAGGGGGTAAGCCCCGCAGCAATGCATTACCTGCTGATGACGATGGTCGCCATCACCACGATCGCGGCCTTTGAAGCTGTTGGCTCGATTCTCGTTGTGGCGATGCTGATCGTCCCCGGCGTGATCGCACATCTTTACGTCAATCGCCTCGGCTCCATGCTGCTGCTGGCGACGCTGGCAGCAGTGATCGCTTCAGCAGGCGGATACGCAGCAGCAGCAGCGATGAACATGAATGCCGCAGGGATGATCGGCGTGATGCTTGGTGTGCTGCTGATTGTGGCGTGCTCATTCTCGCCCCACGGCGGGTGGTTGCGGCGACGGGTCGTTCGTGCCGAGTGATAACGTAAAGAAAACCCCGGCCATAAGGCCGGGGTTGGGTTCAGGTTCGCTGAACGAATCGGGATTACTTGCCGCAGGGGCCCCATGCGCCGAGGAGGATGAGGAGGTCCTGCACATCGACGGTGCCGCTGTTGTTGAGGTCAGCCGGGCATCCACCCTTGCCGCACGGACCCCACGCGCCGAGGAGGATCAGGAGGTCCTGAACATCGACAGCGCCTGAGTTGTTGAGATCGCCCGTGCAGACAGGCGTACCACACACGCACTGCTCGACGCGGAAGTTATCGATGACTGCATTGGTGATCGAGTTGTTCTGCGCGTCCTCAATGACGAAGCGCACACGCACCGTTGAGGTCGGCGTGACGTAGTCGCTGACGAGGAACGACACCGTCTGCCATTCGCTCTGCGTGTCGCCGGTGTGGTGCACTGGCACCCACGTCTCGCCGTCATTGTTCGACACCTCTGTGTAGAGGAAATCAGCGGTCAATGGATGTGCCCACGTTGAGCAGAAGACCCATCGATCATAAGTGATGATGCCGTTGGTGCCTTCAAGATCGATCACCGGCGAGGTGAGGATCGTCGGACCCCAGTCCAGATCGCACTGACCGGCAGTCTGGCCCGGCAGACAGTTCTGCGTGATGAACGCCTGACCGAACGCGTTCGGCGAGTTGTCGCCGTCCGGTGAAGAGAGGCGACCGCCTGAGATCACTGCGAGAGGCACGGCCTGCTGCCATGCGCCGCCTGTGAGTGAAGGATCATTCCAGACGGTCCAGCCAGTGACTGCTCCATCAAAGTCGTTGGTGTAGTTCGTTTCGAAGTCCACCGTGGCGATCGCTGAGTAGAACGCTTGCGGCGCTCCTGCGGGATCCACAAACACAGTCGCGCCCATCTGCACTTCGACGTAGTAACGCAGCGAAGAGCCGCAGTCGGAGGCTGGGAGGGTTGCGGTCCACGTCTCGCCACCTTCGTGATCAATCGGGGTCGCAGAGAATGCGCCGCCATTGATTGAGGTGTGCAGCCATGCGCCGGTAACTGATCCGCCTACAGCTGCGAGGTTGATCGCGATCTCGGTCGGGCTGTTTGGCACGATGGTGTCGGGGCGGCCATTCGGGTACGTGATGGCGACGCTCACCGGAGGAATACTCATCCAGACCTGCGTGCTCTGGCAGCGGCCGACGACGATGTCCTTCCAGCCGTCGCCGTTGATGTCGAAGACGGCAAAGTCATACACGCCGACCATCATGGATGTCGGGATGTTCGAATAGTCGCGGGTGAAGGTAACGTTCGGCGGGTTCGCATTGTTACGGTGAATATTGCTCGTTCGGTTGCAGCCGGGGATATCGACATCCACGTCCGCGATCAGAAGGTCGTTCCATCCGTTGTTGTTGAGGTCAACAATGACAGAGTTGCCGCTGAATCCGCCGCCACCGAGCTGCGGCAGCATGACGGAGATGAACGTGGCTTGACCGCTACTCGGTCCCTGATTCAGAGCCACGCGATCAGTGCCGTCGTCAGAGATGACGATGTCCATTCGGCCGTTGTTGTTGAGGTCACCCACGCTCATGTGGTAGTGCGCCGATTGGCTCGGAGTATGCCATGAGGTGAACACGCCGTTGGCGTTGTTGTAGGCGATTTTGACCGGGCCGTTCTCGCTCTTGACGATGTCGCGCCAGCCGTTGCCGTTCATGTCAACGATGGCGCCAGCCGTGCCAAAGCCTGAACTGACAAAGCCGGAAGGCAGTCGTGTCGTGGTTTCGTTGGCGAAGTTCGCTGCGCCGTTATTGACGAGCAGGAAGTCGTTGAACGTGCTGTTGTAGGTAACAAAGTACAGATCGGGGAAGCCGTTGCCCGTTACGTCGCCACCCGCGACGGCGCATGTGTTCGGCGCCTGGGCGAGCTGCGGGATGCGTGCCTGCTCATAGCGCAGACCGACCCAGTTGCCGCCGCTGTTGCCCTGATTCATGTAGGTTCGCGGGTGCGAAATCGTCTTGGGCAGTCCCGTGCCATATGCGGTTGAGGTTACGACATCGCGCCAACCATCGTTGTTCAGATCGATGATGATGACATCGCGGTCATTCGTTTCATCGAGGAATCCCTGGCCGCCATCATCCGCAGCGGATGCGTACAACGCTGTGCGATCGACGAGCACGCCGTTGATCGAATGACCTTCTGCAATGCCCTCATTCATCAGCAGCACGTTCACGCGCCTGCCGGGTGTCGAGAAAGGTTGCTTGCGAACAACGATCAGGTCGATGCGACCGTTGTTATTAAGATCGCCCCACGCATAGTCCTTCTCCTCGCCACACTGCAAGACAAGTGAGGGGGAAGCAATGATGCGGGTGGAACTTTGGTTGGAGAACTCAGGCCAGATGTCGGCCCAAGCGGCTCCACAGAGCGATGCTGAAGCAACGCCTGCGAGAGCAAGTCGTGGAACACATGTCATAGGGGGTCTCTCCTTGCCCGGAACACAAAACCGCAAAATGAGTCCCAAGGGCGTCGATACGCACCGGACCAAGTCTCTCTTGTGCCGGAAATCGTCAGGGTTGTCAAGCGAAAAATGCTCAAGAAAGCGTGTCTTTTTATATGGAGCAAGATTGAATCATTGGAAGCGGGGGCAGCATCGGGAAATGTGCGAAAGAAAAACCCCGGCCATAAGGCCGGGGTTGGGTTCAGGTTCGCTGAACGAATCAGGGTTACTCGCCGCAGGGGCCCCATGCGCCGAGGAGGATGAGGAGGTCCTGCACATCGACGGTGCCGCTGTTGTTGAGGTCAGCCGGGCATCCACCCTTGCCGCACGGACCCCACGCGCCGAGGAGGATCAGGAGGTCCTGCACATCGACAGCGCCTGAGTCGTTGAGATCGCCCGTGCAAGCTGTCGTGCCGCAGACGCACTGCTGAACGATGAAGTTGTCCACCAGCGCGTTCGTAATCGAGTTGTTCAGAGCGTCCTCAATGACGAAGCGCACACGCACCGTTGAGGTGGGCGTGACATAGTCGCTGACGAGGAACGACACCGTCTGCCATTCGCCGTCGGTGTCGCCGGCGAAGTGGACGGGAGCCCACGTCTTGCCGTCATTGTTCGACACCTCGGTGTAGAGGAAGTCTGCGGTTGCGGGGTTCGCAGCGGTGGAGCAGAAGACCCATCGGTCATAGGTGATGATGCCGTTGGTGCCTTCAAGATCGATCACCGGCGAGGTGAGGATCGTCGGACCCCAGTCCAGATCGCACTGACCGGCAGTCTGGCCCGGCAGGCAGTTCTGCGTGATGAACGCCTGACCGAACGCGTTCGGGGAGTTGTCGCCGTCCGGTGAAGCGAGGCGACCGCCCGAGATCACTGCAAGAGGCACGGCCTGCTGCCATGCGCCGCCGCTGAGCGACGGGTGATTCCAGACTGTCCAGCCCGCGACGCTGCCGTCGAAGTTGTTGGTGTAGCCCGTCTCGATTTCCACCGCAGCCAGTGCGGAGTAGAAGTCAGTCGGAGCATTCGAAGGATCCTTGAAGATCGTGCCGCTCATGTCCACTTCAACGTAGTAGCGAAGCGATGAGCCGCAGGCGACCGCAGGAAGTGTGCCGACGTAGTTGGAACCGCCAGCGTGAGCCAGAGGCGAACCGGTGAATGCGCTGCCGTTGACGGAGACGTAGAAAGTCGCGCTGGAAATCGCGCCGCCGACGGCGGTGATTTCAACATGAACCTCGTTGGTCTCATCGGGATCGACCAGCGTGGGACGACCCTGCGGGTAGTCGAAGCTGGCATTGACAGGCGGAATGTTGATCCACACGTTGGTGCCGGTGCAGCGACCGACGACCATGTCGAGCCAGCCGTTGCCGGTGAGGTCGAACACGGCAAAATCGAACGTGCCGCGCATGTCGGCGAGAGGAATCGTCGCCCAGTCACGAGTGAAGGTAACGTTGGGCGGATTGCCGTTGTTGCGGTAGATGTTGGCGTGACGGTTGCAGCCAGACTCGTCAACGTCCACGTCGGCGATCATGATGTCCGCAAAGCCGTCCTTATCGAGGTCGGCGATCACGGAGTTGCTGCCGAACGCATTCTGGCCAGGGGTCTGATACTCCGGCAGGGTGAACGACGTGAAGGTGGCATGGCCGCTGGCGTTGTTGCCTTGGTTCAGCATGTAGCGGTCGGTGCCGTCGTCGGTGATGACAAGGTCAATGCGACCGTTGTTGTTGAGGTCACCGGCAGAGACAAAGTACGGCGCTGAGTTATAGACGATGGAGTAAGCGTTGAAGAAGCCGGGATTGGCCGGATTGTTGTAGGTGATCGCGACGTGCTGCGGGGGCGTCAGCGAGGTCTGCTTCACGACATCGTTGAAGCCGTTGTTGTTCATGTCGATGATCACGCTTGCAGCGCCGAACGCGGAGTTGTACATGTCAAACGTGAGCCGCGCGGTGGTCTGATCCGTAAAGACGGCTGGGTTGCCGGGGCCGCCGTTGATGAGCAGACGGTTGTTGAAGTCAAGCGTCTGACCGGACGGGCCGCTGTCGTAATCGCCGAAGTAGAGGTCGGCGTAACCGTTGTTTGTCAGATCGCCCGCGGCGACGGAGCAGAATCGAGGCGCGTGCGGGAAGCCATTGTTAGCGTTACCTGCAAGCTGTGGGAATCGGCTGTTCTCGAAACGCAGACCCTGCCACTGGCCGGCCTGGCTCCCCAGGTTCATATAGATACGTGGGTGAGAAATGACCTTCGGCTGCGCGTCACTCAGCGTGGTGGCGGTAACCACATCGCGCCAGCCGTCGTTGTCGAGATCGACGACGACAGAGTCGCGATCGTTCGTCGGCGTGAGGAAGCCCTGATCGCCCGCGACATCCGTTGCGGTCGCGTACTGCTGTGTACGGTCCACGAGCACGCCGTTTTCGTTCATGAAAAGAACGTTGGTGCGGCGGCCTGAACTGGTGAACGGCTGCTTGCGCATGACAACGAGATCAATCCAGCCGTTGTTGTTGAGATCGCCCCAGGCGTAATCCTTCTCCTGAGTGTCGGAAATGCCCACGGCAGCATCGGAAACCATCCGTGATGCCGTCTGATTCTGGAGATTGACCCACTGACCCATCGCGGGCGCTGCAATAAACGCGCCGCCGACGAGCATGATGGGAACCGCTAACTGTCTTGTCCTCATACGTGCCTTCCTCGTTCGGTTGGGATAACGAAAACGAACCTCGTGAACCTGATTGCCTTGGCATCTGTAAACCAAGGCGGTGAAACAGGATCGGCCGCTGCATTCCAGCGGCCGATCCCCTGAGAGCTATGAATCGAATCGAACAGAACGCCTGCGGCTATTCGCTGAAGCCTGCGAACAGAGCGCGAGAAAAGTATTCCTCGCTTGCAGAACACCGTTGTTGGATCCGAGAACCATCATGAGAGAACTATCATAGGATATCATCGGCACTGGCCCCATGCACCGAGCAGGATCAAAAGATCCTGAACGTCCACCGAACCGCTCTTGTTCAGATCGGCCGGGCAATCGCCCTTGCCGCACGGCCCCCAAGCCCCGAGCAGGATCAGCAGGTCCTGCACATCGACGCCGCCGCTGTTGTTGAGATCGCCCACGCAAACGGGCGTTTTCGCACAATGCTTGGGAATGGTGACGCTAATGGGGGCGACCGCCGCAGCAAGCTGCTGCCAAAGGTCGCATTCTTCCTGCTCACCCTCGTACACCATCAGGAACACCGCGAAATCGGTCTCATCGACGGAGCCGTCCTGATCTACATCGAACACAGCACAGGCGTCGTCAGCAGTAATAGAGCCGCCGGCACCGGTGTAGCAGTTGATGAGAGCCGCGAAGTCGATGTCATTCACGTCGCCGTCAGCGTTGCCGTCGAACTCGCGGCGCCCCAGCGATGCCAGGAACGCGATGACCTGATTCTTCTCAACAGAGCTGAGCGCGTTGAACGCAAGCGATGACGGTCGCGCTGCGCTGCCGAACACGCCGTGGAGTGCGATGACCTGAAGCATTCGATTCTCAAACGTGCCGCCGCCGACGCTGCCGTCGTGCATGAGCGGATCGCGGAACGCCACACCCCAGAGCGAAGGTGTGCGGAAGTCGTAGCCGCCCGCGTCGCCCTGCACAATCTCATCGCCCAGCAGGCCCATGTTGTGCAACAGGAAGTCAGAGTAAGGCTTGATGACCTGCCCACGAATCGCGTCTTCAAGGCTGGGGTCATTCGAGGTTACATACGAAGGCCGATGGCACGCGCCGCAGCCGATCGCCATGAACACCGCTTCCCCGCTCATGCCGGACTTCGGTGTCTGCGGCGGGGGAGCAAGGAATCGCTGGAAATCGGTGATGCGATCAATGAACTCGAAGCCGTCCTTGTCCGGCACGTCGTTCGGTTGCGGTGCGTTGAACAGGTCGAGACACCATTCAAGCAGCTCGTCATCGCCGTTTGGTGCAAGTTCATCGGGCAGCAGGCGGTTGGTGATGCCCATTTCCATAAGTGCAGCGTCACCGGAGAACGTCAGCGTTGTGGCGACTTGGGCCTTCCAGCCGAAGCGCCCCGCACGCAGTTCGGAGTCATCTTCCAGCGGAAGAACCCAGTGTACGCGACCATTCAGCACGGATTCATTCGATACGAGATCGGAGTCCGGAATCGCTTCGACCAAGCCCATGCCGAGCGTGGAGTTTGTTACGCGCAGCCGCGTGATGTTCGCTTCGGGCGGCACAACTTCTGCGCAATCTTCATGAATGAACTGTGTCTGCAGAAGTGACCCGCCAAGATGATCAAGGGGATCAAACGTGCCTTTCTTCTCATCGACGTAACCGAAGCGGGTTACTGTAACGCTGCCCGCACCGCCAATAGGAACGGTATGGCAACTGCCGCAGCTATTCTGGTTGAAGATTGGCCCCAAACCTTCTGCAGGCGTGAAGACGCGATTGAACTGCTCCTTGCCGAGGAAGAATCGTTCGAGTTGTTCGGCGGTCAAACCGGGAAGGGGATCGCCTGGCTTTGGCTGTGGCGTGACGCCCGAACCGGCAGAAGCCGTTGCGGCGACAGCCAGCAACGGCGCAGAGACAGCGATCGTTTTCAGGAACGTTTGACGGGTCTTATGAGTCTGAAGCATGGGCTGCGAGTCTCCTCAATCTCCTCCTGGCACATGCGAGCAAACCGCAATTCGGTGAAGGCACCTCGCCAACGCCGCGGTTCACCCGCTGCCCCGCCCTGTTGAGCAACACTGCGACTGTACGGCAAGTGCGCCGAACCGTTGCAGTGACCACCGGAAAAAGTAGAGTCAGATACCGCCGCAAATCGGCGGATAGCCCGACGCCAGTGCTAGTGTAATGGCACTTCGAGGCCATTCAACAACAATTTCTAGAGTTCGCGATTTGGTTTTTATTATTGACGCACTTCGATAAGCGTTGACCTCATGCCCATGAAGCGTTTACAGACCGTGATTTATCAGACCTTTAAGCATTTGGCCTGTCTCCGGCACCGAATCACTGCATTGGGCTGCCTGGTTCTGTCGGCATCGCTTTGTGGCTGTGGCGGCCAGGAGCAGGGGAAGGTGGCACCGGCAGGCGGGCAGGCGGCCGCTGCGGCGAATGGGTCGCCCGACAACCGGCGCTCGCTCGATCCACGGCTGGTGCCGATCGCCCAAGCAATCGAGCAGGGGCGGATCAGCGATGCGCGAGTCCGTTTGCAGGTCTATCTGGCAGACGAGCCGAATGATGGACAGGCGATCTTTCTCTTCGGCCTCACCTTTCACCGCGACAACCGCTACGACGCAGCAAGGCGTCACTTTGAACGCGCTGCGCAACTCTCGCCGCTTTATCACCCCATTCATCACTTTCTGGGCTGGTGTCTCTACTACCTTGGCGAGCCTGAAGCAGCGCGCAGCGCGTTTGAAGCGCATCTCGCGCTCACACCGGATGAAGGTGATTCACACTTCGGGATCGGATTGATCGACCTTGAAGAAGATCGACTCAAAGAAGCTGAAGCGAGGTTTCGCGCGGCGATTGAGCTGCAGAAAGATAATCCGGGGCGGGTGCTCGCCGTCGCCAAAGCGCATTCACGGCTGGGCGATGCGCTGATGAAACAGGGTCGGCACGAAGAAGCGCGCGAGCATTTGGAGCGCGGCACGCAAATGGACCCGGATCAGTACGAAGCCCTTTATCAACTGTATCGTGTGCTGCTCACGCTTGGTGAAGAAGAAGCGGCGGAGCGTGCGCTGCAAGCGCATCATCAAGCCCGTCAGCGTGTGCGGCCGGAATAGAAGCAGAACCGACAAGGAGCTTTCGATGAAACGGACAATCTGGTGCGTGCCAGGTCTGCTCACGATCGTATTCGCGGGCTGTGGCGGACCGAAAGAAGAAGTTCAGGTCGCAGCGAATACCGATGCGCCGCCTGTTTTGCACTTCAGCGACATCACGACCGAGAGCGGCATTGACATGACGTTGACCAGCGGTCGGTTGCCGAGCACGCAAATTCTCGAAGTCAAAGGCGCGGGCCTCGCACTCATTGATTACAACAACAACGGATGGCTTGATCTCTTTGTCCCGAATGGCGCGACCCTTGAAGACACCGAGCGCGGGCCCGGCTGGCGGCTCTATGAAAATCTTGGCGGACCGGATATTCGCTTCAAGGATGTTTCTGAGCAGGCGGGCATGACGCACACGCGCTGGGCCTTGGGTGCGACGGTCGGCGACTTTGACGGCGATGGGTTCGACGACATTCACGTTACGTGCTACGGCCCGAACGTGATGCTGCGGAATACAGGTTCGAACTCGTTTGTCGATGTGACGCCGACGGCGCGGGTTGGCCATCCCGGATGGAGTACCAGCAGCGCATTCGGCGATGTGAGCGGCGATGGCATGCTTGATCTTTATGTTGCCAACTATCTTGAGTTTGACGCAGCAAACCCACCGCCGTCCACGCGATTCCTCGGCATGGAAGTGCTGGCAGGCCCGCGCGGGTTGCCGCCTCAGGCCGACGCGCTCTATCGCAATAACGGCGACGGCACATTTGAAGATGTCTCCGTTGCATCCGGCATCGCTGCGGTTCCGTCGATGTACGGCCTCGGCGTGGTGATTCTCGATTTCGACAACGACGGCAGACAGGACATCTACGTCGGCAATGATTCGATGCCTAACTTCATGTTTCACAACCAGGGCAACATGCGATTCGTTGAAATCGGCGCACGCAGCGGCATCGCGTCGAACGTGGACGGTTCGAATCAGGCCACGATGGGCATTGGTATAGGCGATGTCAACGGCAATGGCCTGCCCGATGTCTTCACGACCAACTTCTCAAGCGACATGAACACGCTGCATGTCAACCTTGGCAACATGTCGTTCGAGGATCAGACACAGCGACGCGGTCTCGGCATCATCAGCCGCCCGTTTCTCGGCTGGGCGTGCGGCTTTTACGATCTCGACCTTGACGGCCACGAAGAGTTGTTGATGGTCAACGGGCATGTCTATCCCCAAGCCACGCGCGAGCGCATGGATTCAGACTACGAACAACCGCCGCTGCTGTTCAAACGGCGTGGCGAGCGATACGAGCGATTCGCGGATGACTCAGCGGGCGAGTGGCTGAACCGTCCGGCGCGTGATCGCGCAATGGTCTTTGCAGACCTTGATGGCGACGGCGATATCGATCTCATCATCGGCGAGATGAACGGCCCCATCCGCGTGCTGCGGAATGATGGCGAGAGGTCCAAGTCCAGTGTCTGGCTTATCGTTGAACTGCGCGATGAGCGGCCGAACGTGGGCAATCAGCGGGGTCTGGGCAGCCGCGTGGAATGGCTGGTCGGAGACGAGCGAATGACACGCTGGATCTACGGCGGCGGGTTCATGTCGAACAGCCCGCCTTATGCGCACTTCGGCAGGCCCGGCGCGCAATCAACAGGTCGCGTGCGAATCACCTGGCCAGACGGTGTTGTGCAGGAAGAGGCTGTTCCATCGTTAAATGCGAAGTTGACAATCACACGTCGATAGATTGCGCGACACCTTGTTCACGCACACACGATGATGACCGCTTCATCTCGTCCCATTCTGATGATCCTCGGCCCGACTGCAGGCGGCAAGACACGACTTGCAATCGACCTGGCGCGGTCGCTGCCCGGCGGCGGGGAGTGCATCTGTGCGGATTCCATGCAGGTGTATCGAGGCATGGATATCGGCACTGCAAAGCCGACGGTTCTTGAGCAGGGCGAGGCTCTACATCACCTGCTCGATATCGTTGAGCCGGATGACGAGACATTCAGCGTCGATGCGTGGCTTGAGCTGGCTGAACGCGCGATTGAAACCATTCGCTCGCGAGGCCGGTGGCCGGTGATCGTGGGGGGGACGAATCTGTATATCCAGTCGTTTCTCTACGGCATGTTTGATGGTCCGCCGCCTGATGAAGAACTTCGCGCAGCGCTTGCAGAACTCTCTGAGGCATCGTTGCGTGAGCGATTGATGCAGGCGGACCCCGCAGCAGCCGAGCGCATCCATCGCAACGATCGCAAACGCAGCATCCGCGCGATTGAGGTCTTTGAGAAAACCGGTCAGCGGCTCAGCGATCTGCAATCGCAGTGGAGTTCCGGCTCCATGCGTGAAGATGTGCGTTTGATCGGTCTCGAATGGCCCGTCGAGGAAATCAATCGACGCATCAACGCGCGCGTGAAGGCGATGTTCGAGCAGGGATTCGTTGACGAAGTCCGCGCGCTGCATGCAGCGGGGAAACTTGGTCGCCAGGCGCGGGAAGCGCTGGGTTATAAGCAGATTGTCGATCACCTTGAAGGCCGCTCGACACTGGAAGAGGCCTTCGAGCAGGTGAAGATACGCACCCGGCAGTACGCCAAACAGCAGCGGACGTGGCTCCGCCGTTTCAGGTATCTGCCGGGCACAGTCTGGCTCGACGCAGCAGCCATGACGCCTCAAGAGCGGCTCAGTGCCGCGCAAATCGCGATCGGGGCATCATCATCTTGACACGGCGGTGTTGAATCGTTCTGCTTCCGCCCCTAGTCTCTCTCCGCCCCGAAATCGGCTTTCCATAGACAGGAGTCCGATAACCGCCGATCTTCGCCCAGTTTCGTGGGGCCATCGACTTTGATCTCGTTGTTTTTCGCTTCCCGCTGCGGCGGGTGAACCGATACGCCCCTTCAGCCATGGCTAAAACCTCAACAAGCCGCAAGACCTCGAAGACTACGAAGAAGGCTGCGGGTTCGCGCGGCGCGGGCGGCAGCGCACCGACGAAGGCAGAAGGTAAGCATCTGGTCATTGTCGAATCTCCCGCCAAAGCAAAGACCATCAACAAGTACCTCGGACCGGATTACGTCGTGCAGGCGTCTGTAGGGCATGTGCGCGATCTGCCGAGCAAAGCGCCGAAGGGTTCCAAGCAGCCGGTGCCGGGCGTCGATCTGGAGAACCGCTTCGAGCCGACCTACGAAGTGCTGCCGGGCAAGAAGAAGGTGATGACGGAACTCAAGCGTGCTGCGAAGAACGCCGCTGCCGTCTGGTTCGCTACCGACTTGGACCGCGAAGGTGAAGCGATCGCGTGGCATCTTGCGCAGGAACTCGGTATTGATGCGAAGGATGCCCGCCGCGTGGTGTTCAACGCCATCACGAAGTCAGAGATTCAACGAGCTTTCAGCAATCCGCATCCGATTGACGAAGACCGCGTGAACGCACAGCAGGCGCGCCGTATCCTCGATCGCATCGTGGGTTATCAGGTTTCGCCACTGCTCTGGAAGAAAGTCGCACGTGGCTTGAGCGCGGGGCGCGTGCAGTCTGTTGCGGTGCGGTTGATCGTCGAGCGTGAGCGAGAGATTCGCGCCTTCGTACCGGATGAATACTGGCGATTGACTGCGCGGCTCGCCGTTGACGCCGCAGCCGCCACCAAACTGGCGCCTCAATGGCAGAAGTTCCTCGCCCAGCGCGATGAGAAGAACAAGGGTCCGACTGTCAAAGCGCAGAATGCGTGGCTTGCGGAGCACAAGGCATTCAAGGCTGAGCTGGTCGAAGTGGCTGGCGAGAAGTTCGATCTCCGATGCGGCGCGACGGAAGATCGTGATTGCTCCGCGGACGCCGTCAAGGTCGCCGAAGCGGTCGGCTTGCGTAACGTCCGCATTGAGACGCAGAACAACCCGGACGGCAAAGGCCCGGCTCGTTTCCTGCGCACCGTAACCGGTGATGTCGATCCATCAACGCGCTATCGTGTGAAGTCAATCGAAACGAAGCGCACGAGTTCCAAGCCTTCAGGACCGTTCATTACCTCAACGCTTCAAATGGCCGCGTCGTCGGCGCTTGGCTTCAGCGCGAACCGCACGATGCGTACCGCGCAAGCGTTGTATGAAAACGGCTACATCACCTACATGCGTACCGACTCCACGCATCTTTCCGGCGAGGCCTTGGCGCAGGCGCGAGAATACATCAGCACAACACACGGCGACGCATATCTGCCGGAGAAGCCCAACTTCTATGGCGCAAGTGCTGCAGCGCAGGAAGCGCATGAAGCGATCCGCCCGACGGATGCATCGCGGCATCCCGACACGCTCACCCGCGAACTGAAGGAAGACGAACAGCGGCTGTACCGATTGATCTGGAACCGATTCATCTCATGCCAGATGACACCCGCACAGTGGGATTCCACCAGTGTGCTTCTGGAGCGGAGCGACAAGCCGACCGGGGCGGTGCTCAGAACCACTGGCCGCACGCTGGTGTTCGACGGCTTCTATCGCGTCGCGGGCGTACCGACTGCGAGCGATGAGCAGGTGCTGCCGGAGTTTACCGAGCGGCAGGAGACCGCCCCGTTTGCGCTGGAGCCGGAGCAGCTCTTCACCAGCCCGCCGCCTCGTTATTCGGAAGCCTCGCTCGTTAAGACGCTCGAAGCGGAAGGCATCGGCAGGCCGTCCACCTACGCAGCGATCATTCAGGTCATTCAGGACCGCAACTACGTTGAGCAGGTCGATCGCCGGTTCTATGCAACGGATCTCGGCGAGGTCGTTACGGACAAGCTGATTCAGGGCTTCCCGCGATTGATGGATGTCGGCTATACGCGAGAGATGGAAGCGGAGCTGGACAAGATCGCCGACCAGCACAAGGACTGGCGAGAAATGCTCGCGGGTTTCTATCAGCGATTTTCGCAGGCCCTCGAACGCGCCCACGAGACCATGACGCACGCCAAGGCGGAAGTGCAGCCCGCGCCATATCAATGCCCCGTGTGCAAGGCTCGCACGGCATACCGCTTCGGCAAGAACGGGCGATTCCTTTCCTGCTCGCGATACCCGGATTGTGAATACGCAGCGCCGATCGACCGTGATGGGAAGCCAATGCTGCCTGAGCAGGTCAATGTGGCATGCCCGGAAGACGGCTCACCAATGATTCTGCGAACGGGCCGCTTCGGCAAGTTCCTTGCATCAGTGAACTACCCTGAAGTCAAGTGCGTGGTGAATCTCGACCGCAAGGAGCGCATCAAGTATCCCTCGCCGCCCGCGCTGCTGACCGATCTGCCTTGCCCGAAGTGTGAAGCACCGCTCAACCTGCGTCGAGGCAAGCGTGGCCTGTGGCTGGGCTGCTCGAAGTTCCCGAAGTGCCGGGGTCGCTCAGCGTGGGCAAAGGTCGAGCCGGATGTGCAGAAGAAGCTAGAAACGCAGCTTGAATCGCACGAAAAGGCCAACCCGCAGATCGAGATTCGCACGCTGACCGGTGAAATCATTCCTGAAGGCACGCCCATCGCGGACCTCATCATTCCAGGTGGCGAAGCCAGGTTGGAAATCCACCCGGATGCGGCCCGCAGCAAGATCGAAGCGGCGTGAATCGCATTCTGAAGCTGAAACGGAGGGTTTGACTGCAAAAGTCCGCCCTTGCGCTTCACCTTGCCCAAACCCGCGTTACACTTACATTAGTCAACCGTCCACTAACTTTCTTCGAACAGGCAAGTGCTTGTTCGAACGCGCATCTGGAGTGTGTGTCTATGGTCCGCATGAGGGCGAAAGATCGCCGCCGCCAACTTCTTGAGGTCGCAGCGGAGTTGTTCGCCAGCCGCGGGTATCGCGGCACCACGACCGCCGAACTTGCCCGGGCTGCGGGCATCACGGAACCGATTCTCTATCGGCACTTCAACAACAAGCTCGATCTCTTCGTCACGCTGATCGATGAAGTCGGCGACGAGGTCATTTACGGCTGGCAGACCGCCCTGAAGGGCGTGGACGACCCCGCCAGGCGCCTGCGCGTCCTGCTGGCGGGCAATCCTGCGACTCACGAGCGTGGTCGCAACGTCTATCGAGTCATCTTCCAGGCCATGACTGAAGCGGAGATGGATCGCGACATCGCCAAGCCACTCAGGCGGCACCTTGCTCTCTTGCACGAGTTTCTCAAGGCAGAACTGGCCGACCTGCAGAAAGCCGGTGCGGTGCGTCGTGATGAGCCTGCGGGCGCCTTGGCATGGCTGCTGATGGACATCGCCGTCGGGTATGGCATGACGTCTCCGCTCAAGGTGCCAGGACAGGCCGCTGCGTTCAGCCGCAAGAACATGCAGAAGCTGATCGAAGAGCTTGTTACGGTCGCCCCTGCTGAAAGCGCGCGGAAAACGCGAAACGCTTCAGCGGAGTGAATCGTCCCGCACCGACTTCTTGTAGTCGTCTATCGCAAGCCGAAGCGAGTGATCCCTGAGCGTCGCCTTCAACGCGCGAAGGCATGATGACATCAGGCCGAGCGTGATTACGCCTTGGATCACGATTGGGAACATGATGATAGTTATGGCGCAGCCGCCCAGAGCAAGAATGAAGCTGAACCCAGTAGGCCCCGGGATAGCTTGGCTGGAAAGTCCGAGTGAATGCACAAGGGCAACGACCGGCAACGCCCATGAGAAAAACTTGGCGGAACCCTGCACGGATTTTGCGAGCGGCTCATCCGGCACGCGTCGCATGAGCGACGCCAACCATCGGAGCAGCGCGACCAGTGCGACGGTGAAGACGAGAAACGCCACCACCCTGAGCGCGATGTGCATCACTGGAAACGTCATCCGCACGACAAGCAACTCGCCAAGAAGAATGCCGGAGCCGACCGCGACGACCGCAATCATGCCCCAGCGGGCAACCCGCCTGTTGGAAGTGATTGACTCTCGTTCCTGCTCGCGTGGCTCCTGCGCAGTGACCATCAATGTGCCGATCGCAACCAGAATCGGACACACAACCAGAAGCGCGAAGACAAGAACTAGCCCTGCAACGTACAGCGTTTCTTTCACATAGTGCGGCATGTTGTCGAGGTTCAACAACACCAGGTGCCCCACAACAAGCAGGATTGGTGTAAGGACAAGGCATGTCAGCCCCCACATGATGAGCCGCAGCCCGCGAACGAGGCCGCGCAGCCAATCGGTATTGGCATCCGCCAGCCGATCGCCTGTGCGTGAGCGTTCGATCGGTACGCCGCATTCCGGGCACGCGCCGGCTGCGGGCAGGCCGTGGAGGTTGTAGCCGCACTGAATGCAGAGTAGTTCACCGCCCGCGACCGTCATGACAGCTTCATCTTACAAGCTGTTCCCGTCCGCAGCAGAGCAGGCATCTCGTTTTCAAAGGGCATGTTCCGGTCTTTCCATTTCGGACTTTCGCCGTTTCGACGTATCCTTGTCTGCGGATGCGCATCGAACTTCGCGACATCGCCAGGCGGCGGCTGGGCCGGATCAGGCTTGAATCCGGCGAGCAACCCACCCGCGCTCGCGTTGAGTCTGATCGCGCACAGACGAAATCGGAAGTTGAACTGGAGACCGCAGAGGTGTTTCTGCAATGGGACGGCGCGCTTGATGACGCAGGCAAACTCCGGCGATGCATCTCGTGCGGCTGCCGAGACCTCTTTCAGGAAAAAGCGTTTCCACAAGTAACAGGCATCGTCGTCGTGCTTGCGTTCGCCGGCGCCGTCGCTGGTATCTTCGGCTTCGTTACCGATGTACCCGTGCTTACAGCGATGGTCGTTGTGCTTGCGCTCGATATCTGGATTCTGCTTTTTTCAAAGCGGCGTCTTGTGTGCTATCGATGCCGCACGAGCTATCACGATCTGCCCATCGCGCGATATCACCGCTCGTGGGAACGAAGCGTGGCGGAGCGATATCCCGCGCCTGCATCGGACTCAAGTCAACAGACCGGACCGCCGACGGAGAACAAGGCCGCCCCGACGGGCAGCTCACGTGCTCCGCGAAGGCTCCAGCAGGAAGGATTCTCGGTATGAACCGCATGAGCGAAAGTGAATCCATGCGATCTATCGTGCTCATGGGCGGCGGCGGCCACGCTGCCGTGGTGGCGGATGCAGCACGCGAAATGGGCCTGCACCTGCTGGGCTTTCTTGATGACGATGAACGCGCTTCGCTTCCTGGCGCCGTGCATCTGGGGCCGATCGCCACAGTCGCCGATCACGTGAATCACGTCGCGATCATCCACGCCGCTGCGGGCAGCGCGGACCTGCGTCGCGAATGGATGCGAACCGTACAGCGCATCGCAGCGGAATCCGCCTTGATGCCGATTGTGCATCCGTCTGCGGTTGTCTCTCCTTCAGCGGTCATCGGTTCCGGCGCGTTCATCGGGCCGCTCGCGGTTGTGAACGCACGGGCAACAATCGGCCGGGGCGTCATCATCAATACCGGCGCGATTGTCGAACACGATTGCATCATCGGCGACTTTGCGCACATCGCGCCTCGCGCTGCATTGGCAGGCGGAGCGGCGGTGGGTGGATCAGCGATGGTCGGCTGCGGCGCGGTTGTGCTGCCCAACCGCTGCGTTGGCGATGGTGCGACGCTCGGCGCGGGTGCGGTTGCGGTGCGAGATGTTCCGGATAACACCACCGCGACCGGTATTCCTGCGGTTGTGATGGTGAATCAGGCAACCGCACAAACGTCAGTCTTGCGCTGAGCCGATCAAAGAGTTATGGTGAGGTATCGGGCGGTCATCTCGCTTTCAGCGGTGGGGGTTGTGGCGTGCGCATTCCTCATGGGGTGCGAGACGCCTGTCATTGATTTCACGCCGCCCATTTCGACAGTCAGTGAGACGCCAGGAGTTGGCCGATCTGCACAGGTTGGCGACATCGTGTCATTGGACTATCGCATCACGATGCCCGATGGGCGCGAAGTGATGCAGGCGAGAGCGTTCACGTTTGAGCTTGGTCGCGGCGCCGTGATATCGGGCATTGATGAAGCTGTGCAGGGAATGAAGCCGGGTGGGCGAAAAATCATTCTCTGCCCGCCGCACCGTCATTGGGGTCGCGAAGGCACAGGCGACATTCCACGCAGCACGACGCTCACGATTGAGATGCGGCTGGTACGCGTGCAGACCGCTGGCTCGCAGTCGTGATTCAAACGGCGATACTCATCCAGTCGCCCAGAGAATCGCCGTCGAACTGAGCCACAGCAGCAGAAACGCGAAGACTGCAATGATGGAGACAATGCCTGCATTGCGAGGCGAAAGGCGGAACAGCAGCAGCGTGAGTGTGAAGAAGATCACCACCTGAATCGTGAACTCCAGTAATCGCTCCCATGGCGGGCTGCTCAGGTTGATGAACGTAACGAGGCGCATGGACGTAACGATCGCCGCCATGCGCAGCGCGGCGGCGCCAAGCTCTCCGAAGGCGCGGTTGAGAATCTGCGCAAGCAGAAACAGGCCGGCCAGCCCGCAGCCCGTCCAGAGCAACGCCAGCACAATGAACCGCGCCACCGCGCTGATGCGATCGATGAATGCGACACTCGGTTCCGCCGCGCCGGTTTCCGCGGCCTTTGCTGCCGCCAGCGCAACTTCAGGAAACAAGCCATACGCTCCCATGAGGTAGCCGATCAGCAGCACCAGTGCGCTGGCGCCCGCAACGGAGATAGAGCCCCACGGATCAAACCAGTGCAAACGTACAAGCGGGTGCGCTTCACCGGATTCTGGGGTATCGCCTTCGTCATGCGCCGCGTCTGCGTCCACCGGTGCCTTCATCACTTTCGTGGTGGCGGTTTTCAGTTCGCGAAGGTTGTAGCCGCAGCGCAGACAAACGAGTTGCTCTTTCTTCATTCCGCCGCCGCATTGTGGACAGGATTCCGTTTCAGCCGTGGCATCATCCGTCTGCTCAAGCGGGATGACCTCTTTCTCATCCGTGCGGTTCGCCGGTTTTGGCGCGTTCGAGGAATCGTGTGGATGTTCAGTCATGTGCGGAGTCCGTTCAGCGGTATGGAAGCGGCAGTCGGTTCATTAGGTGCCCGCCGCCTTGTTTGGGATAGCATACGCTCGACATTTCACGCAACCCATGTTCGGGCGGCATGTGATGTCCGGGAACAATCTCGCCCTGAGCCGGGTTTCTCTTGTCGTATTCAACTTTTTTGCACAAGGAACAACGTCATGCTTCGTATCGCAAGTCTTGTTGTAACGCTTGGTTCCGCCGCACTTCTGGCCGCGGCGTTTGCGCCATCCGCAGCCCCGACAGTCGCCCCGGCACCGGTCGCAGCCGCTTTGGAACTGGAAGCGCATACCTACCGCCTTGATCCGGTTCACTCGTCCATCGTCTATCGCATCAAGCACAACAATGTGGCATACTTTTATGGCCGCTTCAACGAGATGGGTGGCACCATCACTTGGGATGAATCCAATCCCGCCAACAACGCGATCAATATTCAGATCAAGGCCGAGAGCGTGGACAGCGGCAACACGCGGCGCGATGGCCACCTTCGCAATGCGGACTTCTTCAACGTAACCGAGCATCCCACCATCAGCTTCGTGACCACGAAGATCGAACGCAAGGGCGAGTCAGGCAACATGTATCTGGCCACTGGCCACCTCACGTTGCACGGCGTAACGAAGTCCATCACGGCGGATGTCGAGTTCACCGGCAGCACGACCACTGGCCGCGGTGCGCACCTGATGGGGCTGGAAGCAATCTTCACCATCAAGCGAAGCGAGTTCAACATGAACTACGGCATTGAGCAGGGTGCGCTGGGCGACGAAGTCCGCATCATGGTGGGCCTTGAAGCCGTGCGAAGCTGATTCGTACGTTGTCGCGTCCATTCGATACACCAGCCCGCAGCGCACGCGAGGGAGTCTGCGTTCAGATGATCGCAACAATCCTTGTGAGTGCTTCGGGCTGGTTGTTGTGTCAGCTTATGGCTTGTTGAGGTCTTCGAGCATTCTGTTTCGTTGAGGCGACCGCATGTTCCACTTCGTACTGATGGGCGTCATCATTCCCGCATCGGTCGGCAGTGTGTTCCTTGGCTTGGCGTGGCTACTTTCGCGAGGCGAAGCTCGTGCTGCATCGCCGATAGCAAGCGCACTCTGCGGGGCTGCGTTCGGGGCTGCGTTCATCACCAGCTTTCTGCTGCTTGAAGGCATGCCCGCGTGGCCTTTGAAAGCCAAGTGGCATTCGATCACGCTGATAGCCGCCGCCGCAACGGTGTTGTCGATTGCGATGGAGTTCCTGCCGCGTCGATCGCTGGCCTTGTCAGCGACATTCATCGTGGTCATTGTCGCAGCCATGCTGTTTCAGCCGCCTGCCTCAATCGAGCAGCCGTGGCTGTGGCGCGGCGTTCTGGCGGCGGTAGCAGCAGGTTTATTTGTGTTCGCGCATCCGATAGGCGTCCATCTGCAAGAGCGAGGACGATTTCTCGTGCCCGCGGTGTTCATGATCGCCTTCACGGCTGCATCCGCCGTAGTCATGCAGGCCCACTTTTCCAAGTTGGCGTTCATGGCGGGCGCGATCGCTGCGACATGCGGCGTCGGCATGATTCTCACGTTGCTCTCCCGACGGCTGGTGTTTGCGGGCAGCGCGACCGCCGTGATGGCAGTGGCGCTCGCATCATTGCTGGTCATCGGAAACATCTACGATCAGGCCAAACTGCCTGTGTGGAGCTTCTGGCTTGTGGGGCTTGTGCCCCTGGCGTTAGCGCTGCGGTCAGTGCCCGGATTACGAAGTCGATTCGGCATGGGTGCCGTCGCTGCACTGGTTGTGGCGGTCCTGCTCGCAGGTGCAGCGGTCTCGCTGACCGTGAGCGAAGGCGACGGCGATGACTCGGACTACGAATACGAGTACGGCTATTGATGCCCGCAATCGCCCCCGATCCGTTACATTCTCGCGCATGACCGATCTGGCAAGCCTTGTACACATGCAGATTGACCGCGAAGGTGGCGGCGTAGCGACGGTTACGATGAACCGTCCGGAAGCAAGAAACGCACTTTCGCCTGATCTGATCGAGGCGATGGACGCCGCGATGGACACCATCGAGCGCGAAGCAGTGAACGGTGCGGTGCGAGTAGTCATTCTGGCAGGTGAAGGCAAGAGTTTTTGTGCAGGCATGGATCTCAAAGGCGTGCTTGACGACCCCGTCAAAATGGCGGGGATGCTTCGTGGGCTTTCGCGCGTCATGCGGCGGATTCGCAGGCTGCCCGTGCCGACCATTGCGAGGGTGCAGGGGGCTGCGGTGGGCGGTGGATGTGGGTTGATGGTGGTAACGGACTTTGCGGTTACGCATCCGGAGTCGAAAGTCGGCTACCCGGAAGTTGATCTGGGGGTGTGTCCTGCAGTTGTCGCGCCGTGGTTGGTGAGAAAAATCGGCGCCGGTCGTGCACGGGCGATGCTCCTGGCCGGGGGAACGATGAGCGGTTCGGACGGGTTCGCAGCGGGGTTGGCATCGCATCTCGTGCCGCAGGATGAGTTGGAGTCCACGTGTACGGACCTTGCCGCAAAGCTCGTGAAGGGCGGCCGACACGCGATGTCGGTAACGAAGCAGTGGCTCAACGAACTGGACGGCTCGATGGAGGATGCACCGTTTGAGAAGGCTGCGGAGCTTTCCGCACAGGTGATCGCCGGTGAAGAAGCTCAATCGCGGCTGAGACGAATCTTCGGCTGATTCATCGACCGGATTCGCCCTGTTGAGGCGTCGGGGGTCGTTCCAAATGCGGTGCGTTTCCTGTTACGCGACTGCGATTAAAGCTCTACAATGCGGGGCCGACACGGATTGTCGGGAACGCGGCCCGGTTCAGGTCTTGGCCGCTCATATACATGGAAGGTCCCCTCGCGGGAGTTCAGCGGATCGTGCTGTTCGGCCCCGCTTGCGTTTCGTCTCGTTCCTCGTCAGCCAATGGAGAAGCACCGTGCCCTCGACTGATGTCAAGCCCGACCTCGCGAAGCAGCTCAAGAACGTCTCGGAGAAGGATCGCAAGCAGATTGAGCAGGCTCAGGAGATGCTCGGCCCCGATCCCAAGACGATGGGTTTCATCAAGAACCTGTTTTGGGGCAATCTGCGCGAGGAACTGATGCTGCCCTTTCCGGAGGTCTCCGCGGAGGAAACCGCACGGTGCGATCAACTACTGGCAGCGCTGGACGACTATCTCCGAAACGAACATCCGCATTTCGAGATTGATGAAAAGCAGTACATCCCCGAATGGTGCATCAAGCGTCTTTTCGACCTCGGCGTGCTCGGGATGATTATTCCGAAGGAGTATGGCGGCGGCGGGTTCGGCATTACCAGCTATAACCGCGTGCTTGAACGCATCGGCATGAGTTGCGGTTCGACTGCCGTGCTCGTCTCCGCGCACCAGTCCATCGGTTGCGGCGCGCTCAACCTCTTCGGCAATGAAGACCAGAAGCGCAAGTATCTGCCTCGCATGGCGAAGGACACGCTCAGTGCCTTCTGTCTCTCGGAGCCGAATGTCGGTTGCGATGCAGGTGGTCAGGAAACTCGCTGCGAACTGAGCGCGGACGGCACGCATTACATTCTGAATGGCGAGAAAAAGTGGGCCACGTCCGGCGCGCTCTCCGGCCTCTTCACTGTGATGGCGAAGCAGAAGATCAAAGACCCGAAGTCGGGCAAGGAGAAGGACGCCGTCACCGCCCTCATCTGCACGCCTGACATGGAAGGCATCGACATTTTCAGCAGGAACCGCAGCAAGTGCGGCATTCGTGGCACATGGCAGGCACGTATTCGTTTCACCAACGTGAAAATCCCTCGCGCCAACCTGCTGCACAAGGAAGGCAAGGGCCTGAATGTCGCGCTGACGTGCCTGAACTACGGCCGCTGCACCCTGTCTGCGGGCATGGTTGGTGCGGGCAAGGCGGCGTATGAGCAATCCGTGAAGTGGGCGCAGTATCGCTATCAGTTTGAGCGGCCTCTGGCGGAGTTTGAACAGATTCAGGAAAAGATCGCAGCGATGGCAGCGTATTGCTACGCCATGGACGCGATGCTCTATATGACCACCGGCATTGTCGATCGAGGTGATGAGGACATCATGCTCGAAACGGCGATCTGCAAGGTCTTCTGCTCAGACCTCGGCTTCCGAACGACGGACATCGCCTTGCAAATCATGGGCGGCGAAGGCTACATGACGGAAAACGTCGTCGAGCGTATGTGGCGAGATTCTCGCATCAATATGATCGTTGAAGGCGCGAATGAAGTCATGCATAGCTTCGTCTTTGCTTATGGCTCCAAGCAGCTTGGCGAGTACATGCTGGGTGTGAAGGATAGTCCGATGAAGAATCTCGGCGCTGCGCTGCGGATTGCGGCGGAACTGTACGGCGGCGTGAAGCGAGGCGCACCGCGTTTCGCCAGCCTGCATCCGCGGCTCGCTTCAGCCGGCCGAGAACTGGAAAATCGCATTCGCGAGTTCTCACATCAAGTCAAAATGATGTTCAAGACGCACGAGGAGAAACTCATCACGCGGCAGATGATTCAGGCGCGGCTGAGCTGGTCGGTAACTTGGATTCACGCGATGGCGTGCAGTCTGTCGCGGCTGGATAAATCGCTCCGCGACGGGCTGGAAGGCGCCGCCCTGGAGCACGATCTCGCAGTCGTCGATCACATCATCGCGCTCGGTTGCAAGGAAGTGGATGACAATATCCGCTCGCTCCGCACGAATACGGACGCGACCATGCTTCGAGCCGCGAAGGTCGCGCTGAAGCGGTCCGATACGTTGCCGACTTCGGATTTCGTTGTACCCGAAAAGACCCCCGATATGACGGTGCGCGGCAAGGGTCGAAAGACCGATCAGACGCACATCCCGCAGTTCGGTTCAGGCTCAACGGTTCAAGCGGCGGATGTTCCGACGTAACCGCTGAATCACCGTATGAATATTGAGTGTTTGCAGAAGTTTGAGAGAGTTCCAACCAAGAAAGAACACACGAGTCATCCATGAGCATTTTCGATCAGATTGTCGAGCGCGGCCACGAGCGGCTCTGCTTCCACCACGACCCTGAGACTGGGCTGAAGGCGATCATCGCCATTCATTCCACCGTACTGGGTAACGCACTCGGCGGCACGCGCCGCTGGCATTACGCCACAGAGGCCGATGCCGTATACGACGTGCTGCGTCTCTCCGAGGGTATGACGTACAAAGCGGCGGCAGCCGGTTTGGCGATGGGCGGCGCCAAGAGCGTGATCCTCACGCCAGCACGTGGCCACAAAGCTACGGAAGCCGAGGCTCGCGCCATGGGCCGATTCGTCAATACATTCAACGGCGACTACATCGCAGCAGAAGATGTCGGCGTCAATACGCAGTTTGTGGATTGGATGGCCCATGAAACCAAGCACGTCATGGGTGGCGAGACGGTTTCAACAGGAGGCGATCCTTCACCGTACACCGCCCATGGCACGGTGAACGCGATGAAGGCATGCCTCGCCCATTTGGGCAAACCGGTGAGTTTCGCGGGTGTAACGGTTGCCATTCAGGGCGTTGGTTCGGTCGGCTACAACATCGCGGGCATTCTCTCCAAGGCCGGCGCGAAGCTGATCGTGGCGGACATCAACGAGGCGAATGTGCAGCGTGTTGTCGATGCGTTCGGCGCTCAGGTCGTCGAGCCGGAGCAGATTCTGACCGTGTCGTGCGATATTCTCGCCCCGTGCGCATTGGGCGGCGTGATCAATGCGAACCTCGCTCGCCAGCTCAAGTGCGAGATTCTCTGTGGCGCAGCAAACAACGTGCTGGATGACCCCGATGAAGATTCGGCAATCCTCAAGAGCATCGGTGTGCTCTACGCACCGGATTTCGTCGCCAACGCGGGCGGCCTGATTCGCCTGGCGGGACTCTATCTCGGCATGACTGAGCGCGAGGTTGATCAGAAGGTCGCTGACATCGAAGGCACGACGGCGGAGATTCTTCGCAACGCGGAAGACGGTTCTTCGACACACGCCGCGGCGGTGGATTATGCCAACGCGAAGATCGCGGCCGGGGCCAAGCGAAATGCAAAGGCCGGGAAGCAGCATGTTGGAGCGTAAGGTTTTCGCAGTGTTTTCAAGGCCGATCAAATCGGCCTTTTTCTTGCGCAGAACGAACGCAATGGGAAGCGGAGGTCTCTGGCGTTTCACCGCGTCAGACCCTATCCTAAGGCGTTCTGTAATGAAGCGCAGAGCAGCCGGACGCAGCCAGCCGCCGGTTTCGCTGGAAGGACGAACAGATGCCGATCAAGACTGTATTTCAGACTGCCATTGAACACGTGTCGATTCTCGATGAGAACGGCAAGTTCGACAGCAAACTGGGCAAGGGGCTGATCCCCGACGCCGACGCCGTAAAGCTGTTTGAACACATGCTCCTTTGCAGGCACCTGGATGAGGTGGCGTTCAAGTTGCAGCGATCCGGCCGCATGGGCACCTATCCACAGAACATGGGGCAGGAGGCGACGAGTCTCGGCGCCGCGTACACGCTCAACAAGAACGACTGGCTCGTGCCGTGCTATCGCGAGAACGCGGGCCTCTTCTGGCGCGGCCTGCCGATGGAAATGATCCTGCTGCACTGGATGGGCGACGAACGCGGCAATCAGATTCCGCGCGACTTGTATATCACGCCCCTGGCGATTCCCATCGGTACGCAGATGCTGCACGCCACCGGTCTCGCATGGGCGAGCAAATATCGCAAGGAGAACGCGATTGCCTGCACATTCTTCGGCGATGGCGCGACCAGCGAAGGCGATTTCCACGAGGCGGCCAACTTCGCAGCGAACCTTGATATTCCTGTCATCTTCTTCTGTCAGAACAACGGCTGGGCGATTTCCGTCCCTTCAAAGATTCAATGCTCCGCTCCGACGGTGGCGCAGCGAGGTTTGGCGTATGGCATGCACTGCGTACAGTGCGATGGCAACGACATCTTCGCGGTGGTCAAAGTGGTGAAGGAAGCTGCGGAGCGGGGACGTAAGGAGAAGCGGCCGACGTTCATCGAAGCTGTAACCTATCGCTTGGGCGATCACACGACGGCGGATGATGCGCGCCGGTATCGCAAAGCGGAAGAAGTGGAAGCGTGGAAGAAACGCGATCCGCTCCTTCGGCTGGAGAAGTACCTGCGCGAGCGCAAGTTGTGGACTGACAAGAAGCATGAAGCAGCGCTCGCGCGAGCGAAGGAAGAAGTTACAGCGGCGGTGAAGCGGGCCGAGGAAATCACTCCGCCGACCGCGGGTGACTTCTTCGACTCAATGTACGCGACACCGATCGACGAACTTGCCGTGCAGCGAGCAACCATGCGGACGAGCAGCCTTGGTCAGGATGCCTCGCAGATTCAAAGCCCGCAGCATGTTGAACGGTAATTCACTGCAGAAACGCAGAGCACGCAGAGAACACATATGGCGAACCTAACCCTTGTCCAGGCAATCAATCTCGCCCTCATTCAGGAAATGGAAGAGGATGATCGCATCATTCTCCTCGGCGAGGACATTGGCCCGAACGGCGGCGTATTCCGCGTAACAGAAGGACTGCACGCCCGATTTGGCGGCGATCGCGTCGTCGATTCCCCGCTGGCGGAATCAGGCATTATCGGCACGGCGATCGGCCTCGCGATGGCGGGCCTGCGCCCGATTCCTGAAATTCAGTTCGAAGGCTTTCTCGGCCCCGCGTATGACCAGATCACCACGCACGCGGCCCGCATGAGGACGCGCACACGAGGCGCGTTTACCGTGCCGCTCACGATTCGCGTACCGGTGGGCGGCGGCATTCACGCGCCGGAACTGCACAGCGATTCGCCTGAGGCGATCTACGCGCATCATCCGGGCCTCAAGATCGTGATGCCCGCATCGCCTTACGACGCCAAGGGGCTGCTCATCAGCGCGATTCGTGATCCTGACCCGGTCATCTTCTTCGAGCCGAAGCGAATCTATCGTGCCTTCCGTGAAGAAGTGCCTGAGGATGAGTACACCATTCCGATCGGTGAGGCGCGCATTGTGAGCGAAGGCGAGGAGATGACCATCATCTCATGGGGCGCGCCGGTCATTCAGTGCATGAACGCGATTGAAAAGTCCGGTCGATCGATCGAACTCATCGATCTGCGCACGATCTATCCGCTCGACATGAAGACGATTGAAGCGTCGGTGAAGAAGACGGGTCGCGTTGTCATCGTGCATGAAGCGCCGAAGACGTGCGGCTTCGGCGCGGAAATCGCATCGCGAATCATGGAGCACTGCTTCCTTTATCTGGAAGCGCCGATCCAGCGCGTAACAGGTTTCGATACCGTCATGCCTTACTACAAGCTGGAACTGGAGTATCTCCCTGAAGCCGAGCGCATCGGCAAGGCCATCGAAGAAGTGGCTGCGTACTGATCTCTTCCAACGAATCTTTCTGCGTCTGCGGTAAATCTTATGGCTGGCATCAAGCAACCTTCCGACAAATCGCATTTCATTCTGCCCGACCTTGGCGAAGGCGTGCATGAAGCCGAACTCATCAAGTGGCGAGTCAAGCCGGGCGAGCGCGTGGATGAACATCAGACGCTTGCTGAAATGGAAACGGACAAGGCGCTCGTCGAAGTGCCCAGCCCGTGGGCGGGCGTGGTGAAGGAGCTGCGCGGCAAGGAAGGCGAGATCATCAACGTCGGCTCGATTCTCGTAACGTACGAAGTCGGCGCTGCATCTTCTGCAGCTCAGCCTGCTGCCACACCACAGAAAGCAGCGCCTCAACCGGCGGCAGCGCAGCGCGGCTCGGCTGCCAATCAGGCTGGCGCACAGTCGGAAGAACGTGAAGATGCAGGCACGGTTGTCGGCAACGTTTCCGGTGAGCTGACCATCTCGCAGCGTTTCGCTCGCCGCCAGGAAACATCGAACGGAAAATCCAAAGCCGGCAAATCGCTTGCGACACCGGCGGTTCGGCGCATTGCGCGCGAGATGGGCATCGACATCAACGCGGTTGAAGGCTCTGGTCGTGGCGGCCGCGTAACCGCAGGCGACATTGAGGCCTATGCAGGCAGCGGCGGTTCCCGACCAGCCAGCCGTGCACCGGTTGCGGCTCCTCGCGATGGCGAAGACCGCGCGGCGAGGTTGTCTGCGATCAAGGTCGATTCTCAGGGGGTTTCGCAGCGCATTCCGTTCCGCGGGGTGCGCCGCAAGATTGCGCAGGCGCTCGACTTGTCGGTCCGCACGGCCGTCCACTTTACGGTTGTTGACGAAGTGGACGTCACGTCGCTTGATGAGAAGCGGCGCGAGTATGCCGCAGTGCTGGGCCAGAAGCTCAGCCTGCTGCCGTTCATCATCATCGCGTGCTGCAAGGCCCTGCGAAAGCACCCCGCGCTGAATGCGAATGTTGATGACGCGAACGAAGAGATTCTGCTCAAGGCTGAGGTGAATCTCGGCATCGCAGTGGATACCGATCACGGCCTGATGGTGCCAGTCATTCCTTCAGCGGATCGCAAGAGTGTTGTGCAGTTGAGTGAAGCGGTAGGGGATTTGGCAGCCCAGTGCCGCAATCGAACTGTGCCGCGTGAAAATCTCATGGGCGGCACGTTCACGATTTCCAACGTTGGCAGCTATGGTGGCATGTTTGCTACGCCGATTATTAATTATCCCGAAGTGGCGATCCTTGCTGCGGGCCGAGCGTACGAGAAGGTGTTGACGCGAGACGGCGCGTTCTACGCAGGCAAGGTGCTCCCGCTGAGTCTCTCCTGCGATCACCGCGTCGTGGACGGCGCGGAAGGCGCTCGGTTCCTGAACACGGTGCGCAAGCTGCTGGAAGATCCGTCAAAGCTGCTGGGGTGAGGCGCGTTGGAAGCGGACTCGTCAGTGAATCGCCTCGCCCTGTGGCGTAACAGGCACTGATTCCGGAGTCAAAAACAACCGATAACATTCGCCGGTCGCCATCACTGCCATTTCATTGAATACCATACTTGCCCATGACCACCACCCCCGCGCCAACCATGCAATCCTCCGCCGCAGATCAACTTCGCGAGCGTCTTGAATCACGAACCGCCGTCATTGGCATCGTCGGGCTTGGCTATGTCGGCCTGCCGCTGGCCAAGGCGGTGCACGATGCAGGCTATGGCGTGCTGGGCTACGACGTAGATGAGCAGAAGGTGAAGCTCCTCAAAAAGGGCGAGAACTATCTCAAGCATTTGGGCGCGGAGCTGACGGAAACGCTCTCCAAGTCCAACCGCTTCGATGCGACGACGGATTCCTCTCGCCTTGGCGAAGCGGATGTCGTCGTGCTGTGCGTGCCCACGCCGCTCGGCGAGCATCGTGAGCCGGACCTCAGCTTTGTGCTCGACTCCACGCGGATGGTGGCGCAGACACTGCGGCGCGGCCAGCTTGTCGTGCTGGAATCGACAACCTACCCCGGCACCACGCGCGACGAGATGATGCCCATTCTGGACGCAACCGGTCTTGTATGCGGTGTGGATTACTTCCTTGCCTATTCACCGGAGCGAGAAGACCCCGGTCGCATCGGTTTTACCACCAGTTCGATTCCCAAACTTGTCGGCGGTGTTGGCGATGTCGCCACCGATCTGGCGATGGCGTTCTACACACGCTCAATCGCATCCGTGCATCGGGTGCGTACAGCGGAAATCGCAGAGGCGGCCAAGCTGCTTGAGAATATCTTCCGAGCGGTCAACATCGCGCTTGTCAACGAGTTGAAAACGTTGTTGACCGATATGGACATCGACGTGTGGGAAGTGATTGCTGCGGCATCTACAAAGCCGTTCGGCTTCATGCCGTTTTATCCCGGCCCCGGCCTTGGTGGGCACTGCATCCCCATCGACCCGTTTTATCTCACGTGGAAAGCGAAGGAAATTGGTCACGCCACAAAGTTCATCGAACTGGCCGGCGAGATCAACGCTCAGATGCCGCACTATGTCGTGACTCGCGTCATGGGCGCATTGAACGACGAGCGCAAGGCGCTGCGCGGCTCAAAGGTTCTCGTCATCGGCATCGCGTACAAGCCGAACATTGACGACATTCGAGAGAGTCCTGCTGCGGAAATCATTGAACTGCTGTGGGACAATGGCGCAGAGGTTGCGTATCACGATCCGCATGTGCCCAGCTTCCCGCGCATGCGCAAGCACGATATCGGCCTCTCGTCCGTCGCGCTCGATGAAAAGTCGCTGGCGTCTTATGACTGCGTGCTGATCGTAACGGATCACAGCGCTGTGGATTACAGCCTGCTCGGCCGAAGCGCAAAGCTGATCGTCGATACGCGCAATGCCATGGCGAATGTCGCGTCTCCCAAGGCGCGGATTGTCAAATCGTAAGCGATGCTGAATGAGCGCACGTGATGTGCGCAGCAACTCAGTTCGGCTTGATTCGCCTGCGAAACACTCTCTGGTCGTGTTCGGCTCGAACCGGCTCGCCAGTTGTGGCGTCGATGTACCGAACCTGCCGCAGAATGCGCTCACGCCCGAACATGTCGCGCGCCGGGTCCGCCCACAATCTGACCTGTCGGCGCAGTCCTTCCTTGAGTGCTGCTTTCCCCTCGTTGCTTTCCTCGTCGTCTCGCCATGCGTCAAGGTCGGTGAACTCTTCCCATCGACCCAGCCGCTCTTCAGCCAGGCCCGGCACGGTCATCAGCGTGATGATGACATACAGCGCGCCCAGGAGAAAGAAGAACGCGACGATGCCGATGATGAGCAGCATTACCCGGCTTTGTAGAACGGCAGCGCAACAAGCTGCGCGTCGTCTATGGAGCGTTCCAGATCGACCTGAACCACAGTGCCGACGTCGCTCTTCTCGGCATCGACATACGCCATCGCGATGCACTTGCCGAGCGTCGGGCTGGCGCAGCCGCTCGTGACGAAGCCGATCTCGCGATCGCCGCTCTTCACCTTCATGCCCTGCCGAGCGCTTCGTTTGCCATTGAGTACAAGTCCAACGAGCTTGCGGCTGGGGCCTTGCGCTGCGATGCGCTGGAGTGCGTCCTGTCCGATGAATCGGCCGATTGTCGGATCGTCATCACCTTTGTCGAGCTTCACCGCGAAGTTCAGCCCGGCAGAAATGGGGTCAATTTCTTCCGTAATCTCATGGCCGTAAAGGGGCATGCCCGCTTCGAGCCTGAGAGAATCGCGTGCGCCAAGTCCCGCGGGCTTGACCGGTGCATCAGGCGCATTGATGTCGCCTGGCATCCTGCTGAGCATCATCTTGACGGCTTGACCCGCGAACATCGAGGGCAGAATGACCTCAACGCCGTCTTCACCCGTATAACCGGTGCGCGAGATCATCACCTTTGCGATGAGCAGATTCTTCGTGATGAAGCGATACCGTTTGAGCGAGGCGATTTCGCTGGAGAATGGAGCCAGAAGGTCCATCACCTTCGGCCCTTGCAGGGCGACCATCGCCGTCGATTCCGTTTCGTCCTTGATCTTGAAAACCATGTCGCCGCGCACGGCTTCAAAGTGTGCGAGCAGCTTGGCCCGATTCGAAGCATTGCACACCATGAGGTACTCAGCTTCAGCAATGCGGTACACAAGCACGTCGTCACGACAGCCGCCTTGCTCATTGCACACGAGCGAATACCGGACCGCGCCATCTGTCATGCCGTGGATTTGCCGCGTGCAGATATGGTCGAGGAACAGCCTGGCGTCCTTCCCGGTGAACCGGACGCGACCCATGTGGGATACATCGAACAACCCGCCTGAAGTACGCACCTGTTTGTGCTCATCAATGATGGACTTGTACAGCAGCGGCATTTCCCAGCCGGCGAAGTCAACCAGCTTCGCGCCGTGCTCGACATGAAAGCTGTGAAACGGAGTGTGCAGGAGTGATGAAGCAGTCGTAACCATGGGAGAAAGGTATCGCAGGAAAGTGTGGGCGGCTACTCGGCAAACCGGTTTGGGCGGCAGATTGTCGTCGAACGTCAGCAGCGTGAATAGCAGTTGTGACGATCTGCTCGACAAAGAACGAGATTTATACAAAACTCGAAATATGAGGCTCTGGTTCGATACAGCAAAGTTGACGAGAGAAACATGTGTGGTTGGGCGAAACCGTTGAAGGCAGAGACTGGGGGGAATCGTCTCAGTTGCGGACTTTCGCGGCAGCGCGAACGCGCGATGCGCCGACCTGACTTTCGACGATGGACGCAATCTTCTTCGCGACATCATCAGATGGCGGGCACAGCGGCAGGCGGAACACGCCAGTGTCTCGGCCGAGGTGTTTCATGGCCGTCTTCAGCGGAACAGGATTCGTATCAAGCGAAAGCAATCCCTTCGCAAGTGGCAGCAGCGCATGATGAAGTTCCTGTGCTCGCTCCCAGTCGCCATCAAGGAATGCGCTGCACAGATCAGCCACGCGATCAGGCACAAGATTTGAAACGACCGAAACAACGCCGACCCCGCCGATCGAGGCCATGGGCAACGTCAGCGGATCATCGCCGCTCAGCAGCGCCAGATCAGTTCTCGCGATGGTTTCAGACGCCAGTTCCAGCCCGCCGGTTGCGTCCTTGATCGCGCGAATGTTGGGATGGCGCGCCAATCGTTCGATCGTGTCCGCGCTGAGCAATACGCCGGTTCGCCCCGGTATGTTGTACAGCATGATCGGCAGATCGCAGGCATCGGCAATCGCCATGAAGTGGCGATACATCCCTTCCTGAGAAGGGCGGTTGTAGTACGGATTGACCTGCAGCGAAGCATCCGCGCCGGTTCGATGCGCGAAGCGATGCAGATCGATGGCGTGTGCGGTGTTATTTGAGCCAGCCCCGGCAATTACGCGAAGGCCAAGTGGCTTGCCGACCTCAACAGCCTTCTCCACGACCGCATGATGTTCATGTTCCGAAAGCGTCGGCGATTCGCCCGTCGTGCCGCACGGCACAATACCCGTTACGTTGCCTTCCGCCTGGTGTCGAATGTTTGCTTCGAGCCTTGCGTAATCGACCGCTGAGCCGTCGGCGTTGAACGGAGTTACAATCGCGGTGAACGCGCCACGAAAGATGGGGTTGAAGCTGGCCACGGTGGTTCCAATCACATTTGGCGATGAAGAACGGAAAACAAATGCACGACACAATCGCCTGATTCTACATCGTCATGCCAATGCAAGGCGGCAGACTGACGAAGTCAACATGGATTCGTTGCTCGGCGTTGTCAGAACAGTGGCTTTAGCGGCCTTGAAAGACACCAGCGGCTTCACGCATCAGGCGTTTCATCTCCGCCACGGCTTCGCGGATGCCGACGAACGTGGCTCGACTCACAATCGAATGTCCGATGTGCAGTTCGCGTACGCCGGGCAGGGCGGCGATCGGCTGGACGTTGAAGTAGTTGAGTGCGTGCCCGGCGTTGAAGCGCATCCCGAGTTCTGCGATCAACTTGCCCGCCGCGCGAATCTTCTCCACTTCCGCCAGAACGCTGGGCCGCTCCGAATCGCGTCCGTCCTGCCAGAACGCAGCAGCGTACGGGCCGGTATGAATTTCGCATACGGCAAAGCCACACTCATGCGAGGCGCGCACCTGCCGCTCCTCGGCGTCAATGAATGCGCTGACGATAAGGCCGGCGTCGCGAAGTCGCTTGACCACTTGCGTCAGTCGGCGCGACTGCCCCGCAACATCCAGCCCGCCTTCAGTTGTTACTTCCTGCCGTCCTTCCGGCACGAGCATGACCATCTGCGGTCGAACTTCAATTGCGAACTCGACCATTTCATCCGTGGCGGCCATTTCAAGATTGAGTTTGACATGCACCAGCTCGGAAAGACGGCGCACGTCATCATCCTGAATGTGTCGGCGATCCTCGCGCAGGTGAACCGTAATGCCATCCGCGCCGCCGAGATGCGCTTCGATGGCAGCCCAGACGGGGTCCGGCTCGTAGGTCCGCCGGGCTTGGCGGATCGTTGCGACATGATCGATGTTCACGCCGAGTTCAATCATGCCAAGAAGGGTACGGCGCGGCGCGTTCTGGAGCAAGATTGATTGGCGCGAAGTCGATCGTGTCGAACGGATTGGTCCGGTTTCTGGCTGTTCATGCCCGGCGATGCAAGGCTATACTGAACAATCAACATGAGTGATTTTTCGACCAAACTCGCGAAACTGAAGGGCGATCTCATCACGCAGGGGGACCGTGTCGTCGATCATACACTGCGCGCCGTTGAGAGCTACTTTGAATCCGATCTCGTCAAGGCGCAGCAGGTCATCGAAGGCGATACAACCATTGATCGTGTGGATGTTGAAATTGAGCGAGCCTCAATTCCGCTGCTTGCAATGGGTGAGACGAACGAGCACTCAATCCGTTCTGTGCTCACGATTGTCAAGATCAACAACGAGTTGGAGCGCATCGCCGACCTCGCTGTCAATATCGCTGAGGTTGTTGTGGCGGGCGATTCGTCGCAGGCCCCGCCGCCTACGTTCCGTGTGATGGCGAACAGCGTCATCGGTATGTTGCGCGACGCCAACCGCGCGCTGGCCAATGACGACGTGCAATTGGGCGAGCGTGTGCTCAGCTTCGACGACACGGTCAATCAGTTCAAGCGGGAGATTATGCTCGACGCGCAGCAGAAAGTGGCTGCGGGCCGGTTTGCGGTGGACTTCGCGTTCCGCTTGCTCACCGTTACGAAATCCCTCGAACGCATCGCAGACCACTGTACGAACATCTGCGAACAGGTCATTTATCTCGAATCTGGCAAGATCGTCCGCCATCTCCCGCAGGGTTGGTCGAAACCCACCACGCCGGACGCTATCTGACCGCCAGCGAAGAGGCAGCCGCACGCGCGCCATGGCACCACGCGGTACGCATGTGTCCGTTATCATCCGCCACGCATGTCAGACTCACTTTCCGCAGTCCGAGCAATGCTTGAAGCGCATGGCCAGGCGCATCTGCTGGCGTTTTACGATCAGCTCAATGCAAAACAGCAGGCCTCACTTCTTGCGCAGATTTCCGCAATCGACTTCGATGCGCTTGATGAGTTGATTGACGAGTATGTTCGCCATCCGCAGCCTGCGAAGCTGCCGGACAAGATCGAACCTGCGCCGTACTACGCGCTGGGTTCAGAGGAACGAAAATACCACGAAGTGGGCGAAGAGGTCATCGCGTCCGGCAAAATCGCGGCATTCACGGTCGCGGGCGGTCAAGGTACGCGGCTTGGCTGGAACGGACCGAAGGGTACATTTCCAGCCACACCGATCACCGGTAAGCCGCTCTTCCGCGTTTTTGCGGAGCAGATTCTCGCAGCACAGAGGCGCTACGGCGTAACTATCCCGTGGTACATCATGACAAGCCCGATCAATGACGCCGATACACGGGCGTTCATGACCGACAACAACTGTTTCGGGCTGAATCGGCGCGACATGTTCATGTTCCCGCAGGGCGTCGTTCCGTCATTCGAGATGAGTACCGGTCGCCTGCTGCTGGCGGAGAAGCACGAAATCGCAGTGAATCCCGATGGGCATGGCGGCTCGCTTCGCGCGCTCAGGCAAAGCGGTGCGATTGAAGATATGGCGGGGCGCGGCATTGAACACATCAGCTACTTCCAGGTCGATAATCCACTGGCGAAAGTCATCGATCCTGTGTTCATCGGTCGGCATACCGCAGCGCCGGACAGCTCCGCAGAACTTTCCAGCAAGATGGTGCCCAAGGCATCGCCTGAGGAAAAAGTCGGCGTCTTCTGCCGTGCAGGTGGCAAAACGTTGGTGATTGAATACTCAGACCTGCCCTCGGAGCTTGCCAGCCAGCGCGATGATCGAGGCGCGTTGCGGTTCAACGCCGGTTCGATCGCCATTCACCTCTTCGGTGTCGCGTTTGTGGAGCGGCTCACTGCTGATCCGCATCGCTTCGGGTTGCCGTGGCATCGGGCGGAGAAGAAGGTTCCCTTCATTGATGTCGAGACCGGCCAGCGCATTGAGCCGGCCTCACCCAATGCGGTGAAATTGGAAGCGTTTGTGTTTGATGCGCTCCCGCTTGCAGAATCGGCGATTGTGTGTGAGACGAGCCGGGCGGAAGAGTTCGCTCCGATCAAGAATGCAGAGGGCGCGGATTCACCTGCAACGTCACACGAGCTGCAATCGGAGCGGTTTGCGAAGTGGCTCGAATCGCGTGGGGTTCGAGTGCCTCGCGACCGCAACGGACGCGCTCAAGCACGAATCGAAATCAGCCCCCTGACCGCGACAGAAGCCGATGAGATTCCCGCAGCAGACTTGCCGCCTGTCATTCAGCCCGGCGCGAATGTGGTTCTGTAGAAAATCGCAATGCAACGTCTCGTGCCGCGGTACGAAGTAGAACTGCCGGTTCGCGCATGGAGCGATCTTCTCCATAGCGTTCACTCAAGCTGACGCACTCGCGGAGTTGGCCACGCGCGGCACCCACACATGCCGCCGCTCCGTTGCCTGTCTTGCCGACGATGGCGATCGTCGATACGCCGCATTTCGCCGCAGCGCGAGCGACGCCGAGCGATGCTTTGCCGCTGAGCGACTGTTCGTCAAGACACCCTTCGCCGGTCAATACGAGGTCGGCCAAGCGACATCGTTGCTGAAAACCGACGGCATCAAGGACGAGTTCAATGCCTCGCTCCAATCGTCCGCCGCACAGCGCAACCAGCCCGATGGCTGCGCCGCCAGCAGCGCCGAAGCCGGGTGTTGCAGGCTCGACGCCGCAAAGCGACGCCAGATGCGCAAGCCCCATGTCGAGTTGTTGAACCTGTTCAGGTGTTGCGCCTTTCTGCGGGCCGTACACAACTGCGGCGCCGTGCGGCCCACAGAGCGGGTTGGTTACATCGCATGCGATTCGGATAGTCGGCAAACCTTGAGCATCCGGCGGTTGAACGCGCGTCAGTCCAGCAAGATCGCCGCCTGTCATAGGCGACGTGATGACTTGTCCACCTGCGCCGAAGAACACGGCGCCGAGCGCTTGCGCGGGGCCTGTTCCGCCGTCAACGGTCGCACTGCCGCCGATGCAGACAAGCACTTCGTTGCAGCCATGATCCGCCGCAAGTCTGATGAGTTGGCCCGTGCCAAATGTTGTCGTTCGCGCTGGATTGCGCAACCCCCTTGGCACGAGGGTGAGACCTGAGGCTTCAGCAAGTTCAACGATGCCGATGTTACCCGGAGCGATTCCATATCGTGCGGTGATTGGTTCGCCGAGCGGGCCAACAACGGTGGCAGTGCATATCTCGCCACCCATGGCGCACATGAGCGTGTCCAAGGAACCTTCACCACCGTCCGCGATCGGGCATGCATCGGCGGTGAACCCTGCATCACCAACCCCTAACGCCATCGCCCGTGCTGCGTCAGCAGCATTGATCGATTCCTTGAAACTGTCCGGTGCGCAGAGAATTCGCATGCAGATGAACTGAACTTCGGATGGACTCGTAGCCAGCCGATACTATTCTGTCCCGTCTCGTTTGTTCTGGCGGCTCACCGCTTCACCATGGAAGATTTTCTCACTCAATACGGCTTTCTCGCGGTCTTCGGCCTACTCATGCTTTCGGGTGTAGGCATCCCGCTGGGTGAAGATGTCGTCAACATTCCGGCGGGAATCCTCATCGGCAACGGTAACTTGCCGCTCGTGCCAACCCTCATCGCAGCGTATCTCGGCGTAACCTGCTCTGATTGCCTCTGGTTTTTCCTTTGCCATCGGTACGGTTCACACCTTGTGCGCAAACGATGGTTCAAACGGCTTATCCACCCGCGGCGGCTGCTTGAGGCGAAGCATCAGGTGGAGCAGCGGGGGGCTTGGGTGGTGGTGATGGCGAGATTCATTCCCGCCAGCCGAACACCGACGATTACGATCGCCGGCCTGCTGCATCTTCCGTTCTGGCAGTTTGCGCTGGCCACCGGAACGTGCGTACTCATCACCGCGCCGCTTCAGGTCGGTCTGGGGTATTTCATCGCGCGCGGCATCGGCACGCAGAGCACAGCGGACCTTGTGATGTACATGATCGGTGCCATCATGCTCATCGCGCTCGTTGTGTTCGTCTATCGCTGGTGGAGACAGAACAACCCGATGCAGAAGCGATTGCCCCGATCTCGCGCGCGATGGCTGCGCCGCTACCGGGTCAAACGCGCCTTGCGCAATGTGTAGAGATTTTCAACGCAGCGCAGCGGAGTTCTTCGCGCCAAGCGTGCGGTAGATTTGCTGCGTGGCGTCGGAGCGATTGAGCGTGTAAAAGTGGATGCCGCGAAAGCCGCGCGAGTTGGTCTGGCCATGGTCGATCAGGTCGCGGCACTGCTCTGTGGCCCAGTGAATGCCAACGCGTTCGACGGCTTCGGCATCATCCTGACAGCGATAGATCGCTCGCTGCAATGCGGCGGGGAAGTTTGTGCCGCCTGAAAGCTCCGCCATGCGCTTCATGCCCGCAAGCGAGGTGATGGGCATGATGCCTGCGATCAGCGGCACCCTGATTCCTGCGAGTTCACACCGCTCACACCAGTCGTAGAACGCGCGGTTGTCGAAAAACATCTGCGTGCACACGTAATCAGCGCCCGCGTCAACCTTCGCTTTCAGGTGGTCCATATCCTTCAGCGTGTTTGGTGTGGCGGGGTGGCCTTCGGGAAAGCCTGCGACGCCGATGCCAAAACCTTTGAATGTGCTTGAGCCAGCGGTGTCATTGAATCGCCTGATGAAGCGGACGAGGTCGATCGCGTATTTGAACTCATCGTTCGCAGGGTTGTAACCGGCCATGGATGCAGGCGGATCGCCTCGCAGCGCCATGATGTTGCACACGCCCGCGCTGGCGTATCGGTCAAGAATCAAGCCGACTTCCGCGCTGCTCTGGCAGACGCAGGTCAGGTGCGGTATGGGATCAAGGCTTGTTTCGTTTTTCAGACGCAGGACAAGATCGTGCGTTCGCTCTCGCGTGGAGCCGCCTGCGCCGTAGGTGACGGAGACGAAAGAAGGCGACAATGCTTCAAAGTCGGCGATGCGCTCGAAGAGGCCGTCCCATGCTTCATCAGTCTTCGGCGGGAAGAACTCAAAGCTGAACGTGATGGAGTCGCGTTGGAAGATGTCGCGGATATGCATGGGCTGCGATTATGGTAGCGGCATGATGACAAACAAGAAGCCCACGTTCATCGAACGTGGGCTTCAAAGGGTGGGCAAAGTCTGCTGCCGTGATGGACGACGATTTACACTTCCGCCGCCATGCGCTCGGCCTTGGCGCGGGCGTCGTCGAGCGTGCCGACGTACATGAACGCGGATTCCGGCAGATCGTCGCCTTCGCCGTCGCAGAGGCGATCGAAGCTGTCGATCGTGTCTTCCAGCGGCGTGGTCACGCCGGGGAAGCCGGTGAACACTTCCGCCACGTAGAACGGCTGCGAGAGGAATCGTTCGATCTTTCGCGCACGGGCGACAGTGAGTTTGTCTTCTTCCGCCAGTTCATCAACACCGAGAATGGCAATGATGTCCTGCAGATCGCGGTAACGCTGAAGAATCGCCTGCACCTTACGGGCGACGCTGTAGTGCCGCTCGCCGACGACCTGCGGCTGCAGGATTCGCGACGTTGAGCCGATCGGATCGACTGCGGGGTAGATGCCCTTTTCCGCGATGCCGCGCTCGAGCACGACGAACGCGTCAAGGTGGGCAAAGGTCGTTGCGGGGGCCGGGTCGGTGAGGTCGTCGGCGGGAACGTAAATCGCCTGGACCGAGGTAATCGCGCCCTTGCTGGTGGATGTGATGCGCTCCTGCAGCTCGCCCATCTCCGTAGAGAGCGTCGGCTGGTAACCCACGGCGCTCGGCATACGACCGAGCAGAGCGGACACTTCCGAGCCTGCCTGCGTGAAGCGGAAGACGTTATCGACGAAGATCAGCGTTTCCTTGCCTGACGCATCACGGAACTCTTCCGCCATTGTTAGCGCCGACAGAGCGACACGAAGACGCGCGCCCGGCGGCTCGTTCATCTGGCCGAACACCATCGCGACCTTGTCGAGCACGTGCGCGGTCTTGCCGTTTTCGTCAGTGTATTCGGCTTCCTGCATTTCAAGCCAGAGGTCGTTGCCTTCGCGAGTTCGCTCGCCCACGCCTGCGAATACGGAGTAACCACCGAACTCACGCGCGACGCGTGCGATCATTTCCTGAATGACGACGGTCTTGCCGACGCCCGCACCGCCGAACAGACCGATCTTGCCGCCGCGGACGAACGGGCAGAGCAGATCGATGACCTTGATGCCCGTGGGCAGAATTTCAGTCTTCGGATTGAGGTCGGAAAGCTTCGGGGCTTCACGGTGAATCGGCATCTTCTTGTTGACGTTGACCGGACCGCGCTCGTCGATCGGCTGACCGAGCAGGTTGAACACGCGGCCGAGCACCGCTTCGCCGACCGGAACCTTCACAGGCGCGCCGGTGTCGATGCACTTCTGGCCGCGGCGAAGGCCGTCGGTCGAAGCAAGCGCGACGCAACGCACTTGCCCGCCGCCGAGGTGTTTGCTCACTTCGCCAACGAGGGTGGATTTTTCGCCTGCGAATTCGATTTCACATTCGACAGCGTTGTAGATTTCCGGGAGCGCATCTTCAGGGAATTGCGCATCGAAAGTGGAGCCGATGACTTGGATAATGATGCCGGTGCTGGCCATGGATTGCCTTCTCAAAACGGGGTCTTGGGTTGAACCGTTTGCGGGGCGACAGCCTGCGGCGCGGCCGCTTCTGTCGGGTCGCGAAGGATAGCGGCAACCGGGCGTCATGCCAAGCCGAGGATGCGTTCATCTCACGCCGAATGCGGCTTTTTCTGGTTCAGCCCAGTTTGCGCCGATCCGCAGCGGGGTGGCTTGTCGCACGGTCTTCCTCGGTCTGAGGAAGGCGGTTTGAGGCCCACTGGAGCAGCCCGAAGAAGACAAGAATGAACACGATCATCGCGTCGGTGCCGACGACCATTTTGAGCGATGCGTCGAGGAATCCCTCAGGCGTCAGCCATGACAGGAATGCACCGACAGCGCCAATGCCGACGAGAACAAGGAGGACGCGAAACATGGTGGTTGTCCTGGCGTCCCAGGACTCCGTGGTGCCCGGCTCGGGCGGCGACGGGTTGACGACCCCGCCTTCGTGCCGCCGGGTTCTTCAGGCTTGAATCATCATACGCACGGAAACCGCCATAGGTTGAGGGTGAGGCAAGCCGACGCCGATATCATCACTTCGATGTCCACCCGAACGATTGAAGCAGCCGAATATCGTGGCGAGGCTCTGGCGGTCCGCAGCGTAGTCGGCGGGGCACTTATGGGTTTGGCGAATCTCGTGCCGGGCATCTCAGGCGGCACTATGCTGCTCGCGGTGGGCATCTACCCGCAGTTCATCGGCGGGGTGGCGGAAGTCTCAACCTTCCGATTCCGCGCCAAGACTGTACTGATGCTGGCCTGCGTCGTCGGGGCGGCCTTGGTCGCGATTGTCGGGCTTGCCAGAGTGGTCAGTATGCTCGTTGTCGATCATCGCTGGGTGATGTACAGCCTGTTCATCGGGCTGACGCTTGGCGGCGTGCCAGTGCTGTGGCGGATGATTCGCCCCGCAGACCCCGTCATCGTGTTCACATCCATTCTCGGCATTGCATTCATGGCATTGCTGGCTGCCTATGAGCCAGCGAGCGCGGGCGGAGCAGGAACAGGGAGTGGCGCCACAAGCGGGCAATATGCGTTTCTCGTGATCGCAGGCATTGCAGGCGGGGCTGCGATGATCCTGCCCGGCCTCTCAGGCGCATATCTGTTGCTTGTTCTGGGGCAGTACCTCGTCATTCTTGCTGCGATTGACGAAGCGCGAACCGGCGCAAGCAGCGGCGACTGGGCCATGGTGAGCAACGCGCTGCATGTCTTTGTGCCGGTTGCGGTCGGCGTGGCAATCGGCATCGTCGGGCTGAGCAACCTGATGAAAATGCTTCTGGCGCGGTATCGCAGACCGACGCTCGGCGTACTGCTGGGCCTGCTGCTCGGTGCGGTGATCGGTCTGTGGCCATTTGAACAGGCCGTCAAACCCCAGCATGGTGATGCTCTTGCCCGCGGGACGGTTGTTTCAGTGGAAGGCGAACTTGTGTACGAAGGGACCGAGCGGCGGGTGAAGCCTGCCGAGTGGCGAGTCGAGCGATTCACCCCGAAGTGGTGGCAGATCGCAGCGTCGATCGGCTTGATCCTTGTGGGCTTCAGCACGTCTTCCGCCATCGCCCGTTTGGGGGCGAGTGCGGAGCCATCATCACGTTCTGACTGATTCGCACGGGTTATCTTGGCCGATATCAAACCATGCCGCGCCGCGCGGCTGCAGGACGTGAATCGGTTGGAGTGCATGGATGCCCCACGCGGAAACTGCCATTCTCATTGGCCAGCCTGAGCTTTGCCGCAGACTTGAGCGGCAGCTCGATCTGCTGGATCGAAAGCCGATCAGCCTCGGTTGGGTTGTTACGTCCACTGAGCAAACACAGCAGGACGTGCTGAATGGTCACGCACGCCCCAACTCGCCTGTGCTTGGATCGATCAATGAGCTTGAGGCCATCATTGCGAGACGCAAACCCGGCATGGCGTTGCTAACGCTCCCCGCGGTGATGAAGGATCAGATCGCGTCGATTCGGACCAGACTGCGTCGGCTTGGCGTGGCGGATCGATTCATGCCGACGCTTGAAGACCAACTCGCAGGTATCGGCCCACGAACGCACATCGATATCGATTACGGATTGCTGCTGGATCGTCCGCCTCGTCATATGGCGAATGAAGCGGGGGTTCGTGAAGTGATCGGGGGAAAGCGCATACTTATTACTGGTGCGGGGGGGTCGATCGGTTCCGAGTTGTGCCGCATTGCAGCCAGGTTTGAGCCGGAACTGCTGGTCATGGTTGAGCGATCGGAGAACGCGCTCTTCGAGATCGATCGGCAGATTGCTCGGTTACATCCAACCGTGCAGCGGAAGGCTATGCTGCACGATGTCGTCGAAGAGCAGACCACGTTTGACATGTTCATGCGGCTCAAGCCTCACGTCGTCTTCCACGCGGCGGCTCACAAGCATGTGCCGATGATGGAGGATCACCCCGGCGCAGCAATCGACAACAATCTCTTCGGCACGCGCTCGGTTGCGGACGCGGCGGACGCCTGCGGTGCCGAGCGATTTGTGATGATCAGCTCCGACAAAGCGGTGAACCCGACTTCGATCATGGGCGCCACCAAGCGGCTGGCGGAACTGTACGTGCAAGCGATCAACCAGCGATCGCGCACGGGTTTCTCCATGGTGCGTTTCGGCAACGTGCTGGGTTCGTCCGGCAGTGTGTTGGAAATCTGGTCCCGTCAGATTGCAGATGGAGGTCCGCTCACCGTAACCCACCCGGACATGACGCGCTACTTCATGACAATTCCGGAAGCGGCGTCGCTGGTCATTCAGTCCGCCTCGCTGCTCGATGCGGACGGTGAAAGCGGCGAGGTCTTTCTACTCGACATGGGGGAGCCAATCCGTGTGCTCGATATGGCATGCAGGTTTATCCGTCTGCATGGTCTGGAACCGCTGGTGGTGAACCAGCCGCGCGAAGTTCGCGGTGGTTCCGCGGGAGTCATGCCCATCGTGTTCACGGGGGCGAGACCCGGCGAAAAGCTCCATGAGGAGTTGTCCTGTCATGCTGAGGAGCTGCGGCCGACACGGCACCCGGAGATTGACATCTGGATGGTGCCGCCGCCGGACGAGGCCGCGGTAGCATCCATGCTGACGAATCTCTCGCGGGACACCCGACCTGCGTCTCCGGCGCGACTGGCTGAGATCATCCGCGATCATGTGCCGGAAGGCATGGCAGAACCCGTTGGGGCCTGAAAAATGCGTGTTTGTGACGGATTAGGGGCAGATTTTCCCCGAACTTGCGTCTCGTGCCCTTGGATATGAAAATAGTGCGTACATGGTGTTCAGGTGCTGCATGGGAGAAGGACTGAGTTTCCCAAGAAGTCGTGATGAACTGAACGCTTCAGGATGATGACCATGGTGAATCACATGACCACTCTTCAACCGGGCATGATCCCGGACAAGACAACCGCACGCAGGCTGCGGGACGAGGCCGATCAATTACTCCAGCGGCTCATCGCCAACCGGCGAATGAGCGAGGAGCGGTATGCCGAAGCCGGGCGGCGCGACCCCATGAAATCCGTTACAGGGCGAAGCTGTCTTGACGAAGCGGTTGAAGATACCCGCCGCATGATTCAGGAAATGGATGCGTTGCTGGAGCAGCTCAACCATGAACTCGCGCTGACGGAAGCTCCAGAATCCAGAAGGCCTGATTTCGCATCTCAACCCGTGCTAGGGGCGGTGGGATGAGCAAGGCCGCGACGAAGGATGTAAGAAAGAAGGTCGCCGCGCAGCGAAGCGCAGAGCAATGGTCAAACGACATCGGCGTCTATTCGGCCATCGTCATGTTTGGCTTGTTTGCGCTTGGTCTGTGGTATCTGCTGGATGTGCGCAGTTTTCCTCACGCGGTGGTTGGCTTTGCCATCGCGGTGCTGGGCATGATTAATCTCTTCGCATTCAAAGCCTGGCGAGGCAGTTCGCTTGCGGGTTGGCAACAATCGCTCGCACGGGTGGCGCTGCGGCCTGCGGGGTTCGGCACGAAGACCGGCAGGCCCATTGAAGCTGCGAAGCAGCACGATGCAGCACGTACCGCAGTGATGCTCAGTTCAGTCATCAGTCTCGTGGTCATCGTTGGTCTCGCGCTGGTGCTGATTCCCAACCTGATGTGATGAGTATGATGTTCCGCATGACGGAACAGACCTCACACAGGACCATCGAGATTTCGACACCCCTTAGGAGCCGCCCGGCCGCGTCGGACCGCCTGGTGCTGCGGTTCAAGCGGCTTTCACCCTTGGCGGAGCTGCCCCGGTATCAGACGGATCATGCAGCGGGGCTGGACCTGCACGCAGCGCTGGCCGAGCCGATATCTATCGCACCAGGGGCTATTCAACTCGTGCCATGTGGCTTCGCGATGGCTGTTCCGCACGGCTATGAGGCGCAGGTCAGGCCGCGATCGGGTCTTGCCACGAAGTATGGCATCTCCATGCCGAACGCACCGGGCACGATCGATTCAGATTATCGAGGCGAGGTCAAAGTGCCGCTCATCAATCTTGGTCGTGAGGCATTCACCATCGAGCCGGGCATGCGCATCGCGCAGATGGTGATTGCGCCTGTCATGCATTGCCGTATTGAAGAGGTCGGCGATCTGGACGCAACCACGAGAGGCGAAGGTGGGTTTGGCAGCACCGGCGCGTGATCGCAACTGTCAGTCCGCACAAGGTCCCCACGCGCTCAGCAGCGCGAGCAGATCAAGCACATCGACGATGCCGTCTCGATTGATATCCGTCGCACACGAGACGCACGGCCCCCACGCACTGAGCACGGCGAGCAGGTCAAGCACATCCACGGTGCCGTCATCGTTCAAGTCCGCTGGGCAGCCGATTTGCAATGATGCCCACATCGCCATCTGCATCGCAGCCTCAAACGCCTCTTCAGACGTGGGGATGATCTCTTCAGGAGGCAGAATGAATCCCGGATTGCCGATCGGCCGCAGTTCGACGGTATAGCCCATGATGCCGCGTGCGAGGTAGCCCCAATCCGGGAACAGGCCGCTGGCGAAGTAGAGCAGTGCGCCGGGAATGCCGACAGGATAGTTCTTGCCGTGCACTGCAAAGATGGCGTCCTTCATCTGGTTGCCCAGTCCGATCAATGTTGGCGCATCGGGTACCGGATCGCTGGTGAACCCAAGCGGATGCAGGATGAGCTGGCCGTAGCTGTGGAAATCAATGTGCGCCACAATGTTCGGGCGAGCGAGAATGAAATCTCGCATCGCCTGCACTTCCGGCTCAGAGAAAACGTACGGCCCGATGTAGAGCAGGCTTGAAGGAAGCGTGGATGTGCTGTGCGGTCCGCCCCAGTCAGCATCCCAGTTGCGGTTGAGATCGACGCCGTACGTGCTGCCGCCATTCCATCGCCGATTTTTCCGCCAGAGCCGATTGCCCCCCGGCGCGTAGGTGAACTCGTAGCCGTCTGGGTTGACGATGGGCACAATGAGGAACTCAACGTGATCGACCAGATCGCGAATTGCTGCGACAGTCTCATACTCTCGAACAAGACGATCGGCGATGAACATCGGCACCATCACGGAAATCCACTCGCGTGCATGTTGGCATCCGTTGAACAACACCGCGGGTTTGTTGTCTCCGTTCGGCGATGTGATTCGGATGCCATAAATCGTGCGATTTTCGTGTGTCTGACCGAGGACGAGCTTTGTCGCAAGATCAGGTCGAAGAGCAACCAGTTCATCAATGTAGTCGTTGACTTCGGACCATGTGCGGTATGCAGCGAACCAGTTCCCGCCTGCAATGCCGCCTTCAGCGCGTGCGCGTTCGTTTGCTTCACGCTCATCGTCAATCAGTCGCTGCACATTGTCAGCCAGCACGTTGTGGCGGATGCCCACGCGGCGCACGGCCTCAAACTGTTCGGGTGAGACGCTGAAGTCCTGCATACCCAAGCCGACGCGGCAGTTCCAGGGTGTCGCGCCGATGCCAGTCATGGTCAGCAATTCACGCTGCGTGCGAATCTCGACACGAATGAGCCGGTGTTCGTCAAGCGAATCGCCTCGCGCAGGCGAAGCGGCGAACGCGAAGAGAACAATGAAGAGCAGCGGGAGCAACTTTCGGCAGTGAGACACGAGGCCGTCCTCCTTGTCCCCCATGGGTCTTTCACACCCGATTCACTTTCCATTATGCGCCATGCCGATGGCGGATGCGCCGGTGAAACGACATTATTCCGCGTGAAAATGGGAAAATCGCGTTGACGTTCGACGATTTCGCCGTCATTCTGCGGCTTATGCGACGTTTTTCATTCGCGTTTTTCGCCCCGGCTCTTCTGGCCCTGGCCCTTGTGTCCTGTTCTGCACCATCCTATTTCGCCACGACCTCGACTTCAGTTCAAGGCGATGCCAGGTCATGGGACATGCAGATGCCTCGTTTGCTTCCCATGCACATCGGCATGGCGGAGAAAGCTGGAACGCCACTCTCGTGGGCTGATCTGATGCAAGCTGTGCAGTGGGCGGATGTCATCATCATCGGCGAGCAGCACGATGACGAGATGGGCCACTTTTTTCAGCAGGCGGTGGTGGAAGATGTTCTCGCACGCTGGCCTCGCTCCGCGGTATCAATGGAAATGCTCGAGCGCGATGAACAGGGATTGACCGACGATTACTTGGAAGGCATCATCGATCAGGCCACGTTTGTGCGAATGACGCACTCCGAAAGCTGGGGCGGGCCGGACAAGAAATGGGACACGTGGTATCAGCCCATGATTGACGCAGCCAAGAACTCACCCGGCGCACGAGTGGTTGCTGCCAACGCCCCGCGGCGTTATGTGCGCCTTGCACGACTGGAAGGCTATGAGCGACTGCGTGCGTTGCCACGCGAGCGTCGTGCTTTTTTCGATCTGCACGTCTCGCCGATGGATAGCCCGTACCGCGAGCGATTCATCGACTTAATGATGGGCATGGGCGATCATTCCGCCGGTGAAAAAGCCGACGTACAGACGCCAGAACAGCTTCGAGCCAGGCGCGAGCAACTCAAGTCGTCATTTCGCAGTCAGTTTTTATGGGATTCCACCATGGCTGCGTCGATTGCTCGCGCCAAGCCAAGCCGCGATCGCAAGGTTGTTCACATGATCGGGCAGTTTCATAGTGATTTTGAAGGCGGCACAGTGCGAGAGCTTCGCGCTCGAATGCCTGGCGTGCGCATTCTCAACATATCCATGCAGCGCGTCGGCCCGCAGCCGCTGCGTGAGGATGACATCGGCCGCGCTGATGTGATTGTGTACACAGGTGAACGCCCGCGGCGCGAAGAGCCGAGCGAAGAGCAGGAAGATTGATCGATTATCCATGCGTCGCGCGACGAAGCCGATCTCGCACAGCGGCCCATCGTTCATCACCTTCTGGCACACGTTCGATCAACATCCGCGACACGCCCAACGCATCTGCGGCCCGCAAGGTGGCGTACAGGGCGTGTGCGTAGTCATCCGGCTCAGTAGGCATGATGAGCACATGATGGGGTGGTGACGCAACGAACGAACCGCGTGCAAGCACAATGCAGGTCTTTGTGCTCTCGGCAAGGCGAGCGGGCAGATCATCGCGGCTCACCAGTTCCGCAGGGGTTTGTGGGGCGTAATGCGATGCAGCAGTGCCGGGGCTGGCATGTTGGGTGTCATGCATGATGTCGCCTGCCACACGTTCACCAAGTGCGATTTCGATTGCCTCGCGCGAAACACTGCCGGGACGAAGAATGCGGGGCTTTTCACCGCTGAGATCGACAACCGTTGACTCAATGCCCACTTCGCAAGGGCCGCCATCGAGAATGAGCAGGTCTTCACATGCTGCAAAGTCGGATGCGACATGCTGCGCCTGCGTGGGTGAAATGCGACCTGAGCGATTGGCAGACGGTGCGGATAGCGGCCCGCCGAACGCGGCCAGCAGTTCGCGAGCGACTTGATGCGCAGGACATCGAACTGCGATGGTGGGATAGCCTGCCGTCGCAGCAGCAGGAACGCCACTCGCCTTCGCCACGACGAGCGTCAGCGGTCCGGGCCAGAACCGTTGGGCGAGTATTTCGCAACGACGGTCCCATGTTGCAACCAATCGCTGCGCTTGAGCGGCATCGCGCACATGCGCGATAAGTGGATTGTTGAACGGCCTGCCTTTGGTCGCGTACACGCGCTGGATTGCTTCTTCATTGAAGGTATCCGCACCGAGGCCGTACACCGTTTCCGTAGGAAAAGCGACGATGCCGCCTCGGCGGAGACGCTCAGCCGCTTCCGCAAGGGCCTCGCGCGTCGGCAGTTCAACGCGGGGCATGTGACGCGTCCAGCGATTCGGTCGGCAGGTCCGAAGCGCTCATCAGATCGGCGTACTCCAGATCAATGCCGTTCATCGCCAGCCCTACGCCCATCGCGCGATGCAGTTGCGCCACGGCCTGATCGTAGTTGATCATCGCGAGCAGCTCCTGCTGCCTGGCCTGCGCCAGCGTGGCCTGCCGCGTGAACTTGAGGTTGAGAAACTCAGGTGTCAGACCGACCAGTTCTTCGCGCACGAGCAATGCGCGAAGGTTCTCTGCTTGTGCGATGCGGAATGAACGGGATGCCTGAATCAGTTCATAGTTGGTCGCCACATCGCGCAAGGCGCCTTTGACATCAGCGATCACATTCTGCACGGCCTGGCGATAGGCAATCACGGACGCAGACCGTTGCAGGCGCGATTGACGATACTCTGCATCAGCGGCGCGATTGCCGATCGGCACTTCAAACATCAGGCTGAGCAGATAGCCGACAAAGTTGGCATCGAATGTCTCTTCGTACGCGCCGCCAAGTGAGTCGTCGAGGCCGGTCAATCCAAGTTGAAGACCGAGATCAAGCCGAGGCAGACGTGCATTCGATGCCAGTCGCTGGCGGATGCCCGCATCATCAATGCGGAGCATGGCCTGATAAATCTCAGGTCGATTCTGAATCGCGGTGAGCACGGTGTCGCGCATGCTGTATGCCACCGGCGAAACCATGCTTAAATCAACGGGGAAGACAATCGTTTCACCGCCGACGTTCAAGTCCGGGTGGTTGATGAGGGTTTTGAGACGATCAGACGCGGCGCGAACCTGGCGGCGGGCGCGAACCACACTTGCCTTGCGCTGCTCGACGGTGGCGACGGCATCAGCGTATTCCGCTGGTCTGGCGTCGAAGTCCCGTCGCCGCTCCAGCACATCGCGCACCTGCACGCCTTCATCAACCAGCCATTGCTGAATCTCTAGGTCCTGCCACGCGAATACAAGCCCCCAGTACGCAAGTTCGGTGTCTGCAACGACTCGCATGAGATCAAGACGGAGCTGTTCAACCGCGCTGCGGTGGGTGTTGCGCGAAAGTCGAATGACCGCGGTGTTGGCGTCCTGTCCGAAGCCGCGCAGCAAGGGTTGAATGTAGCCGAGCCGAACCGCAGCAGCATGGGCTGGATCAGGAAACGGCGTAAAGCCGGGCGCGCGATTGTTGGAGCGGCTGAAATCTGTTGAAAGCGAAACGGAGCCGCCCATGCGAAGCGGCAGACGCACGCCGGTTTCAAATCGGCGGCGATCGCTGGCGTTGATGCCCGTACCAAGCCGCACATTGTTGATGACCGGAACGACAGTCGGTTCACGAAGACGTTGGAATTCCGCCCCGGCGAAGAACACGGCATCAAACGCCGCCTCCGCTGCAATGACATCTGCTTCCGTAATCGCAGGCTGGAGCCGTGAAGCAGCCACGCCGAGGTTGTTGCGCACGGCAGCGACGATGGCGTCCTGCAATGAAAGTGCAACATCCTGCTGTGCTTGGCCTGAAAGGTCCGTGCCGAGATCGGAAGCGCCAGCCTGACGGCGCAGCGCGGGACCGATGCCATCGAGTTCTTCGCGGCGATCCGCCAGCGCGCGTTCCACGTCAGTCATGTCGTCAGCGAAGGCTTGCCGAGATGTCGCAGGTTCGTTGTTGGCGGGCAGTTCGCGCAGTTCGCGTTCGATCGCAGCGTCAACCGTTGCGCGCAGTCCCGCTTCGCCCGGAATGGGATCAAACGGTGACGTGCAACTACTGAGGATGAGCAGCGGCGCGGCGGTAATCGGGGCAAGACGTAAGGTGAACCTGAAACGCATGGGGCAAGCGTAGCATCGTGTGCGCCTTGTCGCCATATCGCGTGGATCAATCGATTTCCCAAGTGGCGATCGCCCGAAACCCGTCCGATCCGCTACCCTCATGCGGCAATGACAGTGCCTGTGCAGAACAACATTGAGGCTGGGGAATCGCGTTGGCGGCAGTTCGGCCCTGTCGGCATCCTCGGCGTGCTCTGGACCCTTGCCCCCGCGATTGCAGGCACCATTCTCCTCGTGCGGGTCGAATCTGTTTCGGACTGGCTGATTTCATTGGGCGCGCTGGGGCCGCTGGTGTATATCGCAATCTTTGTCGTTACAGGCGGTTGCGGCTTTCTGCCGACCTACGCACAGGCGATCGTCGGCGGCTGGGTGTTCGGCCCGGCTGTGGGGATTCCGGCGGCGTTGGCGGGTTTCACCGGTGCATCGATGCTTGGTTATCTGATCGCCAGATTTGTGGCGAGCGACCGTATAGAGCATGTCATCGAATCGAATCGAAAAGCTCGTGTGATTCACGAGGCTCTGGTGGGTCACGGCGCGTGGCGCACCTTTGGTGTGGTTACGCTGCTTCGTTTGCCGCCGAACTCGCCCTTCGCACTGACAAACCTGATGATGGCGAGCGCGGGTGTGGCGACGATTCCATATCTGCTCGGCACGATGATCGGCATGTTGCCCCGCACTGCGGTTGCCGTTGTCTTTGCGTCAATGGCAGCGAATCAGGGGCGGAACATCGTGGACGCGATGAAGCAAAATCCTGCGATGTTCATGCTCGGCTTGGTGGTGATGGTGGTCGTGCTCATGGTGATCGGCTCGATCGCCAAGCGTGCGCTCGCGCGGTTGGAAGCGGGTTCAAATGATGCTGCCGCGCCTCAGTGAGCCTGCGCAATCATTGTGTCCATTGATGAGGGCAGCGTGATTCTGAGAAACGTCGAAGGCTCGGCCACCACGATGTTGCTCTCAAGCAGCGATGCGGGAATCAGAATAGTGGAACCGAGCGCCATTGGCGTGATGACTGAACCCGCTGGAATGGCAGGATGAATCTCGCCTCTGCCTTTCAGCGTTATCCACACTTCGGGCATGCCGGATGGCACAATTGCAAGATCGCAACCCGGCCTTGCATCGAGTTGATAGATCGTGAAATGCGATGTTCGCACGAGCCGCTGCGTGCGTACGCCGCCGGCGTTGGTAGGTGGCGGCTGTGGCTCCGATGGGCACGGACTGAACTGCATGCATTCGAGAGCCTGCTCGATGTGCAAGCCGCGCCCGGTTGAAGCTGCGTCGCGGCCCCAGTCGTACAGCCGAAACGTGGTGTCGCTCGGTGTTTGAACCTCTGCAACGACGACGCCCGCGCCAAGCGCATGAACCGTGCCGCTTGGCAGATAATGGCATTCACCCGGCCTGGCAGGAACAGCCTGTAATGCATCCAGCGTTCGACTACTGCGGAGCAGATCGAGAAACACTTCTCGTGTGATGCCCGGCTTCAACCCTTTGTAGATTACGGCACCCGGGTCGGCGTCGATGATGATCCACGCTTCAGATTTGAGGTGCGCTTCAGGATGCTTGCGAATGTATGCCTCATCCGGGTGTACTTGCACCGAGAGATTCTCGCGAGCATCGAGAAATTTGATGAGCAGGGGAAAGCCTTGTTCGTTGTCCGGTTCCGGCATGAGTGCGGCGCGGCCCATCACTGCATCGCGTTCGCGTGTAATCACCTCGCGCAGTGAAAGTCCCGCGAAGGGACCGACAGCGATGATGGAACGACCATCCGGGATGGAGCGAGGCAGGTCCGCCAGTTCCCATGATTCGCCAATGCGCGTGCCGGGTGGCAGTGGTTTACCGAGCTGCTCTAAAAAGCGGCCGCCCCACACTTTTTCACGCAGAATCGGATGGAAGAGCAGGGGTTGAAGCATCATGGTGCCTGCAAGGCGATTGAGTTGAAGTCGGTATGGAGTGCGGCCAGCAGTGCCGATAGAATAATCAAAGGTGGAGCATCCATCGGAAATGAGGTGGCTCATGCGAAATGGACTGTGGATCGCCAGCATGATTGGCGCTGCGACATTCGCTTCGACGGCGTCCGCTCAGGTGCGGTTGCAGATGCCTGCGCCGCCCGCCACGACGTCACCCGCTCCAGCCTTATCGCAAACGGTTGAATCACAGCCGAGTGTCGGCGAAGTCGCCCTGTATCGCTTTACGCAGGTTCGCCGAACGCCGGAACGCACGCATTCTCTGCCTGTGTATTACGAAACAGTCTCATGGGGACATTGGTACGGCTTCCCCAGTTGGCGGTTCCACTGCAGGCCCATCATCTGCCATGAGTTTTTCGTTCCTGGCCCATCGCGTCGTTTCGGCGGATTTTCGAACGTGAGCATCTTTGCGTGGGGGCGCTGATTCGCGAAATCCTTTTACGCTACGCCAACTGTGCTCGCAGATAGTTGATGAGATCGATCTTCGTGATGAGGCCGTAGAAGTGCGAGTCGTCCGCCACGATCGCCACGCGGTCAGCGCGGAAGATCGGCATGAGATCGTTGACGCTCGCGGTCGGCTTGATGGTTTCGAGTCGGCGCGTCATGAAATCGCTCACCGGCAGCGTCATGTTCGGCGTCGTGTCGCGCGTCAGTGCGAGAAGAATGTCAGATTCGTCAATGATGCCGACCACGCGCTCTGATTCATCAAGCACCGCCATCTGGCTCACATCGTAGAGGCGCATCATCTTGACAGCCTGCCCGATGGGTGTTGCAGGCTTAAGCGTAAAGTCTTCCTTATCCATATGCCTGCGGGCGATGAGGTCGCGAAGATCGCCGGACTTTGGCCGCTTGATGAAGCCGTGGTCGATCATCCAGAAGTCGTTGAACATCTTGGAGAGATACTTCGCGCCGCTGTCGCACACGAATGAAACGACTCGCTTGGGTTGTGTTTGTTCGCGGCAATATCGCAGTGCGGCCGCAATAAGACAGCCGCTGGACGAGCCGACCAGAATGCCTTCTTTTTTCAGCAGTTCGCGCGCCGTCTCAAAGGACTCGCCGTCTGAAATCCAGATGCCTTTGTTGATGAGGCCAAGTTCAAGAATATCGGGGACGAAGTCTTCGCCCATGCCTTCCACAAGCCAGCTACCGGGCGTGATGCGTTCGTTGCAGTTGATGAGCGGCGTGAGAATCGAGCCGACCGGATCGGCAAGGATGAGTTCGACGGCAGGATTCTTCTCGCGCAGATATCGCCCCGCACCGGTCATGGTGCCGCCTGAGCCGACCCCCGCGACGAATGCATCGATGCGGCCTTGCATCTGCTCCCAGATTTCGGGGCCGGTGGTGGTGTAGTGCGCGTACGGGTTCGCCTTGTTACCGAACTGGTTGACATAGAACGATCCGGGTGTTTCCGAAGCCAGTCGCTGTGCCAGATCCTGGTAATACTCCGGGTGTCCCTTTTCCACGTCAGATCGCGTGAGCACAACTTGGGCACCCATTGCACGAAGATGAGAGATTTTCTCCCCGCTCATCTTGTCAGGCATGACGACGGTGAGCTTGTAACCCTTCTGACCCGCAACAAGGGCGAGCGCGATGCCCGTATTGCCTGCGGTGGCTTCGAAGATGTGACCTTTGCCCGGCGTAAGAATACCGTCTTGCTCAGCCTGTTCGATCATGCTGATCGCAATTCGATCCTTGATGGAATTGCCCGGATTGAGTGACTCCATCTTGACGAAGAGCCGACAGGGGCCGGTGTCGATGCGCTTCAGTTCGAGCATCGGCGTGTTACCGATCATGTCGAGAACACTGTTGTAAACGGAAGCTCGGACACCATCGAAACTCAAGGGCATATCTCCATTCTCACGACGATCCAACGATTGTGTGGATGAAGCCATCCTACTTCGATAAGAACCATTCTGCGAGGGGCTTCAAAACGACCATCGGGCCGCGTATGCAGCCCGATGGTGATGAACACATGGATGTTGTCGGAATCAGTTGGAGAAGGTGTCTCGTCCAAGGATGCCGTCAACCGTGAGGATGTGGAAGCTGGTCTGATCGGCAGTCCAGTATCCAGCCTGCCAGCCGAGGTTGTTGAACCAGCCGTTGGTGCCGAACGGGGTGTCGCGGCTCCAGAGGGGGGTGTTGGAACGACGGTCAGCCTGTGCGACTTCACGGATGCCGACGCCTTCAATGTGGCCGTCATAGAAGGCGGTCACAGGGATGGATTCAACCCAGTGGTTGAAGTAGTACGGCTCGCAGCCGGTGAAGTTGGGGTTGCAGCTTCGACGGTTGTTCTGGAGCCAGTGAATCTCAATCATGTGGGTCTTGAGATCGGGGTAGCGCGCCTGGGAGAAGGTGGGAACGCGCAGACCGCTGGGGATGGACCACGGGCTGGTGTAGTACAGGTTGGTGGTCGCATTGCGGCTCAGCACCTGCGGGTTGAAGAGCGCCGCGGGTGAAAGTGCATAGCTGCTGAAGTAGATGGTGTTGCCCGATGAACCGCCGTCCGGATTGCAGAACGCGCCGGGGACATCCCAGCAGTCGCCGATGCCGTCGATGACGATGCGATCCTTCGGTGCGTAGAAGACGGGGTCATAGAAGCGACCGCTGAGGTAC
>DAOMNO010000019.1:0-60874 GCA_035443885.1 Phycisphaerales bacterium
CAGCGTCGCAGCGAGGCTGGCGAGCGCAGCACGCCCCGCACGGAGAAACGTCCGCGGCGCACACCTGACGACCCCATCAAGCCGCTTGCTCATGGCACATCCTCCGGAGGAGAGGGGAACCCGGACACCGATCTACCGTACCTCACACCCGCGGCCTGAACAAGGAAAATCCGGCTGGATTCGCAGTCGGGACATGTTTTTGGTATGCGGTGGAGGTGGCACTGGCGTCCGGGTATGTGCCGGTGCACCTCAAACTGTACCCGTACCAAGCGACACCTGAAATGTAGTATTCGTTGACACTCTACCCCTGCTCCGTTACCTTCACCCCTTCCCGTCGCGCCGCGGGCATGGGCTTCGTTTCCGGCCCGTATGGCGTTCATGTGTGATGAGGAAGACCAGGAGTCGATCCCGATGATGTGTACGGCCCGTTTCCGCTCTGTCCTGGCCGCTGGCGTGCTTGCGATCTCTCTCGCGGGTTCCGCCGGAGCTGCGTCCGATGCAATGCAGCACCTCGACAACTTCGTTCACTACACGCAGATTGCGCGGCCCGATCTTGCCGCCGCCGCTGCACGAAAGCTGCTCGATTCAGGCATCACGGATGCCGAGCTTGTTACGCTGCTTGATGAAGGCCGCGTAACGCCGGAGCGATTCGACGCTGCCATCAGTCGCGCCCAGTTCATGCCTCAGCTTGAATCCGTCGCGGGTGAACTCACCACGCGCATGGAAAAGGGCCGCATGGACCTTGCTCGTGATCAGAATCGCATTGATGAAGCGGTGCGGATGTTGATCGGCACGCAGCGCGAACGACTTCTCGCACAGCGTCGCCTTCAGTCCGCAGGCGAGTACGCTGTTCCTGCTCTGCTCAGGCAGATCACCGAGGGTCGCGATCAATCGCTTCGCATGGCGGCACAGGACATGGTCCGCAGGCTCGGCCCGCAGGCCGTGATGCCGCTGTGTGTCGCGCTGCCGCACGTGGGCGACGCCACGGCGCAGCGCATTGTGTGTGATATTCTCGGCGATCTCGGCTATCCCCACGCTGCTCCGTTCCTGCTCGAAGCCAGCATGGACGCCAAGACTTCGCAGCCTGTTCGTGAAGCGGCACTTCGCGCGTTCAATCGCCTGCCTGTTCCGCCTCGTGAGGGCGGTGCAAGCGGGCTGTACGCGCACCTCGCCCGTCAGTATTTCGAGCGCACCGGCTCACTGATCGCTTTCCCGAATGAGCCTACCAACAACATCTGGTCGTATGACCCCTTCATCGGCCTGACCCCGACTGCGGTGGAGACCGACATCTTCCCGCAGGTGATGAGCATGATGCTGTCCCGTCGCGCCTTGCAGCTTGATGCGGGCAATCAGCAGGCTCTCAGCCTGTTCGTGGCGGCGAACCTTCGCCGTGAGAACGACATGCCGCCCGGCGGCGTGGACCCGATCTTTGGCGAAAGCGCCTACACCCCTGCGTTCTACGCCACCGTCTTTGGCACCGCAACGTGCATGGACGTGCTGGCGATGGCTCTGGATGCCCAGGACACCCCGCTGATTCGCGATGCGATTGAAGCGCTCGCCAAGACGACCGGCGGTTCCAACCTGCTTTCACACGGTATGGGGCGCCAGCCGCTGGTTGAAGCGGTGTACTACCCAGATCGGCGCGTGCAGTATGAGGCCGCTCTGACGCTCGGCCGCGCACTGCCTAAGCAGGGTTTCTCAGGTGACTACTCCATTGTTCCGCTGCTGGCATCCGCCGTGCGCGCGGGTGGCCAACTGTTTGCCTTGATCGTGGCGGACGATGAAGAGGATCGAACGATTCTCGGTTCGCGGTTGAACGATCTCGGCTTCGATGTCATCGGCAGCGAATCCAGCATTGCGGGCGTTCGTGATGCGATTGATCATGCGGTTGGCATCGACCTCGTCCTCGTGCAGATGCGCACAGCGGACCGCGCTCGTCAAGCGGTGTCAGACCTGCGCTCCGTTCCTGCGACTTCCGTCGTGCCGGTGCTTGTCCTGGCTGAGCCGGTTGATCTCCCCTCGCTTCGACTTGAGTATCGCGATGTAACGACCGTTGAGCCGACGCGACGCGGCCTTTCACCGCAAGTGCTTTCCAGTGCGATCGACGGCCTGATGATTCGCGCCACGGGCGGCCGCATGACCGAAGCGGAAGCCGAAGGCTACGCCATCGAAGCGATCGACACGCTGCGCGATATCGCTGTTGCAGGCTCCAATGTGTACGAGATCGCCGATGCGGAAACGGCTTTGATCGAAGCACTCAGCACACGGACGGGCGGCGTTCTGATGCTCGTGGCGGACGTGGTCGCCATGATCGACTCCGATCGCGCTCAGCGAAGGCTCTTCGATGCGGCTCTCGCCGCAACGGATTACGATCAGGTCGATCTGCTCATTCGTGTTGCGGCATCCGTCAAGCGGTTTGGCAACCGGGCAGAAGAGCGGCATGTGAACGCGCTGCTGGACCTTGTCGCGAATTCGGAAGGGCGAACCGCCGAGGCCGCTGCTGAGGTGCATGGTGCGCTGAATCTGCCTGCCACGGCTGCCGTGCGGTTGATTACGAACTGATCTGGATGGCGCGAGCCTGATCGGATTGCCCGGCGCGGGTCATCGTGCTACGTTTACGGTTCTTCATCGCCACCCTAGCTCAGTCGGTAGAGCGGCGCTTTCGTAAAGCGCAGGTCACGGGTTCGAGTCCCGTGGGTGGCTTTTTCCATCGGTCTCATGGCGAGAGCCGCTACCATTCGCGTCGATGTCGGCTCGTATCCCCGAAGCACACCGAGCAGCCCACACGCCCGCAGCGATCCGCGAGCGTCTCAGCGCACAACCGCGCCAGAGCTATCTGCGTGATTTCATTTACGGCGCGATCGACGGCGCGGTAACGACGTTTGCTGTCGTCGCGGGAGTTGCAGGGGCCGGCCTCAACAGCACGATCATCATCATCCTCGGTGCTGCAAACATCTTTGCAGACGGCTTCTCAATGGCGGTGAGCAACTACCTCGGCACCCGCGCCGAACAGCAGGAATTGGACCGTGCCAGGCGAACAGAGCTGAAGCACATCGCGCTCTTTCCAGAGGGTGAGCGTGAGGAGATTCGGCAGATTTTCGCAGCGAAGGGGTTTGAGGGCGAGAATCTTGAGCGCGTTGTGGATGTCATCACGTCCGATGCTCGGCAGTGGGTGGACACCATGCTTCGCGAAGAACTGGGGCTGTCGGTCGAGAGTCGATCGCCTTACAAAGCGGCATGGGCGACGTTCATCGCCTTCGTGGTGATCGGCGCGTTGCCTCTCTTGCCGTTTCTGCATCAGGTCGTTTGGCCGAACGGCATCGGCGATCCGTTCATGCTCAGCGCGGTGATGACCGGTGTGGCGTTCTTCTTTGTGGGCGCGGGAAAGAGCCGATTCGTCGATGAATCGTGGTATCGGGCGGGGTTTGAAACGCTCGCCATCGGGGGCATTGCAGCAGGAATTGCCTATGGCGTGGGCCTGCTGCTGCGTGGGTTAGTCTGATTGAGGCGGGACTTTCCCTCGAAGCAATTTTGGGCGAGAATGGCCACCATGAACTACATCAAGATCACAACCAGCGAAGGCGAAACACGCTGGATCAACCTCGCACAGGTCAGCCGCGTTACGCTCGCCACGCAGGCCAGCAGCGGCAAGCCGCTGCTCGTCATCATCTTTGCCGACGGTGAAGAAGACGGCCGCCTGACGATTCACGGTTCGGATGCCAAGAATCTCGCGGCGATCAAGTCGTTGACCGCATATCTGGACGAACTGGCGTCGCAGTAATCGCCGGGGCCGTCGCGCCGGCCTCATCAACGATGATGGACATCTCCCGGCGCCTCTGCACAAACCGCACGGTGCCGAAAATTGCGATACCCAATGCAATGAGCTGATAGCCGGTGATCGGACCGAACATCGGCGGCGTATCCCGCGCGAACTCATGCGCGAAGCGGAACACGCCATACGCAATGAGATAGACATGAAAGCGATTGCCGCGTTGCCAGCGAAGCGTTGTCGCGAACAACACCCACATCAGGAAGACCGCATTGAAGAGAAGTTCAGCCGTGGCTGCGGGCCATCGGGCTATCCCAGCCGCGTCGGTTACGGTCCACCAGTGGGTTTGCTCGCACGCCGCGCCGGGGCAGCACCCTTGCATCACGCAGCCTGTGCGACCGATGATGAGCGCGAGCGGCACCATGAGCGCGAAGAGGTCGCCCGTTGTGCTGCGATAGTTGAGCCAGCGCTTGCAAAGCTCGACCGCAACATATCCGCCGATGAGCGCTCCGGTTACACTGCGGCCCGTGAACATCGCGGTCCAGTTGCCCCAGTGCACATGCGTTTCAGCGATGAGAAACGCGACCTTCGCGCCGACGAACGCACCGAAGAGACCCGCGAAATATACGACAGTCAATCGACTGTCTCGCTTGGAAAACATGCCCCACAGCCACGCCGTGAGCACGATCGCGCCGAGCATGAGCAGGCCGTAAGGATTGGCGTGCTGAATGGTCATGCAGGTAAGCGGTTCACTTCAGGCCGAGTCCCACTGCGCCGCCGCTGAGGTAATACCGACAGAACGAATCGAGCTTGCCATCCGGTCGAATGACGTGCGTGCAGCAGCGGTCGATGCGATCCTGATCGAACGTCCATGCATCCATGAACGGCTTAATGAAGATGCGGAATGGTTGATCGGGGCCGATTTCAAGCTGTTGGAGGAGCTGTCCGAGCGGCTCGTTCTCGCAACCACACTTCGCCAGGTCTTCAATGCGGTAATCCACGCGATCGCCAAGGAAGCCCTTGAGCGATTCCAGATCAACCAAGCGGCTGAGTCCTGTCGCACCGTCGTCCGTGCGCAGCAGATAACTGATCGTATGGCAGTTTGGGTCGCCGCATGGCAGGGGCGTAAAATCCTCAACGGCAAGCAGTCCTTCGCTTTGTTCAACCAGATCGAGAATCACATCGCCGACAGAGAGAACCTCAGGTGAAGTCATTGCGATCGGCAACGTGCCCGATTCGACCTGCGGCACGCGCCCTGAGGTGAACATCGGCTGGAACGTGATACCCCGGCAGTGTCTGCGCGAAAGGCCGAAGCGCAGTGTTTCGCCCAGATACTTTCGCGTCGTCGGTGAAACAACCATCGCCAGCGTGGACGGCACGCCAAGCTCACCCGCAAGATCAATACCCTTGCGGCGAATCTCGCGCAGGTCCGCGCCGCGCAATTCTTTCTGCCCTTCCTGTTGCGGGCCGTCGAACTGGACATACAGCTCAAACTTGCCGAAGCGCTTTCGCGATTCGCCAAGTCGTTTGCGGAAAGCCTCATCGACAGCAATGCGCACGATGTTTGTGTTGATGAGGACGTAGCCGATGCGAGGCTCTGCGAGAGCCCAGTCCAGCAGATCGAAAAACTGTGGATGAATCGTTGGTTCGCCGCCGGTCAGTTGAAGAATGTCGATTGAGCCTTTGCGATCAAGCACGCCGCTGACCCGCTCGCGAAAGGCGTCGAACGTGATGCAGTCGATGTCATCATCCACGCCGAAAGGGGATGATGCGTAGCACGTGGGGCAGGTGAGGTTGCACGAATCGACAATCTCGATGAGGGCGAGACAGGACGAAAGCACATCGAACGGATCGCGGTTTTCAGCAGGATTCTTCGAAGTTTCTGCATGACATCCGCACCCATCGCCGCAGCCGCCCGCGCCGATGGAGAGATGATAAAAGCGGGGATCGCGCGCGATCAGGGTCTCAAACGGCCCGTGCTGCGAGCATGTTTTCGCCATGAATACGCAGCCATCACGCTCAAAGACCTCAGCATTGATTTCTGCCAGACACGTGGGGCAGCGGCTCATCGTGTGCTTGATGCTGTGATGGTGCGGCGACGTGTTGAGAATGTTGAGGCCGCGAATCATTGGCGGGTTCCGTCAGAATGACATGGTGAGGCACATCGCAGCGCACGCCACCGGCGGTGCAACGAGAATGAGCAGGAGAATGATGCAGACCGTGGTGCCGATCGCGCGCATTACGGCTACCGGGCCGCGTGTGCGCACTTCTTCCGGCATGTGCTTCCTGAGCATTGACCGCACCTGAAAATACCCGTTGATGACCGCAACAATGAGCAGGGGCCAGCCTGTACAAAACATCGCCAGCGTAATTGCTTCTGTATCGCCGCCTGTTGCAAGGCCGACAAACGTCGCAATAACCGCCCAACTTGCCAATGGCCAGCCGATGCGCCAGCAGACGACAAGCGGACTCGGCCACGGTGTGATGGTGTGCATGGTGTCCGGCGAATAAGCGGAACCGCATTCCGGGCACATGCCATAAAGCGGCAGGCCGTTGAGTTGATAACGACACTGTGGGCATCGTGCATGTGGATCGCTGATCTTCGGCAACTCAGTTGCTGCTCGCCGCGATTCGTTCGTGGATGATGCTGGCGTTTCGTCGCTCATGGCATCCGTCCGGCGTGGTTGAGTTGGTTACGTTCGTGGCTTTCTGAACAACGCGAGGCTTGCGGTATGGCCGTGCAAGAAGGAAGCGTCGCCGATGGGGCCGATTTCTCCAGCTGCGAAGAAGCCTGCTGTGGGCACACCGGAGAGCCGATCGTGGATGAGCTGCAGGTCGTGGCCCGGCTCACCGAAGAGGCGAACGCCGCGACCGTTGCACGTGAACAGCAGTGCGCCGAACGGCGGCTCGTCAAGCTGCTGCGCTTCCAGCAGCAGTTCAAGGTCTTCCGCAGCGGTGGCGGCGTCGCGCACATGGAACTGAATGGTCTGTCCGACGCGAGGCAGGTCACCCACGCCGATGCCACCTCGCTGCTGATCGAAGCCGAGAATGTTGCGAATGAGAAAATCTCCCCGGCCGAAGCGGTCCTTGTATTCGTTGATGACCGTGCCGACCAGCAGGCCCTTGGTGAGCAGTTGTTTCTCTGCGTCGGAAAGACCTTGCGCCATCTCCTGCAAGGCCTCCATCGCTTTGCGTGAGCCGAGTTCGAGGATGACGTTCTGATCGGCCTTCGTAACGACCATCGGCTTGCCGATCGGCCTGCAGCCCTGGCTGACGACGAAATCGATCTCAATCGCGCCGGAGATCGTGACGCCCACGCCGCCAGCCGCCATGACCTTGTCGTTCAGGACCATCACATTCAGGCCGGGCTGGGTTCCGCCGGACGCCATGCCACCGACGATCGGCACAATCTGCTCGCCGCCGCAGGTTGCCAGCGCGGGCAGCAGTCGCGCGATGGGTGTGGTGAAAGGGTCTGCCAGAAGGATGGCGGCGCGGAAGTCGTCAGTCAGGCCGATGCGATCGCGCACGCCTGCGGGGTCACGCAGCGGCACGGGGTTCTGTGGCCCAGTTGTCCATGTGTGCAGTTTGGCGTCGCCTAGCCGGAAGGCGATGGCGGAAAGCCCGGCGTGGCCGTCCATTTCCTCATCTGAGCCGAGCACGGCCTCTGCCGTTACGCCGAGCAGCTCGCGAGGCGCGAGGGTTTCACGAACGGTTCTGGCTGCGTCATCGAACGCGGCGCGATGGTGATAGCTGCCGAAGAGCAGCAAAAGATCGGGCTTGCCGCCGAGTTCTTCCTGAAGCTGCGAGGCGACTTCAAGGGCGGCAGTGCGCGTATCAAGATGCCCGCTGATGACGGACGAAGCTGCGTAGCGATCCGTGCGCGGGGGCGTTGAAGACGGGGAAGTCATGCAGCCATCGTAGCAGAGGAAACAGCGGTGGATCGGGGTCGTCCCGGAGAAGGCGGACGATGTTTCCCAAGGGTTTGATTCCGTTCTCAGATCGTCGTACGCTTGCAGCTTTCCCGGGGTTCAGCATTGGGCTTCTATCCATCGGAGTAACGCATCATGGCCATCAAGGTCGGGATCAATGGGTTCGGGCGTATCGGCAGGCTTGTCTATCGGGCAGGCATCCAGCAGGGTGATTTTGAGTTCGTCGGCGTGAATGACCTTGTGCCGTCGGACAATCTGGCCTACCTGCTGCGCTACGACTCCGTGCATGGCCGCTTTGGTGAGACGATCACCACGCAGGACGACGGCTTTACCTGCAAAGGTCAGAAGACGTTGTGCGTCAGTGAGCGTGATCCGGCGAACCTGCCTTGGAAGAGTCTCGGCGCGGATTACGTGCTGGAATCGACCGGCCTGTTCACCGGTTTTGAAGATGCGAAGAAGCATCTGACCGCAGGCGCGAAGCGAGTGCTTATTTCCGCGCCGACGAAGTCGCCTGATGACGTGCCGACGCTTGCGTACAAGGTGAATCACACCGCCTACAACCCAGCGGCGCACACGATCGTCTCAAACGCTTCCTGCACGACGAACTGCCTCGCGCCGGTGGCGAAAGTCATCAATGATGAGTTTGGCCTGGAAGAAGGCTTGATGACCACCATTCACGCCGTAACCGCCACACAGCCCACACAGGATGGACCGAGCAAGAAGGATTGGCGTGGCGGGCGCAATGCGTACATGAACATCATTCCTGCTTCCACAGGCGCAGCGAAGGCCGTCGCGCTCTGCATTCCTGCCCTCAAGGGTAAACTGACCGGCATGTCGTTCCGGGTGCCAACGGCGGATGTTTCGGTCGTGGACCTGACGTTCAAAACCGCGAAGTCAACAAGCCTGAACGACATCAACGCTGCGATGAAGGCCGCGGCGGACGGGCCGATGAAGGGCGTGCTGGCCTATACGGAAGATGAAGTCGTCTCAAGTGATTTCATCAGCGATCCGCACAGTTCGATCTTCGATGCCAAGGCGGGCATTCAGCTTAACGACCGCTTCTTCAAGGTCGTCGCGTGGTATGACAACGAGATGGGCTATGCAGCGCGTTGCCTCGACATGCTGCGCATGATGGCGGAGCGGGATCGGTAAGAGCGAGATCTGCGTTATGGTTGCCGGGGCAAAGGGCACGCTGCCGATCTGTGCAGCAACTGCTCTGCGTAGATGCGCGGCACTACGGCATCGCTTCAGCTTCTTGCTCTGCGCGATGTGCTTCTTCTTCGGCTTCATCGTTCAGCCACCCAAGCCAGAGCGGCGCAGCGATGAGAAGCCAGTAGGCAAATACGATCAGGCCGCCGATGGCGAGCAGTTCGATGCCGAACAGAATGCCTGCCATCATGACCGCCGCGATGGCGATGCCGATGACGATGCCCGCGATGGTTCGTGTCAGTCGTCGCCTGACCTGCATGGTTACGTGATGCTGCTGCGGGTCTTCAATGAGGTCCGCACGCTCTTCAATGCCCCGCTCCGGCGCGACGATGTCATTGACGGGATCGCCCGGCTGGTGCGTGCGCCCTTCAATGAAGTCGGAGATCAGAAGCAGAATGTAGAAAAAGAGCGCGGCCATCGCGGGCAGAATGGCCCAGTAGAACATCACGATCATCGTGAGCACCGTTGCTGCGATAGAAAGCCCGACGGCCCATCGCAGCGCAAGTTGACCTTCGCGCGCGAGAAAATGGATGTACCCTTCCTGATCCCCCCGCGTGTGCGTGCGGGAAGCGAGGTCGCGATGCGAGCGAATCGTAATAGCCATGTACGGCTCCTTTCGTCATGCGCGCGGCGCGTGCATGCGCGGCGCGGCGGGACTCATCAGCCTTTACTTCAAGTGTACGGTGTATCGCAGCAGGGTCCAGCGTTGAAACGTTGAGATTGCTCGTGAAGTTCATCACAAAGAAGCGTTGTGAAAAACATCACAAGTGCGCGTCGCACAGGAATGCCAATTTGCAATGCGCGTTGAACGTGTGCGCATCAATACGCGCGAACTCAGCGCGCAGCAGGACGCCCCTTCGGCGCGCCGTTCTTGCGAGGCGTGTAGCAGTGGCCATCCGGCGTGCGAATGTTGTTCGCCTGCATGAAGGCGCGCACCTCATCCAGCGTGTTGAAGAGCCGCTGGAAGTCTTCTGACCACACCGTGAGGTGAAACTTCCGAAACGTGCCGTCTTCCTGCGGCACACCCTCCACGATCTTCAGGCATGGGTTGCCGTTCGCGGCACGGCGAATCTGTAGCGCGTACTTCCGCGTGCCGACGGAATCGAAAGCCCATGTCTTGACCGGCGTATTCTCGCCTGTGGCCGTCTTACGCTGCGTGCGGGGACGGGTGGATGAAGTCGCCATGATTGTTCTCCTGCGGAAGATTGTGATCGGGTTTTGATTGGTACCAAACAGGATTATAACAATATGTCAAGCCATCGCGCGCAGAGTCTGGAACCATGGTTGGCGACAGTCGCAAAATCAGCATTGTCATATGTTTATGAATGTGATTGGACGCGCACATGGCCAAGCGGGTTGCTTTGCCCGATTACCCGTTACCTGCTGTGGCCGGCTCGACGACGCGCTCAAAGACATTCATCGGCGCTTCAATGCCTGTCCAGAGTTTGAACTGCATCGCCGCTTGGCGGAGAAACATGCGCTTGCCCGTGATGACTTTTGCGCCGCGCGATCGCGCGAGTTTGACCAGCGGCGTTTCTTCCGGCGAATAGATCGTCTCAAACACGATCGTTGTGCTGTCGATGGACTCCGCTTGAAGATTGAGCGGCACGTCTTCGGGGTTAAAGCCGCCCGTCATGCCGACGGATGTGCAGTTGATAATGATGTCAAAGCGCTTGCTCGCCAGCTCGTGAAGTGTGCCGGCACGAAGCGATGCGCCGATGTTGCGAGCCAGAGATTCTGCGCGTTCGCGCGTGCGGTTGAAGATGGATATATCCGCGCCAAGGCGCGATGCGCCCACCGCAACAGCGCGAGCCACGCCGCCTGCGCCGAGAATGGCGAGTGTTTTCCTGTTCATCTCTTCGCCACGCTCATTCACCGCTGCGATGAGTGGTTCCATCGCTGCGGCGCAATCGGTGTTGGAACATTCGAGCGAGCCGTCCTCGCGCACGATGAGTGTGTTCGCGGCTCCGATCCGCTCCGCGAGGGGATCGACTGTTCCGCTGCGCTCTCGCACAAAGCGGATCAGATTTTCCTTGTGAGGCAGCGTTACGCTCGCGCCTCGGAAATCCAGCAGCGAATGATCAACGAGCGAACTGACCGTAGCCTTGAAGTGTTCATATTCAGGCGGGATCGGCAGAGGCAGATAGACGCCATCGTGCTCCACGGCGCGGAACCCAGCGTTATGAATGACAGGGCTGAGCGAATGCTCGACCGGCCAGCCGATGACGCCGTACGTCTTGGTCTGCGCGCTGATCGAATCAAAGCGATAGAGCAATCGCAGTGCATCGATGGTCGGCTGTCCGGGCGCGGTTTCGCCACCTTCTGCGTCCGCAGCGAACGTGAGCAGCCCGCCGAATTTCGGCGCAAGCACGCGGCTCATCATGCCGAACGGACCCATGCACAGCGCGATCATCGGCAGGCTGCGATGTGAGAGCAAGTCGAACGCTTCCAGATTGTCGCGCAGCGACCGTGCCCGCCACGCGATTTTCACAACCGAGGCGGCAGGTTCTCGATGCATCGCCTCGATTCTCTGAATCAGGTCCGTCGGCCTGCGCTCGAAGTCGTGCGATGAAAGAATCAACCCGATCGGACTGTCAGTGCCAGCGTTCCGCTTCGCCAGTCGCGCCAGCAGATCGTGCCATCGTGGCTCACGTGAAACGGCGTTGAACTCCATATCGAGATAGCGCGGATGTTCATCTGAATCGATAATGGCCTGATAGAGATCGAGTCGTGCGGTCTCATCTCCTTCATAGGCACCGCCTTCTTCGGCAGAGCGGCAGGTAACGATGCACGGTGCTGGGCTTTCGCGAATCAGCCGCCGTGTCGCAGCGGCTCCGCCCGGTTCATGCGCGAGTTGATCGACGCGCCATTCAATGATCCTGGCACCGGCTGAGGCGGCCTGCTTCGCGCGCTCCAGCGCGTGGCTGACGGAATCAGTGCCGTCGATGAAGATTGGCGCAGCGATCAGGCTCATGCACGGATGGTACGCGATGGCGCGCCCGCCGCGCATGACTGGCTGCATTGGTTACGATATGCGGCTGACGACACCAGCCGGAGAAGCCACAATGACCGAAGCCAGTCCCGCCGCGCCGCAAGCCAAGCCGCCGATCACGTTTGACGAGTTCATCAAGCTTGACCTGCGTGTGGCGACCGTTACGCACGCCGAGCCGCATCCGAATGCAGATCGCCTGCTCAAGGTTCAGCTTGACGACGGCACGCCGGAGGGCCGTCAGGTGTGCGCTGGCATCCGCGCGTGGTATGAGCCAGAGACGCTCATCGGCAAGCAGGTCATCATTGTGGCGAACCTTGAGCCGCGCAAGATTCGAGGCGAGATCAGCCAAGGCATGATTCTCGCCGCAAGCGATATGAATCCTGAGAATCAGGAAGAGCGGGATGTAATTGTGTTGACAGTTGAGCAGCCGGTGAAGGCAGGCTCAACCGTCAGCTAAGCGGTCGCAGCATCGTGTCAATCAGCCGCCCAGATCGATGATGTCGTCTTCGTCGGGTGTGCCGATGACATGCAGCTTGAAGTTGTGCCGCTTGACAAGCACATCAAGGCCGAAGGCGTTGCGAATGTGTTCGCGGCCGCCGAGTTCTTCAGAGAGAATCAGCGACTTGATGAGGTTGTCGCGTGACAGGTCCGCATAGGTGGCGCGAGTGAGCGGCAGGTTGCGCGTCAGTTGCACAACCAGTACCGTCAGTGCATCTTCAACAGGCACCACGAACGTGCGCTGTTCAACAGGCAGTTCGCTGAAGGGAATATCCTGAGGAAGGGCCAGAGCACGATCGATGATTGTTTCGGTCGCTTGGCGATTCATGCCGACGCCCGGCAGCGAACGGGGGAGTGCCGCAATCGGCTGACCGAACTGCCGCTGGAACCGCAGCATTTCCTGGCTGACAAGCGTCGCGGTGTCGGAAGCGACAGACGAGCCGTGGTTCAGGGCCGTTGCCAGAAGGCCTTCGTTGATCGCTTCCTGCTCAATCTGCGAAGCAGCCGCGACGAGTGATTCGTAGTGCGCCTTGCGGCGAAGGTCCGCGATCATCTTCTCACGCGCTTCGTCAACCGTACGCGGGGCGCGGGATGCGTCGGTATCCAGAATACGGAAGAAGTACACGCTGTTATCTGTGCCGCGCAGTGGCGGGCCAGCCACGCCGGACTGAATCTGAATCGTCGGCGATCCGCCGAATTCTTTTGCGGCGCGCACCAGTTCGGGCAGCGCACGCTGGACGGTGCCGAAGCGATCGGATGTAGCGAGACCGATGCCTTCAAGGTTGCCCACTTCATCCACTTCGAGCCACCGGTCGCCAATGGATCGGTACGCAGGCAGTTCGATGTCGAAGCGAGACTGAATTTGCTCCGCAAGGGCGGCGAAGCTCAGACGCTGCGTTTCCCAGCCCGCCGGGAGCACCACATAGCCGTCATCCATGCGCAGGCCGCGCCGTGCAGCACGAAGCTGATCGTTGCCAAACTTTGCGATCTCTTCCAGCCGATCGGCCGTCAGTTTTGCCAGGAGGTGTTCGCGAACGACATCAGGAATGTCTGCGCCTTCAACCACAGGAGGAAGTGTCGTGCCAGGTGTGCGCGACTCGCGCAGCCAGTGGCGTCGGAGCGCGATGTTGTTCATGTCGTCGCTGCGAAGGATCGCCGTGCGCACCGAGGATACGGGCACTTCGATCCATTCCAGCTTGATTCGATTCGGGAGGCGATAGCCAAAGCCCATCGGCCCCTCGCCATGCATGAGGTCGCCGTATGCAACAAGATGCTGCTGCAGTTCTTCTTCCGTGGGCTGATACTGGGAACGATCGGCGGAGGCCTCAATGGGAATGAACCTCGCTTCAACGCGATGGAACATGCGCGAGGCATACTGGAGCAGGCGGCGATCGGAAACTTCGCCCGCATTGGTGTAGAGGCTGAGGAGACGGTTCACGCCGTCCAGACGAGCGCTCGCGCTGAGAATAATTTTCGGGTCGGTGCCCGTGTTCATCGCGATGTTGCGCAACTGCTCATCGGTGAAGTCGATGGCGCGGTAGCTGCCCACCAGACCCGCAGCTTCTGCCTCGCGAACCAGCAGGAACCAGTGCGAAGCGTCATCTGGCTTGCCGAGACCAGTCAGGAGCTGCATCGGACTGATGCGGCTGAGTCGATCGAGAAATTCGTTTTCCTGCTGAATCTGAACCCATGCATCGAGCGGTACGCGCTCGCGGCCATCGGGGCCGAGCGTGGCGCGAGTGGCCCGCGCCGTGCCGGCGCGCTGGGCCATGTTTTCTATCGCCTGCGGGATCAGGAACACGATCATCAGCAGGGTGCCGCCGACCGCGAGAATCCACTTGTTGTACTTGCGAAGGAATTTGAACATGGATGAGTTGTCAGTGCGCAGATTCCAGTTGACAGAATCAGCCTTCACTCCATCGCGTGAGGACTGATACTTGACAACGGGTCACTGGTCACCGCCTTATCGATAGAACTCGACGATGAGGTTGGTGTTCACATCGAACGGAATCTGATCCGGCGTGGGCGGTGCGAGCACCTTGGCGGTCAGCTCGGAAGGATTGACATCCATCCAGCCAGGGACGATGTGCCCTGCCATGGACTCCATGTTCTCGCGCACAACCTTGTGGATGCCGTCACGCAGGGTAATGGCGTCGCCCGGGCGCACTTCACAACTGGGGCGATCGACCTTCTTGCCGTTCACCAGCACGTGCCCGTGCACCACAAGCTGACGTGCAGCCCAGATGGTTCGCGTGAAACCGGCGCGACGAATGACGTTGTCGAGCCGCTGTTCAAGAAGCTGGAGCAGCACCTCGCCGGAGTTGCCCTTGCGGCGTGCTGCTTCATCAACGTAGCGACGGAACTGCTTCTCCATCACGCCGTAGTGATAGCGGAGCTTTTGCTTCTCATCCTTGCGGATGCCGTAGTCCTTCAGGCGCTTGCCGCGATGACCATGCACGCCGGGCGGTGTGAGCTGCCGCTTGGCGGTGTGCTTCGGAATGTCGGCGATTGGCACACCGACGCGACGGGAGAGCTTGACCTTGGGGCCAAGGTAACGAGCCATAGATCATCCTTCCTGAGGGGCAGACCTGGGGGCAAAAACAGCGCGGCAAACCGCTGAGCCGCTGGACCAAAACGAGCCGAGTAGAGTAGCAGAACGCGTGGGGGTGGGTCAAGCCAATCGACAGACGGAGACCACCACGTCCGGCCGGAAACCCGCAGGCCGGCCCCGCAACGAGCAGAACCTGCCGTCAGCCAAGGAAGGCACCGATCGAAAGAAGCCCCTCTGATGCCTCCAGCCGCGTTTTTGCCCGTGTCCGATGTTCCGAAGGCGATGGCTCTTGGGAAAGCAGCAGCTTACGGGCTATTGAGATAAATCCCGCTGGTCTTGACTATGAGTGCGCCGCCATCGGTGGAGACAACAGTACCGACGATCGTGATGTCGGACAATTCCTTGATGCCGCGACGCCCTTTGATATCAGTGCGAATTGGCGTGCCGTTCTCATCGACGACCTGTATCGTCGCCGAATGGGCGCGAAGCTCGTCTCGCGATGTGCAGCAGTAGTCCCACGGGGTTTTGCAGTGGTCATCATCATGATCTGAGCACGCATGAGGGCCGTGACCCACAATGGTGAACACCGCGCGGCCATCGACGAACGGTCGTGCTGAACCACCGACGCGGCCGCGTATGGCAATGCTGTCGCCCTGCCTGGAGGTTTTCTTCGCATCGATCACGTTCAACACGTCGGCGGGCGCCTCATCAAGTATGAACTCGAACGGGATATTCCCTTCGGGAACGTGGAGCTTCTTGGCGTTGATGATCAAGATGCGATCATTGTCCGCCTGCTGCACAACACCGACGACGAAGACTTCCTTGGCGATACCAAGATTGTGCTTGCCGTTGAGACCCGTTTGGATGATGCGTCCACGATCATCGAGGAACTGCACGGTTGCGCGCATGGTCGCGGGTACTCCGCAGGAGCTTCCCGCTGAGACTGGTTTGCCGATGTTACTCAAACAACACCGTGGCACGGCCTTCTCATCCGCCAACCGAAAGATGGCGCGATTGGGGACGAAGACGTCACTGCTGTCAGTGATGCGCCCGCGCAGCACGATCTCGTCACCGACTTTGGCGGTCTTCATCGCTTCGCCGACCTCCACAGCGCCGGCGGGAATGCGATCAAGCAACATCGACTTCGGCAGGGCATTTTGTGCGGCGGCGATACCCGCTGGCATTGTGGCAAGCAGGGCGATCAACAGGACCATGTGCATCTTTCTCATATCGAACTCCTTCAGGTGAACAAAATGGCGCCAATCATTGAACGTGTGAGTCAAGAGATTCATTCGCAACCTCCTTCAGATTGCTTTCAAGGCAGTCGGAATCGACAAACGAAGACAGCGATAAGCTGGCGGCAGCGCGCCGAACGCACCCAGCGCAAGGCCGACGCCGAGCGATAACATCAGAACGGACGTATCCACGATCAAGCCAAAGGCACCCATCGAAAAGCGCACCGCAAGTCCATCAAGCAGAAGGACACCGATTGCGCACGCCAGCAGCGTTCCGGCAGCAGTTGCCACAGTTGATTCCTGAACAAGACTGAGCGCGATTGCCCGCCTGCGAAAACCGATTGCCTGCAATGCACCAAACTCGCGAACCCGGCTGACGAATGCGGCATACATGGTGTTGAGTCCGCCGAGGAAACCACCCAGCGCGATCAGCCCCGCGGTGATCCAAACCACCATGCGGATCGGCGCAAAGAACGATGCCAGCGCGCCGTAGTACTCGGTTTCGCGCATGGCGACCAGTTCCAGATCAGGCCGCATCATCGCGAACACTGCGACATCTTCAAACTCGGCTAATCCGGGGTCGAGCGTGATGACCACGCACGAGATGCTGTCGCGCCGAGTTACTTCCATCAGATCGTTCAGGCCGGTCCAAATTTCCGATTCGGCCATCGTTCCGCCAGCAGTGAAACGGCCCACGATTGTCCATGGCCGACCTTCAATTTCGACCTGCCTGCCGAGAACCAGCAGCGCATCAGGAATGCCCAGCCGCGTCGCTGCGGTGGAGCCGACGAGCACCTCATCACGACCCGTTTCTGGGTATCGTCCTTCAAGAATGGCGACTTCTTCGTGCACAAGAAGCGCAGCGGGCGTCACGCCACGAATGGTTGCAAGCGTACCCGGATCGTCAGGTGTATGCCGCGGTGTGCGGACGGGCAGCATCGCGTGAATTTCCGGTGAGACGAATGGGACACCGCCGAATTCACGAATGCCATGAATGGATGCTGCCGCGATCCCTGCGACGCCCATATCCACTTCGCTGCGCTCGACCGATTCTTCGCTGCCTGCACCCAGCAGGATGATGTTGTGTTCGCCGCCCGTTGCGCGAAGTGACTGATTCATGCCGCGCACGAACGCCGCCGCCGCGAGAATGATCAACACCAGCAGCGCGCTGCCGCAGACGATCATTACAAGGCGCGCCTTCGAGCGCCCGAGATTGCGAACGGCATAGTCAAGAGGAAGGTGTCGCATGCATCATCTCTTTCAGACAGCGCGGAAGCAGGTGGCGATCTCGCGTCGCCCCGCCTGAAGTGCTGGAACAAGGCCGGCCAGGACGCCAACACCAGCCGCAATGGCCAAACCCAGCCCAAGCGTTACAGGATCAAGTGAAACCAGAATGTGAAGCCCTTCGTTTGAAAGGGTGAACTGGCCGTAATGCACCAGCGCCGCGGCGCCGATGGTGCCAAGCAGTCCGCCAATCACGCCGACGATCAATCCCTCCGCGAGAATGAGCCGCGCAATCAGGCCGCTTCGGAAGCCGAGCGTTTGCAATACCGCATGTTCACGAATGCGATCCTGCACGCTGAGCACGATGGCATTGGCAATGAGAGCGAGCACCGCGATGAGGCAACCCCAGCCGAGATAATGTGTGAAGCCGACAAGGTTCACCACATCCGCACCAGCCTGCGCGATGAACGCCTTCTCAGGCGATGTATGAGTCGGCTCCACATCGTGTCGGAACGTCTCATCAATCCGGCTTGCGATCGCTTTCAGAAGATCGGGATCATCCACCCTCACTGCAAAGCCCGTGACGACGCCCAACGATCCCGATGGCGTGACCTGTTGCAGGAAGGGCAGTTGCACATACGCCACGTTCTGATCTTGCGATTCAGTCGATCGAATGATCGCTGCGACGCTGACCGTTACACCAGCCGCTTCGAAGGAGTCGCCTACTTTGAAGCCGCGCCGGCGGGCGAGCCGCTCGCCAAGCGCCGCTGCATCGGAGCGCTCGTGCCAGATATCCAGCGACCCATCAATGACTTCCCAGTTTCTCGCGAGAAACTTAAGTTGCTCCTGCGGGATGCCGCGGTAGGTAATGACATCAAGCGACGCTCCGCAGTTGTTCACAGTGATCATGAACGGCATCGCACTGACGACTCCTTCCAAACGCGCGATCTGCTGGCCGTAGTGTTCCGGCAGCCGACTGGTCGCGGGACAGAACCGGTTCGCGCGATATACGATCAGGGTTGTATCGCCCGCCGCAACGCTCGTCGCATCATGCACGCTGCGCTGCAGGGTCTGGATGGCAATGAACAGGAACATGGCGATTGCAACACCGGCGATTGTGAGCAGGCTTCGCGTGCGATGTCGAACGATCTGTTTCAGGACAAGCGGAATGTAGCGAGGATTCAGCATGTCAGTTCGTTTCCTGCATGGCAGACTCAACCAGTCGCCCCTTGTCGAGGTGAAGTGTGCGCGAGGCGAATCGAGCTGTATCGGGGTCATGCGTTACCATGACAAGCGTCTTGCCGAATTCGCTGGACAGCCGCGCGAGCAACCTCATGATGGCGGCGGCGGATTCGCGGTCGAGATCGCCGGTGGGTTCGTCCGCCACAATCAGTTCCGGGTCCGTGACCAAAGCGCGGGCAATCGCGACACGCTGCTCCTGCCCGCCGGAAAGCTGCCTCGGAAAGTGATCGTGCCGATCGGCAATGTTCGCCAGTTCCAGCGCTGCCGCCACGCGCCTGTGCCGGTCTCGACGGGAGATGGGTTGCAGCAGCAGCGGCAGCTCCACGTTTTCATAAGCGGTCAGTACCGGGACGAGGTGATAGAGTTGGAAGACGTAGCCGACGTGGCGACCTCTCCAGTCCGCCAGCCTTGTTCTTGAAAGCGTGCCAAGTTCGACATCGCCGACGTGGAGCGAGCCGCCGGTCGGTCGATCGATGCCAGCGATGAGGTTGAGCAATGTCGTCTTACCACTCCCGGACGGCCCCATCAGCGCGAGGAACTCCCCACGCTCAACATCAAGATCGAGTTTCTCCAAGGGGGTGATCAGCACGTCACCCTTGTGATAGGTCTTCGTGAGGTTGCGGCACCTGATGAATGTCATGTCATGGCCCTTCACTTTTAGTGGCCTCGGAGAATGGGAGGCTCACGCGCACACGCATCTCCGGCTGAAGCGATGCGGGGGGGTTGAGAATCAGGCGGTCACCCGGACGCAAGCCGCTTCGAACCAGGACGAGATTGCCATCCCGCTCCCCGACCGCAATGTCGCGCAATCGGGCAATGCGTCCCCGTCCGCCTGCGCCAGGCTCCACGACCCAGACCTGAGCGCGGTCACCTTTATGATTCAAGAGCGCATCGTGAATGGCATACACTCGCAGCGATCCGTCATCGGTTGCTGCTGCACGAGGCGAATCGCCCGCGCGACCCGCTGATGGGGCCGAATCACTATCAAAGAAGCGGACACGACAAAGCATCTCCGGCTTGAGAAGTGGTGATGGATCGTGAATACGAACCTTCACTTGCACGGTATTTCGCTGAATATCCGCAAGATGAACAATCCGCGTCACGGCGCCTTCGAACACGTGGTCGGGCAACACCTCGCTCGTCATTCGCGCTCTCGTGCCCACGCGCACCTTGGCGGCATCGGTGAGCGGCACGTCTGCCCGCACTTGCAGGTTGGCGGGGTCGTACAGGCGCATCACGCCGGGAAAATGCGCTTCACCCGGCCCGTCGCCCGCCGCCATGATGCGCGTGCCGGGAACGACAGAACGTGAAAGCACCACACCATCGACGGGTGCGCGAATCACGGTACGCTCCAGAGCAAGCTCGGCTTCCTCAAGCACAACCTGCTGCCGCTGAATCGCAGCTTCGGCTTCTTGATGCGTTGCCCTTGCGGCACCGACTTCTGCCCGCTGACTTCGCAGCCGATGTTCCAGCCGGGCAAACTCACCCTGCGAAACGCCGCCGACTTCCACCAGGGCGCGCTTGCGATCGACCTCATCCTGGATTTCATCAAGGCGAGCTTCGGCTGCGGCGAGCGTTGCGGCAGCACGAGTCCGCGATGCATGCAATTCGGCAAGCTCTGCGCGCGAACGGCGCACTCTCAACTCTGCATCCGCAGCCATCAGCCGCACCAATACATCGCCTTGCGAAACTCGATCGCCTTCCAGTACCAGCACCTCATCAACGACGCCGGAGACCAATGGTTGAACAGTAATTGCGTACGGATCTGGTTCAATCCATCCTGGCGCCTGCGCGACGATTGCGGATTCGCGGAGCGGTGATGCGGACTGGCGCTCTGACCGAGCATCCGGGTCGGCTTCGTCAGCGGGCGCGGCCGCGCGTGTAACAACCGGTACGGCGCTGACCTCGAGCGCGGGCATCAGCGCATCGCGCGCTGCATAGGCCAGAAGAGCGAGTGCGAGCAATACAACAGCAATCGGCAGCACATAGCGCATCAGCCATCGTGAACGAGGGCGCGGCACCATCCCCGATGCAACGTCCTCGCGATGCAGCGCAGACAGCCGCTCAAGCATCCGTGGGTCGCTCATTGCACACGTTCCTCTTGTGAATCGCCGTGCAGCAAGTGCGAGATCATCCTGCTGCGGCTGGCCACACCAGCTACACATCCGAACGAATGGCGAAGCACGTCGGTAAACCGTTTGATCGCATCACTCGATGGATCGCGCTCTGCGAACGCATGACCATGTGCCCGAGAACCAAGCGTCCTCGGTGTACATGCGTGGTGCCCTGTACCGCTGGGCCTCAATAGACCAAGTGCCCGAACGAACATGGATTGGTTGATGCAAATCACAATGAACTCCACACTTTTTCGGACTGCACTGCGCGTGCATGAGAATTCACGCGCACAAGACAGCATGCCCGTAGAACGGGCGCATCCGAAGCAGTCGGAGCTTTAAATGAGGAGTCGTGTGGAACGGATGATCGGTGCGTGCAGGCACCCCATGCGTTCCGGTGGCCCCGTTGCAGGCGGCAGCACTCGCATTTCCATAGGCGCTACGGAGAAGCTCGCCATTGCCAGCGGCATAAGGCCCGTATTGAGATCGTCAGCGCCAACGCCAACGCGATCAACGATTGCCAAATCAAGATCGGGCAAACCGATGTCCACGCAGCTCTGACAGTCCGCGTCGCATGGCGGCGCGATCGTGATAACCAGTTGTGTGGCAGCGCGCTCCTGCGGCAGATGCGACTCGCAGCAACCTCGCACACAGCAACTCGTCTGCGGCACCGCGATCACAATCGAAGACCCACCACAGGAACCGTGGTGCATACAGAGCACAGCAACGGGCGCGACCGAACCCAGCGCTCCCTGCACCAGCAGGATCAGGAAGGCCAAGAATCGCACGATGCCATGTCGCATGGTTGAAGTATATCTCAGCGGCACGTTAGGAGCCGCACGCTTTCAGCAATGTCGGCTGGATGTACCACATGCGTGAGCAATCGGAAGGTGTGATAATCCACCATGAAGACATCGGTTTGGTGTTCCGCAGTGAGGTCGCGAGCGTGTTATCTGATGAACGCAAAGGCCCCCGGCCTCATCTGCGGTCAATGTGTGAAAGCTCACGGAAAAAGCTGAGGATTCTGAAGCTTGTAAGCGGGTCGAATGCGCGGCATGGGGGGCCGTGCAGAATCCGGCATAGCAAGTGCGATCGGGCACGCGCAAAGAGGCGAACACTCGAATGCCAGAAATGCAAAGACACCTGTAAAAACGGGTGTTTGCAGCACGGTTCGCAATGATGCACGATCGTGCAAAGGTGTGCCAATACCGAAGGTGGGACTCGAACCCACACGAGGTTTCACCCTCACCGGATTTTGAATCCGGCGCGTCTGCCAATTCCGCCACTCCGGCCAGCGTGTTGTCGGTGTCCACGGGCGAGTGTTCGCTGCCGAGGGCACCTGTGAGGGGCTGATTCTAGCACAAATCACTCGCCTGCATGGTTGTGAATAGGGCCTCGGCGAGTGGCGATACGCTGCAAGTGCTGTGCTGGACGGGGCTACACTCAAGCACCTGACATTCGTTTTTTCGGCTTATCCCGGCACACGATCATGAAGACGCCCGGACCACACAAGGATCGACTCGATCGCATTGCACGGGAAGCAGCGAGGCTGATCGCCTTAGGCCGTACTGCGGATGTGCAGGAGGCATTGCATCTTGCAGCCGAAATCCTCGGCGAAAGCGGTCGCCCGCTGCCTGGCGCGGGTCGTGTCAGGCAACATGCCCAAGCGATGACCATGCAGGAACTTGGCGATGCGGGGTATGCGGCGTTGCAGCGCGAGCATCTGGCTATTGCAGAAGAAATGATGACAGCGATTGAGCAGGCTTTTCCTGATGCCAGCACACTCTTCGTCGGGCGCGGCGCCATGGGCCAGATTGATGCGGGCGTTACGCTGCACATTCGTGTTTATACGGATGAGACGATCACGTCACTCGCCAGCGCCATCGTCGAGTTCGGCTACAACGAGCCGACTTTCAAGACGGTGCAGACGCGATTCGGGCCGCTTAATCGCCTGAGTTTGACTGAGGAAGGTGTTGAGATCGCGCTGACGCGGTGTCTGCCCGCGATGCGAGAAACATCGCATCGCGATCTGTTCACGGGTAAGCCAATCGCTGCACTGACACTGGCACAGCTTCGGCAGAAGCTGGGAGTTGGCACCGAAGAAACTTAGATTAGGCGAAACTCGTTTGGCGGCAGCGTGCACTGATGCGCTTCAGCCGATGCCGCCCTTCAACTCGCCGAACTTTTTGCTGAGCTGGGCTTTGAGCTTGCGCATGTGCGCATCTTCGCCTCGGTCCACACCTTCGCCCTTATCCATCTGCTCCTGCTTAAGCTGCTTAAGTGAAAGCGCAATGCGCCGTTTGGCGGAATCGATGGAAAGCACCTTGGCGGTAACGACCTGATCGGGCTTGACGACGTGACTCACACTGTGAACGCGCTCGTGGCTGAGTTCCGAGATATGAATCAGCCCTTCTACGCCTGGCGCAAGCTCGACAAACGCGCCGAACGCCATCAGCTTCGTCACTTTGCCAGTAACCGTGTCGCCTTCCCGAATCGTCGCAGCACCGGATTGATACGGATCAGCCATCGTCTGCTTGAGGCCCAGCCCGATCCGGGGCGGCGTCTGTGAGCGGTCGATCTTCATCACACGAACCGTAACCTGCTGTCCTTCCTTCAAGGCTTCAGAAGGATGCTTCAGCCGTTCGTAACTGATGTCTGAGATGTGAATCAGGCCGTCCACGCCACCGAGATCGGCGAACGCGCCGTAAGGCTGCAGGCTTGTAATAACAGCAGAAAGTTCCTGGCCGACTTCGAGCGTCTTCATCAGCTTTTCGCGCAGTTGTGCGCGATCGGCCTCAATCGCGCTTCGCCGACTGAGAATGATGCGGCCTCGCTGCCGATCCATCTCAACCACTTCACAAGGCATCTTTTCGCCAATGAACACGCTGAGGTCCGCGATATGCCGCAGATCGACCTGACCAGCGGGCATGAAGGCTCGATGGTTCGCGACTTCCATCTCCAGCCCGCCCTTGTTGACACCGGTGCAGCGGGCCTCAACGACCTGGCCGATCTCCAGTGATTCCCATTCCGCTTTCTGCACCGTGCCGACGCGCGAGAGAATGAGCAGGCCCTCGTTCTTGTCGAAGCGGTCCACATTGAACTCCATGCGAGTACCGAGCGCAGGCGGCTCAGGAAACTGCATCAGTGAGCACATGCCCTGCGACTTCGGCCCGAACTCGACAAAGACATCGTCGCCGTGAATCGAGACGATGGTTCCGGTCTTTCGCTCGCGATCGCCTCGAGCCTGTCGGGGTCGGTCGGCCTCATCAAGCATGTCCTCAAGGCTCATATCGCCGAGCGCAGCGTTGATTTCGGCTTCCAATCGAGCGTCGAGATCGGTGCGTGGATCGGCTTTGGGCCGTGATTCGTTGCCGGGGGTGTCGTGTGAGGGGTGAGCCATGAGCGAGCCGGTTCGTGAATGGATCAAAGGTTGGGCAGGGGTGAATGGAACATCGTACTCGCCCCGTACGCAATTTGCTGCGATGAAATGGAATCCTTGCCGTTCCCTGGCAATAGGCGGGCCATTCCCGGATAGGTTGAGAGGTGGCCGCAACATCTCGGATCGCCATGCGTATGGCTTGAGAGGGGTGGACTTCGTCCATGGCGCGCTCCGGCGCGGAGTCCTGTATGATTCCACATTCTGCGGTGCGCTCCAGCCATGCGTATGGCCGAAGCTCTGCCGCGATGAACCATCCGGCCCTGTCTTGCGCGACAGTGTCGATGACCGCACCCTCGAAGTGGAGGCTCTGAAACGATGCCAACTCAAAGCGCTGCCTGGGGGATTGAGATCGGGGCCCATGCGATCAAGGCGATCCGTCTGGAGCGAGAAGGCGACACTGTCCGTGTCGCGGACTTTGCAGTCATCCCGCACAAGAAGGTGCTCACTTCGCCTGATCTTGACAAGGACGAGATGATTCGGCTGAGTCTCGGCCAGTTCATCTCGCAGAAGAACCTCGAAGGCGAGCATCTGGTGATGAGTGTGCCGGGCCACGCAGCGTTCGCGCGGTTCGCCAAGCTCCCGCCAGTTGAGCCGAAGAAGGTGCCCGATATCGTCAAGTTCGAGGCGGTGCAGCAGATTCCGTTCCCGATCGATCAGGTGGAATGGGACTACGAAACCTTCACGATGGCGGATTCCCCGGAGATTGAAGTCGGCATCTTCGCCATCACACGCGAGCGAGTGCAGCAGATGCTGGGTCTGTACGCCGAACTTGGCCTTGGCCCGGAATCGCTCACACTCAGCCCGGTCGCCGTGTTCAACGCCATGTCGTATGACCACGACCTGAAGAAGAACACGGGTCCGGTGATCTATCTCGACATCGGCACGCAGGCGACGGACGTGGTGATCGCAGAGGAAGGGCGTTGCTGGATTCGCACGTTCCCGCTCGGTGGCACGCACTTCACCGAAGCCATCGCAAATTCCTTCAAGGTCAGCTATTCCAAGGCTGAAAAACTGAAGCTGGAAGCATCAAGCAGCAAATACGCCAAGCAGATCATGCAGGCCATGCGCCCGGTGTTCAGCGATCTGCTGCAGGATTTGCAGCGATCCATCGGCTACTACCAGTCGCTTCACCGCGAGCATGAGCTGACGACCATGGTCGGCCTCGGTTCAACCTTCAAGATTCCCGGTCTGCGCAAATTCCTCGGCCAGCAGCTTCAAATCAATGTCGTTCGATTGGACGAGTTCAAGCGCATCAGCATGACCGGCCGCGAAGCCGCAGCATTTGCCGAAAATGCCGTCAACATGGCGACGGCGTATGGTCTCGCATTGCAGGGCGTTGGTCTGGCGGCGATCGACGCCAACCTCGTACCGGTGAAATCGCTGCGCGAGCAGATGTGGCACAGCAAGACCAAATGGTTTGCTGCGGCAGCGGTGCTCGGCATCATCGCGGGCAGCATTCCGCTGTATCGACCGTTGATTGATCGCGCTCACCTGCGCGAACCGGAGCCGCCGATTGTGCGCCAGGTTCTGGATCGCGGCGGCAGTTTGAAGCAGCAGTATGAAGCTCTTCGCTCACAGCCGGACGCAGCCGCTGGTGCGAAAAATATGATCGGCCTTGTGTCGAATCGTGATCTCTGGGGTTATCTGCTGAAGGACGCATCGACCGCGCTTCGGCAAACGAACCCGCAGCCGGAACTCCTGAGCGGCGATCTCGAAGCGATCCTCGCCATCGAGCCGCGCTCACGTCGGCTTGTTGAGCTTCGAAATCTTGACGGGGTGTATCGGTTTGAAGGTGGCGCGTCTCGCCGCATCAACGTCGTCATGGATGTTCAACTCAGCCACAGCAATCCGATTGAGTTTCTCAACGAAACAGTGGCGAAATGGCTGCGCGAGAACGCGGAGCGGCCCGATGTGCCGTACCGGATTCTCGTGAACACGATCAGCGTCAATCCCGGCCAGCTTCGGGAGATTCAGGTTGGGGACGCCGGTTCACCCGATCAGCCGCTTCCCGGAGCGCCGACCCCTGCGCAGCCCCCGCGGCGTGAAGGTGGCTTTGGCGACCCGACACCGGGTCCCGGTACTGGTCCGGGGCCATCACCGATACCCAGCGGTGGCGGCATCGGCGGGCCGATTCCTCCTCCGAATGATCCAACCCCGCCGCCTCGCCGCCCGCCGGGCTGGCATCCCGGCGGATTAGGTGACGGTGGCGGTGCAGCACCGCCCAGCCCCACGCCGACGCCCCAGCGCCCCGGCGTGCCGACGCCGCCTCGTCCGGGCGATGACGGCCAGCCTGATCGCGAGCGTGCACAGCGCAATCTGGAAGAAATGGCGCCTTCACCGATTCGCCCCTTGCTCTTCCCGCCCGGCTCACGTTACTACCACGTGCCGGTAACCTTTGAGATCGAACTGATCGGGCCGTCCGCCAGCGCGAACGAGGAGATGGATTCATGAGTGCGGTTCTGGAATGGACAAAGCGCAACATCTTCATCGTCATCTTCGCGGTGGTGATGATCGCAGCGCTCATCACGCTGCCCGTGATGGCGGGCAAGATGAACACCGAGGTGCGCCGCGAAGTGGAAAAGCGCGCCCAGAAGATGAATCAGCTCAAGCAGCTTGAACGCACGCCGATTGCGAGGCCAGGCTCGGATGCAACGGAACCGGGCTTGGTGAACGAGCGGCTTCTTGCTGAGTATCAACGAAGCGTTGAGATGGCGGGTGGCGACGCAGCTCGTGTCATTGAAGCGGCCATCGCTCACAATCGGAAGGACTACACCGTCCTGAACAACCAGCTTTTCCCTGAGCCGCGTCGCGATCTGCGTGAAGTATTGCCTAGGCGGTTCCATGAACAGTTGACGGCGGCGTACACCGAGCTGCTGACGCAGGTGCGAGCCGGCTCGGCGCCTTCGCTTGAGACCATGCGAGAAGAGCTTGAGCGTCGCGATGCGCAGATTCGCTTGCAGTTCGCCAAGAATCCGACCGATCCGCTGACGGCTGAAGAAGAGAAGACGCTTCGCGATCAACTGCGAGAGCTGCGCATGCAGAAGTATCAGGATGCGGCATCCGCAATCTCGATGTATCTCGATCGCTCCGTGCTGGAGATTCCCGGTTGGGATCCCGCAGTACTTCCATCGCTTGCCCAGCTCTATGAATGGCAGTGGAAGTATTGGATTCAGAAGGATGTCGTGATGGCGCTGTCCGACGCGAATCGCGGCTCGCGTTCCGTCATTGATGCGCCGGTGAAGCATGTACAGTTCATGCGTGTGCTCGATCATCAAGTGCAAGCACCGCGTGATGATGGCAGCGGTGACGGTGGCGGGGCAGGAGAGCCGATGGGTCCAATGGGACCGATCGGGCCGACTGGCGGCGATCAACCCTCGCAGCCTGGCGCGGCCGCGCCGGATGACACCATCACCGGCCCGCCGTTGGTGCCGGACCTCGGTACACCCGTGCCGCCGAATTACGCAGCGAGCCTGACCGGGCGATACACCTGTGCGATTTACGATGTGCGCTATGTCGATATCGACCTCGTGGTGGACGCAGCGCGCCTGCCTGAAGTTCTCGACGCTTTAGCGCGGCGAAACTTCATTACCGTAACGCGAATGCGGCTGTCGCCAGCCGATCCGTTTGAAGCAGCCAAACTCGGCTATTTCTATGGACCCGCACCCGTTGCCAACGTTTCGCTGCGGCTTGAGACCATCTGGCTTCGTGCGTGGACCGCGCCATTCATGCCTGCTTCAGTGAGGCGAGCGCTTGGTATCCAGTCACAGATGCCGGGCGGCGAGGATATGGGTTGAACAACGCTACACGAACTGAACATACCGCTCGGGTGTGATGCCTCGGAGATGACATGCGAAAGATCAAAGGAATTCCATTCTGGGAACAGTACCTTGAGTTCATGGTGATTGGCGCCGTACTCATCGTGCTGGTTCTCTTCGTCGCGATGCAGTTCATCGGGTCTGGCAATGTGGTCAGCAACCTGAAGCCGAGCGATGTCAACGAAAAGCTCGGCGCAGAGGCAAGGCGGCTGGATGCCATGCTCAGCCCGGACGCGGGCAGCACAACGCCGAGCGAGCCGGCTCTTCGCTACGACGAGTTCTCGCAGCGTCTGGCAGCCTCGGTCGGCGGCGCTCAACCGCTTCCGCAGCTCTACGCATTTGTACCCATTGAGTTCACCGGCGTTGGTGTTGGGACAGACATCGAGTTCGTGGAACCGACGCTGCCCGCACCGACGCGCGCGATCGCAGTGCAGCACTTTGATTCGCTGGCGGACGGAGTGGTTGAGCAATACGACGAGTTGAGAGGCCGTTTTACACAGCCGCCGCACGATGTTTCGTGGATGACTGTCGGCGCACTGTTCGATCGTGATGCGATTCTCAGGCGGCTTCGAGAGGGGGGCAACAGCGGCGGTCCTGCGCCGATTCCTGCAAGCTGGCTTGAGCGCGTGTTTGTCGTCAACGTCAAACTTGAACGAGAGACGTATGCCAACGGCCAGTTCGGCAATCGACGTGTTGTCGATGTGCTGCCGAGTCAGTTCCATTTGCGATCGGAGCTGGAAGGCACGATTGGCGCAGGTATGCGCGATTCGATTCTGAACATGCTTCGGGATGATGCTGTGCAGCGGCAGTTGATTCAACCGACGTTCCTGCCCACACGGAACGGCTCATGGCTGCCGCCTGACATGACGCCGGAGAAGCCGGGCCGCGATCTGGAAGATGATCAGATCGATGCAGAGAAACTGATTCGCGAACGCCAGCGACTGGTTGCGGAGCGAGAGAATGTTCGCAGGGAACTTGGCGATCTTGGTGATCCAGCGCCTACTCCCGGCCCAACACCCGGCCCAACACCGCGCGGCCCCGGCGGTCCGATTCCGCCCCCGTCTGGGCCGCCCGGCGGTGGCGGCGGTCTTGGCGGGCCGCAGCAGCCCGGCGGCGGTGGCGCAGGCGGCGGTGCACGACCTGTGGATGAAAACAGGCGGCGTGAACTGAATCGTCGTCTCGTTACGCTTGATCGTCGCATTCTCAACATCGAGCGAGTGCTTCAGCAGCACAACATCAACTATGATCGCGACAGCATTGCGCCGACCGAAATCGATGCACGCCTGGTCTGGGCGCACGATATGGACATCGAGCCGGGTAAGACCTACCGGTATCGTATTGTGGTTGAAGCCTACAACCCGTTCTTTGCCAGGAAAATGAACCTCATCCCCGCGCAGCAGCATCTGGCGGACTCATTTACGCTGGTTTCACAGCCCGGCGAGTGGTCTGAGCCGATCTACGTGCGACCACCCATCCAGACATTTATTACTCGCGCTTCGGTTCAGGCGCAAGGCTCAATCGGCGGCGACACTCGCCGAGCGACTGCGGAGGTCTATCGCTATTTCGATGGCCGCTGGTGGTCTCAGCAGTTCAATCTTGAACCGGGCAACCGCATTGGCGGTGTCCATCGTGATCCCCGCCGCGCAATCCCCGCAATCGACTATTCCGCAGAGTGGTTCGTGGTTGACGTGATTGAAGATCTCGATCCTGGTTCGCGTGGGGACGGCCGCAATGCCCGCGTCGTGCTGCAGCGCATTGGCTCGGACCCGGTGATCGAATTTCGCCATCCCCTTGAGGATTCTTCAAACCCGACACGCCAGCGGCTTCGTGACGAGGTACGGATGGCCGAGGCGGAGCAGTCGGCCCAGTAAACTATGGAATAACAGAGGTTTGTGCGTGGTTTTTCCCCTCGGCAGCAGCATCGTTGCCGAGGGTTCTTTTTTCGCGGCGAGGCGACTCGTCGAAACTTGAACAAAAAGTGGTTCAAAATAGTCAAAGGACACGTCCAACCGCCTTGACAAGCAGGGGGCTTTGACTACACTACTCGACTGCACTTTGGGGACCGGAAATCGGCTCCCCGGGGCACCAAACCTCGCTCAAATCACTTGGAAACAAGGGTTTGAGAAGGCGTGTCCGGCTCTTTGACAATTCATGAAGCAACAAGCAAGCCTGTCGCCGTCCATTAGTCTTTCCGTGACGGTGGCAGGCAGAGTAGCAAGAATCGAGATCGTGAACGTCTGAGTGACTGCCCGATCCGACATGCCTCAGAAGACGTTCCCGTTCGCGGGGCGTTTTCAGCCAATGAAAGGAGCGCCTAGCTCTGATCGGTGGTGAGCATCATGTCGTCGGGTTGCCGGGTCCGCAAAGCCCGGCATGAGCGAATCGATCTGATGTTCGGTGCTTTGACGAAGACAGGTTCTTCGTCTGGGCGTCGGGGTCGGGTCGGTAAGATCAAGTTGATAAGGGCACACGGTGGATGTCTTGGCGTTGAGAGGCGACGAAGGACGCGAGAACCTGCGATATGCCCAGAGGAGCTGGTAACTAAGCTGTGATCCTGGGATTTCCGAATGGGGCAACCCAACCCTTCAGGGGTTACTCATGCCTGAATGCATAGGGTATGAGAGCGAACCTGGTGAACTGAAACATCTCAGTAGCCAGAGGAAAAGAAAGCAAACGCGATTCCGTAAGTAGCGGCGAGCGAAAGCGGAACAGCCCAAACCGGGCTTCGGCCCGGGGTTCGGGCGCCAACATGGCTGCCATGTTGATCGTGAATCGTGAAGGAAAGCCGAACCAAAGAAGGTGACAGTCCTGTAACGATTGACGGAAGCAGCCTAGGCGTTCCAGAGTAACATCGAGCTCGTGGAACTCGGTGTGAATATGCGGGGCCCACCCCGTAAGGCTAAATACTCCTCAACGACCGATAGTGAACCAGTAAGGCGACTGAACGATGAAAAGCACCCCGACAAGGGGAGTGAAAAGTACCTGAAACCGTGTGCTTACAAGCGGTCGGAGCCCGTTTCGACGGGTGACGGCGTGCCTTTTGCATAATGATCTGGCGAGTTACTCTTTGCGGCAAGGCTAAGCTGCACCCCAGCGGAGCCGAAGGGAAACCGAGTCTTAAAAGGGCGCCGAGTCGCAGGGAGTAGACGCGAAACCAAGTGATCTACCCATGGCCAGGTTGAAGGGAGGGTAAAACCTCCTGGAGGACCGAACTCACTAACGTTGAAAAGTTAGGGGATGAGCTGTGGGGAGGCGTGAAAGTCGAATCATACTTGGAGATATCTCGTTCTCCTCGAAATAGCTTTAGGGCTAGCCTCACGTTACAATGCATGGGGGTAGAGCGACTGGATGGGGCTGGGGGGCCACAAGCTTACCCACTCCAACCAAACTCCGAATACCATGCATCTTTGTCGTGGGAGTCAGTCTGCGGGAGATAATTTCCGCGGTCAAAAGGGAAACAGCCCAGACCGTCAGCTAAGGCCCCTAAACAGGTCTCAGTTTCAAAGGTAGTTGGATTGCCGTGACAGCCAGGATGTTGGCTTAGAAGCAGCCACCATTTAAAGAGTGCGTAACAGCTCACTGGTCGAGGAATCCAGCGCCGATAATGATTGGGAATAAGACTTGTGCCGAAGCTGCGGACCGCGTAAGCGGTGGTAGAGGAGCGTTGCTGTCAGCTGTGAAGCTTTCCCGGAAGGGTTGGTGGAGCGGCAGCAAGTGAATATGCCAGATTGAGTAACGATAAATGGAGTGAGAATCTCCATCGCCGAAAACCTAAGGTTTCCTGGGGAAGGTAAATCCGCCCAGGGTTAGGCGGGACCTAAGACGAGGCCGAGAGGCGTAGTCGATGGACAGCCGGTTAATATTCCGGCCCCGTCGTGTGAATCCTAACGTGACGGATCGCAAAGCTCGCTGCGGGACTGTGAAGATGTCCAGGCCCTTGTGGCCGAAGCAGGGTGGAGCGGTTCCAAGAAAAGCCGTTAGTTAGAAGCACGATGCCCGTACTAAAACTGACACAGGTAGGTGTGGTGAATAACCTCAGGCGCTCGAGAGAATGGTCGTGAAGGAACTAGGCAAATTGACCCCGTACGTTCGCAATAAGGGGGCCCTACTGGCAACAGAGGGCGCAGAGAAAAGGCTCTGGCAACTGTTTATCAAAAACACAGCACTGTGCTAACTCGTAAGAGGACGTATACAGTGTGACGCCTGCTCGGTGCCGGAATGTCAAGGAAGCAGGTTAGCCGCAAGGCGAAGCTTGCGACCGAAGCACCGGTAAACAGCGGCCGTAACTATGACGGTCCTAAGGTAGCGAAGTTCCTTGTCGGGTAAGTTCCGACGCGCATGAATAGCGTAATCACTGGAGCACTGTCTCCACGACCGACTCGGTGAAATAGTAGTGGCGGTGAAGATGCCGCCTACCCGCAGCAAGACGGAAAGACCCCGTGGACCTTTACTGCAGGCTTATATTGGTTACGAATCTGTACTGCGTAGGATAGGTGGGAGGCTTTGAAGTTCCGGTTCCGGCCGGGATGGAGCCAACCTTGAAATACCACCCTGTATCGCTTTGTGGCCTAACCCCGATTCCCTTGAAGCAGGGCGGGGGACCGTGTATGCCGGGCAGTTTGACTGGGGCGGTCTCCTCCTAAAAAGTAACGGAGGAGCGCAAAGGTCGGCTCAGCGCGGTTGGAAACCGCGTGTCGAGTGTAAGAGCACAAGCCGGCTTTACTGCAAGTCGTACAGGACAAGCAGTCTCGAAAGAGGGCTCTAGTGATCCTGCGATCCCGTGTGGAAGGGTCGTAGCTCAACGGATAAAAGGTACCCCGGGGATAACAGGCTGATCGCTCCCGAGCGTCCATAGCGGCGGAGCGGTTTGGCACCTCGATGTCGGCTCATCACATCCTGGGGCTGAAGGCGGTCCCAAGGGTTGGGCTGTTCGCCCATTAAAGTGGTACGCGAGCTGGGTTCAGACCGGCGTGAGCCAGGTCGGTCCCTATCTGCTGTGGGCGTTGCAATATTGACAGGATTTCTCCCTAGTACGAGAGGATTGGGAGGGACTCACCCCTGGTGTGCCAGTTGGACCGCTCGGTCCACAGCTGGGTAGCTAAGTGAGGCAGGGATAACCGCTGAAAGCATCTAAGCGGGAAGCCCCCCTGAAGATGAGTATTGCATGTTCTTTTGAATGAGAGACCCCCGGAAGACTACCGGGTTGATAGGCCGCGCGTGCAAGGGCCGAAATGCCTTGAGCGAAGCGGTACTAACGGTCGACAGCTTGGTCTTGCCGACCGGGTTCCGACGCACCAATGTAAGTTCCACCAACTTGCATCGCGTCGAACCATCAGGCAATGATCGCGTTACGTCACTTTGGCGTCCGGTCTCATTCTTGCCATTGCTTGTGCTTCATGAATCACCCCTGTGCTGTGGGCTAAACGCCTGCAGCACGGATTGTCGGTGACCATAGGTACGAGGAGACACCTGTTCCCATCCCGAACACAGAAGTTAAGCTCGTGCCGCCGATGATACTGCACCGCGGGAAAGTAGGTCATCGCCGACGCTATGGGCCTTGATGGGTTAAACCCCTCAAGGCCCTTTTCTTTTTTGCTTCATTCACATCGCTTCCGCTTCATACAGCTCTGCGAAGCAGGTCGCGCAGCGCTTCTCCTGGATCGGGCTGGCGCAGCAGATGCTCGCCCACCAGCACGATATTGATGCCGTGCCTCCGCAGCTTGGCGAGGTCGTCCGCAGTCGTGATGCCTGATTCGCTGACGAGAATTCGACGCTGTTCGACCATCTCCGCCAAGCGGAATGTGTGCGAGAGATCAGTCTTCATCGTGCGCAGGTCGCGATTATTGATGCCGAGCAGCGAGTAACCCGCGTGCGGGAACCCGATGTGGCGGCTGACGCGCAGCAGGTTCTCCACATCGTGCACTTCGACCAGCGTGGTCATGCCCAGCCGCTGGGCGAGAATGGTCATGTCCATCAGCTCCGCTTCAGCAAGAACCTCTGCAATGAGCAGGATGGCATCCGCCCCGGCGGCACGAGATTCCCATACCTGATACTCATCGACAAGAAAATCCTTGCGAAGCACCGGCAAGTCCACGGCATCTTTGATCTGCTGGATATAGCCCAGATGACCGCCGAAGTGCTCTTCATCTGTCAGGCAGGAAATAGCCGCGGCGCCGGCTTGTTCATAGGCGCGAGCGATGGCCACATGGTCAAAATCATCTCGAATGACCCCCGCAGAGGGGCTGCGTCGCTTAATCTCCGCAATGATGCGAGTTCGCGCGCGATCATGCTCATCGACGACGGCTGCAAAGAAGTTGCGAGGCGGAGCAGCCTGCGCTACCAGCGTCTCGATCGTCGCCAATGGTGTACGTTCCTTGGCACGGGCCACTTCCACGCGCTTGCGGGCCACGATTGTGCTGAGCACCGGGAGTTCGTCGTGCGGCAAGGTCATGCGGGGGCGAATCCTGCTCCTCTGGCTCGCCGCGATGATCACATGCGGCATGGTCGGTGTGGGTGAAGTTATAGCGGGTGAAGCAGAGTTCATCTATGCCCTCGCGTCCGAAATCGAGCCGCCTGCAATCGAAACAGCGCAGACGAATACATCGCACGATGAGCAAGAGTCAAAGCTCTCACGATGGCTGCTCTTGGCGGGCATGATCGCCCCTCTCCTGTTTCTTCTGGCGAAGTGGCACCGATTGGATCGCACGCCGATGAGGCCGATGGTCGCGCCGCCACTGGTTGCGCTCGTCCTCGCGCTCATGGTGTTCGTCCTTGGCCAGGTTGGCCTGCACATCGCAGCAACCCTTGCGGGGCTGACAAGCGAAGAAGAGTTGAATCAGGCGGGGCTGCGCAGTCAGGCTATCCTGATGATCGGGCATTACGCCGGCGCAGCGAGTATCCTCGCCGTGTTCTTTTTCCTCTTGCGCCGTACAGCAAGCGGGTCTGCGAGCCGCCAGATGCCGCAGATTGACGCAGGATTACTGGGCGTCGGTGCGCTGCTGCTGTTCTGGCCGATGGTGATGCTTGTCAGTTGGATCATCACTACGATTGTGGAGCGCATCACGGGGGCGCCACTGGATGCAATCGCGCACAGCACATTGGCGCAGCTTCAACAGGCGGATCGTGATGTGTGGTACATGATCGTCATCGCAATGGTTGTCATTGCAGCTCCAGTTACAGAAGAAGTGGTCTATCGCGGCCTTCTGCAGGACGCATTACGTCGCGCGGGAATAAAGCCATGGGCGGCCATCATCATCGTGAGTGTGATCTTTGCGATCATGCATCTTGCCGCCGCGCCGGAGCCGAGCGCGATTCCGGGTCTGCTGGCGTCGCTGTTCATTCTGTCGCTTGGCTTCGGTTGGGCGTATGAAAAGACCGGGCGGCTGTTCGCGCCGATCGTGATGCACATGCTGTTCAACGCAGGGAACCTCGTTGCTGCAACGTGGCTTTTCTAGAATGCACGAGGTCTCGCGCGTTTCCTTCAGTTTGCCACGATGTTCACGATTTTACCTTGCACGACGATGATCTTTCGTACGGTCTTGCCTTCAAGCTGTTGAGCGATCTTGGCGTCCGCAAGGGCGGCTTGCGTGATCTGCTCTTCGGTTGCGCCCGCGGGCACGATGATCTTGCCACGCACCTTGCCGAGAATCTGAACCGGAATCTCGATCTCCGCATCGACAAGCATGGCGGGATCGACAATCGGCCATGGCGCGTAGGCAATTGAAATCGCATGGCCCAGCTTGGCCCACAACTCTTCCGCCATGTGCGGTGCAAAAGGGGAGAGTGCGACCGCGAAACGCTCGACCTGGTCGTGCGTGAGCGCGCCCAATGTGGATACAGCTCCATCCGAAGCACCGGGCGTCGCTGCGTTGACGAACTCAATCAGGCGAGCGATGGCGGTGTTCATCGCCAGCCGTTCGATATCATCTGCGACACGCGCAATGGTGCGATGCAACAGCTTTTCGATGGATGAATTCGCTTCGTGTGCCACACGAAGATCGCCTGAGCCTTCGTCCACGCAAAGCCGCCACGCGCGCTGCAGGAAGCGGAACGGGCCTGCGATGTCGCGCGGGTTCCATGGCTTGCTGGCGTCCAGCGGTCCCATGTACATCTCGTAGAGTCGGAACGTATCCGCACCATACTCTGCGATCACATCATCCGGGTTCTGCACGTTCTTCAGGCTTTTGCTCATCTTCGCGATGATCTGATTGACCGGCTGCCCGGTTGCGATCTCGAAGAACTTCCCGTCGCGCTCCTCAACCTGATCGACCGCGACAAGTGATTTATCATCGCGCTGGAATGCGAAGCTGGTGATCATGCCCTGATGGAACAGCTTGGCGAACGGCTCAACGGTTGAGACTTCGCCGAGGTCGTAGAGCATCTTGTGCCAGAAGCGGGCGTACAGCAGGTGGAGCACAGCATGCTCCGCGCCGCCGATGTACAGATCAACTCCTCGCTCGCCCATCCAGTACCGCTCAGCAGTGTGATCGGCGAAGCGGCTGCTGTTTTGCGGATCGCAATAGCGCAGGTAATACCAGCACGAGCCAGCCCAGCCGGGCATCGTGTTTGTTTCGCGGCGAACAGGCGTTGAAGGATCAAGTTCATCGGGTGAAACGCCAGCTTCTCCTGCTGTCGTGTTTACCCAGTTTGTCGCCTTCGCCAGTAGGGGCAGGGGATCATCGGATTCAATCGGCTGATAGTCCGCCAGTTCCGGCAAAGCGACGGGCAGGTGCTTTTCATCCACTGCGTAGTGATTGCCCGCCTCGTCGAACACGATGGGGAACGGCTCACCCCAATATCGCTGGCGCGAGAAGAGCCAGTCGCGCAAGCGATAGTTGATCTTCCGTTTGCCGAGGTTCTTCTTTTCAAGCCAGTCGATGATGTGCCGCTTGGCGTCGTCAGTGTCGAGGCCATCCAGCGAGATTTCTTCATTCGAGGAGTTGATCGCGACGCCTTTGCCGTCGAACGCAGCATCATCGAGCGAGAGCGTCTGGCCCTCTTCCGGCGCGACGACTTGTACGATCGGGAGCTTGAACGCGCGGGCGAACTCGAAATCGCGCTGATCGTGGCCTGGCACGGCCATGATCGCGCCGTGGCCGTAACCCATGAGCACATAATCGCTCGTCCACACCGGAATGCGTTTGCCAGTCGCAGGGTTGACAGCGTACATGCCTGTAAAGACGCCTGTCTTGTCTTTGGTTTCCGCCTGGCGATCGACATCAGAGCGATTGCGCGCGACATCGACATAGGCACGAAGTTTCGCGACATCGGTTTCGGGTGTCGGGTTCGCGACGGCTTCGTCCACGAGCGGATGCTCCGGTGCGACGACCATGTAGGTTGCACCGAAAATCGTGTCCGGCCGCGTTGTGAAGACGCGGATGGAATCTGATGAAGACTGTGAATCCTGATCTGAGTGAGCGGATTTCAGATTTGAAATTTCAAAATCAATCTCCGCGCCTTCGCTTCTGCCGATCCACTCGCGCTGCATCGTGCGCGTGGATTCGGGCCACTCGACCAGATCAAGGTCTGCAAGGAGTCGTTCAGCGTAGGCGGTAATGCGGAACATCCACTGGCGCAGTGGTCTGCGATACACGGGATGACCGCCGCGTTCGGAACGGCCGTCGATGACTTCTTCATTCGCCAGCACGGTGCCGAGCTTCGGGCACCAGTTGACGGTCTGTTCTGCGAGGTAGGCCAGGCGCTGTCCGTCGATGACTTCGCGCTGTTCCTCAGGCGAAAGCTCATGCCACTTCAGATAGCCGACGGCTCCGCCTGTGAGCGCACTGAGATCAGTCGCCAGCCCCGCGATGTGTACGACTTCGCCATCGGGTGAAACATAGAGGTGGCCGCTTTCAAGATCGCGGATCATGTCCTTGAGGGGTGCGGCGGCGTTCGTGCGCGGATCAAACCATGCGTGATACGCCTTCAACCAGATCCACTGCGTCCACTTGTAATACTCTGGATCGATGGTTGCGAACTCTCGTGACCAGTCGTAACTGAAGCCGAAGCGTTTGAGCTGGCTGCGGAAGGTGTCGATGGCGCGCTTGGTGGTGATGGCAGGATGTACGCCGGTCTGAATGGCGTACTGCTCCGCAGGCAGGCCGAAGGCGTCCCATGCCATCGGGTGCAGCACGTTGTAGCCCAGATGTCTCTTGTAGCGACTGATGATGTCCGTTGCGGTGTAGCCTTCGGGATGGCCCACATGAAGCCCAGCGCCGGACGGATACGGAAACATATCCATGCAGAAAAACTTCGGGCGCGATGCGTCGAAACCATCTTCGCCTGGATTGGCCATGCGGAATGTCTGCTCCTCTTCCCATCGCTTCTGCCAGCGAAGTTCGATTTCGCCTGCGAGCGCAGCGCTATAGCGGAATGGGTGCTCGTTGGAGCGAGAAGTCGGCGATGGGGCGGCGTTGGGATGACTCATGGGCAAATGGGCGTCAATGAAAATAGAAAAGGCCTCGCGTCGTGCGAGGCCCTTGAGAGTACGGTCGGCGTTCGCGCGGCGCAGCTACAACAGTCCAGCAGGAAGAAGCGGCGAGTGTGTACCGGCGAGCATCATCATGCAGCAAGTGTACCGATCTCTGTGGTTCAGGCAACGCGCCAGGCTGCCGTTCCGGCTGAACTACCACCCCCGACCATGCCGATAAACCCGTATGCCCGCTGATCTGGCTTCCATTTTGAAGATTGAGGTGCCTGTGATCGTGCAGATTGCCGCCCGGCAGATGCCCGTGCGGGAAGTCTCCAGCCTTGCACCCGGCGCGATTATTGAGCTGCCGAAGCTGGCCAACGAAGACCTTGAAATCCTTGCGAGCAATCGAGTCATCGGGTTTGGTAAGGCGGTCAAGGTGGGGGAGAACTTTGGCGTTCGCATTTCCACGATGGGCAACGTGAAGCAGCGGATTGATGCGATGGGCGGCGGGCCGGACGTCGAGCCGCCGAATGCGGAAGCGAATGCCGATATGCCGGAGCCGGTTGCCGCAGAAACACAATGACCCATACGGGATGGGAGTACGTCGCCCCCTGCTATGATGCGGGGCTTTGTCGCTGCACATGACGGGTTCTCGGCGTGAATCGAGGCCCAGGAACGGATGCCGCTATGCCTCGAAACATTCCAGTGGGTAACGGAGAAATGCTCGTCACCTTCGACGACTTCTACCGAATCCGCGATCTCTACTATCCGCACGTCGGCATGCCCAACCACACGGACGGGCACGTTCAGCGGTTCGGCGTATGGGTGGACGGCCACTTCGCATGGATCGAAGAGAACGGCTGGACGCGCGAACTGCGCTACAAGCCGGACACGATGGTTACCGAGGTTACGCTTCGTCACGAGAGACTCGGCATTGAACTGCTCTGCAACGATGCAGTGGACTATTGGAGCCCGGTGTACTTCCGCAAGATGGTTGTAACCGACCTGCTCGGCAAGGCGCGCGACGTGCGCGTCTTTTTCCATCACGATCTCTCAGTCAACGGTTCCGCCGTGGGCGACACTGTGAACTACGACCCGCAGCTTGCCGGGCTGGTTCACTACAAGGACGACACGTACTTTCTCATCAACGGTTGTGATGAACGAAAGTGCGGCATCGACCACTGGGCCACCGGCACCAAGCGAATCGGCGGTGCGGAAGGCACCTGGCGAGATGCGGAAGACGGCCAGCTGACGCGCAACGCAATTGCGCAGGGATCGGTCGATTCTACCGTGGGTTTCAACCTGCACATTCCGCCGAATGGTTCAAGCTACGTCATTTACTGGATCGCTGCAGGGCCAAGCCACAAGTCGCTTCAGGAACTGAACAAGAAGATTCTGGAGAAAACGGCGCAGCGCATGATGGATCGATCGGAAGCGTACTGGCGGCTGTGGGCGTGCAAGGAGCCAGTCGATTTCTCGCCGTTGCCTGAGCCGATCCGCGATTTGTATGTAACGAGCCAGCTCATTCTGCGCACGCAGATTGACAATGGCGGCGCGATCATCGCTGCCAACGACACCGACATCACGCATTTTGCAGGCGATACATATTCATATATGTGGCCTCGCGATGGCGCACTTGTGGCGCATGCGCTGGTGCTGGCGGGGCAGGGTGAACTCAGCCGCGCGTTCTTCCGCTTCTGCGCGAAGCTCATCAGCGAGAAGGGGTACTTTCTTCACAAGTACAACCCATCCGGCACGCTGGCTTCAAGCTGGCACCCGTGGATGCTCGACGGCAAGCCGGTGCTGCCGATTCAGCAGGACGAAACCGCACTTGTGTTGTGGGCGTTGCGGCAGCACTTCCTCGTGTTCCGAGACGTGGAGTTCATCAAAGCTCTCTATACGCCTCTCGTCATCAATCCGGCACGCTGGCTGCTCAAACACCGCGACCATAACGGCCTGCCTAAGCCAAGCTGGGACCTGTGGGAAGAAAGGCGAGGCGTGCATACGTTCACGGTGGCGGCGACCATTGGCGCCCTGCACGCCGCTGCGGACTTCGCTTCAGACATGGGCGCGATGGACCACGCTGCGGAGTTCCTCGAAGGCGCGGAGCGCATGCGCGGAGCCATGATGCGGCATCTGTGGGTGGATGATCGCAAACGCTTCGCGCGAATGGCCACGCCCCTGGAGGACGGTACGTATCGACTGGACATGACGGCTGACGCGGCGAATTACGCAGTGTTCGCCTTCGGCGCGCTGCCGCCTGAGCATCCGGCGGTGATGGCGGAGATGAAGGCGATACGTGAAACGCTGTGGGTGCAGACCGACGTGGGCGGCATCGCGCGATATCAGCACGACTATTACCATCAGGTTGAACGGTCGGATACGAAGACCGTGCCTGGCAACCCGTGGGTCATCTGTACGCTCTGGCTCGCTCAGCATCAGATTGCGGTGGCGAAGTCGGTGCAGGAACTCGAAGGCGCGCTGGAATACTTGAACTGGGCGAGGATGCGTGCGTTGGATTCAGGCGTTCTCGCAGAGCAATTCCACCCGTACACGGGCGATCCGATCTCCGTCAGCCCGCTCACGTGGTCGCACGCAACGGTGATGACCACCGCGATGCAGTATCTGCTCAAGCATGCGCAGCTTACGGGCAAGCGTTCAGGTGTCGCAGCGGAACTTGCGAAGCGCACCGAATAGAGAGAAATAGAAACAAGTCAACACATCAACATCAAGCCATGGCGCAATTCTGCCTCTGTTGACTTGTTGTTTTTTCTCTCTTACAGCTCCACCACCTGCATATCAGGCTCGACTTCGCGGTGCTGTTCCGGCAGGTGGACTTCAGTGACGAACTCCGTCATGCCGTGCATATCCGCCATCTGTCGGCGGGTGTTGGCAGCGTTGAACGCAGTCGGCGCGGCTCCTTCCATCTCCGCCAGCAGATCGAGCGCAAGTTGTGCCTCGGTTTTGCAGTAGTCGATCGGATTGATCGCACGCTCGAACGCCTGCAGCCTGTTGTTCGCGTTCTCGAAGGTACCCGCCGTCTCAGTCCATGTTGCGCTGGGAAGCAGCACATCAGCGCGGTCAACCAGTTTGGATCGCAGCGTGTCGATCACGGCGACAAAGCGATGGCCCAGCGAAGACAGCAGTGCATCCGTTGCCCATGTGCTTGGGTAGTTGCCTGTGAGCAGGACGGCGTCGATGGCTGCATCGGCAGCGAGCTTCTTGATGAACTCGCCGTACTCCATCGCACGGCCCCCCGTCAGCTTGTTCAGCACGCGGCGCACACCTCGCGCGTTGGGCGCTTTTTCGGCATACATCTTGAAGCCGTCCTTGAAAGTCTTGTCCTCGCCTGAGAACGGCACCGGTCCCACGGCGAGCAGTGCATCAGGATCATGCTTCAGCACATACGTCGCCAGCAGATAGGCATCCTCGCAGGAAAGCATCGGGCTGAGCATCGCTGCGATGCGTTTGGCGGAGCCGAAACGTTCATTGATGGCTGCGTAAGCCGCTTCGTAGGCGAGCGGGGCCTCGGTCATCTCAAACGGTTCTTCGCCCTTGACGAACGGCACGCGCAGGCGATCTTCGCTATGCACAAACTTCCAGCCGTACCGAACTTCGTCCGTGATCCACCAGCGGTTCACGGCGAGGTTTGTGCGAGGTTTGATGCGGTAGATGACGCCTTTGTTGTGTTCGATGGAGATATTGTCGCCCGAAGCGGTGATGCCGTCGATAGAAGGCGTCTTCGTGAGGAACCACACGCGCTGCTGGAAGAGGAAGTCCTTATCAAGCAGGGCGCCGACCGGGCAGAGGTCGATGACGTTGGCGGACAGCTCGTTATCCAATGCCTTGCCGGGGAACACATCGATCTGTTCCATCGCGCCGCGGCCGTCCACGATCAACTCGCCTGTTCCGGTTACCTCGCGTGTGAAGCGCACACAGCGCGTGCACATGATGCAGCGATCGGAATACAGCAGCACGTGCGGGCCGACATCTTTCTTCGGCTGCTTGATCTTCTGCTCCTGGAAGCGAGCCTGGCCTCGCCCATACTGATAGGAGTAATCCTGCAAATGGCATTCACCGGCCTGATCGCAGATGGCGCAATCAACCGGATGGTTGATGAGCAGATATTCCATCACCGCCTTCTGGTTGGCGATGGCCTTCGGGCTGTCGGTATAGACGACGTTGCCATCGGCAGCGGGCTGCTGGCAGGTGGGCAGCAGCTTGGGAATCGGCTCCAGTTTGTTGTCATTGCGCGGGTTGGGAGCCCAGACCTCTGCAAGGCAGATGCGGCAGTTGGCAGCGATTGAGATACCCGGGTGATAGCAGTAGTGAGGAATCTCGATGTCGTTGTCGAGCGCGACCTGAAGAATGGTCTGCCCCGGAGTGAAGGGCAGCGCCTTGCCGTTGATGGTGATGGTGGGGGATTTCTGCTCGGCCATGAAGCACGGATGATATCACGAGGGCATGGCTTGGGCTGAAGCGGAAATGGGGCTGCGGAATGCCCGGCGATGGGCACGAGCGAGACATGCTTTCCAGCCGCCTTTTACACCCCACCGGTACTGTTCGCCGCACGGGCGGCATGGCGAATGTGCCGCGGCTTGATGACGCGCTTCGCCAGCCCGACCATTTCCAGCAGTTTGATTTCGTAGTAGCTGATGTCAATCTCCCACCAGCGGTGCTGCACGCTTGCGGCGGCCGGGTCGTGGTGGTGGTTGTTGTGCCATCCCTCGCCGACGGTAAGAATCGCAACCAGCCAGTTATTGCGGCTGTTGTCGTCGGTCGTGTGGTTCTGATAGCCGAACAGGTGTGTGAGCGAGTTCACGCTCCATGTGATGTGCCAAACGAGCACTGTGCGAACAAGGACGCCCCACACGACGAAGCTGAGCGCCATGCGAAGGGCTTCGATACCGGTTCCAGCAGTGAGCCAGCCGATGAGTGCGCCAGCCGCTGCAAACAGAAGCGTATGGACGAGGTACACCACGAGCGCGAGCGATCGCTGCTTCTCCAGTCGCATATAGAATGGATCGTTCAGAATGTCGCGTGCGTATTTCTGATACACCGCAATGCTGTTGGTGGAGCCGTTGTGGACGAGCAGCCACCCGACGTGTGCCCAGAAGAACCCGACAAGGGGCGTATGCGGGTCTTCCTGTTCATCCGAATGATTGTGGTGATAACGATGTGTCGCAACCCAGCGGCCGGGCGTGTTCTCCATGCAGCACAGTGCGATCAGCACGATGAAGTGTTCGAACCAGCGCGGCGTAGTGAAGCTGCGGTGTGTCAGCAATCGGTGATAGCCGATGTTGATCGCTTGCCCGAAGACGTGCACACCCACCATGCACAGGATCAATGCAGACCAACTGAAGAGCCAAGGCAGGGCCGCCAGCAACGCCAGCACGTGCATGATGCCGATGACGAGAGCCGCGCTGAACATCACGCGATCCCACTCCACACGGTCCGGGGTGGGCAGCCGGTCGAATGTTCGGAATGGAACAGCCTGTGGCGGCGCAGACAGGGGTAATTGCGGTTCGGGCAAACAAGCTCCCTTGTCGCCGACGGCAAGCCGGCAGTCGGTCATCGTACCTTCTTTCGCGCAACAGCCGGCGAGCGTGGGGGAGAAAGCAAGGGATGGAGCGTTATTTTCTGAGCGATGTTCCCCAAGGCCACAGGCGGCGAAGGAAGGTTGTATCCCTGGCGAGGGCCGCCGCCGAGGGGCGATCCGCCTGGCCCACACTCATGAATGCCTGCGGATCGATTTCCGCCACGTCCGCGCGGACTTTTGGCACTTCGCGTCTGCGGACCACCATAAATGCAAACTCCACCGGGCCAGTCTTGCCGCTGCCCTCGAGCCGCGTGACGAAATGCCCTCGCTCCCGCAGCCGCTCGCACACGTTGATCTGCACGTTCGGGCTGATGATGCGGATGACGCGATAGCCGAGCGCGATGCGGTCTTCGATGAACATGCCGACCATGACGCCTGAGGCAAAGCCGCCGGCGTAGGCGAGCAGCGCCCATGGATTGGTCAGATGCGCAATGACCCCGCCTACCGCGAGCACCCAGATGATGACCTCGAAGAAGCCCAGAATCGCGGAGATGTAGCGATGCCCGCCGATGACGAGAATCGTGCGCACCGTGCCGATCGACACATCGCCGATTCGAGCGAAATAAATCAGTACCGGGATGTACCACTCCATCTCAGGCATGGGTCGATGCGATTTTGGTTCAGTCCGGCTGGTGATGTTCCGGCTCAGGCGAAGGAGCAACTTCAGGCGGCGCGCCCGCTACATCCGTCTTGGCGTCTCGCTGCAGATGATACATCACGCGCCAGATGTGGTACGCAGCGCGATCAAGCCACAGCAATGCTTCCAGTGCGCGGCCTGCAACCTTCGGCGGCACAGCGCCGGAAGCTGTCTGCTCCAGCAGTGCGGCGCGATGGGCGCGGCGAAACTCAGCGATTTCCTTGGCGATCGCCTCAAACGTTGCCGTCAGTTCGAGCGCGGTCTCGGCGGCCTCGCAGGAAGTCACGCGTTCAATGGCGTTCATCAGTTGCGTCGCACGCTGATGCAGATTCTCCCGCTGCACAAGCATCTGAACCGATCGCTCTTCGCGCAGGGCTGCAATCAGCCGAGCAAGATGATCAACGGCATGAATTGTGGAAAGATGCCGCGCGAGAAAAGCCTGATTCGCACCCGCGGAAGTCATTCGCTCAATAAACCGCTGCGTTTCATCCAGCGCACGTGATGCTTCATCAAGCCGTCGATTCATGGCGACGATGCGGTTCGCGAGTCGATCGTTGAGTGCAGCCATGACTTCACGAGCAATGTCGAGCACCGTGCGGCGTACCGCTTCCGCAGCGATTGACGGGACATCCGCGACACTGGCATCGAGATTGCGAGTGAGTGTCGGTCGATCTTCCGGTACCAGTCGCATAATGAGTGAAGCGAACGGCGCGGTGAGGGGCAGGAACACCAGAACGCCAAGTATGTTGAATGCCGTATGAAACGCGGCGAGGCCGACGGCCTCGCCGCTCTCAAGGGTCGCTGCGTCATCCGCGCCGCTGCTCACGTATCGCATGATTCTGAGGAAGACGGGCAGAGCGAGCAGCGCGATCACGGCGCTGCCGACATTGAACGCGACATGCGCCATCGCGGTGCGCTTGGCTGGAATCGAAGCACCGATCGCAGCAAGCCCGGCCTTGACCGTTGTGCCAATGTTCTGCCCGATGACCAGCACCGCACCCTGTTCGAGCGTGATGGCATTGGCGTGAAGTGCAGCAAGCGTGGTGGCGACCGCGGCGCTCGACGACTGCATCACTACCGTCATCACCGCGCCGATGATGATGAGCAGCGGCAGGCCGAGAAGCGAAGGACCAGGAAAATCAGCCGGATTCATGCGTTCAGCCAGCGTGCTCATGCCGAGTTGCAGCGTGTCGATGCCGACGAAAATCAAGCCGAAACCCGCGATGGCAATGCCCAGCGACGCCCACGCAAACCCGCCGCCTCGACCGGATGGCGCAAGCAGGCGTATGACTGCTCCGACACCGATCATCGGTAGCGCGATCGCGCTCATGCTGAGTTTGAGACCGACTGTGGAGACGATCCAACCCGTGCTCGTGGTGCCGAGATTGGCGCCGAAGATCACGCCGACGGACTGGTTGAAGCTGAGCAGGCCCGCGCTGACGAAGCCGATGGTCATGAGCGTTGTCGCGCTCGATGATTGAATGAGCGCGGTGATGCCTGTTCCCCATGCCAGCCCGGAGATCGGACCGCGCACGAATCGTTCGAGCACGCCGCGCAGTGCATCACCTGCGAGCGACTTCAGTCCGTCGGTTAGCAGGACCATGCCGAGCAGAAAAAGCCCGATTCCGCCGGCCAGTTGAGCAATCATGGATGCAGGATTCCGATCATGGATCGTTGACTGTATTCAGCGGGTTAGATTGATTCGTGTGCAGCGCGGAGAAACTCGTCCAGATATCGCTCCATGAATGCATCGACCGCTGCTGCGGTGCTGCATGGTGCGTGTGAGCCGGGCGAAGCGGGCGCACCCCACATGCAGGCCCGCAGATCGATGAACTCCGGATCAAGCTGAACGCGAAGCGCATCTTCAATGACGAACGCAGCAGGCAATCTTGCGCCGAGATACGCTGATGCGGCATTCACCTCTGGTTCGCCGATGGCGATCACCGGTTGGCCGTGCAGGTCGTCGTGGTTGAGGTACCACAGATCAGTGAGCACCAGCGGCTGGAGCCGGACGGGTATATCCGCCGCGTCCTGTCCATCCAGCCACCCCAAGACGGCGTCCCGCAGCCGGTAGCCGAGGGGGCGGTGCCGGGCCTCTGCACGCAGGTGCGCCCCGACCACGATGAGCAGGAGATGGTCCGTGGCAGGCTCCAAGACCGTCGGAAAAGGGCTTGTCATGTCTTCAGGATACCGCGCCGGGGTTTTGGCAGAGTCCGCTTATGCAGGGGCCGAGAATATCCGATGGAAGGCACTCGGCTGCCGGTCATCCCACGCGCAGTCGCAAGGACGAGGCTCATGTTCACCCCACCATTGCGCAGCGTTTCGACGGCTCTCGGGCGTCTCCGTCGCGCGGTGATCGTGTGCTGTTGGGTCGTCGGGGTTGCGCTTTTCACGCAACTCATTATCTGGTCCCTCGCGTCATTCACCGATCTTCGCTTTGTCGCAGCCGAAGAAACAGAAGGTGCGCCCGTGGCGGCGCCGTTGATTGTCCACGCGGATCCGCAACGCGCGCATCGGCCCAGGTCGGGCAAAGATCAGGATGACGAACCAACACCAGCGCCTGCTGCAACAACGCAGACGAAAGAGGCTGCGTCGCCCGTTTATAGCTCGGCGAACAGCGTGATGTCGGGCATCATGATGTTCACAGGCGCGGCAGGCCGAGGAGCCATGCTCGCGCTGCTTGCCGTGATGGCCATCGCCGTCGCCTTGGCGATCTCCAGCGGAACGCAAGGCGTTGAAGGCGCTGTCTCCGCGTACATTTGGGCCGTGGTTGTGGCACTCCTGGTGCTGCCGCTTGGTGATGCCCTGAGTCTGCCGTGGAAGCACGGCGCGCTGACGACATATGACCACATGACGGAGTGGGTCGATCATGTTCGCCGCCCTGCGGAGAGCGTGCAGCCGGTCGCCGCCGCCACCGCACCACCGAGCGGTTCGCTGGTGTTCTACCTTCGCCTTGGCCTTGCGCCGGTGGCGTGCATCGTGGGCATTTCGCTGGTCGGTCTGCGATTCTGCGCGGGTGTTGAAGCCGGGCTTGTTCGTCGTGAGAGTCATCGGCTTGATCCGACGCTGGAGCGGGAAGCGTCGAACATCACGCCGACCAGTTTGCATGGCGGACCGCGCGGCCGCACTTCCGGTATCCTGAGCGGCTCGATCGAGTCGGAAGCCATGCCCAGCGCGACGCAGGTTTCGCCGGGCGTGATGCCGAAGCGATTGATCTGATCACCGGCGTACCGGTGAGGTGAAAGTAGCGGGAGGCCGGCGAGTCTTGCCGATGATTGCGAATGCAGATCGCGCGCAGAGCCATTTCACCAGATGAACCGCCTTATGTGATTGCCGAGATCGGCGTCAATCATGATGGTTCGGTTGATCGTGGTGTGGAGCTGGTTCGAGCGGCGGCCTTGGCCGGGGCGGATGCCATCAAACTGCAACTCTTTCGTGAAGACCTGATTCTCAGCCGCGCTGCCAAGCCCGCGCAGTATCAGATCGCAGCGGGCGCGCCGGAGCCGCATGAGCTGCTCCGCTCGCTGGAGCTGAGCGCGAAGCAGATGCAGCCGATGATTGATGAAGCCCGTCATGTTGGTGTGCATGCGATCGTAACCGTGTTCAATCTGGAACTGGTTGAGGAAGCGGAAACGCTCCATGTGGATGCCTACAAGACAGCGTCGCCCGACCTGGTCAACCGCCCGCTTATTGAGGCGTTGATGCGCACGGGCAGGCCGCTGATACTGAGCGCTGGCGCAGCAACGCTTGATGAAGTGCGAAACGCGACGCGATGGCTGAGCGGTTTTCCTCACCTGCTCATGCAATGTGTGAGCGCGTATCCTGCGCCGGATGACTGTGCGGCGCTTGCAGGCCGATTGGCGATGCTGGAAGTCAATCCCAACTCGCTCGGCTATTCGGATCACACGATTGCCCTGGACACAGGCGCGATGGCGGTGGCCAGCGGTGTGTGCTTTTTGGAAAAGCATCTTACGCACGATCGAATGGCACACGGGCCGGATCATGCGGCATCACTCGACCCCACTGGCTTTGCGGAGTATGTACGGCTGGCGCATCGCGCGTGGCGCATGCTCGGCCCGCGCACAAAGAATGTGCTGGATATCGAACGCGACGTGCGCGAGGTATCGCGGCAATCGCTCACCGTGAAGCGAGACTTGCCCGCAGGCCATGTGCTCGCGCGTGAAGACCTTGCCGTCAAGCGGCCTGGTGCTGGGCTTTCGCCTTCCTTGATGGAGTTCGTACTTGGCCGCTCGCTCACTCGCGCGGTTGCGGCAGATACGCCACTGCACGAGGATGACCTGCGATGATTTCGCCTCACATGCGAAGAACAATCGCAGTTGTTACGGGCACACGCGCCGAATTCGGCCTGCTGCGCTCAGTAATGCGTGCAGTGCGCGATCATCCAGGCTTGCGTTTGCAGGTGGTCGCCACGGGTACGCACTTGCTGACTTCGCCTGATGGCACTCGCACCCTGGATGAGATTCAAGTGGAGTTTGATGTCAACGCCACGGTGCCGATGCAGGTGGAAGGACAAACCGGTCGGTTGGCCGATGCGGCGGCGCTCGGCCGTGGCATCGCAGGTTTCGCGTCGCTCTTCGCGGAGACGCATCCCGATGTCGTCGTCGTGCTGGGCGATCGCATTGAAGCGTTTGCCGCTGCGGCCGCCGCTTCGGTCGGTGGTATTCGCGTTGCTCACATCCATGGTGGGGATCGTGCTGCGGGCATCGCAGATGAGGCCATGCGACATGCGATCACCAAGCTCTCGCATATTCACTTCGCTGCCACGGCACGATCGACCGAACGGCTGCTGTACCTCGGCGAAATGCCCTTGCACGTGCATCTGGTCGGTTCTCCCGCAGTGGACGATCTTGCGTCGATCTCACCATTGACTGAGGACGAATATCGCAAGCTCGACCAGCCGCAGATCGTCTATCTACTGCACCCTGAAGATGTCTCTTCAGATGAAGAGTTCACAAGAGCGCAGCGGCTGTTGAAGCAGTGCGCAAGGATCGGCCGCACGCTCGCGCTGCATCCGAACCACGATCCGGGGCGGGAGCATGTGCTGCGAGCGATTCAGGAGACACCTGAAGTGAAGGCGGTGGCGCATCTGCCGCGAGAGAAGTTCATCGGTTTGCTTCGCCGTGCAAAGGTAATTGTGGGCAACTCCAGCGCGGGATTGATTGAGTGTGCCGCGCTGGGTGTGCCGTGCGTGAATGTTGGCGTGCGCCAGGCAGGCCGCGAAACGCCGCGCACGGTAACGAGCATTGTGAATTGGGACTTCGGCGACATCGGCCTCGCCATCGAACGCGCCGTGCAGCAGATACGCACGCCGGATGATGCGGCTGCAGCACTTCGCCAGCCATACGGCGACGGACACGCAGGACAGAAAATTGCAGAAGTGCTCGCCACCTTTGATACGCGGCACTACCCGTTGAGCAAGCGAAACTCGTACTGAGCACGCAGCCTCGCGGAAGTTATCAGAACATGCTTTGTAGATTCATGGTCGGCTGTCCTGCAGCCCGCTGAGGGCCGAGATTGCGCCCAAGTCCGAGTCGGTATGGTCCGATGATCTCACATCAGGACTCCGGGCTGAGAAAGGAATCCCCATGGCGGCACCGACAGTGCAGGATCAGCAGGCAGTGGTTGACAGCGCGATCAAGAGCATCAGCCACATCGCCACGCTGCCGGAGATTACGCTCCGCATCATTGAGCTGGTGGAAGACCCCACGAGCACCGCACAAGACCTGCATGCAATCATCGCGAACGACCCCGCGCTGTGCAGCCGCATTCTCAAGGTGGTCAACTCCGCGTTCTACGGCCTACCACGGCAGATCGGCTCGATCAATCGCGCCATCGTGCTGCTCGGTCTCAACGCGGTCAAGAATATTGCGATCGCGGCCAGCCTGACCAAGCTCTTCCGCGGCGGCGAACTCTGTCCCGGCTTCGCAGCGCGCGACCTGTGGGTGCACTCTGTGGCGGCTGCGTCCGCGGGCAAGCTGATTTGTGATGAACTTAAACTCGGTCTGCCCGATGAAGCGTTCCTCGCGGGGTTGATGCACGACATAGGCATCATGGTCGAAATGCAGGCGCAGCGCAATGGTCTGATCGAAGTGTTCGAGCAGATTCCGATCAATGCAGACGGCGCGCCAGGTGCGAACATGCTTGAGATCGAACGCAACGTGCTCGGCGCCGATCATCAACGATTCGGTGCTGGCCTGTGCGAAGCGTGGAAATTCCCCAAGAGCTTCGGATTCGTCGCGGGTCATCACCATAATCCGCTGGAACTTCCTGACGGAAGCCGCACGCTGGCTGCGGTTGTATTCGTCGCAGACCGCATCGCAGGTCATGGCGGGTACGGTTTCCGTGCGGACCTGCCAAGCTTCACGATCTCGGATGATGTGGCAGATGAACTTCGCCTCACACGCGATCAGATTGAGCGTGTGCAGACGAATCTGCCGCAGGTGTACGAGGAAGTCGAAGCGACGTTCAATGCGTAATCGCAGTTGTCGTCGGATTGCTTCCTGATCGTATCGTCGGCCTATGATTGGTCGCGATGGCGGAATCGATACGCATCAACTTTGGCAAGCCGTTTCCACTTTTCCCTTTGCCTGAAGCGGTGCTCCTGCCGCATGCGATTCTTCCACTGCATGTTTTCGAGCCTCGCTATCGGCGAATGGTCAATGACAGTCTCGATCAGGCGGGCCAGATTGCGATGGCGACATTCGCCAGCCGCAAGTGGAGCGGCCCGGCAGGGGAAATGCCTCCTCTGCGGCCTGCCGTGTGCATCGGGCAGATTGTGCAGCACGAAGCGCTGCAAGACGGGCGGCACAACATCCTGCTGCATGGCGTGTGCAGAGCGCGCATCGTCACGCTGTGCGATGACGACGAGAAGCGAGGCTACCATCGGGCGGAACTGGCGCCGCTGGAGCGACCTCAGGAGAATCAGCCAGCGTTGACGCAATTGCGGCAGGAACTGCGGTGTATGCTTGCCGGGCCGCGCCTCAGCCGCATGCGCAGTGTCGATACCATTCGCGAGTGGTTCGATCGCGAAGATATTCCCACACAAGCGCTGATTGAACTGATTGGCTTTACACTCGTCAAGAACAACGAGTTGAAGTATCGGCTGCTGGCGGAAGGCGACCCGCGTCGCCGGGCCGATCTCATCAAGCAGGAACTGCGCGGGCTGGACCATCTGGTGTGTCGGGCGGAGCGGCAGAACTTCGCGGAATGGCCCAAGGGGATGAGCTGGAACTGAATCGGCGAACCTGAAAGAGGCGTACAATCGTGCAGCCCCGGTCTTGTGCGATGGAAGAAGTCGCGGGCGGGGGGTGTCTGCCTTCTCGGAGGGCGGCGCAGGGCCGTTTCCCGTTTGAAAAGGAACATCACCGTGAAGTTTTCAAGCACGATTCGTCAAGTTGCAGGCCTCACCTTGATCGCCGGAACCGTTTCGCTCGCCGCGTGCCAGACCCCGCCGCCGAATCGCGGCACGTCGGGCTACCGCATGGACCCGTCGAGCGATTCACCCGCGGAGTACGGCGTGATGACGCCCCGCAGCGCCGATCTCATCGAGGCCACGAACAAGATGGCGCAGGATATCGCGCAGCGGTTGGATATCACGAATCGTCAAAGCCCGCCTCGCATCTTCGTCGGCCTGATCGAGAACAAGTCGAGCCAGCGGCATCAGAACTTCCAGGTCTTTCTCGCTCGCCTTCGCGCGGAGCTGAACTCGTCCGGCGCTCGGCATGGGCTTGAGTTCATTCGCGAGCGATCATTCGTTGAGGATCAGCGTTCCCGCGAGTACGGCAGCAAAGACCCCGCTTCCACCGCGGCGGCGTATCAGTCCCGTGCGGATTATGTGCTCACCTGCGAGGTGTACGACCTGCCTTCAGGCGGCACCAACTACTTCCTGCTGAACTACCAGCTCGTGCAGCTTCGCGATGCAGCAACCGGCCCCGATGTTGGCGCAGGCGCGATCGTGTGGGAAAACTCATACGAGGTGAAGTTTCAGTGATGGTGCGCCGCACTGTTTGCGGCATCACGACCGCGCTTCTTGTGCTGATTCTTCTGACTGGATGCGGCGGCCCGCCGCGTGTGCAGACGACGTTTCTCGGCAGTGTCGATCTTATCGACATGACCAATCAGATGGCGCAGTCGTTTGCTCGGGATGAAGCGATCAGCGCGAGGCGCGCGACGGATGAGCCGTGGGTCATCTCGATCTATCGCGTGGTTAATCACACGAACCAGGTGATTCCAGAGCGTGAAAGATGGCTGTATATCGGGCGCATGCGCTCGCTGCTCGCTCAGTCAGACATTGCCACACAGCGACGTTTGATCTGGATCGTGCCGCCTGAGCGATGGCCTGCGATTGCGAGGGAATTGGGGGAGGCGAATGAGCCGCCGGGCCTTCGCATGAATCCGACGCACCTGCTTACCGCGGAGTTCAACACGCTGACGACAACGAGCGCACGAGGCCGATCGGACATGTATGTGTGCAGCTATCAGTTGGTGGACTTGGCCACCGGCCTGCTCGTGTGGGAAGACTCGTGGGAAGTGAAGCGGTCCGTAACGGGTCTCACGTTTGATTGATGTCCACACGATCCAAACTGCGATGCGCCTCAACTCATCCATTCTCGACCGAAGCGCATTCTGCCGGTTACCGGCGATTGCGATGCTGGTGTGTCTGACGGGTTGCGCCGCTGCGCCGCGGAACATGAACGCGGTTCATGCGTATTACCGCTACGACTTCGCAGCATCCCGTGAAGCGTTGCGTGCGGATGCAATGACGCGCAACGATGAGCAGGTGCTGCTGAATAACGCGCGGCTGGGCATCGCTGCGCTTGCTGACGGCGATGTGTTTGAAGCGGAGCTTGCACTCGGCCGATCGTTCGACCTGCTCAGCACGGCGGGGCTGAATCGTGATCGCACAACCGCGGCCGTGTGGGTGCACGAGGGTGTGCGCATCTGGAAGGGCGAGCCGTTCGAGCAGGCGATGATGTATCACTATGTCGCGGCGCTGTATGCAGTGATGGGCGACTGGGAGAACGCCCGCGCTGCTGCTGCGAACGCGCTCTTTCGCCTGACGGACTTTGGCGGGTATCAGACTTCTGAAACACTTGCGCGGCAGGCGGCGCGCGATCCTGCCTATCTCGACAAGGGTTATAACGCTGTCGAGACCGATTTCGCACTCGGCTTTCTCATGCAGGCCATCGGTGCGGACCGATCCGGCGCGCCAGGCCGAGATGATCTGCTTGATGCCGCCGTGCAGATCGATCCGTCGTTACGCACGCTTGCAGATGTGCTGCGCTCGAGGGAGTACGACACGCTGCTGATCGTGGATTACGGCAAGGGGCCGACGAAGATCGCCTATGGACCGGACAACGCGCTTGTGCGGTTTGATTCGCAGGAGCGGCATCCGCATGGCCGCCCCATGCTTGAAGTGCGAAGTTCGCACGGGCTGAATCTGACGGCGGCGGCCGTTGCGGATATTGATCGCATGGCGCGCGATCATCGCTGGAACAATCTCGAAGACGTGCGCAAAGCGAAGAGCGCGATCGGCAACGTGCTGCTGATGGGTGGCGCTGCGACGACGGTGATCGGCGCGGAACACCGATCGATGGAAGCCGCGATGGCCGGTATTGGGCTGATGGTCATCGGTGCGCTGGCGAAATCCGGCGCGCAGGCGGATACGCGGTACCTGGAATTTCTGCCGCATTCGGTCTATCTCGTGCCGCTGAAACTGGAGCGGCAGACGAATCTGCATGTAAGCGTCCCTGCGTCACCGGGGTCCGCGATTGTGCTGCCCAGCTTTCAGCCCGGCACAACGGAAGCGCCACGCGCGGTCTATCTGAGGCTGCACGGGCGGGGCAGCGCAGCGCCGGCGTGGCTTGCGGCGTCTTCGCCAGTCTTCGGTAACGATGTTACAGGTGTGCGACCGGGAGACTACCCGTGGATCCTCGGTGGCCATGATGTTTCAACGCCCAGCCGCGCGGTGCTTGAGGCGTATCAGGCCGGCGGACGATTGCTCGACTTCACCGTCAGCGATCTTGTCGCGCTCTATGAAGCGGAAGGCATCAATATCGGCAGCGGGATGGAGAACCGCCCCGGCGCGCTACGGAATCCGTCGTTTCGGCATATTCTCGAAGGCGGCACGGGGTTGTTCACACCGGAGCCGGATTCACCCGGTTATAAGCGCATCATGTTCACGCCTCGGTCGCCGTATGTGCCACGATCAGAACTCGTGCGGAATGCAGCGGCGCAAACACGGGTCAAGGAATAAGGCATTACGCCTCAGACATGCAGAAGCAAGGGAGTTACACAATGAAGTCCGCAACACTCGCAAGTTTGGTTACCTGTCTTGCACTCGCAGCATGTGCGAACCCCGCACCCAATCCGGGGCTGGGCGATCCATACCCCGCGCCGTACAACGATCCGCAGGTGGCGGTGCTTTCGCCCGACTTGCAGCCGTGGCTTGGCTTCGATTCCGCGACGGTGGTGGAGGATGGTCGCCGGCCTTTGCAGGTGCAGGTGCCTGTGCGCAACTTGACCGACAATCAGTACCTCATCCAGTATCGGTTCATCTTCCTCGATGCCAACGGCATGGAGATTCAGCCGGTGATGGGATGGACGCGCCAGCCGCTGGAGCCGAAACAGCGAGTTCGGCTGAACGCCGGCGCGCTGGGCCTTGACGCGGTGGATTATCGACTTGAAGTGCGCTGGGCGCGCTGAATCTAGCGAGAGTCATTGGCTGGGCCACGGGGCTTGCCCGCGGCGTTACGCATCCACCTGTGGTCTTTGCGGATGCGGCCAGTCGATATGGAAGCGCTTGCCGCTCGGCTGATCCGTTCGCTCATACGTGTGCGCGCCGAAGTAGTCCCGTTGTGCTTGCAGCAAAGAAGCAGGCAGTCGCTCGCTGCGATAGCTGTCGTAATAGGCCAGCGCGGAACTGAATGCAGGCGTGGGAATGCCCGCTCGCGCGCCGGTTGCGACGACTTCCCGCCACGCATCCTGAAGCTGCGTAACGCGATCGCTGAAGAAAGGATCAAGCAGCAGGTTGGCAAGGTCGGGTGATCGTTCATACGCCTCGGTGATCTTCTGCAGGAAGACCGCGCGGATGATGCACCCCCCGCGCCAGATGCGAGCGATTTCGCCGAAGTTCAGGTTCCAGTTGTATTCGCGCTGGGCGGCGTTCATGAGCTGGAAGCCTTGTGCGTATGCGCAGAGTTTGGAGCAATACAACGCATCGCGCACCGCACTGATGAACTCATCCGGGTTCGCGCGGCGGACCTTGGCCGGTCCCCTCAGCAGATTCGCAGCGTGTACACGTTCATCTTTGATCGCGCTCACGCTGCGCGCGAAGACGGCTTCCGCGATCGTCATGGCGGGCACACCCATCTCCAAGGCGTTCGCCGCGGTCCACATGCCGGTGCCTTTTTGCCCTGCGCGGTCGAGAATCACATCGACCAGCGGCGCGCCGGTTACAGGATCGGCCTGCTGGAGAATGTCGGCAGTGATCTCAATGAGAAAGCTGTCGAGCTCACCCGCGTTCCAATCAGCGAAGACTTCCGCGAGGTCCGCCGGTGCAAGGCCGAGCGCTTCGCGAAGCAGGTGATACGACTCACAGATGAGTTGCATGTCGGCATACTCGATGCCGTTGTGAACCATCTTTACGTAGTGACCTGCGCCGTTCTCGCCAATGTACGCGGTGCACGGCTCGCCCCCGACGACGGGCTTGCCCGGCTGTGCGCCGAGCAGCGGTTTGCCGGTTGTGGCATCCACCTTTGCGGCGATGGCTTCCCAGATGGGTTGCAGTCGCGCCCATGCAGCGCGATCGCCGCCTGGCATGAGTGACGGGCCGAAGCGTGCACCAAGCTCGCCGCCTGAAACGCCTGAGCCGAAGAACGTGAGCGAGCCTCGATATTCCTTTTCGCGGCGGATCGTATCGGTCCACAGGCTGTTGCCGCCGTCCACAACGATGTCATCCGGCTCAAGCCCGGCGTCAATCAGCGATCGGCAGACCGCATCGACGGCTGCACCGGCTTTCACCAGCACGATGACGATGCGAGGCGTGCGGAGCCTCGCGACGAAGTCGGTGAGCGATTCGCAGCCGACAAGGTTCTGCGGCAGGGCGATATCTCTCCGCGAAAGGAACTCCTGTGTGACGGAGTGCGTGCGGTTATGCACGGCGATGCGATAGCCGTGGTCCGCGATGTTGAGCGCGAGGTTCTGGCCCATGACGGCCAGTCCGATCAATCCGATGTCGCAATCGCCTCGTTCGTGGGGCATGTCGCCTTGGCTCCTGATGAGGGTGAAGGCGCATCATCACCGCGTCTTGCGTGTGAAGCAACCGGGAAAGGGTGGTTGATTCAATACATGGAATCCTCAGATTCGCTCAGCGGCTCCACTTCCGGCGCAGCCAGCAAGTCTGAGATCAGTTCCAGCCGATTGACGACCACTTCCATTGATTCAGGCCGGTCATCCGGGTGGAGTTGGACGCAATCGAGAATCTGCTTGGAAAGCAGCGGATGAATACGAGGGTCTTTCTCATGGGGCGGCACGGGCGGTTTCACCATGCCCGCATCCAGCGCGCCAGAGAACAAACTGTTCGCATCTTCCTGAGGCGGCAGCGCCGTCGGAATCACCTCGCGAACGAGCACCCAATACATCATCGCGCCGAAGTTGTAGATGTCGGTCTTCGCGGTGATCGCCTGACGATGCGCCTGCTCCGGCGCCATATAGCCGGGCGTGCCTTGAATGCGCTTCTTCACCGTGCCGATCGGACATGCCTGACCAAGATCGATGATCTTGACGTGATCATCTTCAGTCACCAGCACGTTGCTCGGTTTCATATCCGCATGGACGAAACCTCGGCCGTGCATGTGTGCGAGACCTTCACCAACCTGCTTGAAGAGGTTGACCGCCTGTACGTGTGTGCGCGGCAAACGCTGATCCAGTGCCTGAGCATCGACCAGTTCAAGAAGCAGCGAGACGGCATAGACCTTGAAGAGCTTGCGGTGGCGGATGATGCGATGCACCCCGCGAATGGCCGGATGGTCGAGCTTCGAGCCGACGATGTATTCCTGCTCCACCTGCTCAATAAATCGATGGTCTTTGTCCTTTTCCTTGATGACGTGTTTGAGAGCCCAGACCTGCTTGGTCTTGGGGTCCTGCACTGCAAAAAGCTCGGATGCGGCACCTTCGCCGATCTTCGCCAGGACGCGATAGCCTGCGATTTGCTTTTTGCTCTGCATGAGGGACACGAAAGGCGGCCAATCGATTGAAACAGGGGTAGAAGGCTCATCAGCCGCGGCCGAATCACACCGGAACCCGGCAGCGATAACAACCGCGGAAGGCGAGGCAGAAAGACATCATCCAGGCACACGCCGGGATTGAGCGGTTAGCGTAATCGCATGATCGGGTCTGGGCAAACGAGTCTTCAGTTCAACTGTTCGCGAAGCTGAGCAGCGGGGAAATATCGACCCGGACTAGTGATAGCTGGGGTCATCCCCTCTGCGATATCCCGGTGCAGATACACCGAGGACGCCGGAATGTTCAGTTCGCGTTGAAGACGTTGCACGAGGTTCGTTAAGTGAGCGATCTGACGGTCGGTGAACGGGCGGCGATCGCCGTTGCCGATCAGGCAGATGCTGATGGAATGCTGATTGTGCCAGTCAGCTGCGTCGCCGAGCGCATGTGCGCCGGGAAGCTGGTCGTTCCAGCGGTAGCCCGCATGTACGACGCCATCGCCAAGGCCATTGCCGTTGCCGATGAGGAAGTGATAGCCGAGGCCCTGATAGCCGAAGCTTACATGGCGACGGTGCACCGATTCCGCATCGCCTGCGGGTGCGCCGAGATCGTGAATGACAATGCTCTTCCATCGCGTGCGATCAAGCGGGGCAGCAATCTGGAAGATCGGGTCCGCTATGCCGCGCTCAGGGTACGTGCTCAGGCTCGTGGCGAGAAAGCCCGGCTGCGCCTTGTGGTCGCTCAGGGCAAGCAGACCGCCCACGAGCGTAATCGCACCGACAAAGCAGCCCCAAACGACCTGCGTTCGCTTGGATGGAGCGGAGAACCGCGAAGTTTTGGTTTGCCTTCGTGCCACGAACGCCCTCAATAATTCTGAAGCATACAGAGTATCGGCAGCGATGCGTCGAAAACCTTTGCTGCAAGCAATATTTCGTTACAAAATCGCATGTTGTTCGGGTTGCGTTCGTCGCAACGAGTGGCCGAGAATCATCGCGTTTGCGAAAGCCTGGCGCGAAGCGCGGGGCGCGGGTTGCCGAACACATCTGGCTCTTCCAGCGGCACTGAGCGGCCACGCATCTGATTGTGCACCTCAAACTGGTTGCGCGGCGTGTCTGCCGGGAAGAGCGGCTGCTGACAGCCGGTCGAAACCGTCGCCGAAAGAGCAATGAGCATGACACACGCGATGCGGCTCATATGAGTGAGTATATCAGTTTCGTCGTGGGTTTCGACTGAGCGGGACCGTTCGCTCCGCTTCGAGCGTTCTGCCCGTTTCTGCCTCGATGAAGCTGACGCTCACCAGCGCGCTGCGGTGCAGCGACCACGCCGCGTCCGCGCCGTCCGGCAGGGTAAGCGGCAGGCGAATGCTGTAATGCGTTCCCGCGACGCCTGACCGGTACGCTTCGCGCAGATCATCCGCATTCAAATGAACGCGCCCAAGCACGAAGGGATCGCCCGCAGCTGGGGAATGCACCGCCGTTGCGTGAAGTTCGCCCACGATCTGTATGAAGCGGCCTCGCCCGTCCAGCGGCTGAACGTACACGATGAGCTCGGTCGGCATCCCGTCACCTTGCCGATCGCGTGTGTGGCTGAGCCGACCGATCTGTAACTCGACGGCGTGAGGCACGGCGCCGCGCCAATCGCGCTCGCCTGATGCGCCAGCGGCGCGTTGCAGTTCAACATGGAGTTCTGCATTCCGTCGCGTCAGCCGCTCGTTCTCTGTTTCAACGTCGAGCAGCCTCGCCCGCAGGCGGCTGTTCTCCGCAGCGATCTCAGCTGCGCCGCAGCCGAAACAGCCGAGAGCCACAGCCGTTGCAATCGCAACGAGGAAGGTTTTCCTGACGATCGTCATTGTGAAGATTGTAGAACGGGGCGAATGATCGTGTGGGAATAGGTGTGTGCCGCCTGAAACGAGAACGGGGACAAACGCACCAAGCCCTTGGGTCAACAGCCACGCCCCGTCGTCTGACGATCATCAGCAGGCGATCATGCGACCCTAGCGTTGGCTCTGACTTTTAGGAGCAGTTCGCCTGCGATGTGCGGCACGCTACGAGCACGGCCCCCAATTGCCGAGGAGAACGAGCAGGTCGGATACGTTGACAACTCCATCGCCATTCAGATCAGCGGGACATTGCGACGGATCTGGACACATCCCCCACGCACCGAGCAGGACGAGCAAGTCGCTGACGTCAACGATCTTGTTACCGGTGATGTCGGCGGGGCACACGTTTGCAAAGACAAGTGCGAAGTCGAGTTGTACGTTGCTTCCACTGGGGCCGGGGTAACTCGGGATATTCACCGTTCCGAGCGAGGGCTCGCCTGAAAGCAGGCCAGTGAAAGCACCAACGAGAACCGAGCCGGTCTCGGTTGCCGTAAACTCAATTCGCTCGACTGGGATGCTCGACGTGAATCCGTGTCCTGACGCCAAGGCATTATCTGTGCTTGTCGGTGTTGTGATGGAACCCATGTGAGCGCCGTCCAGCGCGCTGTACAAATGCATGGTCGCGGTCTGATTGATGGCGAGCGAACCGTAGTACGTATAGAACGCAGTGACGGGTGGATCGAAGTCAAACGTGACGACTGATTGTGCATTGTTTAATCGCGCATCGGAATGAGCGGCGCCGGAACCGGAGTCGGTGATTGCGCAATATGACACATTGCCTTCGCGCGCTGCGATGGTCATGGAGCCGCCGAGGATGTTGATCACAACGGGCTTGAGTGGGTTGTCGAGCAAGCAGCCGCCCGCTCCCGCGATGCCCGGGTAAAACTCATCGAAGGCGTGCGCGATAAAGTCGCCAGCGTACTTTTTCCAGAGATGCGCATGACGGACGAATTGCGTGATCGGCGTGTTCTGATCAATGATTGCTACGGTTACATAGTCGCGGGCGATGTGGCCGACCGAGTCTGACCTTTCCCCCTGAACCTGATCCAGAACCAGAGCGATACTCTGGGCTGATTCTTGAAGGAGGAC
>DAOMNO010000020.1:0-58886 GCA_035443885.1 Phycisphaerales bacterium
CCCCCCGGCCCCGCCGATACCACCACAGGAAGCCGGAAGTGGAAGAGGTGCGACGTTCCAAGACATCCGCCCCGTGCGAAGACCCGGCGTCGCTGTTTCAGCCTACCCCCTGAACGGGCGGATGCAAGGGAAAACTTGTCGGGTTCGCAACGAAAAGGCTCGCTCAACAGAGGCATGAATACAGGCAAACCTGCTGGCTCAGGTCCATGTATCCACAACCTTCTTCTCCCCCTCGCCCCCCTTCGGCGCGCCGTTGGGGTGATGCGTTCCTGCGGACTTCGGGAAGTGCTCGCCCTGCCAGCTTGCGGGGTAGTGCGGGTCATCCATCTCGAGCGCAGCCTTCGTCGGGAAGAGCGGCCGGAAGGTGTCGCACATCACCGCCAGCTCGTTCGTATATTTCGCACCGAGCGATGCCTCGATCGTGCCCGGATGCGGGCCGTGCGGGATGCCCTGCGGGTGCGCGGTGAGTGAGCCGACTTCAATGCCCTTGCGCGCTGCGTAGTTGCCTTCCACGTAATACAGCACCTCATCTGAATCCAGATTCGAGTGGTTGTACGGCACAGGAATCGCCTGCGGGTGGAAATCCAGCATGCGCGGGCAGAATGAGCAGATGACGAAGTTATGCGCCTCGAACGTCTGATGCGTGGGTGGCGGCATGTGGTGCTTGCCCACGATCGGGCTGAAGTCATCAATGTTGAAGATGTACGGGTAGTAGCAGCCGTCCCAGCCCACGACATCCAGCGGGTGATACGGATAGATGTATGAATGCACCTGATCGCGAGCCTTGATGCGCACCTCGAACTCGCCCTGCTCGTCGTAAGTCAGCGGCAGCTCCGGCAATCGCAGATCGCGCTCGCAATACGGCGCGTGTTCGAGGAACTGCGAAGTCTGCTTCGAGATGTAACGCGGCGGCGGCAGGATGTGCGAGCCGTTTGCCGTCTCGATGATGAGGAAGCGCGGCGATGGCTCGTCGCTGCCGCGCTGCGGTGGATCAAATTCCATCCGGTAGATCACACCCTTGGGAATGATGATGTAGTCCTTCGGCTTGAAGCGCAGCGTACCCATGCTGGTGTAGCACGTGCCGTGACCGAAGTGGATGAACAGGCATTCGTCGCCTTGCCCGTTCTTGTAGTAGTAGTCCATCGTTTCCGCAGGCGCGCAGATGGCCATTTCGCAATCCGCGTTGCCAAACACGACGACGCGGCCAGTGATGGGGTCGCCCTTGGGCTTGCGTCCCATCGTCTTGACGTGCCGCATGCGCATCACGTCCTGCTCAACGTATTCCGGCTTGGTGGAGTAGAGCGGCTTCCAACCGGACACCTGCGTGGGCGGATGGATGTGGTACATCGTGGACGTGGGGCCGACAAAGCCCTCCGTGCCGAAAACTTCTTCGGAATACAGCGCGCCATCCGGCCTGCGGAACTGGATATGCCGCTTGGGTGGGAGCTGGCCGAGCTTGGTGTAATAGGGCATGGTTTCTCTACCTCATGTCAGGCCGAATCAGACCTTCGATTGTAGCGGGGGAGAAGCGCGCAGGGCATGAGCCGCGATCGCGCGGGGGGCTGATGCCAGTTGTCAGCGGTCAGAGACTCGTGTCCGTTGCTTCGTGCCTGTTGCCGCCCACGGCCTGCTACGATCCCGCCATGCGATACGCGATGATTATGGCGGGCGGAGCGGGGACGCGGCTGTGGCCCATGAGCCGCCGCGCGAAGCCCAAGCAGTTGCTTCCGTTCATTCACGGCAGATCGCTGCTGCAGATCGCAGCCGATCGCCTCGAAGGTCTCGTTCCCATCGAGCGCAGACTCATCTGCACAGGTGAGGCGTTTCGCAGTGCGATTCGCGAGGCGATGCCAGCGTTCACGGATGAGCAGATTCTCGGTGAGCCAATGGGTCGCGACACCGTCAACGCCGTCGGGTTGACCGCAGCGGTGCTGCACGCGCGTGATGCGAATGCGGTGTTCGCCGTGCTCACGGCGGACCATCTCATCGAACCGCAGGACGAGTTTCAGCGATGCGTTGATCTTGGTTTTCGACTCGTCGAAGCCGACCCGTCGCGATTCGTTACATTCTCCATCACGCCGACTTACCCCGCGACAGGTTATGGCTATGTTGAGCGAGGCGAGCCGATCGCGGGCTTCGATGGCGCCTATCGTGCGGGTCGATTCGCAGAGAAGCCCGATGCAGCAACCGCGCGAGGATTTCTCGATTCCGGCCGCTTCAACTGGAACAGCGGCATGTTTGTTTTCTCCGCTGCAATGTTCATGGAAGGTATGAAGCGATGGCTGCCGCGCAATCACGCGGGTCTGGCTGCCGTCGGCGAAGCGTGGGGCACGCCCGCGCGCGTGGCCGTGTTGCAATCGAGGTATCCGAATCTCGACAAGATCAGCGTTGACTACGGCATGATGGAACCAGCTTCGCGCGAGCCGAGCCTTATCACCGTCTGCACCGTGCCCATGCGCGTTTCATGGATGGATGTAGGAAGCTGGCCGAGCTACGGCGAAACGCTGGATGCGGATGAACACGGCAATCGAACAAACGCGAATGCAGTTCATCTCGATTCGCGGAATATCCTCGCGGTGGCGGATGACCCGTCGCACGCCATCACGACCATCGGCTGCGAGAATCTCATCATCGTGCGCACGAAGGACGCAACGCTGGTGTGCAGGACAGATCAGGATCAGCGCGTGAAAGACATGGCGGGGACGGTTCCGGAAGCGCTGCGTTAGCGCGCCGCGCGGTTTGCACTCATGCGATACCTGGCCATTGATCTCGGCGACAAGCGAACCGGTTTTGCGGTGGGGGATGACTTCACGCGCATGGCAGCGCCCGTTGGTATGGTGGAGTTGCCCGTCGGTCCGCGATTGATCGAAGCGATTGCACAGGTGATACGCGATCATGAACCGGGCGCGATCGTGCTCGGCCTGCCGCTGAACATGGACGGAACAGAAGGCGACGCCGCGAAGCGCGTGCGCATGTTCGGTGAACAGGTCGCCGCGGCGACGGGCCTGCCGATTCACGTACAGGATGAACGCTTGACGAGCTACGCAGCGGACCAGCGCATGGCGCAAACCGGCCGAACGCACAAGCAGAAAAAACAGCTTCGCGATGCGCTTGCCGCTGCGGAGATTCTTCGTGATTTTCTTGATGCCCGCGCCGCGGGTGAATGACGGAGCATCCGCCCGTTCACGCTTCGTTGTAGTGCCTGTCCAGCACATCGCGCCACTGCGAAACGGAGTGGCAACGGATAAATTCGTTTTTCACCGCGTCAGGCGTGGGGTGGTGCGCGCTGAACTTGATGCCGAACTTCCGCATGATGCGAGACGCATTGCGCTCGCCGTGCAGCGCCATGGAAAGCTGGAAATGGTCGAGCAGCACATCGCGCTGTTCGCGCAGCGTTGGTGAGGTCGGCAATTCGCCTCGCATCAGTTGCCGCGCCTGGCGAAAAATCCACGGATTGCCGATGCACCCACGCGCAACGCTTGCTGCGTGCACGCCGGTGTATTCGAGCATGAGAAAGATGTCGTGCACGGTCCAGACATCGCCTGAGCCGAAGATAATTTTGTCCGGGTGGCGCGCGGTGAGATCGCGCAGAAACTCCCACTTGCCAGGCCCCAGGTACTTCTGCTGCACGGTTCTGCAATGCACGGTCGTCCACGCGTAGCCGAGTTCGTAGCATGCGTTGAACACGATCTCGAAGTTTCTCGCCATTTCGTCGGAGTCGTCCCATGCGCGGCGGAGTTTCACCGTCGTTGGAATCTCTTTCGGTACGGCGTCGCGCACGGCCTTCAGCACGTCGATCGCTTCGCGGGGCGATGTGAGAAAGTGGCCGCCGCGATTGGATTTCTTGATCTTCTTCACGGGACACGCGAAGTTGACATCAATGACTTCGTAACCCATGTCGAGCAGGATCATCGCGCCTTTCGCCATAGTGTCTGGCTTGGTGCCCATGATCTGCCCAGCGATGGGGTGATCGCTCAGGCCGCCTTCGGCGCGCGGCGTGTTGTCCTCGATGTCGCCCGTGCCGCATTCGGTGGCGAGCAGGTCGGGGTCTTCGCGTGTGCGCCCCTTGCCGCCGTTGATGAGCGTGAGATCAAGCAGGGCTTCGGTGATGCAGAACGGGCAGCCGTGCCTGCGGGCGATCAGTCGCATTGGCCCGTCGGAATAGCCTGCAAGCCCGGCCTGAAAGAACGGCGCATCGAAGCCCGGCACCAGCGCGGGTATGCGCGGATCAATATGCGCGCTGCGGGCGATCGCCTCGACGGATCGATCGACCTGGCGCGGTTTCAGTTCAGGACTTGGATCAAGCTCAACGGACATGGGCCATGATGATACGCCCCGCCGGTGGTACACTCCTTCGTCATGGGATACGTTTGGACGTTTCTAGCGGTCTTCACGGTTGTCGCCGCGGGCTGTGCTTCGAGGACATACCACCCCGATCGCGCGACGGTGCCCTATCCGTACCATTTGCACACGGCTCAGTCGATTGATGTGCAGGTCTTTCGTGATGGCACGAATATGGAACTGGTCAACGGCACTGGCCGCTCGTTCACAGATTTTGATCTCTGGGTCAATCAGCGATGGGTGCGGCGGGTGGAGTCGCTTCCTGCGGGCGGCAGACTCAGGCTTTCGCTCTGGGATTTTTACGATGAGCGAGGCGAAACTATGGAAGCGGGGGGCATCTGGCGCACCCGTGGCGAGACGCCTCTGCGACTGGTCCAGATTCAGCTTGACGACCATACGCCGCTGATCGGGCTTGTAACCGTCCGTGATGAGCCTCTGGAGCCGTAATCGGGCCTAAAATTTGCGGTGTGACTTTCCGAAGAAGTCTGCACGCGGATGGTCCGCTCCGAAAGGGTGAGGTGCGACATGGAACAGCTCTTCAATGCTGCGGCAGAAAACTGGTTCTGGAGCGTGATCGGCATCATCGTTGTGGTGTGGGTGATCGCTGCGACATTCGATTCGATCATCAAGACGAGCGCACGCGAGCGTTCACGCCGCGAGATCGCTGCATATATCGCAGAAGGCAGCATGACCCCCGAACAGGGCGAACGGCTGCTGAAGGCGGGGCGCGACGACGCTTCGTGCTAGGAACGTTCACACGTCCAAATGAGACGACGCGACTTTCTCGCGGTCAGCAAGGGCTGGATTTCAGCAACAGAATCCTGCACGGCATCTGGCGCGCTATTCCATCGCTACCAACGCGAGCTGTTTGGACGTTTGCTCACTCGCCGATGTCTTCCGCCCAGAGGTCGGGTTTTTCGCGTTGAAGTCGTTCCATCAGCGCGATGCACCGCGGGTCGTTGCGCACGATAATTTCAATGCCTTTTGATTGCATCCATGTTTCCGCGCCGAGGAAGGTTCTGTTTTCGCCGACGATGACGCGTGGAATCTTGAACAGGATTGCGGTGCCTGAACACATCGGGCAGGGGCTGAGCGTGGAAACGAGCGTCAGCGAGGGCCAGTCGCGCCGCCGCCCTGCGTTGCGAATGCACACGACTTCCGCGTGAGCGGTGGGGTCGCCTGACTGGACTCGCTCGTTGTGGCCCCGTGCGACGATGTGGCCGGATGCATCGACCAGAACGGAACCGATGGGAATGCCGCCTTCCGCCCACGATTTTTCAGCTTGTTCGATTGCTGCGTTGAGCCAAGGCGCGAGCGCACTATGATCCATGGTTCATTTCTCCAACTGGAACTCCCCCCCATGACGCTATTGTCCGCTGCTGATGCCCCTGCCACAACCCAACTGCGAGGTCGCGAGGCCCTGCTGAAGGGTATGCGTCGCATGGACATTTCGGGCAACAAGCGCATCGCCACCATCATGGAGCTGGTCGGTGCGCTCAGTCGCGCACAGGACCCGCGCGAAGTACTTCGCGTTTTTTCACAGGGCATGGTGAAACTCAACGGGCCGCGCGGGTATGTTTCGCTGTCCACGCGCGGCCTCAAGCCGGGCGAATATCGCATCACCCGACTGCTTTCCAACGAGGGCGATGACACCATCGACGCTGCCGACCCCTGGTCCACCGCGCACTCCATCCCGATTCACACTGGCGGGTTCTTCGGCGAACTCATCCGCAGCGCGTACCCGGAAGTCGTACACGATCTTCATGTGGAGAACGACCCTGTCGTCGGCGATGCGCTCGCGCACTACCGAAGCATGATGGCGGTGCCGATTTTCGACAACGGCGAGCCGCTTAACTGGTCTGTCATTCTGCTGCCTGAGCCGGACGCCTTTCGGCTTGAAGGGCTTGAGGAGACCATCGTTCGCGTGAATCTGGTCGGCGGCACCGTGCGCAAGGTGCTCATGACGCAGGAACTCAAGCAGGCGAACGAGCGCATCCGCAAAGAGGTTGAACAGATCGCGCGAATCCAGCGCACGCTGCTGCCCGACACGATGCCCACCATCACAGGCGTCAAACTCGCAGCCAGTTATGAAACCTTCGAGCAGGCGGGCGGCGATTATTACGACTTTCTCCCGCTGCGCAGTGTGCCGGGCGGCGAGCCAGACCCCGATGGCCCGTGGGCGATTTTCATTGCGGATGCTTCAGGCCACGGCCCCGCTGCTGCGGTTGTGATGGCGATGCTGCATTCGATCCTGCATGCGTATCCATCGCTGCCGGAAGGCCCCGGCGACATGCTGCGCCACATCAACGAGCACCTGTGCGCCAAGCGCATCGAAGGCTCGTTTGCCACGGCGTTCCTTGCGATCTACGACCCGCCCACGCGCCGGCTCACCTACGCCCGCGCGGGCCATAATCCGCCGCTGCTCAAGAGCGAGGGCGAAGGCCAGCCGGTTGTTCGGCTTGATGAAGTCGGTGAGATTCCGCTCGGCGTGATGCGCGGCGTGCGATATGAAGAAGCCACGCGAATCCTTAGCGTAGGAGAAACGCTGGTGCTCTACACCGACGGCATCACCGAAGCGATGTGCCCGCAGGGCGAAATGTTCGGCATCGAAGGGCTTGAAGCATCACTCACCGCCTGCACCGGTGAGCCGGATTGCGTCATCAAGTCCACCGCTGCATCGCTCACGGCGCATGAAGGCGGCGTGCGTCCGACCGATGATCAAACGCTTGTCGCGATGAAGATCGTTCAGACGTGATCCGTTTCGCCATTGGCTTCAACGCGCCATGGCGGCCTCTTGCGGATGAAGAACAGCAGCAGCGCAGAGCCGACCACCGCACTCAACAGCGAGCCGACGAGCACGCCGATTTTGCCTGCTTCAAGCAGCACGCCATCAAGCGACAGCCCCGCGATGAGCAGCGACATGGTGAAGCCGATGCCCGCGAGACAGCCCGCACCGATCATGATGGGCCAGTTGACGCCGACGGGCAGCCGCGCGAGGCCGAGCCGCACGCCGAGGTAGCTAAACGCCACGATGCCGATCGGTTTACCGAGGAAGAGACCGATCGCGACCGCGAACATGACGGGGTTTGTGATGGCGCTGGCGTCGATCGCCACGCCGACGTTCGCCAGCGCGAACAGCGGCACGATGACGAACGCCACCCACGGATGCAGGGAGAATTGAAGCCGTTCGAGCGGCGAGATGGATTCATACGCCGTCGTGGCAAGCTGGCCGACGGCGCGTTGACGCTGCCTTGCCGAGTTATTGTTGTGCGAAGGCGCGGGTTGGCTGTCGCCTCGCAACCGTTTGAGCGCGTTGCCTGCAATGTCGAGGAACGCATCGTTGCCGATCCACGCACTGGCAGGTGTAAGCAGGCCGAGCATGACGCCCGCCACGGTGGCGTGCACGCCGGACTCAAGAAAGCACAGCCAGATTCCTGCGCCCACGATGACATATGCAGGCACGCGCCGAACGCCGATGCGGTTGAGGAAATACACAACTCCAAAGCCGAGTGCAGCAAGCCCAAGCGCGGTGAGTGAAATCTCGCTCGTGTAGAACAGTGCGATGACCAGGACCGCGCCGATATCGTCCGCAATGGCCAGCGAGAGGACGAAGATTTTGAGGCCCGCAGGCACGCGCGAGCCGAGCATCGCAATCAGCGCGACAACGAACGCGATGTCCGTAGCGATGGGCACGCCCCACCCGCCGCGACCCGGTCCGTCTGCTTCAAGCAGAAGGAAGATCAATGCAGGCGCGATCATGCCGCCCAGCGCCGCAAGCGCGGGCAGCGCGGCTTTTTTGGGATCGCGCAGCTCGCCGGCCACCAGCTCGCGCTTGATCTCCAGCCCCATCACAAAGAAGAAGATGGTCATCAGACCATCAGTGATCCAGTGATGAAGCGTGTCCGTCGGCAGTTTCCACGAGCCGATGTGCAGGCTCACTTCCATGTGCCAGAAGTGGGCGTATGACTCCGCCCACGGCGAGTTGGCTGCGATCAGCGCGATGACCGTGCACGCCAAGAGTACAAAGCCGCCAGCCGCCTCAATCTGGAAGAAGCGCGCGAACGGCTGTATCCACTGCTGGACAGGGGCGTTCGGCAGATTCAGCGGGCGATCCGGAATCGGCGAACTTGAGGGCGGCGTGCTGATATCGGGTGTCCTTGAAACGCAATCGTGCGCGACGGACTCAGAACCGGACCGAACCGGCGATCAACAGGCCCTGCAAGCCTGCCTTCATCTGGTAGTCGCCTTTTTCTACATCCAATTCGACCAAGCGATAGCCGAACGTTACCCCGAAGTGCCGGGTGGCGTGCCATGTGAGGCCCGCCTGAATCTGCCAGACGAATCCGCCATCACCACCCAGCGCGGGGCCTGCGGCGCCTGCGACTTCGATCACCAGCGCATCGGTCAGCGGCCAGCGGCCGTCGGGCCGGTAGGTCAGTTCGAAGTTCAGGCCGATATAAGGCGCGAGCCACTCGCCGCGCGCTTCTTCAGTAGTGGCACCCGTCGTCAGCCGCTGTTTGACGTTGACATACCGTGCCCCAGCCAAGGGAGAAAATCGCAGGTCCACACGTCGCCTGCCGTCGGACGTGCGATTGGTATCACTGAGTTCGGAGAGTCCGGGCAGGGGCTGGAACATACCGAAGCGGAATTCACCCGCGAAGGAAGTCATGTCGAAGGTGTTCTGAAACATCTGGCCGGTCGTCAGCGCTGTGCCGCCGAACTGCATCGGGCGCGGCGCTGTCGTGCTGCTGCTGGTGGAGAAAGAAAACCCGCTGAATTGCAGCTCCCAGTAATCCGCCTTGCGAATCAGAAACTCGCCGAGGAATGTGGCTTCGTTGTCGCGCAGGTTGAGATCGGTATCGATATCCAGGCGTCCCGCAGCGGGCGACGGGCCGAGCAGCACATCGCCACCCAGCCGAGGCAGCCACAGGCCGGGACGAAACGTGAACTCAAGCAAATCAGGCCCGATGGGCGGTGGCGAAACGATCGGCGAATCAGCCGCTGCACGCGCAGAGGTCAGCGCGATCAGTGCTAGCGCACCCAGCGTTGCAATGGAAAGCGATCGTAGAGTGAATCGTTTGCAATGTCCGCGGCTGCTCATGGTCGATGGCCCTCTATGCTTCTCTGATCCCGATGACTGAATCCGATCCAACTCGAAACGACGCGCCAGACATGCAGCCCGGCGCGATTCAACTCGCGCCCGGTGCGTGGATCATGCCCGATCGGCTGCGGCTGTCTTACGCGCGTTCCAGCGGGCCGGGCGGGCAGTCCGTGAACAAGGTGAACACGAAAGCGGAACTCCGGGTGTCAGTCATGGACATCCAGGGGCTGCATGATACTGCCGCCGCTCGACTTCGACGCCTCGCCGGGTCAAGGCTCACGCAAGATGACGAGTTGGTGATTCAGGCGGACACCAGCCGGTCGCAGCGGCAGAACCGAATGGAATGCGAAGACCGCCTGCGTGAACTGCTCCTCCGTGCACTCACGCCGCCCAAGCCGCGTAAGAAAACCAAACCCAGCAAGGCGGCCAAGGAACGCAGACTGAAGGCCAAGCGAGAACAGTCGGAGAAGAAGTCTCGGCGGCGCGGAGAAGACTGAGCAGGCAGGCCTTACGCAGGCGTAACCGACTTCAGCGCGACCGGCTCAAGCGGCCGATCGTTGTAGTCTGTTTCCACCGCGCCGAGTTTTTCGACTACGTCCATACCTTCAATGACCTGGCCGAACGCCGTGTATTTGCCGTCAAGGTGCTGGCAGTGCTCGCGCGTCAGACAGATGAAGAACTGACTTCCCGCGGAATCAGGATCAGACGATCGCGCCATGGAAAGCGTGCCCGGCACGTGCTTGCGATTGTTGAACTCCGCTTTGACGTTCCAGCCCGGCCCGCCTGTGCCCGTCCCCTTCGGACAGCCGCCCTGCACCACAAACCCATCAATGATGCGATGGAACGTGAGGTTGTTGTAGAAGCCCTCGCGACCGAGCTTGAGAAAGTTCTCCGTGTGCAGCGGCGCAACATCGTTCCATAGTTCAACGGTCATATCGCCGAGGCTGGTGGAGATGATCGCTTTGGGATAGTCAGGCATGAGAAGGCTCCGGCTGGTGAGGGATCAGTGAGAATCCCGAATCCTAGCGGGGAATCCTTCCCGTGGGGCGAGGCGGCGGCGGCGGTTCTTCACGCGAAATACGACGATCAGGTCGCCCTTCGCCGGGCACGCGCGGCGGCGCGGGTGCCAGCTCCGTCCGGTGAATGATCGGCGCGGGCGGCGCCGGCTTGCCGCGCGGCACATCCGCCAGCTCCGCTTCTGCAATTGCCACGATGACTTCAGCGCCGCTCACCGCATAACCGAACGAGCAATACTGGCCATCCAGCCGCGCGGTGCCTTCTCGCGAGAGGCAGAAGAAAAACTGGCTGCCTGCGGAATCGGGATGATCCGCCCTCGCCATTGAGATGACCCCGAAATCGTGCGGCAGTTTGCTCGGTTCGATCGGCAGCCAGTAGCCCGGCCCGCCGCTTCCGCTCGCGGAAGGATCGCCCGCCTGAATCACGAACGGATCACCCGCGGATGTCAAAGGCACAATGCGGTGGAAGATAACATCGCGATAGAACCCGCCACGACAGAGTTCGAGGAAGTTCCACACGGTATTGGGCGCGTGGTCTGGCCGCATGGCGACGCGAATCTCGCCGTGCGACGTGTGCAGGATGACATCGACCTCTGCATAGGCGCGAAAGCCTGCAAAGATTCGTTCAACGGGTTCCGCAGCGCCTTCTTCGGTGGCGTTCTCATCGCGCCAGCCGACGATGCGCGAATACGTTGCGCCGCTTGGGCGCACGTCCGGCTCTGTCATGGGCACCATTCGCGAGAGCATCGGTTGCAGCACGAGCGCACTGCCCGCAGGCTCGTTGTGGTCGAGCATCTGGACATACGCGGCCTCGCGGATCGACCAGATCATCGGGAATGTTTCTGCAAGGTCCATGCGCCCCGGCCGCACCTGGACGGGTTCTGCAATCAGTTCACCTGAAGCGGTCATGAGCGCGAGCCGCGTCACGCCGACCGTGCGAGCCGCGGTGACGCGCACCATCAACGGTCGATTGACGCCGCAGTAGAGTGATTCCGCGACGATGCCCGGCGGGGTTGTGTGCCGGGCCTGCAGCGGTTCATCCTGTGCGCTGATGGCCCATGCTGAAAGCGCGATGACACACAGAGACAGAATCTGCATAACTGGACTCCTTGCGGCGGAATGTGATCGTACGCGCGGTTTGAGCGGCGGCGCTATACACCCGCTTTGCCTTCCGCCATCGCCAGCCCGCTGTCCACGCGCTTTTTGGTGATCCATCGCTGCACGCCGAGCATGAGAATCGCCCCGGTTACAGCGGTGCAGCCGCTGATCCACTGCGCGGTGGTGAGCACTTCAGAGAAGAAGTAATACGAGCCGATCGCCACGCCGAACGGCTGAAGCTGCAACACGCCTGCGCTCACCGCCACGCCCAGTCGAGCGATGCTCATGTAGTAGAAGACGTGCCCGAGCGCGATGCCTGCGACGGCGGAAATCAGCAGCCACGCGAACTGCTCGCCGGTCAGGTTGACCACACCCATGCCCGCGCGTTCGCCGATCAACATCATCAGCACGACCATGACCAGCGCGGTGTATTGACTGATGGCAGCGAAAGCCAGCACGGAGTTGATCCCCCGCATGTATTTGCGCACAGCGAGGCCGTAGAACGCAAACAGCAACCCGCTGCCGATGGCGCATGTGATGCCAAGCGCATGGGTCAGATCAACAGCTTTTTCACCGAGCAGAATCGCACCGCTGGTGCCGATGAGCACGATGACCCCGCCGATGAGATAGCCGGGCGACGTGATGACGCGCCGCTCGCCGGGGAACATGAGGTACGCGCCGATCGCAGCGAAGATGATCTGGCTGCGCAGGCCGAACGTGACCAATCCGGGTTCGATGATGTAGAACGCCCACGCGAAGAACACTTGGCCGGTCGCGTTGACCAGGCTCGGCACGAGTGCCGCACGCCAGAGACCCGCGGGCAGTCGTTTGCGATGCGCCGCGATGATGAGCACCGGAGCCCAGAGCAGTGCGCTGAAGCCATAGCGCCACCCGTTGCTGGTCCACACGTCGATAAAGTCTTTGAAGTAGTGCAGGAACAGCGGGACGCTCGACCAGCCGAGGAGCGTCATCACGATCATCAGCGCGCCGAGGCCGCTGGAAAGGGGTGGTTCTGGTTTGGCCGCAGCCGACATGGGAGGCGGATCGTATCCACTCCGCGCATGTGGAACATAATTCGATCGGTCAATCCGTGCCGGAGACGCGGTCGATTTCGTCCATGCTGGTGATGCCCTGCGCGACAAGCTGGAAGCCCGCCTGCTGGAGCGTCATGAACAGGCCCTGCTCCGCCAAGGCTCGCAAGCCCTTGATTGACGGGTTGTTCAGGACGATATCCCGCATCTGGTCGTTGAAATCCAGCAGTTCAAAAATCGCCCGCCGACCGATGTACCCTGTGCGCAGGCACCGCTTGCAGCCGGTGGGCACGTAGATGCGCGGTACGCCGGTTACGGTCGCGCCCATCTTCATGTTCTGCGCAGGCGTCGGCTTGATTGGCTTCTTGCAGCCTTCGCACAGCGTGCGAATCAGTCGCTGCGCCACGATCAGGTTCAGCGCATTGGCGACGAGGTATGGTTCGATGCCGAGGTCGAGCAGTCGGAAGATCGCGCCGATCGAATCCTTCGAGTGAACGGTGGTATAAACAAGGTGGCCGGTCATCGCCGCCTGCATGGCGACGGTTGCGGTTTCGATGTCGCGAATCTCGCCGACGAAAATCACGTCCGGGTCTTGTCGCAGCACGGAGCGCAGGATGGTGGCGAACGTGTTGCCCTGCTTGTGGTCGATGGGAATCTGCGTGCAGCCTTCGAGGTAATACTCGACGGGGTCTTCAATGGTGATGGCGTTGCGCTGCTCCACATCGATTTCGCGCAGGCAGGAATACAGCGTGGTTGTTTTGCCGGAGCCAGTCGGCCCGCACACAAGCAGCAGGCCCGCGTCCTTCGTCGCCACCGCACGAAGTTTTTCGTACATCCAGGGCACGAGACCGAGTTCATGCAGGCGATTCGGCGACGTGGACTGATCCAGCACACGAATGACCATCTTCTGACCGTTCATCGCGGGCGTGAGGCTGACGCGATAGTCAACCCGGCGGCCCTTTACGTTTACGGAGAAGTGGCCATCCTGCACCTGCGCCTTCTGGCTGGTGTCGATCTGACAGAGAATCTTCACGACGCCCAGAATGCGCTTGAAGATGCTCATGCTCAGGTCCACCGCGCTCAGCATGTAGCCGTCCACGCGCAGGCGGATGGTGGCGTTTTCCAGCCGCGGCTCCAGATGCAAGTCAGTTGCCCGCGCCCGGAACGCAGCCAGCAGCAGCAGGCGGAACGCTCGCAGGCCTTCACCCGCTTCGCCGTCCGTGCCGCTGTCAAGCCCCGCGCCGGTGGCCTGATGGACTGTTACGCCACGGCAATCGACAAGGCTGATGTCATGTTCATCGAAGGGCTTATCTTGCGCGGTGTCGATGATTTCGCGCAGCTTGCGCTCGTAGCCTGTCTGCACGTCGATGGGTTCAGCATCAAAGTCAAGGTCCAGCGTGGCCTGCATGCCGAGATTCAGGCCGGAGACTTCCTCGCGCGCGGCGGTGAAGTCCGGCCCTTTTCGTCTGCGGCGTGGTGCAAGCTGCTCCGGGTCGATGAAGCGCAGCTCGCACTTGCCGATGCGAATGACATCGCCGTTTTCGAGAATCTCGGTCGAGACTTTCTCTTCATTCAGGCGCGTACCGTTGCGCGAGCCGAGATCGCGCAGACGGAACCCGCCCGCGTACGGCTCGATGATGCAGTGCTGGCGGCTGGCCTTCTCGTCGTTGAGCACAACGACGCAATCCGGGTGCCGACCCACCGTAACCGCCGAGTCATTCAGCTCAATGCGTTTGTTGCCCTGCGGGGATTTGACTTCGAGAATGGGCATGAAGGTTCCGGAACGGGCGATTTCGAGCGACTATGGCAGTGTAACAGCGTGCTGAGAGAGAACCAAGACCTGTCGCAAAGGTTGCTCTGAGCGGTGGCAGACGTAACTGATTTCGGCGGGGCGTGGTAGGCTGTTCCCTGTTGCTGTCTCGTATGCGGGGTATTCTGTCGCCCACCATGGTCATCAGCGTTACAACAGAGATCGTCCCTGGCGAGCGTCGTGTTGCGCTCACGCCAGCCGTGCTGCCTCAACTCATCAAAGCCGGGCTTCAGGCGCTGGTGCAGCGTGGGGCAGGCGAGCGGGCGGGCTTCCCGGACGCTGAGTACGCATCACGCGGCGCGACCATTGTGTCCTCACGTGAGGAAGCCTTCGGTGCAGATGTGGTGCTGCAAATCTGGACGTGTGCTGCGAAGGACGAAGCCGCTGCGGACATATCGCTCCTTCGCGAAGGCGGAACGGTCATCGGTTTGTGCGATCCGCTCGGCTCGCGCGAGCGCATTGAGCGAGTGGCGTCAACCCGCGTGACCAGCTTTGCGCTTGAACTCATCCCCCGCATCACCCGCGCGCAGTCGATGGATGTGCTTTCTTCGCAGTCAACGATCGCCGGGTACAAGGCTGCGGTGCTGGCAGCGGACTACCTGCCGCGCATCTTCCCGATGATGATGACCGCTGCGGGAACGCTTGCTCCGGCAAAGGTGCTGGTGATTGGCGCGGGCGTGGCAGGATTGCAGGCGATCGCCAGCTCGCGCAAGATGGGCGCGGTGGTGTCGGGGTATGACATTCGCCCTGCCGTGAAGGAACAGGTGCAGTCCCTCGGCGCAAGATTTGTTGAGCTTGAACTGGAAGCGGGCGAAGCAGAAGGCAAGGGCGGCTACGCGCGGGCGATGGACGAGGCGTTTTACGCCAGGCAGCGAGAACTGCTCAGCAGGGCGGTGGCGGAAAGCGATGTTGTCATCACCACGGCTGCGGTGCCGGGCAAGCGTTCACCCGTGCTGGTTACCGCGGAGATGGTGCGGAAGATGTCGTCGGGCAGCGTGATTGTCGATCTCGCAGCAGAGCGGGGCGGCAACTGCGAACTCACGCGAGCGGATGAAACCGTCATCACGCCCGAAGGTATCACGATCCTCGGCCCGACGAACCTGCCCGGAACCGTGCCTTACCACGCCAGCCAGATGTACGCGAAGAACATCGCGACCTTCCTGCTCAACATGATGAAAGACGGCTTGCTTAAGGTGAATATGGATGATGAGATCATTCGCGATACGCTGCTCACCCGCGCTGGTGAAATCGTAAACCCGCGCCTGCGCGAGACGGTTGCTGCGTCCTGACCGCATGAATCATCAATCTGAACATCCCGCCGTTGCGCTGTGCGACGTTACCTTTGCCTATCAGCCCGGCAGCCCGGTGCTGGAAAAGATCAACTTCACGGTGCAGCGCGGCACGCGGCTGGGCATTCTCGGTCCGAACGGCGGCGGCAAATCCACGCTGCTCAAGCTCATCCTCGGCCTGCTCTCGCCCGCGCCGGGCAAAGGTGAAGTGAGCGTGCTTGGTATGGCGCCTCGTCTGGCGACGCGCAAGCGGCTCGTGGGCTATCTGCCTCAGCGGCTGGATGTGGAGTGGCGTGCCCCGCTGAGTGTGCGGCAGGTGGCGGGGATGACTGCAGCGCTCGGCCTGCAGCCGTGGCAATCGCCCCCGCAAGTCGTGAGAGAGCGCATTGAGCGCATGATCGAACTCGTCGGCATGAAGGAGCTGGCGGATCGTCCCATCGGCGATCTTTCGGGCGGCCAGCAGCAGCGCGTGTTCATCGCGCGTGCGCTCGCTGCTGCACCGCAGTTGCTGCTGCTTGATGAGCCGACGGTCGGCATCGACCAGAAGGGGCAGGAACAGTTCGCTTCACTGCTGCGCACGATTCACGCTGAGCTTGGCATCACGATTCTGATTGTGAGCCATGATCTGCGAGCGATTGCAGCCGGTTGCGATCAGATCGCGGTGCTTTCGCGCACGTTGCACTATCACGCAGCGCCGGAAGGTTTGACGCCTCAGGTGCTGGCGGAAGTGTTTCATCACGACATCGCAGCGTTCGCGCACGCGCAGCATGGCAATGGGCCTCATCATGTCCACAGCGGGGGGTGCTCGCATTGACAAACGCATCGCTCATGCTGGCCTGGCAGACGCTGGACTATCTCCGCGAGTTCGCTTTCGCAAGGCAGGCGGTGATGGCGGGGGTGTTGATCGCAACGGCGTCTGCTGCGCTCTCCAGCATTGTGGTGCTCAAGCGTCTGGCGTTCGTTGGGCAGGGCATCAGTCATGCTGCGTTCGGCGGCATCGGCGTGGTCGCCATTCTGGGGCTGGCGGGCTTCGCGGCGGAACTTGTCATCTTTGCGTTTTGCCTGGCGTCCGCGCTGCTCATCGCAGGATTGAGCAGGGCGCGCACGCGCGAAGACACCGCCATCGGTATCGTGCTGGTGGCTACGATGGCGCTCGGCTTCATGCTGCTCGGCCTGCGTCAGAATCTGATGCAGTGGGATGTGTATCGCGAGTTCCTCGCGGGTTCGCCGCCCGTCAGCGGGTGGGATGCGATTCTCTTCGGCTCGATCATGGTGTCCGGCGCGGCGGGGGTGTGGATGAGCGCGATCGTGGCCGGTCTGGTGCTGCTCGGTTTGTGGTGGTGGCGCAGGCCGCTGATGACGTATGTTTTCGATGAAAAGACGGCGGAAGCGGCGGGCGTTTCCACACGCGCGATGCGCGGCCTGCTGCTCGTGCTGCTCGCGCTGGTTGTGGTGGTGGGGATGAAGGTGGTCGGTGTGGTGCTGGTCAGTGCGCTCCTGGTACTGCCCGGCGCGATCGCAGCCCAGCTTTGCCAGCGGCTCGTGCCAACGCTGATCGTGTGCTGGGTTGCAGCCATCCTCGGCGTGCTGGGCGGATTAGTCGCATCGCTTGAACTGAGCGTTCCACCCGGTCCGGCGATCGTTCTTGTGCTGGTGGTGGAATTCGCGATGAGCGCGATTTTGCGCAGGCGGCGTTAGGGTCGGATGCGGCCTGTTCTTAAGTCGCCGATTACTCACCCCAGCGCGTTTTCAGATCGTGCGGCACCTTGACAAGGTCGAGCAGCTTGCCCGCCATGAAGTCCACGACATCTTCCACGGACGTTGGCAGCATGTAGAAGCCGGGCGAAAGCGGCGCGATGATCGCACCCGCGTCGCTCAGCCGCGACATGTTGTGAATATCAATCCGGCTCAGCGGGCTTTCGCGATGCGCGAGCACGAGCGGGCGGCGTTCTTTCAGTGTTACCATCGCGGCGCGTTGGACGAGGCTTTGCGTGATCCCCGCTGCGATCGCACCCATCGTGTTGCTGGAGCACGGCACGACGATCATGCCGTCGTGCAGAAACGACCCGGATGCGATCGTCGCGCCGAGGTCGTTATCGTTGTGAATGGTGATCGCCGCCGTTGGGGGCAGCCCGGTCATGCGCGACATAAGGGTGTCAGCGGTGAGGCGGTTCAGGCCGAGTTCATCATTGAGCAGCCGCTTGCCGAGGGTGGAAGCAGTCAGGTGCACCTCCACCCCTGCGCGAAGGAGCAGTTCGATCGTGCGGAGTGAGTAGGCGGCTCCGCTCGCGCCGGTGATGCCGATGATGATTCGGGAAGGCATGGGCTGGTTGGGGGTGCTCAAGGCGGGAAAGTGCCTCAACCGCCATCGCGGTGGTACACTGCTGGTGAGGATATACCGGAGGTTGACCCATGGCACATCGACCGGCCCGTTTCGCTTTGCTCGTGATGATTCTTGGCCTGCTGACCCCGCTGGTGGGCGGCTGCGCGCCGTGGGTGACATATCCGCAGATCGAAGGCGCGGGGCACTTCGGCAGCGCGAGCTTTGAGCCTGTGCCTTCCATCATCACCGAGGCCATCCGCTATACCAACGAACGCTCTGCGAAACTTGATCCGCTCGTCTTCAATCTGCCGCAAGGTTCGCGCGTGGAGGACTACGACCGCATTCTGCTGCGGCTCGGCGCGCCGAGCGGCGTGCATCCCATGCGGGAGGCGGGCGAGCGTGCGATTCACGTAACGCAGATTCGCGTTCGCGCAGCGGATGCCGAGGTGGATGTGGTCTATCCGCGCACTGGCGGGCTGTATGAAACGGCGACGCTTTCGATGCGGCAGCGATTGTTCGGCCGCTTTGAAGTTCAGCGCATGCGTGTATGGCGCGTTACGGTGCACCCGCCGCTACCGACGTACCCACCCGATCCGGTCGCGCCGCAACCAGCAGGCGAGATGGATCCGTATCCATACCCGAACGGGCCGCGCGAAGTGTATTGGGATACCACTCCAGAGGAGTGAGCGTCGCCCGCTGGATTCCTGTCAGACGCTGCTCTCACAACTTGTCGGGTCGAGGCTTGTGCTACAGGTTTCCGCGCTTTTCCTGCTCCAGTTCCAGAGCTTCGAACAACGCCTTGAAGTTGCCCTTGCCGAAGCTCTGTGAGCCTCTGCGGCAGATGATTTCGAAGAACAGCGTAGGCCGATCCTGCAGCGGCTTGGTGAAGAGTTGCAGCAGGTAGCCCTCGTCGTCGGCATCCACCAGAATGCCGAGTTCACGAATGCGGTCGTGATCTTCCTTCACCGCTTCATGGCCATGCTCGCGCAGCGTCTTGTTCACGCGATCCCAGACGATTTCATAGTACGTATCCGGCAGTGAGAGGAAATCCACGCCTCGCCGACGGAGTTCCGCGACCGAGTGCAGTTCGTCGTCGGTGCGCAGCGCGAGGTGCTGCACGCCAGGCGTGTTGTTGTGCCAGTCGAGATATTCCTGAATCTGGCTCTTCTTCTTGCCCGCAGCGGGTTCATTGATGGGCATCTTGATGAGCTGGTTGCCGCTGGCCATCACCTTGCTCATGAGCGCAGAGTATTCGGTGGAGATGTCCTTGTCGTCGAAGTGCTTGAAGAGTTTGAACTCCAGAACATTCTCATACCACGCGACCCAGTGGTTCATCTTGCCGAGTTCGACGTTGCCGACGCAGTGATCGACGTACTTCAGGCCGCACGGATGCTTCCTGTTGAAATCGTTGAGCGCGAAGTTCTGCATCTTCTGGAAGCCTGGCGCAAAGTAGCCGCCCTGCTTGACGGTTGGCAGGCCGTAGTCGCCTGTTCGCGAGACGAGCGAATGCACCACTTCGCCGTAGGTTTTGATTCCCGCCATCGTTACCGTGCCGCGATCGTCTTTGAGCGTGATCGGCTCATACGCGGATTCGCCGCCGTTCTTGATCGCGCGTTCGTAGGCTTTTTCGGCGTCGAACACAGTGAGAGCGATGTCCTTGATGCCGTCGCCGAAGAGCTGCACGTGCCGCTGGGCAGGATGCTCCTTGCTCAGGCCGGTGCAGAGCAGGATGCGGATGTTGCCCTGCGTGAGCAGATAGGAAGCCTGCTCGCGGTTGCCGGTGGTCAGGTCTTCAAACTGCTCGACCTGAAAGCCGAAGGTGTGGGCGTAGAAGTAGGCCGCCTGCTTGGCGTTGCCGACGTAAAACCGCACGTGATCGACATCGATCAACTGCAGCGGGTCGGTTTTTGAGGCGGTCTGGGGATTGGCGGCGGGAGCGGTTCCGGATGGCGTCATGGGTCGATCCTCACTGGGGTGAACAAGCGTCCCATCATACTAAGCGCGCAGCGGGCTTCGAGCCGCGATCTGCGGGCTTTTCGCGCCCGTGTTGACCGCGCCCCAATGCGACGGCGGCGGAGCCGAAACTCCGCCGCCGCGTGCATCACAAGGGGGTCGCGTGATCGATCAATCGCGATCAGTGGGGACGTTGGTGATCATCTGGTAGCCCAGATTCTCAAGGTCCGCAGGCAGGCCGAAGACCGGCACGGGCGGCGTGGTCCGCTCGCGACGCTGCATACCTGCGAGGCGGCTGTCCCAGTTCTGCCGCGCGGTGCGCTGAAGTTGGAACTGCTCCGCCTTGAGCGAGGCGAATCGCTCCTGCATCTCGCTGCGAGCAGCTTCCGCCTGAGCCAGCGAGGTTTCCAGATTCGCGCGGGTGAAGATGTCATCGCGGTAGGTCTGCGTCATGTCGCGCAGCCGCTCGGACTGAACCTGCACGAGTCGTGCGTCAAACGTGGCGCGAACTGCGTTCTCTCGCGCTTCCGCAGCGCGGCTTTGAGCGAGGAACTCGGCGCGGGCAATATCCGCTCCGCTACGCAGCGAGGCGCTGCTGGCGTCCGCCACGGCTTCAGCCTGCTCGCGGCCGGCGCGGGCCGAAGCAACCACGCGCGTCACAGAGGCTTCCGCCTTCAACGAAGTGGAATATGACAGGTTGCGCAGGTGGTCGATTTCCGCAGCGGCGAGCGTCTGCTGGAGATTGTTCTGTGCGACGAGGCGGTCGATCTCCACCGCGCTCTTGCGGTTGAACACGTCAGCATTCACCAGCGCTTCGCTGTAGTTGGCTTCTGCCACAGCCACAGCCGACTCGATCATGCGATCCTGCTTGAACAGTTCCGCTTCGAGAATGCGCTGCAGGGCGGCGATCTGCGCGTTGATCTGCGAGCCGAGCGCAGCGTTCGATCGTTCGATCGAATCCGCCTCGACCAGCAGGCGTGAATATTCCGCGTCGCCGCGACGGCGCGTTGCGTCGAGCGTGGCTTCGAGGGCCTTCGCTTCGCTTTCGCCGTTGTTCGCCACGACGGTGGATTCCACCTTCAGCAGCGCGGCATGGGCGAGCGCTGTCTCGCGGGAGTTCTTCGCACTGGCGCGAAGATCGAACGCTTCCGCCAGCACTTCCTTGCGGAAGGCTTCAGCGTTGGCGATCGACTGCTCGGCGTTCGCTTCCGCGAGGGCGAGCAGCGACGTGGCCTGCGCAGAAAGATCCGCGAACTGGGCGTGCGACTGAATCGTCATTGCTTCCGCGATAGCGAGCTTTTCGGAGCTGAGCGCAAAGAACTGCGCCTTGGCGGCGGTCAGGTGGCTGCGAGATTCTTCAACCGTTGCGTTGACGGTCATCAGGTGTGCGTCAGCTTCGCTGCGCAGCTTCATCACGCGCGCCAGCGCGATGCGGAACTTCGCAATGTGTTCCGGCTCGATCTGGGGGGTAACGGGCGTGACGTCCGCGACGGTGGGAACATCGTGCAGGCCCGCGGGCTGCTCCGGCGCGGGGCCGGTCTTGCCGTCCATTTCCACGCTGCCTGCCTGCTGCTTGCGGGCGAGTTCCGCGAGGATGGCAGCGCGAACGCGAGTCGCTTCCAGTTCCGCCTCGGCGATGATCTTCTTCATCTCGGCGTCCGCCAGCTCAACCTGATGCTGCGCGGTTTCCCGGATGGCGTTGGCGCGAGCGGCAGCTTCCGCCTTCACAAAGTCGGCGCGGGCATGCTTCTCATCACGCTCCGCACGCGCCTGCTTCTTGGTGATTTCGGCCATCTCGTTCTTGCGCCAGGCGTTGAGCTCCGCCGTGCCGGTTTCAAAGTTGGATTCGCCCAGATAGGCGATGCGCTCCGCGTCGGCCTGGAGACGTGAAATCTCGGCCTCAGCGCGCTCGCGTGTGCTGTGCGCCAGGCTGATGAGACGGTCGTATTCGCTCTTGGCCTTGAGCAGTTCGGTGCGTGCTGCGTTGACCTTCAGCTCGTAGTTCTCCTGCGAGCCTTGCTCGGTCAGGGCATCAGCACGAGCCATCATCTCATTGTACTTCGCCTGCGCTTCCTTCTGGAGCGATTCCGCCTGCGATGCGAGCTTGGTGGACTCCGCCTTGCTCTGAGCGCGAACGGTGGTGATCTGTGCGGCGAGTTCATCGGCGCGGGCCTGCGACTGACGGCGAACCGCATCCGACTCGGAACGGAGTCGCGCGACGGTCGCCGCAGCGCGGGACTGCGTCGCTTGTGCGTTTTCGCGCATCTCGGCGAGTGCAGCGTCGCCCTCTTCAGCCGTGGCGCGGCGAACCGCGCCCAGCCGCGTGATCTGCGCCTTGGCCTGTGTGTATTCGTTGTATGCGCGGCTGGACATTTCCGCATGAAGCATCTCGCGCTCCTTGCGCAGCGCTTCGATCATGCTCGCTTCCTGCTCGGCCGTGCTGTTCATCGTGCGCTCACGAGAGGCGATGCCTGCCCACAGCTCGTTCTGCTTGCTGTTGTACTGCGACTGAATCTTCTCGGCTTCAGCCAGTGCAGCACGCTCGCGCGCTTCCGCTTCCATTCGCTGTGCGCTGACGCGGGCCAGACCTTCGCGAAGGGTTGCTTCTTCCTGAAGCTCGGCGGCACGAGCGGCGGCGATCGCCTGCTCAATCTGCGCCAAGCCGATGCGCGCTTCAGCGACATACTGATCCGGAAGCCGGTTCTGCTTTGCTTCGGTATCGACATACTGGCGTGTGCCGTTGGCGTTCATGCCGTATTGCGACAAGCCGAGCGATGTGGCGGTGGTGGAGTGGTTGTCGGTTCGCGCGCTCCACGGTGCGCTGGTGCAGCCCGTGGCGAGCAGTGAGCCGAGAAGCAGTCCGAACGTTGCGACTGTCTTCTTTGGCGCCGTGATTGTGCCGTTCGAAACCGCGCCCTGGTGTCGCGATCTCTTCGTCTTCGTGCTGTGTGTCATGGTACGAAACTCCCGTTGTGTGCGACCGTTGCGAAAGGCAACCCCGAAGTAGCCCTGCCCGCCGACATTGGCGCGGCAATGTATTGCGACTGGCGTCGGCACTTTCTGCAGCCTGCTCAAGTGAAATTCACGCCGAGCGATAACTCTGCGTCGTCCCCGTCTCTGCTCCAGGAATATTTCTGTTTTCGGACCTCGCGCAGCGACATCATGATCCGATTGAAGGATCGGCCTGCACGCGGCGCGAGCGGCGACCCTCATTCTTTTATAAGTGATGGCGCGTGCGATGCTTGCGACGCGCGGGCCGGGTGATGCTTAATACCGCAGCACCGCGCGCACGTTGTGAGGCACCAGGCGATCGCGGCCGTTGAGGAATGCAAGCTCGATCAGGACCGAGATGCCTGCGATCTCCGCGCCAAGATCGCTGACGAGATCGCAGCACGCGCGCATTGTGCCGCCCGTGGCGAGCAGATCGTCCACCATCAAGACGCGCTGGCCGGGGCCGATGGCGTCTGCGTGAATCTCCAGTGTGTCGGTGCCGTATTCGAGGTCGTATGTGCGGGACTTCTTCTGCGCGGGCAGCTTGCCGGGCTTGCGCACAGGGACGAACCCGCAGGAGAGAGCCTGCGCGATGGCCGTGCCGAAGATGAATCCTCGCGACTCCGCGCCGACGACGAGATCGACATGCGCTTTGCGGAAGGGGTTGGCCATCAGTTCGACCGCGAGCGCAAGGCCCGCGGAATCCGCCAGAAGCGGCGTGATGTCCTTGAAGATGATGCCCGGCTTGGGAAAGTCGGGAATCTCACGAATGAGCGGCTCCAATCGCTGCGGCATGACGGAAAGTGTACCGCCCGTCCCCGCCAGCCGCTTCGGCTTAGAATGGAGAAAAGGGACAAGTCAACACTCCAACAAGTCAACACATCAACAGGGGCGCGTGTTTCGTAGCAGCGTGCTATTGACTTGTTAAAGTGTTACCCACCTTTGGAGAGAGTACTGTGCGTGATGTGTTGACCAGCGAGGCATATCGGCGGATTGAAGCGGGATTGGAGCGAGCGATCGGCGCGCTGACCGGACTGCAGCGCGAGGATGGGCACTGGTGCGCCGAGCTGGAAGGGGATTCCATCCTCGAAAGCGAATACCTGCTCATGAAGTTCATCCTCAGGCAGGAAGATGAGCCGATGGCCGACGGCAGGCCTGGCCGTGAAGTGCTCCGCCGCATCGCCAACTGCCTGCGCAATCAGCAGCGCGAAGACGGCGGGTGGGGGCAGTTCCCCGGTTCAGGCGTTGATGTGAGCGCGACCGTGAAGGGCTATTTTGCGCTCAAGCTGATGGGCGATGATCCGCACGCGCCACACATGGTGAAGGCGCGCGAATGCGTACTTCGGCATGGCGGTGCGGAGAAGTGCAACAGCTTTACAAACTTCTACTTGGCGTGTCTTGGCCAGGTGTCGTGGAACGCCGTGCCCGCCATTCCGCCGGAGCTGATCTACCTGCCGCAGTGGTTCTATTTCCACATGACGAAGGTGAGCGCGTGGACGCGCACGATGATTCTCCCTCTTTCGCTGGTGGTTACGCTTCGCCCGATGCGCGCCCTGCCGCGGGAGATGAGCATTGATGAACTGTTCATCGACGCACGTGAGCGACATCAGCTTTCCATGAAGCCCGACACGCCTCCGATGTGGAGACGATTTTTCAAGACGATCGACAGCACGCTGAAGCTGCTGCATCACTTCGGCGGCTCGCCGCTGCGCCGGCTCGCCATCAAAAAAGCCGAGCAGTGGATTCTGGAGCGAGCGGGTCAGGACGGCATCGCTACCACGGCGGGCCTCGGCGCGATTTTCCCGCCGATGGTGTACCTGCAGGTCGCGTTTCAAGCGCTGGGTTATCCGCGCGAGCACCCCGTCATTCAGCGCGCGGAGCGCGAGCTGGATGAGTTCTTCATTGAGGATGCTGCAGGCGATGAGATTCGCATTCAACCGTGCTTCAGCCCCGTGTGGGATACAGGCATCGCGCTGTATGCGCTGACAGACTGCGGCATGACGATCGACGAACCCAGCGTCGAACGCGCTTCGCGATGGCTGCGTGCGAAAGAATGCAGGCACATCGGCGACTGGATCGACAACCTGCGCGATCGCGACGCAGCAAGACTGAAAGCCGAGGCGGAATCGCACGAGGCCGAGCGAGGTTACGGCTGGTACTTCGAGTATCACAATGCGTGGTACCCTGATTGTGATGACACCGCGATGGTGGCGATGGCACTGACCCGTGCGGGTGGTCACCCCAACCGCGATGCCGCGAGGCGAGGCGTCGAGTGGCTGTTCGCCATGCAGAACGACGACGGCGGCTGGGCGGCGTTCGACCGCACGACGCATCGCCAGATTCTCGAATACATCCCCTTCGCGGATCACAACGCGATGCAGGACCCGTCCTGCCCGGATATCACCGGCCGCGTGCTGGAGTGCCTTTCCTGGCACGGCTATGACAACACGCACCCCGCGGTGCGGCGGGCAATCGCGTATGTGAAGCGAGAGCAGATTCAATGGTCCGGCGATGGGTCAGCGCCTTTCGGCGCGTGGTTTGGTCGCTGGGGCGTCAACTACATCTATGGTACGTGGCAGGCGGTCATCGGTCCCATTCGCTGTGGCGAAGACACGCAGCAGGAATGGATTCAGCGTGCAGGGCGATGGATCAAGTCGATTCAGAAAGCGGACGGCTCATTCGGCGAATCTGCCATGAGCTATGAAGACCCATCGCTCAAGGGGCAGGGCAATTCCACGGCATCGCAGACGGCGTGGGCCGCGATGATCCTTCAGGAAATCTACGGCGAGGACGACCCCGACCTTCGCCGCGCCATCGAATGGCTGATTGCGAATCAACTCACCGAGTACGAGTCGCGCGATCCCAGGAAGAATCCCGATGGCGACCCCGTGGGTTCGTGGGTTGAGACGGAGTTCACCGGCACGGGCTTCCCCAAGGTGTTTTACCTTCGGTATCACCTCTATCGACTGTATTTCCCCGTGATGGCGATCGGCCGCTACCTTGCAGCGCACCGCGCACGTCAGCCGAAGGCGGATCGCGACGTGGCGCATGTGATGGCTGGCGCAGCAATGTGATCCATCACGAACCACGTGCTTCGCGATCTTTTTCGTTCAATGGTGTGTCGTGGCGCTGCAGGTCATGTTTCGCCACGATCAACATTCGCGCCGAAGAGAAGATTGATTCTCGGCTCGTCGCCCGGCTTGCAGAAGATGTACACATGATCGCCGTCCTGCAGGACCGTGTGCCCACGTGCCGCGATGACTTCGTTCCCGCGTGCGATCATGATGGCGGCGCTTCCTTCGGGGAAGCGGACTTTTGAAAGTGAAACGCCGCATACTGCGAGTGTGGAGTCGATTCGGTACACGTGAATGACGCCGTCCATCGGGCGGAGTGAGTGCAGTTCCATGGCGGCGGCGGGTGGCGGCGGTTCAGGATCGTTCAGCTTCAATCGCCGTGTGAGCGGGACGATGGTCGCACCGGGGATGATCGCGCTGATGACGACCACGATGAACACGACATGAAAGATTCGCTCCGCATCGGGAATCTGCGCCATCACCGGAACGGTGGCGAGGATGATCGGCACCGCGCCGCGAATGCCGACCCACGATACGTAGCCAATTTCCCGTGCAGGAAAGCCGAATGGAGCCAGACACGCAGCCACCACAATCGGACGAGCAACGATGGCCAGCCCAAGCGCGACGATGAGTCCAATCGTCAGAACCGGCAGCAATGCACTTGGCGTGGCGAGCAGGCCGAGCATGAGGAACATCGAAATCTGGCTCAACCAGGCCAAAGCATCATGGACTCGTGTGAGGCCGTTTCGATACGGCAGCGAGCTGTTACCTAAAACCAGCGCCGCGGTGTACACCGCCAGAAAGCCGCTTGCGTACGTGATCGTCGCGATGCCGAAGATGAAGAACGCGGAAGCAAGCGTAATGACCGGATATAAACCCGTCGTGGTCAGATTCGATCGTGTGAGCACGATGCGCGTGGCGTAGCCAAGCCCCGCGCCGAGTGCGATGCCCAGCGCGAGCTGAACGGGCACGATGATGAGCAAGGCCCATCCGCCCGATCCCTGGCCGTTCGCCTGGATTGCTGCAACCGCTGCAAACGTGAGAATGATCGCCATCGGGTCGTTCGCGCACGATTCCACTTCCAGCAGACTGCGGACTCGCTCCTTGACGCGAAGGCTGCCGCCGCGAAGGACGGCGAACACGGCCGCAGCATCGGTGGATGACACAATGCAGCCGACGAGCGCGGCTTCCGCCCATGACAATCCAGCCAGCCGACCTACAAGCGCCAGGACAACCGCTGTGCCGAGGACGCCCAGCGTGGCGAGCACGCCCGCCGGTGCTGCACTGCGTCGAATCGACGCCAACGGCGTATTGAGGCCGCCGTCAAAGAGAATGAGGATCAGCGCGATCGTGCCGATGCGAAAGGCGACTTCATAGTTCTCGAAGTAGAGTCCGCCCAGCCCTTCTGAGCCGCCAAGCATACCCAGCAGAAGAAAGAGCAGCACGACCGGCACGCCGAGCCGGTCCAGCAGCCTGCTGAACAGGGTGCTGAACAGCATCAGCAGGCCGAAGACGGCCAGCAGCAAGGCAGTTGCAGCGGGTTCGCTCAGTGCCAGAAACATGGGGTTCAGTGCGTGATGAAGGGATGGGGCGACATCGCCGCGGTTGAATGATACCAAACGCCAAAGGATGGTCTGTGAAGAGATTCGTGCTTACGATCGCAGCCCGGAAACGACCAATGCTGCTGAAATCAGATCGCCAACGCGCTTCAAAGGATAGGCCGATTCTGTTCGGAGATCGTGCTGCGTTCGTCGTTTTGGCAGCCGTCATGTGCCTCGCCGGTTTTGCTCAACGGTCGGGCCATGTTTTATACAGCGGCGGCGCAGTGCCGCAGGCCTATGCCGCGAGCTCAAGCGGCATGATTCTCGGAGTGTGTCGCAGTGCACAAGCTGCGGCGAGGGGCACCACGCCGGCGAGCTGCCGCAGCTCATCGGGCGCTTCTTCATGGGCTGGCGGCGAGAACCACAGGCCCGACTTTGAAAAATGGTGCGGCAGCCAGCCTGCTTGCTGTAGTGAGCGTGGGTGGGAGTATCCAACGGATGCCATGCGTTCGTTGGTCTTGACGACGCACTTCGTCTCTGAATGCGCGCGTCGCGGAATGCGCACATCCGGCCGACATCCGCCCTGCTGAACGAGGCGTCCACTTGACGTTCTGTTCGTTGAACAGAGAGCTGTCTTCTGCGCGCCTCGCAGGAGACTCGATGTCAACCTCACGGCTTCGGCCGGATGCGGGAGTTACTTCTATGATGCGTACTCTTTTCGTACTTGTGGCGATTGCTGTCCTCTGCGCGATCAGCATTCGTCTTTCACCCGAAGGGCTGCTTGAAGATCTGCTGATGATTGCATTCGGCATTGATCTCATGGTCATCGTCTTCGCGGTCATTATGGCCGCGTTGCAGCGGCTCTCACCCCCTGAGCTGCCGGACTGAATCACGCGCTGGCCGCGATCATTTGGAAGATTGCACAGCATGACCCTTCATGCCGTTCTCCAACAAAAAGGCCCGAGGCGCGAAGATGATCTTCGCGCCTCGGGCGGAGAAACGGATCAACGGTTACGCGCTCATGGACACGGTCCCCATGCGCCGAGCAGAATGAGCAGGTCCTGCACATCGACCGCGCCTGAATAGTTCAGGTCTGCAAGGCATACGTCCGATTTCGGGCACGGTCCCCATGCGCCGAGCAGGATGAGCAGGTCCTGCACGTCCACGTTGCCGCTGCCGTTGAGGTCGGCAGGACACGCCGGGCGCGCGATGGAGCGCAGGCCGACGGAATGGAGCGGTTCATACTCGCCGTCGCCGTCCACATCGGTGTAGAGCACGATGTCTGAGAATCGCAAGCCTTCATGCTCGACGAACATCGCTTCGAGCGAGATGGAGACGGGTGTAACGAGGCCGGGTGGAATCGTGACGACGCGACCCCACGGCTCGCCGGGCGCGAGGCCGTTGATGCTGATGTCCATGCTCGGCTGCATGGCGGGGTCGTACGCCACGATGCGGATCGGCGTGGTGATCGGATCGTCCGTCGTGTTCGTCACGTCGAAGGTGATCGTCTGCGGTACGCCGACGGGGACTGAGACGATGTCCACCGGCGGCCAGACGATGACCCCGCACAGATCGCGACGATCCTGCACGGAGCCTTGGCACGTCGTGGTCGCGCCCGTAGTCATGTTCTGGATGGTCACTTCATAGCACCCGGCAAGGAATGCAGCGTTCATGCCCGCTGGCCGCTGGATTGAGACATTCACCGTAACGCACGAGTACGGAGGAATGGTAACGGGGTTCGGGCCGCTTACGGTGAAGGAAGTCGGCCCCGCGATGTGGCAGCCGGGACCGACCGGCAGGCCGGTGAATGAAAGCTGGAACGGCGACGCTGTCGGGGTGTTGTTGCATACGGTGATCGGCACCGTCACCTTGTTCTGATTCTTGCAGAACGGATGATCCCACGGCGCGTGGCAAGTCATCTTGCACTTGCCGAGCTGACCAGCCTTGTAGATGGCGTGAATCTCCGCGGCGGTCAGTGCACGGCGGAAGATTTCAAGCTCATCAACCATGCCTGAGTAGTGAAGGATGGAGTTGATGGGATGCCTGCGGCCGACCCACAGGGGGGCGTTGTTGTTCAGGCTGCCCATGCGACCCATCGGGTTGAACGTCGCGACATGCACGCCGTCCACATAGAAGCGGCCGCCCGTCGGATTGTTTCGCTGCACAGTAACGGCGACGTGACGCCAATAGCCGTTTGCAATGTTCACACCAGAGAGATAGTTGGTATGGCCTGCACCGTCCGCCAGCTGAAAGGCAAGCTGACCGTTATAGAGGAACATGGTGTAGCCCACGGTTGAGCCGATCGGCCCCTGACGTTTATCGACGATGGGTTGAATGCCCGGGGCATAGCCGATAATCCATGCGTCGATGGTGAGATCGCCCGTGCCGAGGTTGATCTGCGGCGCGTTGGGCACGTTGACATACGAGCTGGAGCCGTTGAAGTACAGAGCGTAGTTCACCACGCCGACGATGATGGTCGTGACACCCATGTGTGTTCCGTGATTCCCCGCAGCAATCTCATGCGCGACGGAAGGCGCGATTTCATCGAAGGGTAGCCACAGCACCATTCCATGCGGCGGGGTGGCGCAGCCGTTACTTAAGGCACACGGGTTGGGCATGCACGGCACGTTGTTGCCGAGATACACGCCGCCGAGCGATTCGCATTCTGCAAGGCTGACCTGCACGCAACCCAACTGTGGCGTGCAGCACGCGCCGGTGGCGCACGGATTCGGCGTGCATGGCACGTTGTCCCCAAGATAGGTGCCGCCAACCATTTCGCATTCCAGTTCGATCGTGATGAAGCAGATGGAACCTTGCGACGTTTGCCGACAGCATGCGCCAGTGGCGGGCGGCGGGCACGGGTTCGGCGTGCAGGTGGAGCCTGGCCCCTGGAATGTGCCGTTGAAATAGTTGTTGACGCAATCCGCCTCGGTCACCATCACGCAATGCCAGAACGGCGCACCGGCGACCTGATAGCAGCACGCGCCGCGCACGCATGGATCGGGCGTGCAGTTCGTGCCGTCGCCCTGATACCAGCCACCGAGGTTGACTTCGCAGTCAAACTGCGTGGTGATGGTGCATTGGATGACGCCTTGCGCTGCGAGATAGCAACACGCGCCGGGCTTGGGCTGCGGGCAGGGATTGGGCGTGCAGTTCGTACCGACGCCCTGGAACGTGCCACCCGCCAGTTCGCACTCAAGGATGATTGTTACCACGCAGGTTCCGTTAGAGAGGCAGCATGCGCCGGTGTTCTGCGGGCAGGGGTTGGGGGTGCATGTGGTGGAGTCGCCCTGATACACGCCGCCGAGCATGACTTCGCAATGCTCCGCCGTGGTGATGGTGCAATGCCAGTAGCCCTGCTGGAAGTAGCAGCACGCGCCGTACTTGGGCGGATCGCACAGATCGGGCGTGCATGCAGTGCCGTTGCCAAGATAGGTGCCGCCGAGATTGTCTTCGCAGCGCGCTTGTGAGGTTACAACACAATCCCAGATGCCCGCCGCATTCATCCAGCAGCACGCGCCGATCTGCGGGGGATTGCAGAGGTTCGCCGTGCACGGCGTGCCGTCGCCGAAGTACACGCCGTGGAATACATTCTCGCAGAGCGCCAATGTCGTTACGGTGCAATGCCATGAACCTTGCTGCATGTAGCAGCATGCACCTTCCGCGCCAGAGTCGCACAGTGTTGACATGAGGGGATAGACCGCAGACTCCGGCGGGCTGACCGCAGCCATCTTCGGCAAGGTCAGCGAATCGAAGATGACATCCTCAACAACAGGAACGATCGTGGGCAGGTTCGGAACGTATGGAAACTCGTTGCAAAGCGATCGGCCGATTGCGTCGGTACCGATGAGCCACCAGTCGAATGGGTCCACGCCGAACGATGCGGTTGAGCAGAACAACGTGTATCCGCCGCCGGGCCGAAGCGCGAGGCCGCCTGCGAGTTCGCTTGATCCGCCGCCATAGGCCATGGCCCACTGGAAGGTTCCGCTGCCGTTGGTTTTGAGGAGCGCGACTTCATTGCTGCCCGGCGCGTTGTAGCCGAGCAGCACGATGTCATCCGCGGGTGTGCAGCGCAGGCCGGTGCTTGGGCTGAAGGATTGGAACGTGCGATACCAGAGAAGCGTGCCTGAAGGATCGGTTCGCAGCAGGAAGCTGCCGCCGCCTTCGCCGATTTCCTTATTGAAGCCAGTGAGCACGTAGTCGTTGTTTGGCGCACGGTCCATGCCATAGGCCCAGTCGTTGTGCAGGCCGCTGCTGTAGGTCTTGGCCCACACCGGCACGCCGGCGCTGTTGACTTCCATGAGGAGTGTGTCGCGCTTGCCGAGGCCTTCTGCGGTGTATCCGGTGGCGACGATGTTGCCTCCCGGCAGCGCGTGCACGTCGGTAAACGTGCCGTTGGTGTTCATGCCGTATCGCGTATCGATGTAGTAGCGAGTCCACAACAGCGCGCCGGTTGTGGAGAGGCGCGAAAGCACGGGGGCCTTCCAGAGCGCTGGGAGGCCGATGTGCGAGCCATAGACTTCGCCGCCGATGACGTAGCCCATGCTTGAGCCGTCGTTCGCGAAGACTTCCGCTAGGCCCGGCCCGCCTGCGTTGCCCGATGTGGCGCCTTGCAACATGCGAGACCATTGCACCATGCCGAGATTGTCGGTTTTGACGACGAGCCGCAGCATGCTCTGGCTGAACTGGGTTGACTGCGCGTAGATGAGATAGCCGCCGTCGCTGGTGGGGATGACACCGTGCGCAACCTCAACCGCGCCCGGCGCGCCGATGCGTCGTTCCCACTGCATGACGCCGAGCGAGTCGGTTTTCATCAGCCAGATGTCGAAGTTGCCGAGGCTGGTTACGCCGACAAGGATCGATCCGCCGTCAGGCGTGGTTTCGACCCAGACGGCGCGTTCATCGTTGCCGCTGCCCGGTGCGCTGTAGAGCCTCTGATACTGCTGTGCCTGCGCGCTTGGCACGAGGATTGCCATTGCAACAGCGCATGTGATCGCGCAGGCAAGCCGCTTCATCAGGCCGATGGAGTTGTTCATGATGGATGTGTCCCTGTTCCCCCGCACATGGTCTCCGCCACAGCTTGTCGGGCAGCCGCGCTGCGCGTGGGCAAGCCGCATGGCCCCAGAATCACGACGAGCGGCGGAAAAGTCAAGAGAGAACTGGTATGAAAGGTGAGCGGTGAAGCGGCCTATTGCCCATCTTGACGCGCGGGCGGTACGGGGTCGAAGCCTGCTCCGCCGAGCGGATGGCACTTGAGCAACCTGCGGACGGTGAGCCACGCGCCTCGCCTCGCGCCGTGAGTGCGCAGGGCTTCGATGGAGTACGTGGAGCAGGTGGGGTGGAAGCGGCAGTGGCCGCCCATGAGCGGGCTGAGCGTCGCCTGATACAGCCGCACGAGGAAGATCAAGGCCTTCGCCATGATCGAAACGCGCGCCGGCCGCTCATCGCGAGTTACTGTTCCATCACCCTTCATTGCGCGTCTCCGTTCGCTTCGCCCACTTGCGGGCAAGCTGCTCCGCCGCGCTGACGAGCAAGGCATGATATGACGCGGGTTCGAACGGCTCGTGTTTCTTCGCGCTGATGATGAAATCGAAGTGTGGCAGATCGTGCTGCAGCAGACGAAACGCTTCGCGAAGACGACGCTTGACCGCGTTCCGCTGCACCGCGCCGCCCGCGCGGCGGGAGATCGCCAGCCCCAGTCTCGGATGATCCAGCTCGTTCGGCGTGGCATAGACCAGAAGTGGATCAACGTTTATGCGCACACTGCGGTCATAGACAGCCTGAAACTGCGTTGCAGAAGTCAGGCGCAGCTTCCGTGGGAACGTGAAGCGCGATTCGGGATTGAAGGCAGCATCGGTCACGATTGATTCAGCACAAAGACCACAGAACACCGGCTCAGCTCCGCGTCAGCGCAGCCTGATACTTCGCCAGCAGTCGCGAACGGGTGATGAGACCCACAATCCCCGACGGCTGCGCCGCGTGCGATTCATCACGCACCGCCAGGCACTGCGCTTCGCTCTTGGAGAATGCGTCCAGCACCACGTCGAGCGTTTCATCGCGGCCGACCACCGGCAGGTCAGTGCGCATCAGCTCGTTCACCTGGAGCAACGGGATTGCTTCGCGATAGACCAGCGCCGCGCGAAGATCGTCTGATGTAACAAGGCCGACATAGTTTGAAGCGTCGTCCATGACGACGAAATCGGTCGCAGCGTGTTCTTCCGTCAGGTCCAGCAGCTTCTGCGCGGAGTCGAACTCGTGCACGAAGACCGCGCGATGCAGCGGCACATCGCGCACAGTGAGCCTGCGAAGAATGGTCAGGTCGCTCATCGCGCCGACGCGCACGCCCTGCCGCGTCAGCTTCAGCGTGTAGATGCTGTCCGGGTACAGCAGTCGCGCGAAGATAGTGCTGATGACCGCTGCGAACATCAGAGGCAGGATGATCTGATAGCTTTGCGTGATCTCGTACACCATGAGGATGGCCGTGAGCGGTGCGTGCGTGGTGGAAGCGACCACCGCAGCCATGCCGACGAGCGCGTAATGCGCGGGTGTTGCAGCGGGGAACCAACCGAGCCAGTTGACGATGTAGCCCATGAGGCCGCCGATGGCGGCACCGAGCAGCAGCGACGGCGCAAACAGACCACCTTCGCCGCCAGAGCCTATGGTGAGGCACGTGGCGAACGCCTTGATGACGGCGAGCATGACCAGCAGACCGATCATGCCAACCGGCGGGTGCAGCAGACCAACTTCCATGTCTTCGTAATACGAAGCAGGATCGAGCAGGCCGGAGATGACCGGATAGCCGTTGCCGTAGAAGTTCGGCAGCGTGCCTGACGCATTGATAAGCAGATAGGCCAGGCCGATCGCGCCGAGGATTGCAGCGCCGCACGCGGGCTTAAGGATGGTGGGCACGCGCAGGCGCGAGAAGAAGCCTTCCGTCCAGTCCAGCGAGCGAATGAACAGAACGGCGACCACGCCGCACACCAGGCCGAGCAGAAGATAGTTGGGAATCTCCATCGCGGTGAACGCCCCGACGTTGAAATCGGTATGGGTGGCGAACAGCGCTTCATCGCCCAGCAGCGCGCGTGTGAACGCGGACGAGATGACCGCAGCGATGACGATGGGCGTGAAGGTGCGCAGCGAGAAATCGCGCAGCAGAATCTCCATCGCGAAGAAGATGCCCGCGAAAGGTGCGTTGAAGACGGACGCGATGCCCGCTGCGGCACCACAGCCGAGCAGGGTTGCCATGTTCTGCGGGTTCGCGCCGAGCATTCGCCCGATGTTGGAGCCGATGACGGAGCCGATGGTTACGATCGGGCCTTCCGCGCCCGCTGACCCGCCGGAGCCGATGGTGAGCGTTGAGCCGATCCACTTGCGAATGCCCACGCGAATGCCGAGTCGCGATTTACTTCGGTACACGGCGTACATGACGGCGGAGACGCCGGTCCCTTGTTCCTGCTTGCCGGTGAGCTTGATGACGGCACCTGTGAGGAGTGCGCCGACGACCGGCGCGATCGGCACGAGCCAGATGAGCAATGAACGATCCGCACCTTCTGCCCAGTGCTCAATCATTTGCAGAGGCCAGATAAACGCGATGGCGACCGCGCCCATCACGAGGCCGATCGCCCCCGCGATGAGCATGAAATGCCAGTCGCGCCCGAAGCCGAGCTTCGTGCCGAGTCGTTTAAATCGCTTGAATGGGTTAACAGACATTGTGATCGGGTTATGCAGCCGCAAGTGTACCGATCGGCGGCAGGGTGCGAGAAAATGGGACGCTGCGGCTCCTGCCTGCCCCAGCTTGACACGGCCGGTGGAGAAACTGGCAACTTGGCAAAAATGGCCCAATGAGAATTCCGATGTACTCACGCAGTGGTCTGGCTTGATGGCCCCCTGGCCCTTCATGGCGCACGGGATTCATGTTGGGCTGAGGCGGGAATCAGGCGGGTCGCGACGTCCGAGATTGTTCGGAAGGGAGTCGAGATGTATCGATGCGAACGGATCGCAATGTTGTTTGTCGCGCTGTCATGCGCTTCACACGCGCAGGCTCAAATCGTCTGCACGCAGGGCTTTCATCCGCTGGGCAGCGGCATGAATAGTGAGGTGTACTCCGCCACGCTTTACAACGGAGATCTGATCGCGGGCGGCACGTTCACCACCGCGGGCGGCGGCGGCGCAAACCGCATCGCGCGATGGGACGGATCACAGTGGAACGCCATGGGCACTGGCATGAATGGCACGGTGTACGCGCTCGCCGTCTACAACGGTGATCTGATCGCTGGCGGCGCGTTCACCACAGCGGGTGGCCAAGCGGCGAACTACATCGCGCGATGGGACGGATCGCAGTGGAACGCCATGGGCACTGGTATGAATGGCGAAGTGCGCTCGCTGGCTGTGTTTAACGGCGATGTGATCGCTGGCGGGAACTTCACCACGGCGGGCGGCGTGACCGTCAACCGCATTGCACGCTGGGATGGCTCGGCGTGGCATCCGTTCACGTCCGACGGGCAAACGGGTATGAGCAGTTGGGTCTATGCCTTGCCGGTGTACAACGGTGACATGATCGCAGGCGGCGCGTTTACTACGGCATGCGGTCAGACAGTCAATCGCATCGCGCGCTGGGATGGCGCGACATGGCGTCCCTTCGCGTCCGGCGGACAGACCGGTGTAAACGGCACTGTGCTTGCTTTGACCGTGTTCAATGGTCATCTGATCGCTGGGGGCGATTTCACCACAGCGGGCGGCCAGACGGTGAACCGCATCGCTCGATGGGACGGCGCATCGTGGCATCCGTTGACCTCCAATGGACAGATCGGCGTGAATAACACCGTATTTGCCCTGACGGTCTTCAACGGCCAACTGATCGCTGGCGGTGTGTTCAGCACGGCGGGTAATCAGACGGTCAATAACGTGGCCCGCTGGAACGGCTCGTCGTGGCAACCCTTGATTTTCGGGGGAGAGATCGGCGTGAACAGCGTTGTGTTCGCGCTGACCGGGTACAACGGCGACTTGATCGTGGCCGGCTTCTTCACCACGGCTGGCGGCCAGGCAGTCAACCGCATCGCGCGGTGGAGCGTCTGCCCGAGCGAGCAGCCGCTCCGCGCACCGGTGCAACTCGATCCATCAGGCACGACGTATCACGCCCAGCCGAACTACCGCTGGGAACACACGTGGAACGCAACGTGGTACCAGCTCTGGATCAACGATGCCAGCGGCAATGTGCTGCAGCAGTGGTACACCGCAGCAGAGCTGGGCTGTGAGGACGGAACGTGCGAGATCATGCCGAACCTCCTTTCACCACTCGTCGGCGAAAGTCGCTGGTGGGTTCGCGGCTGGAACGCGATTGAGAAAAACGGGCCGTGGTCGAACGCATTGACATTCATGCCGACATGCACGCAGCAGTGGTCTGTCGCAGGTGGCGGCGCCAATGGCGAGGTGTATGGATTCACGGTGTACGACGGCGACCTGATTCTCGGCGGTGAGTTCACCACGGTGGACGGCGTTGCAGCGAACCGAATCGCGCGGTGGGACGGCACGCAGTGGCACGCGCTGAGTAGCGGCATGCCCACCGATGTGCATGCGTTCGCGGTGTACGACAATGCTTTGATTGCGGTTGGCATCTTCGAAGAAGCCGGCGGCGTAGTGGCCAATCGCATTGCTCGCTGGGATGGCTCGCAGTGGCATCCGCTGGGCACTGGCATGAATAGCGATGTCTATACATGCGCGCTGTACAACGGCGAGCTGATCGCGGGTGGCCATTTCACCACGGCGGGCGGGGTGGCGGCTCACCGAATCGCGCGTTGGGACGGCACGCAGTGGCATCCGCTGGGCAGCGGCATGGATGACCAGGTTGAAGCCCTGGTGGTGTACAACGGCGACCTGATCGCAGGTGGTGCGTTTGCCACGGCGGGAGGCCAAACCGTCAATGGCATCGCGCGCTGGGATGGCTCACAGTGGCATCCATTGGGCGACGGCATGGACGATTCGGTTTATGCGCTGACGGTGCACAACGGCGACTTGATCGCGGGTGGCATCTTCACCCTGGCGGGTGATGCAGCAGCCAACCGCATCGCGCGGTGGGACGGCTCACAGTGGCACACGCTTGGCAGTGGAATGAATAGCGCCATCCGTACGCTTATGGTGTTCAATGGCAACTTGATTGCAGGCGGTACGTTCACCACGGCGGGCGGGGTGGCGGCAAACCGCATCGCGAAATGGGATGGCTCGCAGTGGCACGCCCTTGGCAGCGGGATGAACGGCATTTCATACGCCCAGACAATGTACAACGGCGACCTGATCGTCGGCGGCGCGTTCAACACGGCGGGCGGCGTGGCCGCGAACCGCATCGCATGGTGGAACGGTTGCTCCGCGTTCGAGCGTTTGCAGCCCCCGACTCAGCATGGACCAAAGGGCTTGATGCAGAGTCGTCAGGCGCCGTTCAGTTGGGAGCACGACCCCAACGCGACGTGGTACCACCTCTGGATCAACAACGCGTCCAACCAGGCGATCCACAAGAAGTGGTACACCGCTGCGGAACTCGGCTGCGAAGATGGCAGATGCGAGATCGTCCCGAACATCACGCTGCCGCTGGGCGCGGGTCGATGGTGGGTGCAGGGCTGGAACGCGGTGCAGAAGGCAGGTCCGTGGTCGGCACCCATGATTTACACGGTGAGACTTGAGACGCCGATACTGACCTCGCCTGTTGGGAATATCAACGATGTGCAGCCGACGTACACATGGAAGGCGACGCCTCACGCGACGTGGTACCAACTGTGGGTGAACGACTCAACAGGTAACGTCATCAACCAATGGTATACGGCCGATCAACTGAACTACGCAGCGGGTTCGTACAGCATCACGCCGAACGTGAACATCGCGCTGGGCAACGGCACCTGGTGGGTTCGTGCATGGAGTGCGCCGTTGCTGCATAGCCCGTGGAGCGCGCCGATGCACTTTGTGAAGCAGCCGTAGGCAGATGACGTGCGCTTCGCGATGAGTTAGCGGCGCGATCGGCTGAGGCGGCGCTTCAGTCGCAGTGCGTTGCCAATAACAGAGATGTCGCTCGCGCCCATTGCCGCCGCGGCGATCAGCGGGCCGTATGGCCCCAGCAGATACAGCGCCGCGGCGGGAATCGCCAGCGTGTTGTACACGAACGCCAGGAAGAGGTTCTGTTTGATTGTGCGCAGCGAAGCGCGGGCGAGGGCGATTGTCTCCGGCACAGCCATGACGCGATCGCCGGGAATGACGACCGCAGCGGACTCTATGGCGATGTTCGTGCCGGACGCCATGGCAATGCCTAGGTCAGCCCGTGCGAGCGCAGCGGCGTCGTTGATGCCGTCGCCGACCATGATGACCCCGCCCAACTTCCCTTCGCCCGAAGCAAGCTTCGCGACGAACTGCGTCTTTGTTTCAGGCGTTGCTTCCGCGACGATGGATTCGGGCGGCAGGCCCAGTGCGCGGCCGACAGCTTCCGCGGCGCTGCGTCGATCGCCAGAGAGAATCGTTACATTCAATCCCATTTCGCGCAGGCGCGTGACAGCTTCGCGTGCATCGGTGCGAAGTGAATCGCTTACTTCAATCGTTCCGCGCGTTACGCCGTCAACGACGACGCTGCATGTGGCGACGACATCGCGCCTCACTTCGACGGTTTGCCCATCCACGACGCCCCGCACGCCTTCGCCGGGAATGGCGATGAAGTCCTTGACATCGCGCGGGGCGAGCTGCCGCTCGCGCGCCGCGTTCACGATCGCCCGCGCGATCGGATGCTCGCTCGCTGCTTCCACCGCAGCCGCCAGCGCGAGAAGATCATCCTGCGATGTTGTTGAAGCGAACTCGCCCGCCACGGCGATTGCTGTAACAGTCGGCGCGCCAGCGGTGAGCGTGCCTGTTTTATCGAACACGACATGCGAGAGCGTGCCCGCCCGTTCCAGCGCCGCGGCGGATTTGATGAGAATACCCCGCCGACTCGCTTCGCCCGTACCCACCATCACCGCCATCGGCGTCGCCAGCCCGAGCGCGCATGGGCATGAAATGATGAGCACAGTTACCGTGGCAATCACGCCCGTGATGGGCCGATCCATGAAGAGCCACCAGGAGAGGAACGTAACGGCTGCGATGGTCAGCACTGCGGGTACGAAGATGGCGGAGACTCGATCCGCCAGTCGCTGAATCTCCGCTTTGCTGGTCTGCGCGTTGCGAACAAGGTCCGCGATGCGTGAGACGGTGGTATGCCGCCCATCCACCGTGGCGCGAACGACGATGCGCCCGGTCGTGTTCATCGTTCCGGCGACGACAGGGTCGCCCAATGTGCGGCGAACAGGCAGCGGCTCGCCGGTTACGGCGGATTCATCGAGTTCCGTTGCGCCATGAACGATGACGCCATCCACCGGCACGCGACCGCCGGGCCGAATGAGCAGATGATCGCCCGGCAGTACGTCTGCGGACGGCACAAGGCGTGATTCATGCGGTGCGGCGGGGTCGCTTACAAGTTCCGCTTCGTCCGGTTGCAGTTCCAGCAGTTCACGCACAGCGGAGCCAGCGCGGCTGGCTGCACGCGCTTCGAGGTAATGTCCCAGGCTAATGATGCCCAGCAGCGCGGCGGATTCTGCAAAGTAGAGCGGCTGATCAGTCAGGCGATCGAAGTATCGCGCGATGAACACGATGAGCGAGAAGACATAGGCGGTGGTCGCGCCGATGGAGATCAGCGTGTCCATGTTCGTGGTTCGCTTGACCGCCGCGCTCCATGCAGATCGGTAGAACCCCGCGCCCGCGGTGGCGAACACGATGCTTGCGCCGATGAGCATCACCCAGCCCATCCACGCGCCGTGCCAATGGTTGACATGCGCGATCCAGTGCAAGGCTTCCATCGGAGCCCAGAGCGAAAGGCCGACTGCGGCGCGGAAGCCCCATTCGCGCTGGTTGCGTTGCTGGCGAAGTTCGATTTCCGTGCGCAGCTCGACCGGTGCGAGGTTTTCCTGTTCGGGCGAGGCGTGGTAGCCGCGGCCGACGACCGCTGCGATCAACTCGTCTGCGTTCAGGTGTTCACCCTGTACGATTGCGCGGCCTTCGCTTACGCTTACGCTGGCGGATCGCACACCGGGTTTGGATTCCAATGCTTGCTGCACGGCGGCAGCGCATGCCACGCAGTGCATGCCTTCGACTTTCAGCAGCAGACGGTCGGCGGGGGCAGGGTGGGGCGGCTGGATGACGCCGGCGGGTGCGGGCATGGCGGAATCGTAGGTGAGAAACCCCAAAAAGCGGGGATGGGACGCCAAAATCGACGCCCCCGCTTGTCCGGACGCGTTTCCGGGACGATACTACTCTTCCTAGGCAATGCGTTCCGAGACACTTCCATCCCGTGCTGCACAGGTCGCAACGGCGACGATGCTCATGGCGTTGGTGGCGATTGCAGCCACAGCGTCCGCGGCACCTGCGCCGCAGAGCCTGACGCCTGCGGAATGCCGCGCCGCGGTGATGGAGAGCCACGCGGTTCGCGCGGTGGCGGCGGCCGTCGCTGCCGTGGCTCGCGATCTGCTCGGCGGCGATCTTGATGGCGCGCCGAACGCAGCGATTGTTTCTGCGACCACTGTCCTCATCGTCCCGCCTGCTTCTGCGCATTCCAGTGTGATGGAAGCGGTGGTCAGTGGTACACCATCGCTGACGGCGGCGACGCGAGCGGGTCTGCTCGACCTGCCCCCGCCCGTTTGCTGAATCTCGTTTGAGGCTCCGCCGCATGATGCTGCGCAGGCGTTCTCGCCTTGCGCGTCCGGCGGCGGATGATCCGTTTCGATTCAGCAGTCAGGCCATATACAAGCAATCACATCAAGAGGTGAAGCATGGGCGTTCCCGTCATCGGCACCGTTATGAAAAAACTCTTCGGCACGCGCAACGAGCGCCTGGTGAAGAGGTATCTCAAGATCGTCGATCAAGTCTCCGCGCTTGAGCCGGATATTCGCAGGCTGACCGATCGGCAGCTTCGCGAAAAGACAGCGGAGTTCCGCGAGAGGCTGGAGAAAGGCGAGAGCATTACAACGCTCACGCCTGAAATTTACGCGGTGGCGCGTGAAGCGATGGACCGCGCAGTCGGCATCCGTAATGTTTTCAATCCCGAAGCAGGTTTCGACCCGTCGCGGCTGCCCGTTGATGTGCGCCAGCTTTATGAAAAGGTGAAGGCCGAGATGAATGAAGCCCCGCCGCGCGAGCCGGTGGAAGAGCTTCGGGGCAATTCGCGGCCGCTGATGGGCTGGGAGTATCTGGACATTCCGAATCGCATCTATGACGCGGTTCGCGAGTTGTATCCTGAATCCAAGCCGCCCTTCCGCGCGAGGCCGTTCGACGTGCAGATCATCGGCGCGGTGGTGCTGGGTGAAGGCTCGATTGCGGAAATGAAGACGGGTGAAGGCAAGACGATCGTCGCGCCGCTGGCGTGCTACATCGCCTGCCTGCAGGGCGAGCAGGTGCATGTGGTTACCGTGAATGACTACCTCGTTCAGCGCGACCGCGACTGGACGGCTCCATTCTTTCACGCGCTGGGCCTCACTGTCGGCGCGATTCATCCGTATCACATGCAGCCGCCGCAGGAGAAGATGGTGGCGTATTCCTGCAATGTGGTGTACGGCACGACGGCGGAGTTCGGCTTCGATTACCTGCGCGACAACATGAAGCTCAGCCCGATGGAGCAGGTGCAGAAGAAGCGGGATTTTGCGATCGTGGACGAGGTGGACTCGACGCTGATCGACGAAGCGCGTACGCCGCTGATTATCTCAGGCCCCGCGCACCAGAGCACGCCTCGTTACGACATGGCGGACCGGCTTGCACGCCACCTGCTGGAGAAGCAGAAGCCGTGGAACGAAGCAGATCAGAAGGTGCAGTCATGCCTGGTGGAGATTTCCGGTCTGGAAGGCGATATTCGCAACGCGCGCGACAAGGACAAGGTTCCTGCGCTGAAGGAGCGGTTGGACGCAGCGAAGGCAAAGCTCCCGCAGCTCGAAGCCGACCGCGACCGCCACACGCAGTATTACGAAGTGGAGATGGACAAGAAGCGGGCGCACCTGACGCACGACGGTATCGCTGAGGCGCAGAAGGTGGCGGGCGTTGGCTCGTTCTATCAGGGCGACAACATCGACCTGCCGCACCTGCTGGAGCAGGCTATTCGCGCGCACACGGTGTATCAGCGAGATCGCGATTACGTGGTGGCGATGGGCGAAGACGGCCAGATGGCGGTGGTCATCGTCGATCAGAACACCGGCCGCAAAATGGTCGGTCGGCAGTGGTCGGATGGCCTGCATCAGGCGGTGGAAGCGAAGGAAGCGGTTCCCATCAAGCAGGAAACGCAGACGATGGCGACCATCACCATCCAGAACTTCTTCAAGCTCTACAAGCGGCTCGCGGGCATGACCGGCACGGCGGACACCGAAGCGACCGAGTTCTATGAAATCTACAAACTCGATGTCGTTTCAATCCCCACCAACGTGCCGGTGCGGCGCGTTGACCGCAACGACCTTGTCTTCATGAGCGCGAAGGACAAATGGGAAGCGATCGCAGACGAAATCAAGGGATTCCACGACATCGGCCGGCCGATTCTCGTCGGCACGACGAGTGTTGAGAAGTCCGAGCACCTGAGTGAGATGCTCACGCGGAAGCACAACATCAAGCACAACGTGCTGAACGCCAAGCAGCACGAGCGCGAGGCGCAGATCATCGCGGAAGCGGGCCGCCTCGGTGCGGTTACGATCGCCACCAACATGGCGGGACGCGGCACCGACATCAAGCTCGGCAGCTTCACAAGGGATGAACTGATCGACCATTGGAAGCGGCGCGGCATCTGCCCGAAGGAAGCCAACTCGTCCATGCCTGAAGAGACCATTCTCAATATGGTCTATCGCCACATGGCGTTGCGCGAGCTGGGCCTGAAGAAGAGCGATCTCGACGCGATGAGCGACGATGATGTGCGTGTCGCGATGTATCGCAAGTGGTATGTGGAATACTGCTGGGGCAGCGATAAGGACGCATCCAAGCTCAACGAAGCCGGGCTGGTCAGCGCGCTGGACGCATCCGGCGGTTGTCTGCTGCATCGCATTCGGCTGTTTGAGAACGTCGAGGATATCGGCGGATTGCACGTCATCGGCACGGAGCGGCATGAGTCCCGGCGCATCGATAACCAGCTTCGAGGCCGCTCCGGTCGTCAGGGCGACAACGGTTCCTCACGGTTCTTTCTCTCGCTGGAAGACGACCTGATGAAGATGTTTGCAGGGCCGACCACACTGCGTGTGCTGAGCAAGCTGGGCATGAAGGAAGGCGACGCTATCGAGCACCCCATGCTCACGAAGAGCGTGACGCGCGCTCAGCGCAAGGTAGAAGAGCGCAACTTCCTCATCCGCAAGAACATTCTCGAATATGACGAGGTGATGGACCACCAGCGGCACATCTTCTACGCCATGCGGCAGGACGTGCTGGAAGGCAAGGGCATCAAGGAGCAGATATTCGAATACATCGAAGACTCCGTGCAGGACGCCGTCGGCCGCTATCTCGATCGCTCCTACGCAGCGAACTGCATCGCAGAGTGGGTGCGCGAAAAGCTGAACGTAACCATCGACGCAGAGCGCATTCGCGGCAAGGATCGCGAAGACCTGCATAAGCTCATCATGGTGGACGCAAAGGAAGAAGCGTCATCCATGATCCGCGTCACGATGGGCGAATACATGCCTGAGGACATGGATCAGTCCGAGTGGGACCTCAAGTCGATGGCGGACTGGGCGAATGCCAACTTCAAGGCGAAGGTGAAGGTGTCCGACTTGCAGGACACGCCGCGCAAGGAAGTGTTCAGCCGCATCGAGCGCGCTGCGGAGCGGCTCATTGATGAGGCCGATCTCTCACCGCTGGATCAATATCTCGTGCCTCATTACGGCGAGCGCGAGTTGGCGCGATGGGCGCAGAACAAGTTCGGCGGCGAGGTGGACTACAACGATTTCGTCGTCCCCGCACACGATTCACCCAAGGAAAAGGCGACGGCGAAGCTGATGGAGCGAGCTCGTGCTGCGTATGCCGAGCGCGAGATTACGTATCCAATCGACTTCGCCATCGAGATGACCGGTGCCGCGATGCAGCAGAATGCGCAGCAAGCTCTCGCGCAGTTCTGCGCATGGGTGAAGGCGCGGTATGAACTGGATTGGAACCCCAACGCACTGCCCTCGGTCAACCCTGCGGAGCTTCGCAAGCTGCTCATCGAGGCGGCTCGCACGTGGGATGAATCGAAGATCGCTGAGCGAGCGGAGCGGGCCGTCGCACAGGGCAGCAGCCCGGAGAAGCTGGAAGAGTGGATGCGCACGAACGCAGGCGCGTTGTTCTCCGAGGAAGAGCGCGAGCGTTTGATCGACGACCCGCAGACGGTGGTGGAAGAGAAACTTGCTGAAGTGCTGCGAGCGGAACTGACGCAGTTCGAGCGATGGGTACTCCTGCAGATTGTCGATCAGGCGTGGAAGGATCATCTTTATGCGGTCGATCAGCTCAAGGAATCGATCGGCCTTCGCGCATTCAGCCAGAAAGACCCTCGCATTGAGTTCAAGCGAGAAGGCGCTCGCCTGTTCGAGGAGATGAACGAGTCGATCCGCGACAAGGTGACCGATCTCATCTTCAAGGCGAAGCTGACTGTGCAGCCGCAGCAGCGGCCCGCAGGCCCGCCTGCTTCAGGGGTCGCCACCGCGGGGCCGGATGCGCCCGGCGCGCCAGCACCCGCGCCGGTTCGTCCTGCGCAGTCCGCGATTGCAGCGGCGGCGGCGATGGCTTCCGCAGGCACCGCGGCGCAGCGGCGCGATCTTGAAGCAGCAGAACGCGCCACCGCGGGAGGTGATGCCGAAGCGATCAAGCGCAAGCCGCAACCCGCGAAGGCGGCGGCAACCGTCGGCCGCAATGAACCGTGCCCATGTGGCTCAGGCAAGAAGTACAAGCAGTGCCACGGGAAGAAGGCCTAGGCGCGAACAGTGATTCGATTGATGCGTGATTACGCACGCGGCTCAAGAATGTATTGCCTGCCGCCCCAGCGAACGGGGCGGCGGGCATGCAGGTCGCGTGCGCCGTCAAAGAGAATGCGAGAGAGAATCCAGCATCCTGCGGGGTAGAACATCGCAGCGCGAATCGGCGCTGCGCTCAGGCGATACAGCCGGACGAGCGCTGCGCCCTGCATGATGATGCCCGCGATGGCGACCCCGCCGAGCAATGCGCCCACAAGCGTTGGCAGCCACCAATCCTCGCGCGTGAGCAGGACAACCGATGTGATGAGCGAGGCGATCTGTACGATTGGCGCGCCTACGCCGTTGATGAGCACGCGGAAGCCGTAGCGGCGCAATCGACGCGGGGAACGGTTGCACGCTTCGATGAAGATTCGCTTCCACCCCGCCTTGAAGCCCGCCATGGAGTCGTACATGGAGCATCGCAACATGCCGTCGGCGAGCAGTGTGAGCAGGCGGCCATTCATCTCGTGCACACGGCGCGCAAGGGCCAGGTCTTCGAGCAAATCTTCGCGCACAGCTTCGTGCCGACCGATCTTTTCATACCACTCGCGACTGAAGAGCATGAACTGGCCGTTGGCGAACGGACGCATCGGTCGCCGACCTTCCGTTCGTGAATCGCGCACAACGCGGCGGATGGGATAGATGCGCATCAGGTTGAAGCCTGCGACCGGCTGTGCGATCAGTTCGTGCGGCTTCTCGTGCGTCAGCGTGCTCAACAGGCTCAGTAGGCCGAGGTTCTGATGCAGCGCGGTGGCCACGGATGCGCGGCAGAGCGCGGGGTGGAACTCTGTATCTGCATCGGTGAACAGCAGCCATTCGCCCGTCGCGCGCGAAGCGCCAAGCTGTGCCGCGTGGCATTTACCCGCCCAATCCGCCGGGCAGTGATCGTTCTCGATGACGACGATTCGCGAGTCAGCCTGTTCGTGCGGCCTCAGCAGGTCGCGCGTTTCGTCTGTGCATCGGTCGAGGACGAAGATGACTTCGAGGTTGGGGTAATCCTGCTTCCGAAGCGACGCAGCGCAGGCGTCGATGACGCGTTTCTCGTTGTGTGCGGGAATGACGACGCTTACGCGGGGCCAGCCGGTTGCAGGCGCGCTCAGGTCGAGGCCCGCGCGCACGGTGGGCCGATCGCGCTCGACCTGTCTGACGCGAAACCACACCACGATCCAATAGAGCAATGCGGCCACGCAGCCGGGCAGAAGGGCGAACGCGAGAATCGTCAGAAACAGCGACATGCGGGCGAAGCGAAAGGAACTATCCGTGGAGTGAAAGGCAACGTATCGGGCGGCACGGTCATCGAGGGCCGCCCCCTGTGGGGCCGACGACCTGAATCGCGTCGCGGTTCATATCCCACACGGCTCGCTCGGCGAACAGCGGCTGTACGACACCTCGCGTAACGACGGAGACGCGGCCATGCCTTGCTGCGTGCAGTTGGGCGATGCCCGTGGCGATGTTGTAGTCGAACTCGCCGCATTCGATTTCGCGCCGATCGGTTTTGATGATGACACCGCCCATGCCCCGCACGCGCTCCAGCTTGGCGCCTGCAGGCGCACCCATGTCGGCAGCGGCGGGCTGTCGCTGCGAATCTATCGGTCTGAGCACAGTCGCTTCAACGCGCTCGGCGGTCATGGTTGAGATCGCACCGTCCAGCCCTCGATGAATCATCTCTACCTTGTCCATTGCGGTGATGTCATAGATTTCATCCACGCGCGGCACGAGATGCAGCGTCTTGCCCCACGACATCTTCGTCGTGCCACGACTGCCGAACGGCGTGTGCTGAGGTAATCGCTCGGCGTCATTCTCGGCGCGCGTGTCGTGAATCAGAAGGTCACCCTTCCCGACAACCAGCGATTCGCCCGTTTTGGCGTCATGTTCGATGTGCTCGCCTGAAACGTAGAAGATCACCGGCTCGCCTTCGCGTTCACCGGAAGGCAACGCAGGTTTGTCCCATGAGTGCGATTCCAGTTTGGCGTTTCGCCTGGCGATGAGGCGAGCCAATTCGCGGCGGCCGCCGTCTGCATCACGGCGCGCTTCACCTGTTCGGGCGATCGGCAGCGGGGCGGGACGTGCGGCCTGCGCGCCTTCGGCCTTTCTAAACTCCAGCGTGAGAGCCTGGCCCGTCATGGTGCTGCGCTCAAGCGGTGAAGGTTCCGCGAGCACGTCCACATCCCCACGCAGCACGACGGAGCCGGCGCCGTCGTTGAAATTGCTGTCATACACCATCGACTCCTTCCACGTCGCGCGGACTTCGATGGGGTTGTCGGCTTCATTCACGTCAGGCGGCGCGATGCGCCTCGGCTCCGGTTCGCCCAGCACCGGCTCGTGATACAGGCGGAACACGCCCGGGCCGATGGATGTCGCCGTGCCTTCCTTGCGGGAAAGCACCAGCCGCTTTCCTCGGCTCATCATCATGCGATCACTGGCGACGACGACATCTTCGCCAAGCAACGTAACGGTCTCATTGGCGCCGTCGCCCAGCAGTCGGTCTGCGAAGGCGCGCGAGCCATCCGCCATGAGCACCTGCACGCTGCCTTCTGCGAGGAGTTCATCCACATCCACTTCGCCGCGTGCGCCGGCTCGCTCCGGGCGAGGCGCTGCATCACCCGCGGTCTTCATCGTTTCGCGGAAGGTAACCCGCAGCGTGTCGCTCCAGACGACCTGCGATTCGTCCTCAGCCTGCACGTCGCCCCGGGCGAGCATTTCCTTCGGAATGGTTTTGCCTTCACTCGACTGGGTCATGTCAAGGTCGAGTTCGCGGCAGAGCAGTGTTCCATCGGTTACGCCCACGACGCGCACGCCGCCGCGAGCTTCGATGCGTTCGATTGCTTCGGGGTCGCCCGCGCCTGGCGGGAACATAACAAGCATTGTCTCGGAGTCCATGGTGAACTCGTCGCTGACGACTTTGACATCGCCTGTAAAGAGCGCGCTGCGCAGCTTGCCCATGCGCTCATCCGCGGAAGCGCTGTCGAAGGTGAGATCGACGCCGCCCTGCCAGGTGATTTGCAGCTCAGGCGTGATGGTTTCCGGCACGGTTGGCCTGGGCACGCGCTGGGGCGGCGAACTGCCCGCGCACAGCAAGCCCATCGTGGCGGAGCTGGAAAGCTCACGCCGCTTCATCCATCCCGCGCCGACGATCGCGCCTTCGCCTGTGGTCTGATTCACACGGAACGCGCTGCCAGAGGCTTCAAACTCAGGTGTGCTCAAGTGCATCGGAAAGGTGTGCGAGCCGATGAGTTCGATCGAGCGCGGCCCGGTGTCGTAGCGAAGCGTGCGAGCGATTGACTCCGAACCATTCGCATGATCGCACAGCAGAACGGGCGAGCCGGTCAGCTCCAGCACGGCGTCCTTCTCTGAAGCGGGCCTGCGCGACGAATCACTCAGCGGCACGATGACCAGCGGCCCGCGCGCGGTGATGATCGTGCGCTCGAGTGACTGTTGCGCGGGTTGACCAACCGGCCAATCCTGTGCGGTGCCGATCGCCAGCGATGCAAGAATCATGTCGCGCGAAAGCGGATGTGCAGGAACATCGCGACGAATCGGCGGCTGATGCGCAACGTGATGAGGCTGCACGCTGCTGCCCAGCGAGAGCGAACCATCCAGCCCTTCGCTTTCCGTTGAGAAAATCAGTTCCAGTTTTTCACCCATCGCCGTGCGACGGCCGTCCGCCTTCGTCTGCTCAATCAGCACCTCATCGCGAATCGTCAGCAGATAAAACTTGCTTGAAGTCGTTTGCGCAGGTTGCGCGGTGGAACGAGGCGCTGCGGCTGGCTGCGATGCGGCGGCAACCTGGGCCGAACGTTGTGCGGCGGGTTGAGTCTGGGGTTGGGCCGGGGGTTGGGCGGAGGATGGTGTGGGAGTCGCTTGTGCGGTGCGAGTTGGCTCGTGCGGCGCGAAGGCGTGCGTCTGGCTCTGCTGCGGAGCGGGCGAGGAATCTTCAGAAAGAATCTCGATGTAATCGAAGCGGCGCATGGTGAGCTGCACCGTGTTGTCGCGATCATCCACAAGTACACTCAGGTCGTGGCCCGGCAGCGTCATCGTTGCCGTTTCGATGCGCACCCAGTCTTCGCATCGAATCACGCCAAGAAAGTTCTCAAAGCTCGCCGCGTCCGTCCGCACGATCAGCACCGGCTCATCAATGCTGAGATCAACGCGATGGTGCGGTGGCATGTCGAACAGGCGCACGATTACGTTGCCTTCGATGGTGCCTTCCTCAATCTGCGATTGCGGGCGATATGCGATGGCCTGATCGCCCTCAATGACGAGGCGGCGATCGTTGGCAAGGAACGCTTCCATTCGCGGCTTGCCCAGTTTCAGCCAGCCAGAGGGGAGACCTTCAGGCGAAGGATCGAGGCTCTCATAGGTATAGCGGTGTGAGAGGTTGCCGTCCTTGTCCTGCAGCGTGATGACGCCCCGTCCGGTTTGCGGCGGCTGGGAGAGATTCGAAGGGCTGCGCAGATCGCCCTCGGAAAGCGGACGTGGAGCAATGAGTTCTGCAAAGCGCGGGTCGTCTGCATCGGCACGCTGATCGTGAACCGTGCCAGTGTCGAGGTTCAGCACCACCAGCAACAGCACGCAGAAGAGTACCGCTGCAAATCCGATAAGCATGAGAGGCCGCTTCGGGCTGGTGCGAACCTTGGGCGGCGGCGTGGAATCCTCAAGCAACTGCCTGCGGGGACTGGTGCGATGTGCCATGAGTGCTCTTTGACTACTCGAACAGTTTGAGGGCGCGATCCCATTCGCCGCGCGATTTCAGCAGGTGCTCGATCACTTCGCGCACCGCTCCGTGGCCGCCGGGCCGCGTGGTGACGAACCGGGCTGCGGCGCGAACTTCCTCGGCGGCGTCTGCAACAGCCATAGGATAGCCCGCCAATCGCATGACAGGCAGATCGGGCAGATCGTCGCCCAGCATGGCCGCCTCGGATGCGCGTAGGTCGAGGGTGTTCAGCAGGCTGGTAAACGCCTCCCGCTTGTGCTTCAGGCCCTGCAGCACATGATGGATGCCAAGTTCAGCAGCGCGGTGGTGGATCGCCATGCCGCTGCGGCCGGTGATGATGGCGATTTCGTAGCCGAGTTTCAGCCAGATGCGTATGCCCGCGCCGTCGCGCACGTGGAAGCGTTTGGTCTCAACGCCAAGGTCGTCGAGGCGCACGCCGCCGTCGGTCATCACGCCGTCCACATCCAGGCACAGCAGTCGCACGTTCTCCGCAGCGTCAGCCATGCGCTCAAGTGTACCGCGCCGCGGTCAAGAGCCTGTGCAGGTATGAAAATTGCCGTTCGCGCCCTTGCCTTTTCATGGTGATGCGCTTCTACAATCGAACATGACCGCTTTCGTCAACAACATGAAAACCGTGATGCTGCTGGGCGCGCTGTTCGGCTTGCTCGTCTGGGCGGGCTGGGCTCTCGGTGGTGCGCAGGGCTTGATCGTCGCGGGCATCTTCGCACTGGTGATGAACTTTGGCGCGTGGTTCTTCTCCGATCGAATTGCGATCGCTGCGATGCGAGGCAAGGAAGTCGATGAGCGCAGCGCGCCGGATTTATACGTCATGGTGCAGCGGCTGGCGCAGCGGGCCAGTCTGCCCATGCCGCGAGTGTATATCTGTCCGCACGAAGCTCCCAATGCGTTTGCGACGGGGCGCAACCCGAAACACTCCGCCGTCGCGGTTACCGTCGGTGCGCTGCGATTGCTGAATCATGAAGAACTGGAAGGCGTGATGGCGCATGAGCTGGCGCACATCAAGAACCGCGACACGCTGACGGCGACCATCGCCGCCACCGTCGCGGGTATCTTCAGCATGTTGGCCTATGGCGCGTTTCTGTTCGGCGGGTCCGGGCGGCAGGGCGGGCACCCGCTCGCGCTGTTGGGTGTGGTGGTGCTGGGCGCGCTCGGCGCCGCGCTCATCAAAGCGATGATCAGCCGCTCGCGCGAGTTCGTGGCGGATGCCGATGGCGCGAAGATCGCAGGCTCGCCGAACGGCCTCGCGTCTGCGCTGCGCAAGCTGGATTCATACGCCAGGCGCATTCCGATGCAGAATCCGAACCCTGCGATGAACAACCTGTTCATCGTGGAGCCGTTCATGGGTCAGGCCCTAACGAACATGTTCGCGACACATCCTCCGACTGAACGCCGAATCGCCGCGCTCATGCGCGGTTGATTGCCGGGTGCCATGCTTCATCGCGCAGCGTGAAGCATGAGGCATGATGCGTGAAGCATGAGAACGCGCATCGCTTCGGTTCATGCTTCGCCCCCCCGTGGTGGGACGAAGCATGGCACCCACAGTGAATCATGATTCACCGCGGAGCACGCGGAGATCGCGGAAATGGTGCAAGGCAAGTCAACACATCAACAAGTCAACAGTGCAACACAACACATCATCGTCTCCGCCGCCGATACCACCACAGGAAGCCGGAAGTGGAAGATTGGCGACGTTGACAAACCCCCGCCCCGTGCGAGGGCTTGGCGTCGCTGTTAGACCGTACAGCAGGAATGACTGTTTGCAAGCAGAATCTCGCTGTTTTGGCGAGGTCAGCGCCGTTTGACAGGGGCGCGAGGGCCACAGTTGCCAGGCGTGCAGCAAGGACATTCCATAAAGAAGTACGCGGAGAATCGCCGTTCCTTGTGCGCGGATTTGCTACAGAAATAAAAAACCCCGGCAAAAACCGGTGGTGTGAAGCTAGAGAAACCTCGATCGACACACAACGCCACTGCGCGGTTGATGTCCGCCGACATGCAGCCTGAGCCTGCTGGTGGCGGTAGATGATGCATTGATCTTCACGCCGGATCGACTGGAAAGGACGCATGCCATGACAGGGTTGGTCGCCTTTGCGCTCACTGCGGGGTTCACGTTTCACCATGCCCTGCCCGTTACAACCTCAAGCGATGAGGTGGATGATTGCCTGTCGCTGCTGGAGCGGCTGGACGCTTCGCTGACGACGGTTAACTTCCGCGAGACGCCGCTTGCTCAGGTCATTGACGAGTTGAGCGCCCGTTTCCCGGCGCCTCTTCGCGTGGACTGGCCAGCGCTCATTCGCCTGGGCGTTCATACGGATGACCGCATCACACTGCGGCTTGAAGAGGCCCGCCTTTCGACGGTGCTCGGCGGCCTCATGCTCACGCTCGCTGATGAATATGAGCGGCCCGCGTGGGACATCGCCAACGGGCAGATCATCATCACCACGCTTCGCGCGACGGAAGCGATGCGACTCACCACGGCGTATGACGTGCGCGACCTGCTCGCAGCGGGCGTGCTCGACCACATGCGAGATGTTGCGCACGATGACGAACTGACCCCCGGCGCGATCGAAGGGCACGACGGTGAGGGTGATGACACGCGCGATCCTTCGCATGCGGACGGCGAAGACGGCATGCCTCTCGTGGAACATTCGCCCTATCGACGATTGTCGCCTGCAGAAGAACTTGCAGCGATGGTGATGGAGCATGTTGATCCTGAAGCGTGGCAGGAAATGGGCGGCAGCTTGGCGAGGATCAGCAACGCGAACGGCGTGCTGCTTGTTACGGCTCCGCCTCGCACGCATCATCGCTTTCGGGATGCCCTGCAACAGCTTCGCCGATCGTTCCCGACCGGAGTCAGCGTTGAGGCGGTTCTGCTTCGCGTGCCGCGTAACGCGCTGGAGCGGCTGAATCGCCGATTCGACACGGGCAGCATTTCGCTGGCGCGGTCTGTTGAACAGGCGGAAGGTGTTGAGCGGCTATGGTCTGCGCGCGTCATAACCGCGTTCGATGAATCTGCTGTGGTGCGCACCGAAGCGGACAATGCCAGGTTTGAACTGGACCTGCTCGCGCAGCTCAGCCGCGAAACGGGCATGCTTCAGCTCCATGTCAACGCGGTGTCTCAGCGTGTGAGTGAAAAGCTGTCATATCGCGGCACAATCGGCGTACCGACGATGAACGGCGCTGTGGTCATCGAGCTGCCGAGCGATGCACGGAGTGAGACCACGGCGGTTCTGCTGCTGATTCCGCAGCGATACTAGAACAGCAACTGGAATTGTGTGCGGAAGAGGATTTGATGGGGGCCGCGCCGGCCTTCCTGCCGCCAGCCGGTGATGCTGGCCTGGCCGGGGTTGGGCAGTCGCGTCCAGCCTCGCTCGACGCGTTTGAGGCCGATGCCGATGTCCGTTGTCCACTTCACATCGTGGCCGTCGATGTAGTAGGTGAAGCCAGCGGTGAGCAGGTGCAGCGGGAGTTTGAATTCATCCGGCACGTCAGGAGCCTTGGTTGAGAACTTGCCGAACTCGTACCGCGCGAAGATTTCGATCTTGGGCGTTACATAAAAGCCGCCCTGGCCGACAACACCGAACACGTTGATGTTTCGTGTCGGCTGGTTGATGTAGAAGTGGGTGAAGGCGATGAAGGCATTTGCGCCGCCCCATTCTGCGGATGCGTCGAGCGTGTAGCCATACCAGCGGTTGGCGCGCGGCGGATTGTTTGGGAACGTCGGCTGGCCGGTGGCCTCGGTTCGCTGAATGTGCATGGCAGCGCCGAGCATGAGCGCGAACTCTTCATCCATTGGGCTGGTGAAGTCCTCGAACTGGCGCCAGTTGCCTGCGAGCAGATGCTCGTAGCGTGCGGTCCACGCGTATTCCACGTCCGCTGCGAGCGCGACGGTACTCATCGGGTTGCCGCCTGCGACGCCGGGGGATTGGCCGATGAGGTTGTCCATGCCGCCGACGTGATACGCGACGGATGCCCGCTGGATGCTGTCCATCCATGTGAACTCGATGCCCTGTGAGCGGCCGACGTTCATATTGGTATCAACGAGCGACCGCTCAACGAGCAACTGCTGGCCGGGTGAAACGAGAAACTCTCGGGTGAAAGGCAGCTTGAACTGGCCGAAGCGGATGCTGATTTCGTCTGTCAGGTGATAACGTACAAAGGCATCCAGCAGATAGAAGCCGCCGCCCTGAGGCGTTACGTTGCGATCGCGCTGAAAGTTGCCTCGGACGAGATAGGTGAGATCGGGACTGAAGACGTGGCCACGAAACGTAAGCCATGTGCGAGTGGATTCAAAGCCGCTGCGGTGCTTGTCTTCGTTCGGCGTGCCGAACGGCGACGCTGGCCGCTCGTTGTTGTAGTTATAAAGGAAGCGGAACTGCATCAGGCCTTCAAACTGAAGCCTGAAGCGATTGTCGTGGCTGGCGAGAAAGAAGCCGTTGCTCCAGCCGCCCATCAAGCCCGTGCCCAGCAGGCTGGCGCGCGTGTCGGCATCAGCGAGGACATCATGCACGATCGAACGGATTTCCGCAGCGCGCTGCTCGGTCATCCAGTTGTCATCGGTGGCGGCGCGCAGGCGATCGATCTCGGTGCGCATGCCTTCATTGTCCTGCCGCATGCGCTCAAGTTCCCGCTGCATCTGCTCCAGCTTCTTGAGTACCGGGTCATCGTCAGCATGCGTCGGCGCAGCGACAAACGCAACGCACAGGCCGGCCAAGGCGGTAAACGTCCAAAGGCGATTCATCAGTCCGTGACTCCGTCTTTGAATGAGCGAGACACCGTCAGAACCCATCCGTCGGGTCTGGCGGCATGATACCGGACCGAGCGCATCACGCCAGTCAATACACTCTCTTCGTCATGCGACAGCGCAAAACGTGCAAGAAAAAAACCGACCGACCCTTTCAGGTCGGTCGGCATGGTTTCATCGATTCGAACGCCTCTGGTATCAGAGGATTCGAGATGTCGATCAGAAGCCGAGCTGGAGCTGGGTGCGGATGACCCACTGGCCCTTGCGGCCGTTGTCGGCGCGCCAACCGGTCTGCGAGCTGCCGGTGCCGTAGAAGACATCGTTGAAGCCGTAGCCGATGTCAGCGGTCATCTTGGCCTGGTGGCCAGCGAAGTAGTAGTTCACGCCGCCGGTGAGGATGCTCAGATCGTCCGCCATGCGGGCGTTGTCATAGAGCGTGTGCTCGTAGCGGAGGAACACGTCCCAGTTGGTGTTCAGCGTAAGACCAAGCTGAACGAGGAACGAGTGATCGTCGAGGTTGCCGCCGCCGACAACGTTCGGATCGAAGTGATTGAAGATGTAGGCACCGAAGATGCTGACCTGGCCGAACTTGATCATCGCATCAACCGTGGCGCGGAAGATTTCGGGCTTCGTGATGCCGAAGACGCCGAACTCAGCGCGCTCGTAGTGGATTGCACCGCCGAGCAGGATGGAGGAGTTGGCGGTGTTCTCGCTGCGGTAATCGTTGAAGTCGCTCCAGTTGCCGCTGACGAGCCATTCGCCGCGAGCGGTGAAGGCGTACTCGGTGTCATAGGCAGACCAGTTGTTGGTGCTGGCGAGGTTGCCGAAGGCAGCCATGCCGTTGCTGTAGGCACCGTAGAAGCGGAGGAAGTCATTCGGGTTCCACTGAACCTGAATGCCCTGGCTGCGGCCAACGCCCCAGTAGGTGTGGAGCAGCGAACGCTCAACAGCAAGCTGGTGCATCGGGTGGATGGCCTGCTCGCGGAGGAACGGAAGCTGGAACTGGCCGACGGTCACGATCAGACCGTTGTCGCAGACGTGCTGAATGTAGGCATCGAGAAGCTCGAAGCCGCCACCGCCGAAGCGATCCAGGTCCATCTCGATCATGTAGCGCCAGTTGGGGTTCACCACGTGACCCGAGAACCAGAGCTGCACGCGGTTGGCCTCGAAGCCGGAGCGATGACGGTCAACGCCGATCACGCCCGAAGGGTTCTTGCGATGGTTGTAGATCCATCGTGCCTGAAGCAGGCCGTTGGTGCGGAGCAGGAAGTTGCCGTCAGCGCTGCCAACGGTGAAACCGTTGTCATAGCCGGCGCTCATGCCCGAACCGAGCAGGCTCGCGCGGGTGTCCGCGTCAGCAAGGACATCCTGAACAACGCTGCGGATTTCCGCTGCACGCTGCTCAGTCAGCCAGTTGCCGCCCTGTGCTCCTTCAAGCTCAGCGACTCGTGCGCTGAGCTTCTGGACTTGGGCTTTCAGTTCATCGTTATTGGCGTCCGTCGTGGCGGCCGCTGCGACGCCCGAAAGCGTCAGCGCGGTGGCGCCGGCGAGGAGGCCCGCTCGCGTCGTAAGACTCATGTGAAGACTCTCCTATCTGTCGGACGTTTCGGCTGACTCAAAGCCTGTGCGTCCTGTTCATCCACCCGTCCGTTCATTCCCTGACCAACAAGGTCGGGACGGACGTGATTACACACTATCGGCCGACTTGCGTCGGTTTGTTGAAAGCGAGGATGATACCGATTTCAAGAGAACTTGCCAGTCCCGTTGCAAAAAATCTGTTCAACATCGCCCGACCCAGCCCCGCCAACCCCGCCAAAGAATCGCGTAAACACCTGAAAAACAGCGATTTATGACCAGTGAGCCGCCGCCAGTTCGGGCCACGCAAAATTTCATTTTTTGCTTGCAAACCCTAACTTGAAGCGGTTGAGAATTCACAAAATGTAGGCAAGTGCTCACTTGCAAAACCGCTGCCGGGGCCTCAAAAACAGTTACCGGACGCCGCCCGCAGAGCTTTGCAGCTCCCGCCAGCAGGCTTCCAGCAAGTCCGTCACGCCTTCACCGGTCGCACCACTGAGCACCAGCGGCCGCTCGCCTCGCTTCATACCTAATCGACCCGCGATGCGCTCGATGCGATCCTCGCGCTCACCTTCAGGAACGAGATCAATCTTGTTCAACGCGATCACTTCAGGCTTCTCTGCAAGCTCCATTGAGTATTCGCAGATCTCTCTGCGAATCGCCTCATAGTTCGATGCAGGATCGCTGCCATCAAGCGGCATGATCTCCAGCAGATGCACCAGCACGCTCGTGCGCTCAATGTGTCTGAGAAAATCATGCCCCAGTCCCGCGCCTTGCGCTGCGCCTTCGATCAAACCCGGAATGTCCGCCAGCACCATGCGCCGCTCGCCGCTCATCTCCGCAATGCCAAGATGAGGTGAAAGCGTCGTAAAGGGATAATCCGCCACCTTCGGCTTCGCGCGGCTGACCGCTCGCAGCAGCGTGGATTTCCCTGCATTCGGCTTGCCGATCAGCCCCACATCCGCGATCAGCTTCAGCTCCAGGCGCAGCATGAACTCTTCGCCGACTTCGCCTGGTGTCGATTCGCGCGGCGTTTGATTCGTCGCGCTCTTGAAGTGTTCATTGCCAAGCCCGCCGCGCCCGCCCTTGGCGATGACCACGCGCTGGCCCTGACGGCTGATGTCCGCCAGTTGCTCGCCGGTCTCGGCATGAAAGACGATCGTTCCCAGCGGGACGGGCACGACAAGATCGTCCGCATCCGCGCCGTGCATCGATTTTCCTCGTCCCTGCTCGCCGTGCGGCGCGCGGTAGTGCGGGCGTTGCGCGATGCCGAAAAGCGTGGTTACGCTGGAATCACCGACAAAGATGACATCGCCGCCATCACCGCCATCGCCACCATCCGGCCCGCCCTTGGGGATGTACTTCTCTCGGCGGAAGCTGCAGCAGCCGTCGCCGCCCTTTCCGGCCCGGACAAAAATGGTGGCCTGATCGATGAGCATGGGGGAAAGGGTATGCGATGCACGCCGACCGAAGGCGCGTTATCCCTGCTCCGCGGTCTTGAAGAGCTGATACAGATCATCCGCGCTCTCGGCGTTATACGCAGCAAGGCGCATAGAAGGATCGGACATCATGCGGCTGAGTTTGCCGAGGGCCTGAATATGGTCCGCCGTCTTCTCAGGCGGCGAAACCAGCAGCACGACCAGCCGCACAGGCCGCTTGTCGATGGCGTCAAAGTCGATCGGTTCAGCAGGGCGGCCGATCGCCATGACAAGGCTGGGCGATGATGCGGATTTCCCGTGCGGAATGGCGAGGCCTTCACCGATGCCTGTGGTTCGCTGCTGCTCGCGCTGCCAGACCACCTGCTTGAGAGCTTCGCCGTCTTTGACAAACCCCGCGCCGGTCAGCACATCGACCAGTTCGCCGATGACCGCTTTCTTCTCGGTGGCGACCAGCGGCACCTTGATGGCCTTGGGCGAAAGAATGTCCAGGAGATTCATCGTCGAAGCGCCGATGCGAAGAGCGAAAGGAAAGGCGGAAGCCGCACGCCGCGCCGAGTGGCGCGAAGTCGAGCATCTTACCACACAACGCGGCTGTGCCAAGCCATCCGTGTGCGGCCTGCCAGATGGGGACTGATACAGTTTGAAGGTTGAACGAGCGTACTGCCCGTTCGCAACAGGCACGGGCGGGACGCCTGTGCCACCGCCGCCGCACATTGAAAAACACGACGCCACGAGGAATCCTCGCGGATTTTTCTTGTTCAGGCCGCTGGCGTGGGGTACGGTAGATCGGTATCCGGGTTCCTCTCTCCTCCGGAGGATGTGCCAT
>DAOMNO010000021.1:0-47373 GCA_035443885.1 Phycisphaerales bacterium
ACTTCCGAGTGGATGTGCAAGATTTGCTCATCCTGCTGGCGAACTGGGGGCCTTGTCCGGGCTTCGACACGGCGGTGTTGTCGCTGAGCGAGTTGCTTGCTGAAGCAGAAATCTCGCAGCAGAAGTTCAACGAGTTCCTTGAAGTGATGATGACCGGCAGCGATCGGCAGAAAGCCCGCTGGAGTTGCTACTTCAAGAACCGTGTGATGCAGTGCGTGAACTGTCCGCAGTGCATTGGGACGGACCCGTTCGCCAACTGAGATATCAAGCATATGCCCCGGACGGCCAACGGGTCGTCCGGGGTTTCAGCAATGGAGATGATGACATGAAAGTTACTCTTGTAAGCATCGCGATTCTTCTGGGTTGCTGCGCCGCAGCAGATGGCGCTGTCGTTCAATACACGAACAAATCCGCATGGCAGAATGCGGTAGGCGCGTACACGACGATTGACTTTGTGGGTGGACAAGACGGATTCCCGATTCTCCCGATGCACTCAACCGACCTCGGCGTAACCTTCACCGGACAGCAGTTGGGGTATTTTCATTCGTCTGGACTAATGCCTAATGACGGTGAGGGCATTCGCGGAAGTCTGAATGACATTTGGGTCGCATTTGATACGCCTCAAAAATACATAGCTGCGGAATTTCCAGGTGGTCTCCGAATCGCATTGTATTCCGGAGAAACACTGCTTTATACCAGTAGCTATGTAGTCGGCGGTGGCGGTGGTTTGTTTATTGGGCTGATATCAGATGTTGCCTTTGACAAAGCCTTGCTATACCGACCTGCCCCAACAAGCAATGTATATATTGATGACATCCACTTCGGCGTTCCCGCGCCCGGCGCGCTGGGCGTGTTCGCGCTCGTAGTTTTTGCTTCGCGTGGTCGCTGGAGAACGCGAGGTGATGACGTGTTGATGTGAGGGAGCGATGAAGAACCGGGCGCGGCATTGAAGGCATACACTGTCGCTCCATGCGCATCATGCACATCTCAACCCGCCTCATTCTCGGCGGCTCGCAGGAGAACACCATTCTCTCTTGCGAAGGCCAGACTGCGCTCGGGCACGAGGTGTCGCTCGTCTTCGGCCCCATCTACGGCCCCGAAGGCTCCCTGCTCGATCGCGTCAACAACTTCCGCACTGCGAATGGCCGTCGAATCGAGCCGATCGAAACGCCGAACCTCGTTCGCGAGCTTGCGCCGATCCGCGACTGGAAGTGTTGCCGCGACCTGCGTGCACTGATTCGCGACTGGAAGCCGGATGTCGTCCACACGCATTCGTCGAAGGCGGGCATCCTTGGCCGTATCGCGGCGTGGCGCGAGCGCGTGCCCTGCGTCATTCACACCGTTCACGGCCCGCCGTTTCACAAGTACGAGAAGAAATGGCGCAACGCCATCTACATTCTCGCGGAACGATACGCCGCTCGGCGGTGTCATGTCATCGCCTGCGTGGCGGATGCGATGCGCGAGCAGTTCCTTGCAGCAAAGATCGGCAGGCCGGAACAGTACGTTACTGTCTATTCAGGCATGGAGATCGACTCGTTCATCAACCCGGCATGGTCGCGACATGAAGTGCGACAGGAACTTGGCCTGAACGAAAGTGACTTTGTGTTTGGCACCGTGGCGCGACTCGCAGAACTCAAAGGGCACGATGATCTGCTTGATGCACTCAGCTCCACGCTGCGCGAAAAGCCGCATGTCAAGCTCCTCTGGGTGGGCGATGGCTGGCTTCGTGAATCGCTCATGCAGCGCGTGCGCGAACTGGGGCTGACGAATCAGGTCATCACCACCGGATTAGTGCCGCCGGAAATGATTCCCAGATATCTGCAAGCGATGGACGTGCTAATTCATCCGAGCTATCGCGAAGGTCTGCCCCGCACGGTAACACAGGCCTTGCTGAGCGCGACGCCTGTCATCGCCTACGACGTGGACGGCACGCGCGAAGTGTGCATCGAAGGCGAAACAGGCCGCCTGTTGCGAGCGGGCGACCTCGCGGGCCTGCGCGAGGCGGCACAGTGGATGCTTGAGCACCCGAAGGAGCGCGAAGCGATGGGCATGCGCGGCAGAGAAATATGCCGCGAACGGTTTGCGGCCTCGCGCATGGTCGAACACCTCGATCAGATTTACCGCGCCCAGCTCAATCGACGTTGAGTACACTGCCGCCATGACGCACACATGGTCATGGCGACTGCTTCGCGCCGGCTCCTTCCGTCTGGATGGCGGCAGCATGTTCGGCGTTGTGCCGAAGTCCATCTGGTCGAAGCTCAGTGCGCCTGATGAAGGCAATCGCATCCCGCTGCAAACCAACTGCCTGCTGCTTGAGGATGGCCAGACTCGCGTGCTGATCGAAACAGGCTTCGGCGGCAAATGGACGGACAAGGAGCGCGGCTTCTATGACCTTGAACGCTGCACGATTGTGGACGCGCTCGCTGAAATCGGTGTCGCGCCACAACAGATCGACCACATCGTTCTCACGCACCTTCATTTCGACCACGCTGGCGGGCTGACGCATCTGGATGCTTCAGGCAACGCCGCTTCCACCTTCCCGCGTGCGACCATCCATGTGCAGCAGCGCGAATGGGAAGACGCTCTCGCCAACCGTTCGACGATGACTCGCACGTATCTTCGGAATCATCTCGACCCCATTCAGAAGCAGGTCGCATTGCTGACGGGTGAAACGGAAGCGTGGCCGGGTTCGAGCATTCTTGTCGCCCCCATGCCCGGCCATACATGGGGCCAGCAACTGGTGCGATTCAACGACGGGCAAGGCGTTGTCTGCTTTCCCGGCGATGTGATGCCTACGGTTCAGCACGTCGGCCTGGCCTTCAGCATGGGGTACGACATGGAACCGTACACGAACATGCTGAGCAAACGCGCACTGCTGGAACGCGCTGCGGGGGAAGGCTGGCGGCTCGCGCTCGACCATGAACCGGGCCACGCCGCGGTGCGTGTCGAAGCTGAAAGCGATGGTCGATTCCGCCTGGTCAATGCTCCCTCGTCTTGACACACTCTTCCGCCGCGTCATCATGCCGTCATGAGCCGTCAGGCCGCTGCCGACCCATGCGTGATCGTTATCTTCGGCGCTTCGGGCGATCTCGCCTCGCGCAAGCTCATTCCCGCGCTATATGAAATGGCCGATGACGGTCTGCCCGCCTCAGTGTGTGTGCTCGGCGTCAGCCGCACAGAGATGTCTGACGATGCCTGGCGCGACAAGCTCCGCCCGTGGGTGGAGAAGCACGCCAAGGGCTTCGACGAAACGCGCTGGCGCACTTTCGCCCAGCGGCTGCACTACTGCGCAGGCGACGGAGCCGACGCAGCAAGCTATGAAGGCATTGTGAAGCGCATCACGGAACTTGACGCCGCCTGCGGCGGTTGCGGCAATATCCTCTTCTATCTCTCCGTCGCGCCAAATCTCTACGAGCCGATCATCGAAGCCATCGATAACTCCGGCCTCGTCGTCGAAGGGAGACGCTGGTGCAGCATTAACCGCGAAAACTCATCGTGGCAGCGCATCATCGTTGAAAAACCGTTCGGCAACGATGCCAAGTCCGCCGCATCGCTCAACCGTGCGCTCGGCCGCGTGTTTGAAGAAGACGCCATCTACCGCATCGATCACTATCTCGCCAAAGAACTCGTGCAGAATCTGCTCGTCTTCCGCTTTGCCAACACGATCTTCGAGCCGATCTGGAACCATCGCTACATCGACCACGTGCAGATCACCGCTGCCGAGACCGTCGGCGTCGGTCGCAGGGCCGCCTTTTATGAACAGGCGGGCGCGATCCGAGACATGATTCAGTCGCACCTGTTGCAGGTGATGGCGCTGGTGGCAATGGAGCCGCCGACCTCATACGCCGCCCATCACATTCGTCAGGAGAAGGTCAAGATCATTGACGCGATCAAGCCCACGCCGCTTGATCGACTGACGGAGTTCGCAGCACTGGGCCAATATGCAGGCGATGCGCATGAGAAGGCGTATCACGAACTCGATGGCGTGGCGAAAGGCTCCACGACTGAAACCTTCGCGACGATCATGCTGCACTTCGACAACTGGCGCTGGGCGGGAACGCCCTTCTATCTCCGCACCGGCAAGCGCATGGCGGTCAAGCGCACAGAAGTCGTCATCCAGTTCAAGCAGCCACCTGCCAACCTGTTCAAACATCTTGAGCCGTTCGCCAGCGGCGGCACGCGTCCGGCTAATCGAATCGTCATCGAAATCGCGCCGCGCGAAAGCGTGAGCCTGCGTTTCGAAGGCAAAGTTCCGGGCCGTCGCATGAAGCTCGATTCCGTAAGCATGGACTTCGACTACGCACGACGGTTCAACGCCGAACCGGCAGAGGCGTATGGCCCGCTCATCATCGACGCCATGCGAGGCGATCAAACGCTCTTCAAGCATCGCTTCGAGGTGGAAAGCGCGTGGGAATCCATGATGCCGTTCCTCGGACCGGAATCCGCAGCAATTCGCCGCGCGATTCACGCCAACTATGCCCCCGGAAGCTGGGGGCCGCCCACTGCGGATGAACTGCTGGCACGCAGCGGCCGTACGTGGCACAACGGCACGTGATGACCGCGTTTGCCGCTCTTCGTTAGAATCGCATCATGCGAGCGATCATCATCACGCGGCAGGCCGCGCCAGGTGCACCGGTTTCACCCAACGTTGAGTTCACCACCGATTGGCCCGAACCCTCACCGCGCGCAGGCGAAGTGCTCGTGCGCACGGAAGCCAGCGCGCTCAACCAGCTTGATCTCACCGTCGGTCGAGGCGTGCCGGGGCTTGATCTCGACTACCCGCGCATCAGCGGATCAGACGGCGCAGGCATTGTGGAAGCTGTCGGCGATGGCGTGGACCCGGCATGGATCGGCCAGCGCGTGCTGCTCAACGCTGCGGTCGTGCAGCCGGAACGTCTTTCACCCGGCTACGCACCCGCACCGCCCGCCATACACATGATCGGCGAGCATGTTCATGGTTGCCTCGCAGAGAAGTTCGTCGCGCCCGTCACCAACGTGCTGGCGATCGGCAATATGGACGCTGCCAGCGCAGCGGCATTCGGCCTCACGCACCTCACCGCGTGGCGCATGCTCTGGACTCGCGCTCGCCTGCAACCGGGGCAATCAGTGCTCATCACCGGAATCGGCGGCGGTGTGGCGCTCGCGCTGCTTAATATCGCCAAACACTTCGGCTGCCCAGCCATCGTAACCAGCAGGCATCAATCCAAACTTGATCGCGCACTGAAACTCGGCGCGAATCACGCGGTGCTCGACACCGGCGATGACTGGTCGAGACAGGTGCGGCAGCTCACCGGCAAACGCGGTGTAGATGTATGTGCAGACTCAGTCGGCAAGGCGATCCACCTTTCCTGCATCAAATCCCTCGCGCGTGGCGGCACCTTCGTCACCTGCGGCGCAACAACGGGCTTCGACGCTGTAACCGATCTCGGCCGCGTCTTCTGGAACCAGCTTTCCATCATTGGCTCAACCATGGGCGATATGCACGAGTATCGCGAAGCGGTCGCGCTGCTCATGAGCGGAGCGATGACGCCTGTCATTGACTCCGCCTTTGACGCAGCGGACGGCGCGAAGGCGTATGCACGGCTGGAATCAGGCGAACAGTTCGGTAAAGTCGTCGTGCGATGGTCCTGAACACAACATCGCGCGCATGCGCTCGCGCGATTCAGCCATCCAACTCATGCCCACGATCACGCGCTGCGATCATCGCTTCGATGATGGTTTCAGGCAGGCCGTGTCTCATCATCACATCCAATGCGGCTGCGGTTGTCCCGCCGGGGCTGGTTACAGCATGACGCAACTCTTCCGCCGTGCCGCCCGTGGCTTCCGCATCATCCAGCAGGCGTGAAGCGCCGAGAAGCGTTTGTGAAACGAGCAATCGCGCTGCATCCGAAGGCAGGCCCATGTCCTGTGCGGCGCGTTCCATCGCCTCGGCGAGAAGAAACACATACGCCGGGCCTGAACCGCTCACAGCTGTAACCGCATGCATGAGTGATTCGGCTACATCAATCGTCCGACCGATCGTGCCGAACAATCGCTTCGCAAACTCAGTGTCTTCAGGGTTCGCGCCCGCGCCGATCGCAATCGCGCTCATCCCCGCACCGACCATGCAAGGCGTGTTGGGCATCACCCGAATGACCTTCGCTTCACCGCCGAGCGCAATGCGGATGGCGGCGCTGCTGCGGCCAGCCATGATTGAAATGACGATCATCCGTGAAGGCATGACCGGCGCGAGGGCTTGCGCCACTTCCGGGAACGCCTGCGGCTTGACGGCCAGCATCACCTGACCAAGTTCGCCCTCGCTGGCCCACTCCACCGCAGCGCCGGGCCACTCTGCCACATGGCAACCGAGCGATGCCACCTCAAGTCGCTTGGCGGGGTCCACATCGACAACGAGCACATTATCAGGCGCGAGAACATCGCCCTCAATCGCGCCGCGAACGATGGCACGACCCATGTTGCCGCCACCAATGACGCCGAGTCGGATGCCCATGACTCACTCGCCGCTCCGACCCGGCTCAAGCACCTCAAGCTCGCGCCATCCGGCTTCAGATTCTGTCGCCTCATGCGCGCGATGTGGCGCACCATCGGACGCATCAGAGGGTTCGATGGACGGCTGGGATGCAGTGCCGAGCATTCGTCGCACATCGGCGAAATAACGTTCGGCTTCGATGCGCGCGTGCATCGGAACGCCGAAACCTCGACTGAGAAAGTTCACCGTCGGCGGGTCATGCGATGTCAGCGTGATTTGGAATCGCCACTCGCGCTCTTCGCGCAATGGCCGCGCCAGCGGGCGGCGAAGCGACCGATCCACCCGACGATGAACCTCGATCCGGCTACTGGCTTCATCCACCCACACGTTGTTGCTCGATACCCACCAGTCGTCGTATTCAGGTGATTCCGCAACAGCCTTCATGGCGGTCCAGACATGCGCGGGGGCATGGTCCGGATAGGACTCGCGAAGCGTGGTGCACCCGCTGGCAACACCAAGAACCGCGAAGAGCAAGCCAGCACTACATCGTGAGAGGAGATTCATCGCCGATAGCCTGACGAGACAGAGCGGGATGTCAAGTGCCGCCACCCGACCCCATCCACCAGCACTGCCAAGCCTAAACACATCCGAACAATTGAAAAAATATTGAGAATCCATATTGACAATATGAAAGAATGCTTTTATATTATTCAACGCAACGGGGGCACCCATGAATGACCGCAATGAGACAACCTGGCTGGAATATCTGAGCGACGAGGATGTCGCGTTCATCAAGCGGTTCATTCTCGCGTCCGGCTCGCTCAAAGCGGTCGCAGCGGTGTACGGCGTGTCGTACCCCACCGTTCGCCTGCGGCTTGACCGGCTGATTCAGAAGATTGAAGTCGTCGAGAGCCAGTCCGTGCAAAGTCAGTTCGAGCGCATCCTTCGCGCACGGTATGCGGAAGGCGCGATCGATTTGCAAACGCTGAAAACGCTGCTCCGTGCGCACGAGCGCGAACTCGAGCAGCAAAAGGACACGTTGAAAGGGTAAGTCATGCCACGCCTCATTGCACGAGTCATCCTCATGACGCTCATGGCGGCATTCAGCAGCAACATCGCGCACGCAGCAACAGCCGCACCGCAGGCGCAAACCTCAGCACTATCTGCAAACCCCGCAGCAACAAACGCATGGTGGCCTGAACAGTATGGCGGCTGGATCGGCGGGATTGGCGGCCCGATACTCGGCCTCGCAGGCGGGTTTATCGGCTTCGCTGCGGGCACCGGACGATGGCGCAGTGCCGTCGCTGCCACGCTCTTCGGCATGTTCTGCATCGGCGTCATCAGCCTGATCGTCGGCGTGATCGCGCTTCTGCTCGGCCAACCCTACGCCGTGTGGTATCCACTGTGTCTCATTGGCGGCCTGTCCACGATTTTGCCGCCGAGCATCTGGCCGAGCATTCGCGCCCGCTACGCGCAGGATGAGCTTCGTCGCATGAGTTCGCTCGACGCCACTGCACGCTGAACGAGGAGGTTCATCATGATGACCAAAGTCGTTTCGCTTTCCTTCATGCTGTGCGCATCAGTCGCGCATGCAGCCGTTGATGCTGGCCGCGTGGAACGAGTCGAGTTTGACAACGGCATGAAGCTGATCGTGCATGAATCGCCTCGCAGTCATACGGTCGCCATCACGATTCTCTTCGGCGTGGGCGACATGCACGACCCGCCCGGCAAGTCCGGCCTTTCGCATCTCGTTGAGCATCTGCTGGTTACAGCCGCCGCGGGCGAGACGCCTGCACGGCGCGCCGAAGACCTGATGACGCATTATCACAACGGGCACACTGCGCAAACAGCGTCGGATTTCACACTCATCGGTGCAATGATCCCTGCTGATCGCATCGAAGCTGAGTTGACCGACCTTGCCGCCCGCATCAGCAATCTGCAAATCACACAGACTGACCTGGATCGCGAAAAGCCTCGCGTGAACATGGAACTGACCAACATGTACAACGCGATGCCGAGCCTGGCTGCCATGAGTATCGCACGCACGATGGCACATCCGGGGCCGGAAGGCTCGCGGCGCGGCGGCATCAAAGCCCAGGTCGAATCCATCACCCTCGAAGACGTTACGCAGTGGCATCGCGCGCATTACACCGCCTCAAACACTGTTGTGTGCATTGTCGGCAACGTCAATGCTGAACATGTGCGCGACGTGGCACAGCGCGTGCTCGCACCACTCCCCACAGGCGAACGCATGCCACCCTTGCGCTCTCGCGCCAAGCCCGTCGTCGGCGCGGCGATTCATGTGATTGAAGTGGAACCTTTGCCGCACACAATGGCCGCGCCAACAGCGAGCATCGCGTATGCCGTACCCCAGCCGGGCGAAGACGGCTACGCCGCGTACCTCGTACTTCTCGGTGCGATCGTTATGGAAGCGGAACAGCGCGGGTTGCTGCGAGGCATGACATTTCCGCCCCCGCTGTTCGTCGCGCCGCTCGATGATCCCACCACGCTGGCGGTGAGCCGAGTTATCGAAGGCGAACCACAGGACGCGATCGCCGCGCTTCGCGAGATGATCGCCAAAGCGATTGATCTTGACGAAGCCCGGCTGGCACGTGCGAAAGCCACCGCACATACGCAGCTCGGCTACGTCGTCGGCTTGGCGGACCCGCCGCCTGCACTGCTCACGATGAACCCGTACATGGTCGCACTCGCGGAAGGCCGCCGAGCGATGATCGGCCTTGATGTGCCCTCGCTTCGAGCGAGCTGGGACGCGCTGACGGCCGAAGATATCTCGCAATGGGGTCAACGCATCTTCGGCCCGGAACAAGGCGCGGCTGTCGCCGTTACGCTCAAACCGAATGCGGCTGCTGAGTGAGCAATCTGCTCATCGCCTGATCTCAAAACCGCTCAGTCCGCCCAGCGCGGCGCTCTCAACAACACGCGCATCGCGTAGGTTGCGATGCATGGCTTGCTTGATGGCCTGAACGAACGCATCCAGTTCCTTGCGTTCGCCTTCCGCCACGCACATGACGGAGCCATCCGGCTCGTTGCGCACCCAGCCTGTGATGGCAAAACCACTCGCGAGATGGGCCGTGGTCGCCCGAAAGCCGACGCCCTGCACGCGACCGGTGAACGTCATGGTGTACCGCACCAGAGTCATGCGAAAAGTGTATCCGGCGCGTACCGCAGGCTGTCAACGAGCCACGATTGCATTACCCCAGCTTCTCAAGCACCTCGTCTGCGATGTCTGCGTTGTGATACACCTTCTGCACGTCGTCATGCTCTTCCAGCACGTCGATCAGGCGCAGCACCTTGGCTGCGGTGTCTTCATCGCACGGCACAGAGTTGGCCGGGATCATGGTGATTTCTGCGGAATCCGGCTCCACCCCCGCTGCGATAATCGCCTCCTTCACCGTGAGAAAATTCGCCGGCTCAGTGGTAACTTCCCACGCGCCGCCAGCGCTGACGACATCATCTGCACCAGCTTCAAGCGCGAGTTCCATCAACGCATCTTCGCTGATTTTGGACGACTCAACGACGATGACGCCCTTGGATGAGAAACCGAACGCAACCGCACCGGGCTTGCCGAGGTTTCCACCGTGCTTTTCAAACATTTTGCGCATCTCCGGCGCGGTGCGCGTCACTTTGTCTGTCAGGCAGTCCACGATGATCGCCACACCGCCGGGACCGTAACCCTCATAGCGAATTTCTTCATACGTTTCCGCGCCGAGTTCGCCAGAGCCTTTCTTGATCGCCTTCTCAATCGTGTCCTTCGGCATGTTGACGGCTTTGGCTTCGTCAATGGCGTAGCGCAGCGTGAGGTTTGTCGCCGGGTCGCCGCCGCCTGCCTTTGCCGCCACGATGATCGCGCGGCTGCATTTGCTCCATGCCCTGCCCTTCACGGCGTCCTGCCGCGCTTTCCGATGCTTGATGTTGGCCCATTTACTGTGCCCGGCCATAGTGAGAATCCTGATTGCTGAAAGTGTGAGATGAGAACGGGAATCGCCTGGGTCGGCGGCTGTGTACGAGTGAGTTAAGTTGGTCGTTCGGGGGTCAGCCGCCACCGCGCAGTTCTTCAAACGTCGCTGCGACATCCGGAGGCTCGCCTCGCTCCACAGCATTGAGCTTGCGCTGAATCTGCTCAAGCGATTTGCCGTAGTCGCGATCATACATGGCCTGCGGATCCTGAACGACCAGCCCCCAGCCGCGCGTTTGCAGCAGCTCGTAGTTGCGGATGACCTGCTGCCGATGCTCCGGCGCTGCAAGAGAGGCTGCCGCCTGTCGCCACGCGCTCACCGCGCCGTCAGCATCACCCGTGCGCCACAAGACATCGCCCAGATGATCCAGCACTTCCGCGCTCGGCTCGCCTTCATTCTTCTCAATCGCGCGGCGGATCAGCGTGAGCGCGCCTTCCTGACTCTCCTGATCCTCAAATCGGCCCTGCCGATAGCGCAACCAGCCGACGGTATCAAGAATGCTTGCCTCATCAGGAGCGAGTTCCAAGGCGCGCTCGGCCCAGCGAGCGGCTTCAGGATCGTCCCGCCCTGCGTCAATCAATGCGTACGAAAGATTGTTCTTCGCCATCGCGTTCGTTGGGTCGGTTGCGACCACTTCGCGAAGGATGCGTTCAGAACCGCGCGTTCGACCGAGCAGCGAATACACTTGACTTGCCTGAAACAATGTCGCCTCGCGCGTCGCGGGGCCATCCATGCCGAAAAGTTGCGGCAGACGACCACGCGCCGCCAGTGCGTCGATCAACCGGATGGTGTCTTCGGCGGCCTCGTCGCCCCATGCGGCATCCGTCGCGAGTGTGATCGTAACGATGAAGTTGATGGCATCCTGTTCAAGTGGAGCTGCGGCACTCAGCCGTGCGCGAAGCGTTCTTGCTGCGGCGCGAGGCTGGCCAGCGTTCACCAGCGCCTGCGCGAGATCGCGCCATACCACGCTGGCCTCAATCGACGCGCCGGTAGCATTACGGCCTTCCGCTGCGGCTCGCTGAGCGAGCGCGTCCATCGCATCGCCCCACTCGTTCAGCCTTGCCATGGAGAGTATGCCGAGCGCGTAAATCTGAAGTGGCACGCCACCCGCAGGCGCGGGGCGACGCTGCGTCACTTCCTGCACAAGGGCGACGGTAATGTGATCGAGGTCTGCGGATTCCTTCTCCATGCGGCCAAGCACTGCGACCGCTGTGATGAGATGCTCGAACGACGCATCTGTCGTGTGATCGGCGACCCACTTCAGGTGCGTCGCAGCGCGATCTTCGTTCCGCACGCCGGCGTAGAGCGCGGCAAGTTCGACTTCCCGACGCACCGCGACCGGCCTTGCGAGCAGTCGTCGCTCGCCGAGCGGGAACGCTTCATCCATTCGCCCCATCGCTCGATAGGCCGATTCCAGCAATCGGACGGCCGCGACATCATCGGCATCCTGCTGCATTGCTGTGCGCAGCGAGTGAATCGCTTCCTCGCCGCGATTCTGCATGACCATGAGCGTAATCCACTGCTCGCGCAATGCGGGGTCACCCGGACGAATCTGCAGTCGCTCGCCAATCCACTGCAGCGCAGCATCCACACGATCGCTCCGCACCCATGCGTTGACCGCCAGCGCGAGCGCACGGGAATCATTCGGATCGCTGTCATACAGATTCAGCAGCCGATCCAGAGCCTGCGCATGGCGCCCCTGTGCGATTGCTTCTTCCGCAGCCATTCGAGCGTACAGCCGACTTTCAGAATCCGACTCATAGAGCCGCTGCGCAACCGCGCGGAAACTCTGCTGATCGGAAAGAATCCCGCCGGGGCCGTGAAGCGTCAACAGCAGTTCATGCGCAGCTTCGCGCGTCGGGTCCATGTCAATGACCTGCGACGCAGCATCAACCGCTTCATTCGCCCATTGACGACGCGATGCAACCTGTTCCTGCGCAGCCGCATAGGCCGCGTAGGCGAATGCTAGTTCCAGCATCGCGCGAATTGATTGCTCGCTGCTTGATCCGCGCGACGCACGATCGGCTGCTGTTTCAGCGGCTTCGACTGCGCGTTCCACCTGATTCAACATCCGATGCGCTTTCGCGCGTGTGGCCCATGTGATGGTGTCATCAAACACCGATGCCCGCTGCACGGCGTCCGTGAGCAGCCCTGGCTCTTCAAGTATCGCGGCCATTTCGATGCGCATCCACGCGAGACTGCGGTCGTCGGACCAGCGACGACCGGCATCTTCGATCACATGCCACGCTTCACCCTGCCCGCCCATGATCGCAAGCACACGCGCTTCAAGCACGGCGCGGCTGGGCGAAGGCGCCGCGCTGCGAATGACAGAGAGCAGGCGGCCCGGACTGTTGACCGAGAACACAAGCCTCCCCGCGTAGTCTGCCGCAAGATCAGGATGATCCGCAATCAGCGCGATGGCCAGTTCGACCGCAAGACGAAGATCACGCTGCCCGACCCACGAAAGCAACTGCGAAACAGCATGAAGGTCGCGCGGATTACGTGCGACAAACTCACGAAGCAGCGGCACAGCGCGATCCGCAGGCAGCAGTGCAGCCGCAGCGCGGGCGAGGTCCGCCTGATCCGCAGCAGCATGATGCATCGCCAGAACTGCTTCGATCAGCACTTCGCGATCTGCTGCATGATCTGCCACATACGAACACAACCGAATGTCTCGATCGCTCACGCGCGGCGCGCTCGACTCAAGCGCGTTCAGCAACGCGAGCTGGGCGCCGAATGCCTTGCCGAGCTGCAACTGAGCATAAATGACACGAGGGTGAATCGCTGCGGGGTCTGCGGACGGGTACGACGCAGCAGCCGCATACGCCTCCATCGCCTGTCGATACTCGCCGAGGCGGCAGTGCGCATCACCGATGCTTCGCCACGTCTCAGATTGCTGGCGAAGCACCGAAGTCAACCGCGCCTGGTACGACGTATAACCGAGCAGTTCCGGATCAACGCCGACCGTCGCAGCAGCCGCTTCAATTGATGCGCGGTCATACCCAAGCTCGCGCAGCGAAGCGCTGAGCGTGAACGCCGCAAGCACGTTGGCTGCAAGGTCGTGTGTGAATCCTGAGCCGCCATGCTTCGCGGCCCACTCCCGAAGAAACGGCGCGCCGAGCAGCATCACGGCGGCCTCATGCTCACGGCGCGTAGCGGCGATCAATCCAAGCGAGAATCTCGCTTCCATGTTTGAGGGTTCAACCGTGAGGATTGAAGCGTATAAATCCGCAGCGCGCGTGAAATTGCCCAGCGCGTGCAGGCTCCTCGCGAGTTCACGCCGCACAGAAATACTTGATGGATCAAGGTCAAGCGCACGTTGCAGTTCGTTCGCAGCCACCAGATGACGATCAGCCAGCGCGGCTTCACGACCCTTGATGTAATGGCGCAGCGCAGCAGTCATCGCTGGCTCATCATCAGGCGGAGACGCTGGCGGACGCGGAACGTCTTTCAGCAGATCATCCAGACTGTGCGCCTTGACGAACACCGCCACGGCTTCCCCCAGCGACGCGAACGCCGCCATGTCATTTCTCGCACGGAGCGACAACGCCGTAGGGTCCACACCCGGCGGCAGCGCAACCACCCCGGCAGGAACCGAGCGAGATGCCGCAGTCTCTCGAGCCGCCAACTCAGCGAGATTCTCATGCGGTGTCCGCGTCGGGTCGATCGCATACGCAGGAACTGGCGCAAGCGAAGGCGTCTCTTTCGCGGGCGGCGCAGCACAGCCGGCAACAAGCAACGAGGCCGTCACGAGCGCGAGCGGCAGTAGTCCCCGTTGAAGCAGCCGATCTCGCACACCGTGTGTCACGCGCGGCTCGTCTTTCTGGTGGTCTTCTTCTTGGAAGTCGTCTTGCGCGCCGTCGTACCGGACGACGTCTTCTTGGTCGTGCGCGGCTTCTTGGCCTTGCTCATCTTGCCGCCGGAATCGACCCACGACTGGAGCGCGTAGTACGCCTCGCGGCCTTCGCTTGCCTTGATGTGCCGATCCAGCCACGATGAAAGTTCGTGATTCTCCGCAGAAGAATCCGCAGCGTCGATCTCAATGAGCATCGTGCGAAGCTGGTCATCAACGGGAATGGCGTGGGCATCAAAGCTGAGCAGCGCGACGCGAGCCGCGACATACGGCACCATGCCTTCAAGAGAATCGAGATACTTACGCACCTCGCGCTTACCCAGTGAGGCAAGCCGCTCCAGCGTTACCGCATGCTCGCGGGAGTACACATCGCGAAGCACAGCTCGAAGCCGCTGCGCACGATCGAGCGCACGCGGAAAACGGGGACCGATCAGATCGACCACTTCCTGCGCCAGGCACACGCGCAGATCGTTGAAATCCACAACACCTGCGCGAATGCTCTTGTACGCGCTCAGAGCCTTATCGGTGGTCGTCTCCCACATGAGAAACGACATGACGAGGACTGCAATCGGGTCGTCCGTATCGGGCAACTCCGGCGCGGGAACGGTTCCCTGTTGCTTGAGCAGGCTGTTCAACTGTTTAGCGCACTTGGCGGCATTCTTCACTGCGAGTGTTCCTTCAATCCTGATTCGGCGTTTGCTCTTCGGCATCAACCGGCGGCGCAGCCTTGTTGATGGCGGCGTGAAGCTCCGCCTGCTTTTTCAATGATTCATCCAGCCGGAAGCGAAAGTTCGGCACGCGCCGCATCTGCACCGTTCGCGCCACCTGCGAGCGAATGTGGCTCGCCGCGTGATGCAGACCTTTCAGCGTGAGCGGGCCATGCTCTGCGGGCAGCACAGAAACAGCGATGGACGCCTCTGCGTAATCGTCGCTGATCTTGATCTCCGTTACGGAAATCAGCCCTCGCACACGCGGATCATTCAAGCCGCGCGAAAGAATCTCCTGAATGGAGCGGCGCAGGACGGAGACGACTTGTTCAGGCTGAACGGACATTCGAGAAACGGGTGATCCTTCGCTTCATACCGCGCGGGCATTGTCGCGATTACAGCTTCCTTCTTACTTCAAGCGTCTTGTAGCACTCCAGCACGTCGCCGACCTTGATGTCGTCGTACCCGTCGATATTCATGCCGCATTCCTGACCGGCGCGAACTTCCTTCGCGTCATCCTTGAACCGCTTGAGCTGCGAGAGGCGGCGGTCTTTCTCGATGACAACGCCATCGCGCGTAACGCGAATTTGGGCGTTGCGTTCGATCACGCCATCCGTCACGTAGCAGCCCGCGATCATGCCGACCTTCGAGATGCGGAACACTTCGCGCACTTCGGCGTGGCCGAGCACTTCGAGCTTCAGTTCCGGCTCCAGCAGGCCTTCCGCGGCTCGCTTCACGTCGTCAATAATGTCGTAAATCACATCGTAGAAGCGAATATCAACCCGCTTGGCCTCAGCCATCTTGCGTGCTTTCGCCGTCGCTGTAACGTTGAAGCCGAGAATGATCGCGCCCGCTGCTTCGGCCAGCGCGATGTCCGACTCGTTCACGCCGCCGATGCCTGCGTGCTTGATGGAAACCGTAATTTCGTCGTTGGTGATCTTCGAAAGCGTCGCTTTGATCGTCTCCAGCGAACCCTGCACGTCCGCCTTCAGAACAAGTGGCAATTCCTTCTTCTGCGAATCGGCGAGATGCTGGAAGATGTTGTCAAGGGTGATCTTCGCCGTCGCCAAATCACGGTCGCGATCGCGATCGATGCGCTCCGCCGCTGCGGCTTCCGCATCCCGAAGGCTCTTGACCACATAGAACTTGTCACCAGCGTCGGGCACGGCATTGATGCCCGAAACAGCCACCGGCATCGACGGCCCGGCTTCCTCAATACGCTGGCCGCGATCGTTCATAATGTCGCGGATGCGTCCATACGCGCGGCCCATGACCACGAAGTCGCCCTTCTTCAGCTTGCCATGCTGCACAAGGATGTTCGCCACCGCGCCACGGCCTTCTTCCATCTTCGCTTCAAGCACAGTGCCCTGGGCGTTGCCGCCGAAGTCGGCCTTCGTGTCCAGCAGCTGCGCCTGGTAATCGAGCACTTCAAGCAAATCCTGAATGCCCTGATTCTTGATGGCGCTCGTGCGGACCACTTCCGTCGAGCCGCCCCACTCCGACGGGTTAAGTTCATGCTCCGCAAGCTGACCGAGAATGCGCTGGATGTTGTTGTCCGTCGCCTCCGGCTTATCAATCTTGTTGAGCGCAACCACAATCGGAACCCCCGCCGCCTTCGCGTGGTTGATGGATTCCACTGTCTGCGGCATGACGCCGTCATCCGCCGCAACGACCAGCACGACGATATCCGTTACCTTCGCGCCGCGTGCACGCATCTCGGTGAACGCTTCGTGACCAGGCGTGTCGATGAACGTAATCATGCGGTCCCCTTCGCCCAAACGAACAGGAACCTGGAACGCGCTTGTGGCCTGCGTGATGCCGCCTGCTTCGCCCGCTGCGACGTTCGCGTTGCGAATGCGGTCGAGCAGCGATGTCTTGCCGTGATCGACGTGGCCGAGAATCGTTACGACAGGCGAACGGCGCTGTTCGTTGACCAGCGTTCGCTCTTGGAACGTCTCTTCAATCTGCTGCTCGGCTGACTTCTGCTCAACGACTTCCAGTTCGATGTCGTATTCAAGCATCAACTCAATGGCCGTCTCGGTGCTGATGGCCGAGTTGATCGTAACCGGAGTGCCCGCAAGGAAGAGTTTCTTCAGAATGTCTGCCGCCTTGACGCCCGTCGCTGCGGAGAGTTCCTTGACGGTGATCGGCTCGGCGATCTTGACCTTGCCGCCGCTTTGCGCCGCGCTTTGTGCGCGATGCCCGCCGCCGGTGGATCGCTTGAGATTGTCGCGTCGCGCCTGCTTGAAGAATCCACCTGCGCGATTAAGACGGTTTTCGCGCTCAAGCAGGTCCTGCTCGCGCCAGTTGAACGGGCGATCATCACCCTGCGGCGCGGCGCGTCCGCTGCGCCCCGGCTCGCTCGCCGACGCACTGCGACGCTTGTTGCGGCGTGAACCCGGACCATCGCCTGCCCCAGTGCCACCGGCGCGAGCGCGATCTCCCCCCGACATGTCAATATCGATCGGCCCGGCTCCACGGCCGCCGCGCGGGCCGGCTCGTCCGATCGGTGCGCTCGACCTTGAAGGCGTGCGCGCACGCGGCGTGGGCAAGTCTTCTGGGTTCTCGACACGAATCACCTTCGGACCGGCAAGCTTCGTCTTCGTCGGCTGCTGGAGCATCGGCCCTGCAGGCGTAATGACATTCGGTCGAACAGGAACATTCATCACCGGCGCGGGCTTCGCGGGTGTCGGCTTGGCGGGCTTTGCAGGTGCCTGCACAGCGACTGCAACATCTTCCTTATTCTCCGGTGATGCGTCTGCAACCGGTGCAGAGCCATCATCCTCGGAATCCGCCGTCGGCGCAGCCTTCACCTTCGCGCCAGCCGACGCAGCCTTGGCGGCCTTCTTGGGCGGCTCAGCAACGGGAGCTTCTGCAACCTCTTCTTCAACGCCCGCTTCACTTGAGGCGTCAGCCTGTGCTGCGTCATCCGTGTCGGCTTCATCAGCCTTCGTCTTACGCTTGGCCTTCGCGCGAGCTTTCTTCACGTCAACCGGCGCTGCGGTCTCCACCGCTGTAGAGCCGCCTTGTGTGTGATCGCTGAACCACTCGCGAATCGTCGCTTCAAGGCCCAGCGAGACAGGCGACATGTGATTGACGATGCCCGGGATGTCCTCAGCCTGGCATTTGGCGACGACATCCTTCGACGTCACGCCTAATGCCTTCGCCAGTTGGAACACCTTGGTTTGACTTGCCTTTTTCGCCACGATCGTCTCCAGACGGACACACTTTCAATCACATGCAGCGTTCACACCTGATGCTGCCTTCGATCAACCTCGATCAGACTCCGCAGGCTCTTCACCGAGGATCGACGCCGCGACCGATTCGGCCTCTGCATCCGGCTCGATATGAACCTCACCCTCACCCAGCAACGCAGCGCCGGCAGCCATCTCCTCGGCGCGCCGCTTCTCGGCTTCTTCCTTCTCCTTCGCCTGCTGCTCAGCGACGATCTTCGCCTGTGATGCGCAGGATTCCACAACCTTCTGCGCGAGGGCTGGCGACATGCCAAGCTCTTCCTGCAAAACGCCCACACCGACTTCTTCAATATCGAACACGCTGATCATGCCCAGCGCGCCCATCTTGTCGAGCATTTCATCCGTGATGCCTTCGATCGGCTTCACGGTCTGCTCAAGAATCTCAAGGCTCTTCGAGAACTCGGCGGGCGTAAGAATATCTACGTCCCAGCCGGTCAGACGCGCTGCAAGCCGCACGTTCTGGCCGCGACGACCAATGGCCAGCGAAAGCTGATCTTCTCTCACGATGATCGTCGCCCGGCCAAGCTCGAAGCACAGACTGACTTCTTCAACTTCCGCGGGCTTGAGCGCGTTGGCAATCAGAATCTGGCTCGATTCGTTCCAGCGAACGATGTCGATCTTCTCGCCGCCAAGTTCATCGACAATGTTGCGAATACGGCTGCCGCGCACACCAACGCACGCGCCCACCGCATCGACCTTGGAATCAATGGACGAGACCGCGATCTTCGTGCGGAAACCCGCTTCCCGCGCCATCGCTTTGATCTCGATCACGCGCTCGGCCACTTCCGGCACTTCAGCTTCAAACAGCCGCCGGATGAAATCCGGGTGGCTACGAGAAAGAACGATCTTCACCTGACTGCCTGCATCGCGAACATCGAGAATGAGGCAGCGAACGCGGTCGCCGGGCTGGAACTGCTCGCTCGGAATCTGCTCTGAACGAGGCATGAAACCCTCGGCTCGATCAACCTGCACCACCAGCGCGCCGCCTTCATAACGATGCGCCACGCCGGTAACGATCTCGCCGCGTCGCTTGAGGAACTCATCCATCAGGCTGTTCCGCTCATCTTCGCGGAACTTCTGGATCATCACCTGCTTGGCGGTCTGCGCGGGAATGCGCCCGAGCTTTTCCATCGGGATGACTTCGCGCGTCGGCTCGCCGCCTTCTACTTCCGGCGCGTGGTTGCGCCACAGTGTGATCTGACCTGTCAGACGATCCATCGAACAGCCGAACTCCTCCGCATCGAGGGAGTTGAAATGCTTTCGCGCAGCACTGATCATCGCCTGCTCAAGGTCTTGAATGAGCAGGTCGCGGTCGATGTTGCGGTCGCGGGCGATGGAATCGAGAATTCGCAGTGTTTCAGTGTTCATGATGTCGAGTGCTTCAGGTTGTTGAGTTGTCGGGTTGTCTGAATGACGCGAGGAGAAACGAATGCCCGGCGTCTTGCGGGCCGTTTGGAGGATTGGGCCTGCCCGCACATGGCCCCGCTGGAATCTGAATGCAAAAGGGTCCAAAAAGAAAAGCCACGAGCGATCGCCTCTGCGAACGTCTCGTGGACCCGCGCCTCAGTGAATGAAAGTTCACCGAGACATCAACCTGTCGCAATGCGTCAGGTCAAGTAAGCCGCCTTTCTGAACGCTGCGATCCCGGCAAGCCGGGGCGTTCGGCGACAGCGGGCCTCATCAGCCCAGCACACGACATGGCGAAGATTATTCGCCATGACTGTGAAGGGGATTGAAGACAAGCGTGATCACCACGATGCTCCACGTAAACGACGCCCGGACCCACGAGGTCCGAGGGAGGCTGAAAGCGATACAGTACGCCGCCCTACCGTAGGTGTCAAAGTTTGGCCATCCACGCCGACACCCGGACACGGCCAAAAAGGACTATCAGGCTCGTCCAGAGGCGAAAACACCGGTCGCGTTCAGCCAGCACGGGTTCACGTGTATTCTGGAGGCCGCCCATGCCTAATACCACCGCTGCGGACCGCGATCTGAACCGGCTGGAACTGCTTCTGATGGGGCATCCATCGTGCATCAGCATCGTAACGCCTGAAGAGGACCACGCGCTGGAGCTGGTTACCTTCGCTCTCGCTCGAACGGGCGATCCGCTCTGGATCTGGTCCGCTTCAAGAGGTGTGTATGCAGGCGTCTTCGAGAAAAGCAGGCCCGTGGCAGACACGGAGCACGCCGCTGCTGCGCTCTACTACTTCATGCACAAGCTCGACGGCAAAGCCGTCTGCGTGATGCTTGACCTCAACGAGCACCTCAAAGACGCCAAGACCCTGCGAATGCTTCGCGATACGATCCGCCAGTTCCGCAACACCGATTCAACGCTCATTCTGATCGATCACACTGACACGCTGCCCAGCGTCATCGCCACAGACGCTGTAAGCCTGGAGCTTTCTCTCCCGGACGGCAAGGAACTGGAACAGATCGTTCGGCGCACGCTGAATAGTGCAAATCGTAAATCCCGAATCGACGTGCGCATCAATCGTCGCGATCTGCAGACCGTCGTCCGCAATCTGCGCGGCTTGACACGAAAACAGGCGGAGCAGCTCATTCTTGATGCCGTTGCAGAGGATCGGACCTTCGATGCCGATGACATCAATCACATCCTCGCCAACAAGCGCCAGCGATTGCAGCGCAGCGGCATCCTGGAATATGTCGAAGCGCCGGTTGATCTCTCCTGCATCGGCGGGTTGACGAACCTGAAGCAATGGCTCGAACGGCGGAAGAACGCGATGTCGCACGACGCTGCGGAATTCGGCCTCATCCCGCCGCGCGGTGTTCTGCTGCTCGGTGTGCAAGGCGCTGGCAAGAGCCTTTCTGCCAAGGCGATCGCAACGGCATGGCAAAGGCCGTTGCTGCGCCTCGACCCCGGCGGGCTGTACGACAAGTTCATCGGCGAATCCGAACGGCGATTACGCGAAGCTCTCAAACAGGCCGAGATGATGTCGCCGATCATTCTGTGGATCGACGAGATCGAAAAAGGCTTCGCATCCGCCGCCACGCATTCCAACGATGGCGGCCTGTCGCAGCGTATGTTCGGCTCACTGCTCACGTGGATGCAGGAACATGAAGCTCCGGTGTTCCTTGTGGCGACGGCAAACAACATCGACGCGCTGCCGCCAGAGCTGCTCCGCAAAGGACGATTCGACGAAATTTTCTTCGTTGATCTGCCCGGCGAGGAAACGCGAAAGCAGATCATGTCGATCCACCTGACAAAGCGCAAGCGCGACCCCGCGAAGTTTGATCTTGATGAGCTGGCGAGGGAAAGCGAAGGCTACAGCGGCGCGGAGATTGAACAGGCGATCATCGCGGCTTTGCACGCTGCGTTCGCCACGAAGAAGCAACTGACGACAGCGAAGATCGTCAAAGCGTTGCGCGATTCTCCGCCGCTCTCCGTAACCATGGCGGAACGCATCAACGCCCTGCGAAACTGGGCGCGAAGTCGATGCGTCCCCGCAGAATGAACCGCGAGAACGCGCGGCGCGGTTGACGTTGTTCCGAACCTGACGGTAGCGTGTCCTTCCAGCCGGCTTCGCAAGGCGTTGCGAAGATACCCGGATAAGGCTTCTCTCCATGAACAACGGCGTTCTCATCCTCGGCGACGGACAAATGGCTCTCGTGCTCGCGGACGCGCTCGCAGCACGCGGCGGCGATGTCCGCGTGTGGGGACCGCTCAATGACGACCATGTGCGCAACCTGAGCCAGAGCCGCACGTCGTCCCGTCTGCCGGGCTTCACGTTGCCACGTGAAGTGCGCGTCATCTGGGAAGAAGACGACCTCATCAAGGGCGGCGAACCCTCGCTCATCATCAACGCGATCCCCACACAACACATCGGCGATGTCTGGCGGCGCGTCGGTCCGATTCTCGGTGCGGGCAGTCCGATCATCAGCGTATCCAAGGGCATTGAGAACAACACGTTGATGCGGCCGACGGAAGTCATCGCAGAATCGCTCGGCTGCCTCTCGGCTGACGAGTCAGGCATCGTGCAGATTGCAGCGCATTGCCCGCCGCTTGCGGTGCTCTCCGGCCCGACCATTGCTGCGGAACTGGCGAAGCGGCTGCCCGCGGCGATGGTGATCGCCTCGCGGGATGAAAGCCTGTGCGCCCGCGTGCAGGATGTGTTCAACGTGCCGTGGCTCAGGCTCTATGCGCACGATGATGTGCTGGGTGTGGAGCTTGCCGGCGCGACGAAGAACGTCATCGCGCTGGCTGCGGGCATGTTGGACGGCATCCGCGCGGGCGATAACGCCAAGAGCGCATTGCTCGCACGCGGACTTGCAGAAATCGCACGCTTGGGTGTCGCCATGGGTGCACGCATCGACACCTTCTTCGGTATCGCAGGCGTCGGCGACCTGGCCACCACATGCTTCAGCCCCGAAGGCCGCAACCGAAGCTGCGGCGAGCGGCTCGGGCGGGGCGAGAGCCTGCAATCCATTCTTCAGAAGAGCAGTTCCATTGTTGAAGGCGTACCAACGACACGAAGCGTGATGGAACTCGCGAAGCGGCACAATGTGGACATGCCGATCGCGCACGCCGTGCATGAAATTCTCTTTGCGGGCCTCTCTCCGCACGACGCGATCCAGAACCTGATGAGCCGCGACTTCAAGCCTGAGCGCATCGGCTGAAACGACGCGCTGAGCTGACGCCCGGACAAGTCATGCACAAGACGTTCTCGGCCCGATAAACTGTTCGTGCCGGTTGCCTTCTATCGGCACATCGTCAAGATGTAGTATTCCCCGCTTGCGGGCCTACCAGATCAAGGTATCACCGAGCCAAAAGTGATACGATGACCGACGGGGTGGGAGCCGCGTTCGCCCCCTGGAATAGCCACGTCGCCATGCTGACCGCCGTCCTTGCTGGATTTGTCCTCGCCATGCTCGCCCCTTGGGTGAACGCAGCGGCACGCCGCGCGACCGGAACGGTGCTTGCCCTCGGCCCGCTGGGGATGTTCATCTACTTCGCCTCGCTCATCGGGCCGATCTCGCAGGGCGAGAGGATCGTTGCCAGCTTCGGCTGGGCGACCGAACTGGGCGTCAACCTCTCATTTCATCTTGACGGCCTGAGCCTCATCTTCGCCCTGCTCATCACGGGCATCGGCACACTCATCGTCTTCTACGCGGGTGCGTATCTGGAAGGTCATCGCGATCGTGGCCGGTTCTATCTCTGGCTGCTTGCGTTTCTTGCGTCCATGCTTGGCCTCGTCCTTGCAGACAACGTCATCAGCCTCTTCATCTTCTGGGAGCTCACGAGTATCACCTCGTACTTCCTGATCGGCTTCGATCATCACCGAGAGAAAGCCCGCAAGAGCGCGCTTCAAGCCCTGCTCGTAACCGGCACAGGCGGGCTTGCGCTGCTGGCGGGTCTGATTCTTGTAGGCGTTACCAGCGGCAAGTGGGAAATCTCCGCGCTGCTCACCGACCCCGCCGCGATGGACGCGATGCGCGAGCACGCGCTCTTCCTGCCCATCATCGTTCTCCTGCTGCTCGGCGCGTTCACCAAGTCCGCTCAGTTCCCATTCCACTTCTGGCTTCCGAACGCGATGGAAGCGCCAACGCCCGTGAGCGCGTACCTGCACTCGTCAACCATGGTGAAGGCAGGCGTGTATCTCATGGCGCGATTCAGCCCAGTCATGAGTGGCAGTCAGGAATGGATGGCTGCACTCGTCATCTTCGGCGGCGCAACCATGGTCATCGGCGCCTATCTTGCTGTGCGCCAGGTGTATCTCAAGCGCATCCTCGCCTACTCAACCGTCAGCGCACTTGGCGTGCTCACATTCCTGCTCGGCTTGAAAGCCGCTGGCGGCACCAAGGATGCAGCGCAATCCGAACTCGCACTCTACGCAGCCAAGGCGTTCGCCGTATTCCTGCTTGCTCACGCCCTCTACAAAGCCACGCTCTTCCTTGTTGCGGGCACGATCACGCATGAAACAGGCGAGAAAGATGTGCGCAAGCTGGGCGGCATGTGGCGTGCGATGCCTATCACGATGGTCGCCGCGGTGCTTGCCGCCCTGTCCATGGCGGGCTTCCCGCCGTTCTTCGGCTTCATCAGCAAGGAATATCTGTTTGAAGCCACCTTAAAAGAGCCGGGATGGGGCGTGTTGCTCACGGCCGCTGCCGTCCTGTCGGGCGTGCTCTTTGTCGTCGTCTCCTGTCTCGTCGCGATCAAGCCGTTCTTCGGCGCGAAGACTGAGACGCCGCAGCATCCGCACGAAGCCCCAATGCCCATGTGGTTCGGCCCCGCTGCGCTCGGCGTTGCAGGCCTCGCCTTCGGCCTGCTCCCCGGCCTTGTGGGCGAGCCGCTGATGAGTCCGCTCGTTACCGCGCTCATGGGCGCACCGGAACTTGTCAACGTCGAGCTGATTTCGATCTTCAACATCCACTTCAACATCGCCCTGATGCTCGGCGGGATCGTGCTGGCAGTCGGTGTGGTGCTCTTCCTGCTGCACAATCGAATCAGCCGCATGATCGAGCCGTTCGACACGCTCAACCGAATCGGCCCGGAGCGGTGGTATGACGCGGGCCTCGCTGCGTTGACCTGGTTCGCCGCCGCCCAGACGCGCGTGCTGCAAAGCGGCTATCTGCGCGTGTATCTTCGGATTACCATCTTCACCGCCGTTGGCCTGCTCGTCTTCGCCATGCTGCGTCTGGAAAACCTTCCGCTGCTCCCTGACGCGCCCGAAGGCGGCTGGGCCACGCTGCTTTATGACGACCTCTACAAACTCATTGCCGCCGTGCTTATTCTCGTCGGCACCTACGGTGCGGTGCATTCCCGCTCGCGACTGGCTGCGATCGCATCGCTTGGCATCGTCGGCTACGGCGTCGCGCTCATCTACCTGCTCTATGGCGCGCCGGACCTTGCCATCACGCAGTTCCTCGTCGAAACACTGACCGTCATTCTGTTCGTTTTCGTGTTCTATCACCTGCCTGAATCGCCTCGTTTCTCAGGCATGGCGACGCGCATTCGCGATCTCATCGCGGCTGTTACCGCAGGCGCAATGATGACGCTCCTGGTACTGCTCGCTATGAACGTGCAGCTTCGCGAGAGCATTTCGGGCTATTTCATCGCACGCAGCGTGCCGGATGGACACGGCCGCAACATCGTGAACGTGATTCTCGTGGATTTCCGCGCGATGGACACGCTGGGTGAAATCACCGTGCTGGCGGTATCCGCGGCGGGCGTGCTCGCGCTGCTGAGGCTTAGGCCGAAGCTGCTTCCCATCAGTAGGAGGCGAGCCTCATGAGATCAATCATTCTGCGCTCCGCCACGCGCTATCTGTTTCCGATCATCATGCTTTTCTCGATCTTTCTGCTGCTGCGCGGCCACGACGAACCTGGCGGCGGATTCATCGGCGGGCTGCTGGCGGCGACAGCGTTCGTGCTCTACGCGGTCGCCTATGACGTTTCCGCCGCGAGAACCATGCTGCGTCTTGATGTTCATGTGTTTATCGGCACGGGCCTGCTGGCTGCCTCGCTTGCAGGCATCATCGGCATCATCGCGGGCGAGCCGTTCCTCGCCAGTCAGTGGGGCACGATCTACATTCCGGGCCTCGGCGACATGAAACTCGGCACGCCTTTGCTGTTTGATATCGGCGTGTATCTCGTCGTCATCGGCATCACGCTCATGATCATTTTCGCGCTCGCAGAAGAGGAATGAATCTCGCTTCACTAACTCCTGACCACTGCTCTCTCCATGAACTTCGTCCTCGCCATTGTGATCGGTTCGCTTTACGCCGCTGGGCTGTATCTGATGATGCGCCGCAATCTGGTGAAGCTCATCATCGGATTGGTGCTGCTCTCGCAGGCTGCGAACCTGCTCATCTTCACGGCCGCGGGCCTCGGCGACGGCCGCGCTCCACTGGTCCCGCCCGGCCTTGATGAACCGACCACGGATGTCGCCGATCCGCTGCCGCAGGCTCTCATTCTTACAGCAATCGTCATCGGCTTCGGCGTGATCGCCTTCACGCTGACGTTGTTCCACAGCGCGTACAGAGTTTCTCAGACGGACGACCTCGACGAGATGAAGGCAACCGACACATGAATCTGCTTCTGGTGCTGCCCATCCTGCTGCCGCTTCTGACCGCTGCGATCCTGCTGCCAGCGTGGCGGCATCGCGTGCTTCAGAAATGGATCAGCGTGATCGGCATGCTCATCCAGCTTGGTGTCGCCTTCACATTGCTTTTGGCGGTGATGGATAGCGGCGTGGCAGCGGTGCAGATGGGCGCGTGGCCCGCACCGTTCGGCATTACGCTCGCTGCGGACCTGCTCGCCGCCATCATGGTCGTGCTCGCCACGCTCAAAGGCGCCGCAGTGGCGATCTACTCGCTCACGTCTATCGACAAAGGACGCGAAGCCTACGGCTATCACCCCCTGCTGCATGTGCTCATCATGGGTGTGTGCGGCGCGTTCCTCACCGGGGACATGTTCAATCTCTACGTCTGCTTCGAGATCATGCTCATGTCGTCATTCGTGCTGCTCACGCTGGGCGGCGAACGAGGGCAGATGGAAGGCGCGATCAAGTACGTTACGCTCAACCTCATCTCATCCGCCATCTTCCTGGCGGGTGTTGGCATCCTCTACGGCATGACGGGCACGCTCAACATGGCCGATCTTGCCGCCATGCTGCGCGAAGGCGATCTCACCGCCGACGATCATCTGATGATGACCGTCCTGGCAATGATGTTCCTCGTCGCGTTCGGCGTGAAGGCTGCCATCTTTCCGCTGTTCTTCTGGCTGCCCGCCTCGTATCACACGCCCCCTGCCGCGGTCTCCGCGATCTTCGCGGGCCTGCTCACGAAGGTCGGTGTGTACGCGCTCATTCGCGTCTTCACACTCATCTTCGTGCATGACGTAACGTTCACACACACACTCATCCTCGTCATTGCAGGGCTGACGATGGTAACGGGCGTGCTTGGCGCAGCCGCACAAAACGAGTTCCGCCGCATCCTCTCGTTCCACATCATCAGCCAGATCGGCTACATGGTGATGGGTCTGGGTCTTGCTGCCGCTGCGATCGCGCCTGCACTGGGCGAAGCGGCGGATTCACCCTCGCGACTGGCAGGCCGCCTCGCGCTCGCGGGCAGCGTGTTCTACATCATGCATCACATCATCGTGAAGACCAACCTGTTCCTTGTGTCGGGAGTCGTCGAGCGATTGCAGGGAACGGGTCAGCTCAAGAAACTCGGCGGCTTCTACCGCTCGTGGCCGGGCCTGTCGATTCTCTTCCTGATTCCCGCATTTTCGCTGGCGGGCATTCCGCCGCTCTCCGGTTTCTGGGCCAAGTTCGTACTGGTGAAAGCAGGCCTGCAACTGGAGTCATACGCCATCGTCATCACCGCGCTGGCGGTCGGCCTGCTGACGCTTTTCTCCATGACGAAAATCTGGGCTGCGGTGTTCTGGCCCGACGCGCCAGAAGACAGCCCGATGGCGAAGGAGAGCGAAGAATATGTCGCTGCGAAGCAAGGCGTGGGCGTGATGATCGCCCCGATCGCCGTGCTGGCGTTGCTGACAGTGGTCATCGGCCTTTCCGCAGGGCCGTTGTTCTCCGTCGCGTTGGATTCGGCGGATCAACTCCTCAACCCGCAGGCATACATTGATGCTGTGAGGCCGGTGTCAGTCGTTGAAGGCATCGCCGATGCGATTGCTGCCAAGGGAGAGAAGCCATGAAAATGTTCGTTGCCAACCTGCTGCTTGCAATCGTGTGGTCCCTCATGATGGAAGGCTTCACGCTCGCGACGCTTGTCATCGGCTTCATCTCCAGCTACGTGCTGCTTTGGTTCCTGAGGCCGCTCATCGGCGGATCGGGCTATTTCAACAAAATGCACCAGATCGCAGCCTTCACGATCTTCTTTGTACGAGAGCTGATCGTGGCGAACCTTCGCATTGCGTGGCATGTCGTCACGCCATCAAGTTTCTTCAAGCCGGGCATCATCGCGGTGCCGCTTGAAGAGCAGACCGATCTGGAAGCCACACTGCTGGCCAATGTGCTCACGCTCACGCCAGGCTCGTTCTCCGTTGATCTTTCCAGCGATCGCAAGGTGCTTTACGTACACGTGATGGATGTGGACGACGCCGACCGTGTGCGGCAGGAGATCAAGGACCAGTACGAGCGTCCGTTCCTGGAGCTGCTGCGATGATGTCGCTCGCCTTCGATCTCGTTCCTGCGACGTGCCTGCTTGCGCTCAATGTTTTCGGCGTGGCGATGCTGTTTGCGATGGTTCGCCTCTTGATGGGCCCGAGTCTGGCGGATCGCGTCGTCGCGCTCGACCTCATCGCCGCGCTCGCCGTGGGTGTCATCGCTGTCTATTCGATCTACACGCGCGAGCCGATGCTGCTGCGGGCAGCCATTGTTGTCGCGCTGATCGTGTTCGTCGGCACGGTCGCGTTTGCCATGTATCTTGAGAAGCGAGGCACGCAATGATTCTCGACATTGTCGTCAGCTTCTTCATCTTCGTCGGTGCGGGCTTCAGCCTCGTCGCAGCGGTCGGCATCTTCCGCATGCCTGACCTCTTCACGCGCATGCAGGCGGCAGCAAAGACAGGCACGCTCGGCGTGGGCTGTACCATCATTGCGGTCGCCATTCACTTCACCGACCTCGGCGTAACGACCCGTGCGGCCCTCGTACTGCTGTTTCTCTTCCTCACCGCACCGATCGCCGCCCACCTGATCGCCCGCGCTGGCTACATCAGCGGCGTGCGCCTGTGGGAAGGCAGTGTGTGCGATGAAATGAAGGGACAATACGACGCGGATACGCACGAACTCTCAAGCGGCGAGCAGGGCGAAGACAGTCGCTCGTGAGTGGTGTTTGCCATTCCTCACGTCGCGCCGGTAATCCACCCGCCGCAAATGACCGTGTCATTGTCATAGCACACCACCGCCTGCCCCGGCGCGACTGCAAACTGCGGCTCCGCAAACTGAACTTCAATCTCGCCTTCGCCGATCGAACGCACCTGAGCTTCGACCGGCTCCGCGTTGTAGCGAATCTTCGCGGTGCAGCGAAGCCACACTTCGCCATCCGCATCAGCGGGAGATGACTCCATCAGCCAGTTCGTCTGATGGGCAATACAGCCATCCGCCAGCAGGTCTTCCTTCTCGCCCACGATAACCGTGTTCGTCTGCGCGTCCTTCTGAATGACATACAGCGGATAATTGCGCGCGATCCCGATACCGCGTCGCTGACCGATGGTGAAACGCTGATGACCGCTGTGCTCGCCGATCACCTTTCCGCTGGTGTCAACGATGTGTCCCGCGCGCATCAGATCAGGTGATCGTTTCTCAACCAAGCCCGCATAATCGTTATCCGGCACGAAGCAGATTTCCTGTGAATCCGGCTTATCGAACACGGGCAGATCGAACTCGCGCGCCAGTCTGCGAACCTCGCTCTTGCGCATGCCGCCGATCGGCAGCAGCATCTCTCGCAATCGCTCACGCGGCGCGCCGAACAGCACATACGACTGATCCTTGTCGTGGTCGAGACCTCGCTTGAGAACCCACGGATTGGAATCCGTGGGCGTTGCCCCCATCTGTTCAGCGCCATTCATCTTGACTCGTTCCACACGCGCGTAATGGCCCGACGCCACGAACTGCGCGTCGATCTGCTTGGCGTATTCATGCAGCTTGCCGAACTTCAGCCAGTCGTTGCATCGCACGCAAGGGTTGGGCGTGCGGCCGGCGTTGTATTCATCGACGAAGTAATCAATGATGCGGCCGAAGTCCTTCTTGAAGTTGCACACATAAAACGGAATGCCCAGTTTTGCAGCGACCAGCCGCGCGTCTGCAGCGTCGTTGATTGAGCAGCACCCCTGGTGGCCGATCTTGATCTTGCGTGGGTCGCAGGCCGTACCAGAAGCATCATCTTCCATCAATTCGTCCAGCGTCTCGCCCGGCGAACCAAGCCGCATGAAGCAGCCGACCACCTCGTACCCTTCGCGTAGCAACAGCGCGGCGGCGACGGACGAATCCACGCCGCCGGACATGGCGACCAGCACTTTGGGCTTGCGATCAGACATTGCGGGCGATTGTAGGTCCCCCAGCCTGATTCCTTCCCCCGGCCAGGCGCGTAGAATCGCCGCTCATGCGGGAGTTCTACGACGTCATCGTGATTGGCGGTGGGCATGCAGGCACTGAAGCAGCCTGGGCGGCGGCTTCGGCGGTTTCCGCGCGCGGCGGCGCCGTCGCCCTCATCACGATGGACCCGTCGAAGATCGGCGCGATGTCCTGCAATCCGGCAATCGGCGGCCTCGGCAAGGGGCAGATGGTCCGCGAGATCGACGCGCTCGGCGGCATCATGGGCCGCGCCATCGACGCCACCGGCATCATGTTCAAGATGCTCAACACCTCGAAAGGGGCAGCCGTGCGCGGGCCACGCGCACAGGCGGACAAATACGCCTATGCCGCAGAGGTGCAACGACTGATTGCCAGCCGCGCGAATATTGATGTCATCGCAGGCACGATTGATGACCTCGTCGTCGAAGACGGATGCATCGTCGGCGTACTCGTTCCTGCAAGCGCGTCCATCGTCCATGCGGACGAGCGCGCGATTGAATGGAACTTCGCCAACGAAGGCCTTGCGCGGCCCGTTTACCCATCGCGAGTTGATCTGCCGCATTCTGCTTCGCACCAGCAGACCCATCGCCTGCTTCGCACGCGCGCGGTCGTGCTCACCACCGGCACATTCATGCGCGGCCTCATGCATACGGGCGAAGCCAAAACCGCAGGCGGCCGCGTGGGAGAAGGCGCAGCGCAGGGCATCTCAACAACGTTGCGATCGCTCGGCTTTGAACTTGGACGCCTCAAGACCGGCACGCCGCCTCGTTTGGCGCGTGAGACGATTGACTGGGATGCACTTGATGTCCAGCGCGGCGATGAAAACCCGGTACCTTTTTCTGACTTGACCGGTGTAACACTCCGCTCCGCGCCGCATCTCAATGATTTTCCGCGTTTGCCGCAGATTGAATGCCGCATTACGCACACGGTCGCGTCTGCCCACGATCTCATCCGCACGAACCTGCACCGTGCGCCGATGTATGCGGGACAGATCGACGCGGAATGCGGGCCGCGCTATTGCCCATCCATTGAGGACAAGGTTGTGCGCTTCGCCGATCGCCAGTCGCATCACGTCTTTCTCGAGCCTGAATCGCTGCACACCAACGAAATCTACTGCAACGGTATCTCGACTTCGCTGCCGATCGACGTGCAGGAGCGGCTCGTTCGCACCATGCCCGGCTGCGAGCAGGCAGAGATTCTCAGGTGGGGCTACGCTGTCGAGTATGACATGGTCTGGCCGCACCAGATCGACTCGACCTGCATGACCAAGCTCGTGCGCGGCCTCTTCCTCGCGGGGCAGATCAACTGCACGACAGGTTATGAAGAAGCCGGTGCGCAGGGACTCATCGCGGGCCTCAATGCTGCGCGCATGGCGAGAAATGAAGAACTCATCCGCCTGCGTCGCGATCAAGCCTACATCGGCGTGATGATGGACGATCTCGTTACCAAGCCGCCGCGCGAGCCGTACCGCATGTTCACCAGTCGCGCAGAGCATCGCCTGCTGCTGCGCGCGGAAACCGCCGATGAACGCCTCACGCCGTTGGGCCGCGATCTCGGCTTGATCGACGATCATCGCTGGTGTTTCTACCAGCAGCGCGCTGCAACGCTCGACTCACTGCGCGATCACTTCAACACCATCTTCATCAACGGTAAGACGCTGCGCGAGTTCGCGCGCCGACCGGAAACAACCGTCGCGGACACGCTCACGCATCTCTCAAACATGACCTCTGACCTTTCCCTCATCGAACGGGTCATCACCGAAGCAAAGTACGACGGATACATCGCGCGCCAGTCCGCGGAGATTCGGCGACAGGCTGATGCGGAATCGCAACGAGTGCCGGACTGGCTCGACCCGCGCGCCATTCGCGGCCTGCGCGCCGAAGCAGCGGAAACGCTCGCCAAATTCCGCCCGGCGACGATGGGCCAAGCCGCGCGCCTGCCGGGCGTCAACCCTGCGGACCTCACGCTGCTCGCAGTAGCCATCCGCGCCGGTCGCCCGCCGCAGGCCAGCAGCGCGGGCGCATGAGAACATTGCCGCGTGAATTGCTACGATATGCGGCCTTCGCCGTCACACCGGCGTCGCGTGCCACCGTAGCTCAATTGGCAGAGCGCCTGATTTGTAATCTGGAGGTTACGGGTTCGACTCCCGTCGGTGGCTTTTTCACACATGGCGCGGCCCGCCCAACGCGCCGCTTTCGCGAAGCCCCGCCCACGAGCTGTGGCCGTTCCACACCGCGAACACCAGCAGCAGGAACCAGTGAATCCCCGGGCTGTAGGGCGAGTTGAAGTCCCACACGACCACCACCGCCAGCATCGCTGCGGACGCCAGGCCGAACACGCCATAGAGCAGGTTGCCCGCGTATGGCTGCGCCATGGCGACGAGCGCGGAAAGCAGAAACGCCGCCGCGGTCAGCCGCACCGTCCACTTCAGTGTGAGTACAAGCGGAATCAACTCGTTCGTCGCCATCGATCGCTCGGGCCACGCAAGCATGAACCCGAAGAACCCGAAGATCGCCGCGCTGAAGATCATGCTGCCGACGGAAGTCGCTGCATTTCGAGTGTGCGTCATGGCCGGGACTCCTCACGATCGTGCCGCTTGATTATGGCGCGCCCCAGCGCACCGGAACAACAGCCCCTTTTCCTCAGCATTCCAGCAGACAGCAAAGTCTTTCCGCAACGGCGGCCATCGCTTCGCGGCTGTCCGCACCCAGCCGCCTCACCTCGCGCAGTGACACCGCGCCGCTCAGCAGCGACATCGCCACGCGCATGACGCGAGTGCCGCCGCACTCGTTCACCCATGTCTCCAGTCCCACAGGCAGGGAAGTCCCCATGTCATCGCTCACGCCGCGCACGACGCCCCACATCCACCCGCGATGTGCTGCAAGAATTGCGAACGCTTCGCTCTCCTGATCGACGAGATCCGCGCCGGTCGTACGCGCGAACGCGGCTTTCTCTTCACGCGAAGCAAGCACCTGCGGACTCGTCGCGATGATCGCGCTGCGCGATTCTTCGTCGGTGAGAAATGGCGTGGCGCGCTCACCGCCTCGCATTACAATGCATGAAGCAGCGAACGCACGTCCCTTCCCGCACCGCGCGGTCAAGCCGCCGGCCAGCCCTGCGAGCAAGACCTTCCGACCAGCCGGAATGTTCGCCGATTCGCCCCACGCATGAATACCCTGCTCACCCGGTCCACTGCACACAAGATCGCACGATTGAGCCAGCCCTGCGCGACGAAGCGCCGCCGCTTCAAACCGAAGCGGGCAGACGATGATCGGCTTGGCGTCCTTCGCGCCGTCAACCACACGGCGGAGCGTACCCGAAACCAGCGAGCAGGCTTTGCATCTCCCCCGCTGCAGCTCAGTGATTGCTGAACTTCTCGGCGGACATAAGCTGCCCCGGCACATCGAAGTGCATCGAGTTCGGATCAACTTCCGGCAGCATGATCGACACCTGCTCGGCGCGCAGCAGCGTGCCGATGCGCTCGCCATCGCGGTTGTAGATCGAGTACCGTGGCTCTTCGTTCCCGCCGTAGATGTGCAGTTCGTACTCGCCGTGCTCAATGATGCCCAGCAGCGGCAGGCCGACATGCGGATCAACCGAGTGAGCCTCGCTCGAATGGTCATACGGCAGCAGCATCGGCCGCGGCGCAGCACCGGAATCCAGCGGCACGAACACGCTGGCCATCACCAGAAACGCAGCAGCCAAGCCGCCCGCTGCCAGAATGCGCTCCAGACGTGGAGAGATGCGTTGCATAGCGGACTTATCGGCATGATGTGCGCGGTGGTTCAGTTGAATCTGCTTGACGCCGCCCTTTCCGGCATGTCGCGAAAACACGCCGCCAGTCCCGAAAAATGGCATGTTCTGGGCCACGAGAGGGTCCTTGGGCCTTGCCGCAGGCGAGAGTTTGTCTATGATGGGTGGCCTTTCCTCAAGACCCCATCGTCTAGTCAGGTCAGGACACCAGGTTTTCATCCTGGGAACAGGGGTTCGAATCCCCTTGGGGTCGCTTCACTTCGGAGAGGGAGAGGGTGCCTATTGACTGCCCTGCCAAACTCAGCAGCGGAAGATGCTGCGGGGTCAACGATGCCAAAAACCCCGCACTCATCAGCACGTTTTCACGTCTCGGCGGCAGTTCGCCCCGATTCGGAAGTGTGCCGTGCTCGACTGACATGGCTATTAAAAATCCCGCTCATCGCTTCACCACCGATGACGTCGGTGCCTAGGGTTGACAGCCTGTCCGGCCGGATTATGCTCGGGAGCCATGCGGGGAAGCGGCAATACGTGCGAAGTGGGAAAAGCAGGTGTTGGCACACATTACGCGCATACATTAGATGGCAAGCATGAGAGCGAGTGGGAGGTTCTGAGCGATCATCTACAGCAAGTAGCCGCCCTTGCAGGCCAGTTTGCGGATGCTTTCGGTGCCAATGCTTGGGGGCATGTCGTGGGTGCATGGCACGACCTTGGCAAGTACTCGGATGCATTCCAGCATTACCTTAGAGCGTCAAATGATCGCGACGCTGGCGAAGAGAACGCGGCAGGTCGGGTGGATCATTCGACGTTTGGAGCTCAGTATGCGATGCGCGTGCTTGGGGGTCACATTGGCCAACTGGTCGCCTTCTGCATCGCTGGCCACCATGGCCATTTGCCGGATGCCACGAGTGCCGAGGAAGCCACGTTCCGCTCGTCGTTACAAGCACGTCTCGCCGCAGGCCCGGATCGTGTACCCCCCGTACAACTGCCTCCGTTGCCTCCTGCCCCTGCCCTGAGATTCCCGTTTAAGGCGTCGAAAAGTATAAGCGCGGAAGCGCGGCGACTCGAGAACGGCTTTCGGATCGCGTTTTTTACGCGCATGCTGTTTTCCTGCCTCATCGATGCGGATCGGACTGCGACTGAGAAGTTTTGCAATCAGAGAACAGCCGCAGAACGTGCCGCGCCCAAACCGTCGCTGCACGATATGTCCGCAGCACTCGATCAATTCCTGTCCACGCTGAAACAGGATGCGACGCGCAAAGCGCCTTCTGTCGTAAATGAGGTTCGCGCGCGCGTGCTCGATGATTGCATCGCAGGTGCTACACTCGACCCAGGATTTTTCTCGCTCACCGTTCCCACAGGTGGAGGTAAGACGCTCTCATCGCTCGCTTTCGCACTGAAGCATGCTCACGCGCATGAATTGAGGCGCGTGGTGGTGGCGATCCCATTTACGAGCATTATCGAACAGACGGCTGACGCCTATCGCTCTGCGTTGGGGCCGCTGGCGGACCGTGGGTTGATCGAGCATCACAGCAACATTGAGCCGAACAAAAACACGCGTGAGAACAAGTTGGCAACTGAGAACTGGGATGCACCGCTCATTGTGACCACCAACGTGCAGTTATTCGAAAGCATGTTTGCGTCCGCTACAACGCCATGCCGCAAGCTGCATCGGCTCGCACGGAGTGTGATCATCCTCGATGAGGCGCAGACCATTCCAATCGAATATTTGCAGCCCACGCTACAAGCGCTAAAGGAACTGGTTGAGAACTATGGCTGTACGGTGGTGCTGTGCACCGCCACGCAGCCAGCGCTGGAGAAACGTGATGGCTTTGCGATCGGGATTGAAGGGGTGAGGCCGATCATCGGCGACCCGGCCGCTTTTCAGCAGTCATTGCAGCGTGTACGCATTCACCAAGTTGGTCGATTGACCGACGACGAACTTTCTGGTCGGCTCGCTGGCGATCCATCAGTACTTTGCATCGTGAATACGCGGCCCCATGCGGCTAAATTGTATGACGCGCTGACCGCGCGCGTGGGTGCAGAGGCCTGCTTCCACCTCAGCACATTTATGTGCGCGCAGCATCGGAGGGATGTTCTCAAAACGATTCGACAACGGTTGCAAGATAAAGAGGCATGCAGAGTCATCAGCACTCAACTGATCGAAGCAGGAATTGATGTGGACTTCCCAGTCGTTTACCGCGCCCCCGCGGGATTCGACTCGATCGCCCAAGCGGCGGGGCGATGCAACCGCGAAGGCGCACTGCCATGCGGGCAGGTTTATGTCTTCGAGGCCGAGACCCCTGTGCCCGCCGGCATGCTGAGGCAGGCAGCGCAGGCCGCTTCGGAGTTGATCGACCAGTACGACGATCTGCTGTCACCACAAGCCATCGAAGCATACTTCCGGTTGTTTTACTGGAGTCAGTCACACCAGTGGGACAAAAGAAACATCATGCCGCAATTTGTGATGGAGCGGAGCGACCCAGCGCTTCACTTGCAATTCAAGACGGCGGCCTCGTTGTACCGGCTCATCGACGATGTTCAGTTCCCCGTGCTTGTCACGTACGATGATCACGCCAGAAACCTGCAAGGCAGGTTGTTGCGTGGCGAATCTATTGATTATTTTTTCCATCGAGAGGCGCAACGCTATCTCGTGAGCGTGCCGGAACGCCTGCTGAGATGTCTCGAAGCCAATCACGTCGTCACTAGCAACGGGTCGGGCTTATGGTGGGTAATCAATGAGCAGGCATACTCGGCTGACAAGGGGCTGATTTTTAACAAGGCCGGCATCGATCCGGATTTGCTCATGGACTAGGAGGAACACGGTGACCTACGGCGTCAAACTTCATATTTGGGGAGATCTTGCCTGCTTCACAAGACCAGAAATGAAGGTCGAACGGGTGAGCTACGAGGTCATCACCCCCTCGGCCGCGCGAGGAGTTGCGGAGGCGATCTATTGGAAGCCGCAGATTCGCTGGGTCATCGACCGCATCCACATCCTCAAGCCGATCCGCTTCACATCACTTCGCCGCAATGAAGTAGGCGCGAAGATTCCTGCAGGGGCTGCAGCGGCGGCGATGAAGAACGGCCATGGAAACTTGGGCATGAATGTAGAAGATGAACGCCAGCAGCGGGCCGCCCTGTTGCTGCGCGACGTGGCCTATGTCATCGAGGCTCACTTCAACATCATCGAAGGCGAAGACAACGAGGGCAAACACCTGGATCAGTTCAACCGCCGCGCCCGCGATGGCCAGTGCCACACCCGGCCCTACTTGGGCTGCCGCGAATTCGACGCCCATTTCGCGCTCATCGAGAACGATGACGCGATGCCTGCATGTGAACTGCCCGCCAATCAGCGCGATCGCGACTTCGGCTGGATGCTGCATGACATCGACTTCAAACGCGATCATCAGCCGCGATTCTTCCCTGCCCGGATGAGCGACGGTGTAATTGACATACCGGCATTCGAATCCGAGGAGGTACGAGGATGATCCTGCAGCGGCTGGTGGAGTATTACGACCGGTTGGTGGGCGACGCCGCACACGCTGGCGCGCTGGCCAAACCAGGGTATTCGCAGCAGAAGGTGAGTTTTTGCGTCGTCCTGAATCGCGACGGATCGCTGCTGCAGTTCCAATCACTTCTCGAACCAGCTGGCAAGAGGAACGTCCCACGACTGCTGCTGCTTCCGGGACAATCGAAGCCATCCGGTTCAGGCATCAATCCGTGTTTTCTATGGGACAATGCTGCATACATGCTCGGGTTTAAGCCCGACGACCCGAAGCCGGAACGCACCATAGAATCGTTCGAGGCGTTCCGCGAACGTCACGTAAGCATTGAGCAGCAGGTCAACTCAGACGCGTTCACTGCGGTATGCACGTTCCTGCGCCAATGGTCATCCAACGAGGCGGCCCGGCATTCGGAGGACCTTTCGGAGATTGCATCAAGCTTCGGTGTGTTCAAGATTGCCGGCGAGCATGGATTCGTGCACGACGATGCAGATGTGGTCGCCTATTGGTCTTCACTGATAAGCGGAGATGAGGATCAAGAAGAGGAAGGCGGAGCGAATCGAGGAATGTGTCTTGTCACGGGGCACACGCAGGCGATTGCCCGCCTGCATGAGCCGAAGATCAAGAACGTGCGAGGCGCGCAGTCGGCCGGGGCGCTGCTTGTTTCGTTCAACGACAGCGCATACACATCTTATGGTAAGGAACAGAGTTACAACGCGCCTGTGGGGAAGGACGCCGCGTTCAAGTACACCAATGCATTGAACCACCTGCTGGGTCGTGAGGATCGCCGCATCCTGCTCGGCGATGCCACAGTCCTGTTCTGGGCCGAGCAAAATCACCCGCTGGAGAACTTCGTCAGCGAACTCTTCGCCGACGCTCCGCCACCTTCGGAGGATGCACCGGCAGAGAGCAGAAAGCGGGTGGACGAGGCTCGGCGATACCTTACGCAGCTTCGCGAGGGCCACGCATTCAGCGATGCTTTTGATGCCGAGGACCAAACACGGTTTTGTATCCTCGGCTTGTCACCCAATGCGTCGCGGCTGTCGGTGAGGTTTTGGATTGACAGTACAGCACGGGAAATCGCAGCGCGATTGGCACAGCACATTCAGGATACAGATCTGATCGGGGGCCGTGCTGATGATCCGCCGCCGATCATTCGCCGAATTGTGCAGGCATCAGGTCGCGCGATCACTGATGCCAAGGGCCGACTTACGAGCTACGACGCCGACGCCGTCCCACCGCTTCTCGCCGGCGCCCTTGCTCGCGCGGTGCTCACCGGCACCGCATATCCGCAAATGCTGCTGACGACCATGCTCAGCCGAATCCGCGCCGACGGCGCGGTCAGCCACACGCGCGTTGCGGCCATCAAAGCATGCATCAATCGAGCTTCCCGCTTCAGAGGAACTCCCCAGGAGGTAACTGTGGCACTTGATCCCAAACGAACCGACAGCTCATACATCACCGGCCGGTTGTTCGCTCTGCTGGAAATGATTCAGACCAGCAGTACGGATGGAACTTTGAACAGCACAATCAAAGATCGCTATTTCTCTGCGGCCAGCGCGACTCCATGCACAGTGTTTCCCCGCTTGATTCGCCTGAGTCAACATCATTTGGCAAAGATGGACACAGGCCAGAAGATCTATTACGAACGTCTTTTGACCGAAGTGATGGGCAAACTCAGCGCCTTCGCTCGTCATCTCAACCTCGAAGAGCAGGGCCTGTTTGCCATCGGCTATTTCCATCAGCGTCAAGACCTCTTCACCAGCAAGAAAGACAAATCATCCGCCACTGTCGAACTTCAGGGAGCAGCCACATGAGCAAACCTATTGAACACCGTTACGACTTCATCTATCTCTTCGACGTCAGCGATGGCAACCCCAATGGTGATCCGGATGCCGGGAATCTGCCGCGAATCGACGCTGAAACGGGCCAAGGCCTCGTTACCGATGTCTGCCTGAAGCGCAAGGTCCGCAACTACGTCGGCCTCGTGCACGAAGAACGACCACCATTCGAGATCTACGTCAAGGAGAAGGCCGTCCTCAACAAGCAACATGAGCGTGCATACCAAGCCCTTGACCTCGACCACAAGAGCAGAAAATCTAAGGGCAAGGACAAGGCTGAGGAAGATCGAAAGCTGACAGAATGGATGTGCAGGAACTTCTACGACATCCGCACATTCGGCGCGGTGATGACGACTGGCGTCAACGCAGGACAGGTGCGCGGCGCTGTGCAGATGACCATCGCCCGCAGCATCGACCCGATCGTATCATCCGAGTTTGCCGTCACGCGGTGTGCCGTGACCACCGAGGCCGAGGCCGAGAAGCAGGAAGGCGACAACCGCACCATGGGCCGTAAGTTCTCCGTACCCTACGGCCTGTACAAGGGCTACGGTTACATCAACGCCACGCTCGCCGAGCGCACCGGCTTTTCCGAGGACGATCTCGAACTCTTCAAGCAGGCGTTGAACATGATGTTCGAGAACGACCGATCCGCCGCCCGCGGCCTCATGCGACCGGTGCGCTGCGTCGCCTTCCGCCACGACAACAAACTCGGCAACGCTCGTGCCGATCAATTGTTCTCGCGTGTGACGGTGGATCTCAAAGAGCAGGTGAAGCGTGACAATCGTCCACCGCGGGCCGCCGACGATTACACCATCACCGTTGCGAACCACCTGCCCACTGGTGTGACAATGGAGGAATGGGTGAGTTAGTCGCATGGACGCGCCGTACGCCGACATCCTCCCCATCTCCGCTCTCCAGCACCTCATCTTCTGCGAGCGGCAGTGCGCGCTCATTCACATTGAACGGCTATGGGCAGAGAATCGGCTCACCGTCGAAGGTCAGCATCTTCATCGCAAGGCGCACGACGGATCCGACACGACCCGCCGCGGCGTGAAGACCGCACGTGGAATGGAACTCGTCTGCCAGCGCCTGGGCCTCTTTGGTAAAGCCGATGTCGTAGAGTTTCATCCCGTCGGCAATGGTCGCACCGTGCCGTTTCCGATCGAGTATAAACGCGGCAAGCCGAAGTCGAATGACTGCGATCGCGTGCAACTCGGCGCCCAAGCGCTCTGCCTTGAGGAAATGATCGGGGTAAGCGTGCCCGCCGGCGCAATCTTCTACGGCAGGACGCGGCGACGAATCGACGTGATGATCGATCCATCGTTGCGAAGGCGAGTTGAAGAAGCAGCACATCGCCTGCACGAGCTCATTGAATCCGGCGAGACACCCATCGCGCCTCGCGAACCCAAGTGCGATCAATGCTCGCTTTTAAACCTGTGTCTGCCGCACGCCAATCGACCGCGCAGAACTGCCTCGTCATATCTAAGTCACGCCATAGCTGCAGTCGCTGAGACATGAAACACCATCTCAATACCCTCTTCGTCACGACGCAAGGCGCGTATCTGCGCAAGGAGGGTGAGGCCGTCGTTGTGCGCATCGATGGCCAAACAAAACTTCGAGTCCCCCTTCACCATCTCGGCGGGATCTGCTGCTTCGGACGCGTCGCCTGCAGCCCGCACCTCATGGGTCGCTGCGCCGAAGCAGGTATCGCTATCAGTTTCCTTTCGGAGAATGGGAGACTTCAAGCCCGAGTCCTCGGTTTCACACCGGGCAACGTGCTACTCCGTCGCGAGCAGTATCGTCGCGCAGATGATTTCACGAATTCGAATGGCCGCCTCACCGGTTGCGCTGCCGTCGTTCGTCCGATCGTGACCGCCAAGTTGCTCAACAGCCGTGCGGTTCTCCTTCGCGGCATTCGAGATTATTCCGAGTCCCCCGGCCGTGACAACCTCGACGCTGCGGCCATGGCCTTGGCCGCAACTCTGAAAATGGCGGAGTTCGAAACTGACGTTGATCGCCTGCGCGGCATGGAGGGCGATGGGGCGAACTCGTACTTCCGCGCGCTCCAATACCTTGTCACGCGCGATGATTCCGCATGGCAATTCGCTGGCCGTAGTCGCCGGCCGCCTCGCGATCCGATGAATTGCCTGCTCTCATTCCTCTATACACTGCTCATGCACGATGCGCGATCCGCTTGCGAGGCTGCGGGACTCGACAGCCAAGTCGGCTTCCTCCATCGCGATCGGCCAGGTCGAGCCAGCTTGGCTCTCGATCTTATGGAAGAACTACGAGCATTTTTGTGCGATCGACTGGCACTGAGCCTGATCAATCGCCAACAGGTGAACGCTTCTGGATTTGAAACGACCGAAGCTGGCGGCGTGATGATGAACGACCAGACCCGAAAGATCGTCTTGACCGCTTACCAAAAGCGCAAGCAGGAGGAACTGACCCATCCGTTCCTGGACGAGAAGGTCAGCATCGGCCTTATCGTTCATCTGCAGGCTCGGCTGTTGGCGCGCCACCTGCGCGGCGACTTGGATCTCTATCCGCCGTTCATCTGGAAGTAAGCCGTATGCGACGATCGCCCTTCGAGGAGGAAGCGAATGTTCGTTCTCGTGACGTACGATGTAAGTACAACCAGCAAAGAAGGGCGGCGCCGACTCAGTCGCGTTGCGAAGGCATGTCTCAATGTCGGGCAGCGCGTACAGAACTCCGTTTTTGAATGCGATCTTGATCCCGCACAGTTTGCAGCGCTCAAACATCAACTTCTCGAGATCGCGAGCCCCAGCGAAGACAGCATCCGTTTCTATTTCCTCGGAAGCAACTGGCAGCGGCGGGTTGAGCATCACGGGGCCAAGCCATCGATTGATTTCTGTGATACGCTGATTGTCTAGCCCACCGCGAACGTGAAGCTTGCACGCTTTTCCGGGAAGGTTCGCGGCTCGGTTAAACGGCTCTTTGGCAAGTGAATACTCGATCCACGCCCAGAGGCATCGCTGCCAGCGACGCCAGTTCCAGTAGGCTCGCGGCAAATCGCGTCTTGCGTATTGTGGATCAAGCAGTTACAAAGCGAGTGTCGCCCCTCACGCAGGGGCGTGGATTGAAACACGAGACTTGCTGGATAGCGTGTGCGTTCTCATGTCGCCCCTCACGCAGGGGCGTGGATTGAAACATTGAGATTGGGCTTGAAGAAGATTCCGCCTTGTCGCCCCTCACGCAGGGGCGTGGATTGAAACACAACGTCAGCGTGCTTATCACGCATGTAACCGCGTCGCCCCTCACGCAGGGGCGTGGATTGAAACTCGCGTGCACGGCGACTGCTTGCTCAGGGTGAGCGTCGCCCCTCACGCAGGGGCGTGGATTGAAACGGGCTTCCGGTTTCACCCAGCCCCAGCCTCATCCAGTCGCCCCTCACGCAGGGGCGTGGATTGAAACCTCATGGCGGTCGCGAATCACGACCGTGGGCACGTCGCCCCTCACGCAGGGGCGTGGATTGAAACCTCTTTCGCCTCCGCCTCTGCTTCGATCGTTGTGGTCGCCCCTCACGCAGGGGCGTGGATTGAAACAATCACACTCCTTGAGCAGCTCATTCAGCCAGCGTCGCCCCTCACGCAGGGGCGTGGATTGAAACTTGAGAACGTCCCGCATGCTGCGGGGTGTTTTTGGTCGCCCCTCACGCAGGGGCGTGGATTGAAACCGTCTCCGATGCGGACGTCTCGCGTTCCGCCGCAAGTCGCCCCTCACGCAGGGGCGTGGATTGAAACAGCTCCGAGTGCGCCGACGGAGAAAACAATGACGTCGCCCCTCACGCAGGGGCGTGGATTGAAACCGCGATGAGAACTCAACAGGGCAACCTCGCCATGGTCGCCCCTCACGCAGGGGCGTGGATTGAAACTTGGGAAAGGCGCGCATCATCGGCACGCGCTTGCCGTCGCCCCTCACGCAGGGGCGTGGATTGAAACGCGCACAGGGCCGTCATCGGTTGGCGTGGACGTGTCGCCCCTCACGCAGGGGCGTGGATTGAAACTCGATGATGCCCGAACCGATCAGGTTGTCGATTGTCGCCCCTCACGCAGGGGCGTGGATTGAAACATCAGAGGCGGCTTGCCTCGTGAATCGCAGGCGGTCGCCCCTCACGCAGGGGCGTGGATTGAAACAGCATGGGGATCACACGGGGTGCAGCCTGCTGAGGTCGCCCCTCACGCAGGGGCGTGGATTGAAACACCAGCGCCGTGTGTGCTCGCTTGGGGCAATGCCCGTCGCCCCTCACGCAGGGGCGTGGATTGAAACCAACGGCACACGCTGTTGGTACCGCGCTGGCAGAGTCGCCCCTCACGCAGGGGCGTGGATTGAAACTTCGGCTCGCGTGGCGCGCTGATGCAGTACCTCGTCGCCCCTCACGCAGGGGCGTGGATTGAAACAGCCTCATCGAAGGTCATCTCATCGAACGCGAACGTCGCCCCTCACGCAGGGGCGTGGATTGAAACTGGTACCGCGAAGGCGCACTGCATCGTGAAGACGGTCGCCCCTCACGCAGGGGCGTGGATTGAAACTGCCGGCGAAACCCCTTCCATGCCCGCGTCGCCTGTCGCCCCTCACGCAGGGGCGTGGATTGAAACAGTCTCACAACGTCAGCGGATCGCTCAAGGTGCGCGTCGCCCCTCACGCAGGGGCGTGGATTGAAACCGATCCAATCCCCGCCGGTCGCGTCAGAAACCGAGTCGCCCCTCACGCAGGGGCGTGGATTGAAACGCAACGCGATCCGCCTGCGCGAGCGGCAGAAGGTCGCCCCTCACGCAGGGGCGTGGATTGAAACCTGATGGCCGTTGCCAACCACGACCGTGGCAGCGTCGCCCCTCACGCAGGGGCGTGGATTGAAACGACAAGATTAATCCTGTCGGCGTGTGCTGCCCGACGTCGCCCCTCACGCAGGGGCGTGGATTGAAACGTGTGGCGAAGGTCGCTTGACGCTGGTCCGGGGTCGCCCCTCACGCAGGGGCGTGGATTGAAACATGGAGATCGCCGCCACCCTTGTACGGTCGAGCGTCGCCCCTCACGCAGGGGCGTGGATTGAAACCGTATCAAACGAGGCCGCCGGTCGTTGTGATCGAGTCGCCCCTCACGCAGGGGCGTGGATTGAAACGCGCGCGATGCCCTTCGGGGCTGGCGATGCCTGGTCGCCCCTCACGCAGGGGCGTGGATTGAAACTGCAAGATTAATCCTGTCGGCGTGTGCTGCCCGAGTCGCCCCTCACGCAGGGGCGTGGATTGAAACTGCCGCACCCCAAGACGCTGAACGCCGTCAAGTTGTCGCCCCTCACGCAGGGGCGTGGATTGAAACCGCGCGGACCTCGCGCGAGCGATGCTCGTGCCCGTCGCCCCTCACGCAGGGGCGTGGATTGAAACGCGCTGATCGGCGAGCCGACCGGGACCGAGTGCGTCGCCCCTCACGCAGGGGCGTGGATTGAAACCTGCGTTCGCAGCCGACGCGCACGGAATCGCGCCTTGTCGCCCCTCACGCAGGGGCGTGGATTGAAACCGCTATTGGGTCAACGAACACGGACCGCATATCGTCGCCCCTCACGCAGGGGCGTGGATTGAAACCCCTTCGCGGTACCATTCGCGTGTGCCATCGGCGTCGCCCCTCACGCAGGGGCGTGGATTGAAACGATATCCTCAGGCGTCGTATCCGTGACCGTCGCGTCGCCCCTCACGCAGGGGCGTGGATTGAAACGTTCTGAACGGTCTGTTCGTGCTGGGTATCGTCGGTCGCCCCTCACGCAGGGGCGTGGATTGAAACCGTCTCGATACCAAACGAGCGTACCATTCGCCCACGTCGCCCCTCACGCAGGGGCGTGGATTGAAACAGCCGGATCGAAAAGCGTCTTGCAACGGTGAAGGTCGCCCCTCACGCAGGGGCGTGGATTGAAACTGTCGGTCGCGCCGTCAACGCACCCCTCGTACCCGTCGCCCCTCACGCAGGGGCGTGGATTGAAACGTGGACGTGCTGGCGATCCGCGACGGCTCAATCGTGTCGCCCCTCACGCAGGGGCGTGGATTGAAACATCCTTGGCGCAGCGGCTGGCGGCGGGATTCAGGCTGTCGCCCCTCACGCAGGGGCGTGGATTGAAACAAGTCGGCAGCAAGTTCTCTGTTGGTCGCATCAAGTCGCCCCTCACGCAGGGGCGTGGATTGAAACCGGAATCTCATGGACCGGCTCGGTCTGGGAGCGCGGTCGCCCCTCACGCAGGGGCGTGGATTGAAACTGGTACCGCCACGGCAAACTTCATCGCGACGACGTCGCCCCTCACGCAGGGGCGTGGATTGAAACTGTCCGCTTGCTGTCTGATTGGCCCGGCGTGCCTGTCGCCCCTCACGCAGGGGCGTGGATTGAAACACGGATCGGCGTTTCATACAAGCCTCTCCTGCCTGTCGCCCCTCACGCAGGGGCGTGGATTGAAACCTGCACGTTCTCGCGGGCATCGGCATTCTCGGCGGGTCGCCCCTCACGCAGGGGCGTGGATTGAAACATCAGCTCACTCGCAACGCCTGCGTGCTGCTCTGGTCGCCCCTCACGCAGGGGCGTGGATTGAAACCGTGCAACGTCGGTTCTGGCGCATCACTGCACGCGTCGCCCCTCACGCAGGGGCGTGGATTGAAACTGGGTTTCCGGCACCGATCGAAAAACGACGCTCGTCGCCCCTCACGCAGGGGCGTGGATTGAAACTTCATCGCCTCGTTACCATCTGGGTAATAGCCGAGTCGCCCCTCACGCAGGGGCGTGGATTGAAACTCGATCTCTGAACCGACACGCTGAACCACTTCAGGTCGCCCCTCACGCAGGGGCGTGGATTGAAACTGAGAGTGGAGTTTCCGGCATGACACACAACGACAGCGGAGTCGCCCCTCACGCAGGGGCGTGGATTGAAACTGAGAGGTACACGTCGACTGGTGCTGCAAGCGCAGTCGCCCCTCACGCAGGGGCGTGGATTGAAACAACGCGGCACGTGCAATCATGACCTCGTGGGACTGTCGCCCCTCACGCAGCGGCGTGGATTGACACTACTTTCCCCCTTATCCCCGCGCGGCCGGATGACGTTTGCAACTCACTCTGTGGCTGGTACAGAAATGGGTACAAGCGCACGGGCTCCTGCAGTCTGAAGCGGTGCGAGGCAAGGTGCTCCTGCATGGCTTGTTACGCGGTGTACTTCGGCCGACGCAACTCAGGACTCTTCATGCCAGAGTGTTGCGTCTTCTTTCGGTAGTGCGGCTGTTCCGAAATCCGCATCGTCCGACATACGTCGTCACCGTCACGCCGCTCTCAGCCTGTCGCAACGCCTGCTCTTACCTAAACCACTTCCGTTTCATTCCGAAGACCTCCGTTTAGAAGCCGGAATCTACCGGATCTACTCTCCTCCACGCATCAGGATTCGGGCTTGAGCGTAACGAGCGCGTCTGGACCACCTGCCCATGACATCTCGATCCGTCAGGCAGGACCTAACCCCAATTCGCTAAGAGGATGAGCAGGTCCAGTGACCTTACCCCAATGTTTGTACCAGTGTCTATGTTAGTTCAATCATGTTGTTCTGTGCCAGTGGGGACCTGCGCAGCGTAGCGGAGCAGGTTCCCACTGGCATTGTCGCTTCCGGTGCCGGGGGACGGTAGCCCAGCGATGAATGCGGCCTCACCGTGTTGTAATGCACTCGCCAGCGTTCGATCAGCACCTTCGCCTCCTTCAGTGAATAGAAGATCTCGCCGTTGAGCAGCTCATCACGAAGCTTGCCGTTGAAGCTCTCCACGTAGCCGTTCTCCCACGGACTTCCAGGCTCAATATACAACGTCTTCACCCTTACCTTGCCAAGCCAGTTGCGAACCACCTTCGATGTGAACTCGGGTCCGTTGTCGGAACGGATGTGATCCGGAACGCCACACGTCGCAAACAGCCATGACAATCGTTCCAGAACAT
>DAOMNO010000022.1:0-37236 GCA_035443885.1 Phycisphaerales bacterium
GTCCTCCTTCAAGAATCAGCCCAGAGTATCGCTCTGGTTCTGGATCAGGTTCAGGAGGAAAGGTCACCCCGCGGAGCAGGTTCGTCATCTTCGCGGTTGAAGTCGAAGCTCATGCAGTAGCCCGTGCGCCATGCGGGGTAATCCACCGCGCAGCGGTAGCCGACGAAGCGGCCTGCGTCGAGCGACAATCTGCGGAAGAGGAACTGCGTCAGTTCGGCGTGCCGCGTGTACGCGGGCGTGGCGGCGTTGGTGAGGCCCTGCCCAAGCAGTTCCAGGCGGGGCGCTTCGCTGAAGCGCGTCTGCCAGCGATCGCCGACGTGCGCCGCGAAGTCCGGCCGCCACAGGTGCATGTCGAGCGAGGGGATGCATTCGCGCGCCATGTCGCGGTGCAGGTACACATCGAACACCATGCGCCGGACGGGGAAGTTGATCATCGCCCACACTTCTTCAATGCGAGGCGGGCTGATCGCGGGGTGCGGCATCGTGCTGTGCGTGCCGAACATCAGGTCGATCGCGCCGCCCGGTGCGCGGCCGCCTGTTTCCATGTCGATCGCCTGCACGAGGTATTCGCCGGGCTGGCGCGAGCTGACCACGGGTGCGGGGCTGCTGCTGAACTCTGTAAGCACTGAGCCGGGCGCATCGGAATCCGCTGCGTCGTTCAGGCCGTGGAAGATTTGCTGCGGCTCGCCTTCAGGTTCATCCTCGCGACGGCTGGTGAAGTTGTGGAAGGTGAGCGGCACGGCATCCGGCCTTGCGATGTGGCCGACCAGCCCGTGCGCACGCGCAACGTCGATCATCGCATCGCGCGAACCGCCAAGCGGTGCGTAGATGTAGATCGCGACCCACGTTTCGGAAAATCGGCCGGTGATTTCCGCAGCGGCGTCGAAGAGCCTGCGCCTCGCGGGAGCGGTGTCGCCCGCAGAGGTTTTGGTGGGATCGGGCGCAGCGAGATGGGTGGCAGCGATGCGCCGCAGGAGCGCGGTCTGACTGCCGCCGAGCGCTTGAATCGCTTCATCAAAGCGATCAGTTGCTGCGATGAGTGCCGCGAGTACATCGGGTTTGACGGCGGGGGTGGCGCGGTTGGCAGCGTCGATGATTTGTCGCAACCCGCGCACGCCGGGCAGGCGATCGAACACTTCCGGCCCGGTGTATGGGCGGGAGGCAGCGAAGACGAGTCGCTGGCAGGTAGTTCGGTCGATGTCGAGGAACCTCGCGAGGCCGCTGGCGTTGCGTGCTTCTGCGGGCAGGGAAGCAAGGAACGCGCGGACCTGTTCGTGCACGCGCCTGCCGACGCGATCCGCAAGTCGCGCTTCCTCAACGGAAAGCGGTTCCACACGGGTACTGGCAGCGAGCGAGGTCATCGTTCGGGCAATGATATTGATCTCTGCGTGCGGCGCGCGATCGAACGCTGAGGCGGCAGCCGGGTCCGGATGGCTGCTGTAGGCCCCTTCAGCGTTTTCAAGATTCTTACGGGTAGGTGTTGACACGGTCGGATTCTGCGGGCATACTGTTCTGAACAGTCCTGAACACGTTCAGTATAGCACACGCCCTGCTTGGTGTCGGGATAATTAGGAAAGAAAGGACGAGAAAAATGCGAATCATGCTGGCTTCTGCCGCGATCCTTGCCATGACTGCTGCTGCTGCGGGTGGTGTGGAGACGACGGTTGTTACCTTTGACAATGGCTGGGAAGGCTGGAACGGCACACAGGGGCCGGGTGGTTCATCCACCATTCTGCCTGCTGGTGGCAATCCCGGTGCGCACGCCCGCACCGTTTTCAACAACTTCGGCATCGAATGGTGGACGAACACGAACACCGCGTTCGTGGGCGATCTCACGCGATATCAGTCCGTTACGATCAGCATCGACGTGAAGGTCGAAGGCATCTGGTTCTTCGGGTCGCCTGTTTCGCGAAACCTCATCCTCGACTTCCGCAGCTTCAGCCTGGGGCAGAACGGCTACCCGTGGTCGTCGGTGTGGTTCAATCTCGCCACCATGCAGGGTGGTCAGGATTGGGCGACGTACTCCGTTACCTTCGACCCCAACGCGCTGGCGATGCCTGCTGGCTGGGGTGGGTATGGCGATGAAGACCCCAACACCTATGAGCCGACGCTGCCCGCCAACCTCACCTTTGCCGATGTGATGGCGAACGTGGAGCAGCTTGCGTTCACGACGTACGAGCCGGGCTGGATGTACGGCTTCACTGATTTCGACATTCGCATCGACAACATCCGCATTGAGGGCACGCTGATTCCTTCCCCGGCGGCTATGCCCGTGCTGCTTGCGGGTCTCCTTGGTGTCTCGCGACGTCGTCGCTCGGCTGCCTGAGCGCCAATCCTCGCGGGGCCATGCCGCCCCGGCTTCACGCGCCGCGTCGCCTTCGGGCGGCGCGGTTCCATTTTTGCACGCAGCATGCGTGCGCTCCCGCGCGTTCGCCTCGCTGTAGCATGCACGCATGAGCGATGTCGTTCCGCCAACTGCAGGCCGCATGGAGTTCCGCGTGCGCTATGTCGAATGCGACCCGATGGGCATGGCGCATCACACGGCCTATCCGGTCTGGTTCGAGATGGGCCGCACCGAACTGCTGCGCGAATCGGGCATGAACTACCGCGATCTTGAAGCGCAGGGAATTCTGCTTGCCGTCGCGCGGCTGAACGTGCGCTACAAGCGGCCGGCACGCTACGACGATGTGCTGACGCTGCATACGCGAGTCGTCGGCAACAGCCGCGTGAAGATCGAACACGAATATCAGCTCTTCCGAGGTGATGAACTGCTGGCGGAAGCGTCGTCCACGCTGGCTTGTCTTGATGCAGCAGGCGCGCTGCGTGCCTTGCCTGATTCGCTCGTCGCGCTGCTCGGCGTGGAATGACGCCGCTTTGCGTGAATCTCGCGCCAGAGGTCCGCTGCCTTGATCGCGCACACAATGCCCGGCGCGAGGAGCACCAGCCACGGGCCTTTCATCGCCACACCGATGAGCACGCATTCGAACGCAAGGAACGCGAAGATTGCGAACATGACCCACTGGCTGCGGCGTGATGGCGGAGTGGCGGCGGGCACGGCATCAGGATAATCGCCGATCGACTGCGCGGGCGGCTCAGGCGTCTTCAAGCGGGCCGATCTTCGTGCGCACGCGCACCAGTGTGCCTCGATATGTATCGCGAAGCTGCGTTTCCAGCCCTTCACGAAGAAGACGATCGAGCTGATACGCGGTAGATGCGGAGTCCACATGCACATGCAGCACACCTCGTGTAAGGCCGACGACGGCGGTGTGCGAGGCGATCTCTGCGGGAACGAGCTGTTCCCACAGCTCGATCATGCTGCCGAGCTTTTTGTGCGTGCGCCGTGCGGAATCCGCGATGGAGCGGATGACGCCGTCCATCGTGGTTTCGCGTTGCGGCCTGGCGCGGTGTTCGCGGAGCTGCTCAATCGCCTTGAACGGGTCCATTGCAGGAATGGTATCACACCAGCAGATGTGACTGCGCCCATCGTGATGAAAGATTCTCCAGCACCATCTTCAAGTTGACGTTCGCAGCAGCCTGGGACTCCGTTTCGCGTATCGCGTCGATCATCGCGCTGGCGCGATAGGGGTCTTGCAAAAGATTGCGCCTAGCGTGGGTGGCCAGCAGCGAGAGCACATGCCGCAATCCGTCCTTGTTCGCCGCGTCCTTGCTGGCGTTGTCGTGCTTCTTCACCCACGCGACGGCGAACTCTTCCACAAGCGCGGCAAGTGTTTCGCCCATGGCCACCGGAAAGCGGCCACGGTCGATCTCTGTCAGCATCGGCGCGAGTGTGCGATCCCACGAAGCGAAGCCGTACTCCGCAGCGATGAGCGCGACACCCGGCGAGCCGTCCGCAAAGCGAATGATCCACTCCAGCTCTTCTCGCGGGCAGTCGAGCTTCGCCTGTGTAACCCAGGCCTGCATGGCGCAATCGTCCAGCGAGGTGAAACGTACATGCTGGCATCGGCTGCGAATGGTGGGCAGCAGCCGCTCCGGTCTGCTGGTGATGAGGATGATGAATGTTTCAGCGGGCGGTTCTTCGAGGGTTTTGAGCATCGCGTTTTGTGCGGTGTTTTCGAGCAGTTCCGCTTCGTCGATGATGAACACCTTGCCGTGACCGCGCATGGCCGTGCGATACGCCGGCGCCTCGCCGCCATCGCGCCCGCCGATCATGTTTTCGCGAAGCACATCGAGCGGCATGTTGGTGAGCTTCTTTTCGCGAAGTTGTCGATCATCCGAAAAGCGTGCGAGTTCCTTGCGGATGATGTGCAGATCGGGATGCGTTCCTGCGTCGATGAGCAGCGAGCACGCGCTGTGCGGGTCGGATTCGATCTCGCCGGTGAGTGTGGGGGCAGCATCGGGGTCGAGCAGAAGCCTGGCGAACTCCACGGCGGTGGTGAACTTCCCCACGCCGAGCGGGCCGGAGAAGATCCACGCATGATGCACGCGCTGCGAGCGCAGGGCAGCGCGAAGCACTTCGATGGCGTGAGGTTGGCCGAGGATACGATCCATGAAGAAGCGTCAGGGCGTTACAGACAGGCCGGGTCGGATTCGCCGTGTATGGTACGGGAAAGGACGTTTCACTCCCATTCCCACATTCTGCGCAGATGTCCAGGATCAATGTCACGGCCTGCGAAGAGGCGGAAGCCGGTTTCCGTTCGTTCGTAATGCAACGGCGCCTTCGTCACCGGGTCGAGCGGCGTGGTCCATGTTTCCGGGTCCGGGTATTCGCCGTGGGCGCGGCGGTGAGCGCGCAGTTCCATCGCCAGAACAGCAAGCAGCCGTGATTGTTCAAGGCGAAGGTTTAACTTCTGAATTTGCCAGCTCTCCATGACGAAATGGCTGCCGAGGATTGCATGTTCCGGCGTTTCCGTGGCGATCGGCTCGCCAGCGCGATTGTGCGCTGGCGCTGATAGCCATTCAATTAGTTCTCGATTGGCATCGAGCACATAAGCGCGGTCAAGATCGCGATACCACCACAGGCGCACAAGCAAGGCCGGTGTAACATTCGGGGCTATTCCATTGGCTTCAATCAGTTCAACATTCGGCCGATTGATAGAACTAAGCCCCATCAAGGCATTTGCTTCGATCGCACGAATGAGGTCTGGTTGCAGATCAAGTTGCCGAATCAGGTCCGCGAGAGGGCCTTCGGGCACATCATGATTCGCGTGCCGGAAAAGTGTTTCCATGGAAGCCAGCACGGCTTCGATGATCGACCACCGGACGAGTTGCGAGATTGGCGTCGGGTCTGAGCCGATGTGGTTCGCCAGCATGACCGCCGTGGCCAGATCACTCGCCGCTTCATCCAGACGTCCTTCACTGGCACGATGCGCAGCACGATCGCGCAATGCAAATGACAGAAGGTGCCCGTAGGCAATCCACGGCATGAGCGCGTCCATGCCTTCGTCGTACATCGTATTGTTCCAAAGGCACTGTGGCATCGCAGCCGCCTGCTTCACCAAGTCCAGCGCTGGTGCCAGTTTCTCGATCGTTGCGCGATTGAGCGCAGCGGCTGCGGCGCGATGCGCGTCTTCGTTTAGGTCCGCCCCGCCCTGGTATCGCGGGTCGTACCGAGCGTACTCGCCGGTCGGATCGCCAAGGGTGCTTCGCTCTTCGACGGAGAGCTGCCCAAGGATTGCAAACGCCTGTTCATAAACAGTCGCGGCGTTCTCGTCGGCGGGCAGTGGGGCTGGCCGCAAGTCCTGCAGGCTTGGGGCCAATCCCGCGGCGACCCACGCGTCCATGGCGCGGTCGTATTCTGCTCTCATGCCGCTGCGGATCCACCAGGCAATTGATGCCCCCCCAAGCAGTGCAGCAATCACGATGAGCGAGACGACATTCGTTCCGGTCTTCATTTGAAAGTGGCTCCGAGAAAGAGGATACTCACCAGTCTTCGCTGAACCCGGCCAAACCTTGCCGAAAAGCGTCTCGTGCTCGAAGCGATTTCTCATTTCCCGTACTTTTTCCATCATACGACCGACCCCATGACTACTGCGACTGCTGCAACATTCGTCACCCTTCCTCGCGACTCCAACCAGGCGCTCGGGATCGGCCGCTTTGCCGTCGATTTCATGTCCGGCACGCTGGGCGAGCCTTCGCCCGCCGTGCTCAACCGCACACTGCTCTTCCATACCGATGCGGTGCTGTGCGGCATCTCCGCCATTGCGCTCGGCACGAACGCGCCGCGCGTGCTGCGCGAAGAAGCTCTTGAGTATGAACGCAGCGCTGGTGGCGCAACGATCTTCGGATCGAATCGCCCCGTCGCGCCGGAGAAGGCCATCGTCGCCAACTCCGCCGCCGTGCGCGAGTGGGATTCCAACGGCACGAACTTCGGCTACAACCCGAAGCTGGGCCACACGGCGGGGGAGTTCGGCCACAACGATTTCTATCCTGTCTGCATCGCAGCGGCGCAGCTTGCAGGGCGCGACGGTGCGTTCGCGCTGCGCGGCATGGCGTGTCTTGATGAAATCCGCGGCCGTCTGGCGGAAGTCTTCTCGCTTAAGAGCTACAAGATCGACCACGTGGTGCATGGCGCGATTGCGTCCGCTGCGGTGTATGGCGCGATGCTTGGCGCCACGGCGGAGCAGATCGAATCCGCCATCGGCATGTTCGTGGCGCATTCCATTCCGTGGCGAGCCATTCGTGCAGGCAAGCAGCTTTCCGATTCCAAAGGCTCTTCCGCTGCGATTTCCACGGAAGCCGCCGTGCTCGCCATGCAGCGTGCAATGCGGGGCTTCATCGGGCCGAAGGACATTTTCCGCAATCCGGAAGCGATCTGGCGATTCTTCGAGCCGACGACGAGCGGCAAGGATCGCTGGGTGGAAATGGCGCCTTCGCCGTTCGATCTCATGCTTTCGCATTCCGGCGATGACTTCGCGGTGATGGGCATGCACTTCAAGCTGGGACTGTATGAGCATCAGTCCGCGGGCGCGCTGCAGGGCATCATCGACCTTGTTGCAGCGCATCCGCATCTGCTTGCAGATGCGCAGGGCGGCAGCATCGCGGGCATCACGATTCTGGCGTATGAGCCAGCATTCGGCATCATCGGCAACCCGGCGAAGATGGACCCGAAGACGCGCCAGTCCGCTGACCACTCCATGGCGTACATTGTTGCGACGTTGCTGCGCAAGGCGCTGGAATACAAGGCCAGGCATGGCGCGCTGCCCGCGACGAAGGGCGGCCGCGCGAACGATGAAATCTGGAAGACACTCATGCTTTCGCCTTACGACTATAAAGAGGATGAGAGCGCGATCTTCCACCCGCTGACACGCACGCTGATGAAGAAGATCACCTTCCAGCATGGCGGGCCGGAGTACGACGCGAAGTATCCCGATGGCATTCCCACCTCGCTCGTCATCACTGGCGCAGACGGCAAGCGATACGACAGCGGCCTCGTGATGTACCCCGGCGGGCACGCACGTAACACGACCGCGGACCTTGAAGACATCCTCGCATCCAAGTTCAAGCTGCTGGCGGGGCTTGCGGTGAAAGACGGTGCAGCGGTTATTGAGCGGTTCAACAGCCTGCCGTCGCTCAGCGCGGCGCAGGTGCGCTCGCTGCATGACTTTGAGATCGTGCACACGGGCGGGTTCGCGTAAAGCGCGTTCAATCGTGTTTCTTGATTCGTTCAAGCCGCGTTCGGTGCGGCTTTTTCATGCGCCAGTGGCGTCGCGGCGCGGGCAAAGGGTAAAAACTGAAAAAACTCTTCGCTCCCGCGAAAGCTGGCGTTAGTATCTGGCGTTCGTGTAAGTTCTTGTAGAACTTGGGTTTGCCGTCCAAATCCCGAACAGAGGGAGCCGCCTGTGCCAGTGAATCGAACGTTGCTCGCTGTGGTTGTGCTGGTGTGGGCGTGGGGCGTTGCGCCGGCTTCGGCTCAGCTTCGCGTTGTCAACTACAACGTGGCGCAGCTGATGGGCGACAACGCAGCGCTCGCTGATGTCATCACACAACTGCACGCCGACAACAAGCCTGGCTTTGCGGTGCCGGTGTCTGTTTTCATCTTTCAGGAAGTCCGTTCTCAGGACCTTCCCGTGCTGAAGTCGATCATCGACGCCACCGCGCCGCCTGGCGTGTTCTACGCGCAGGCGACGTTCACCACCATCGGCGGTGAAAACAACTTCGGCGGCGCGCAGGCGATGTTCTATCGCGCAGGCCTCCTGCTCGAAGATGCCGCAGAGCACATGGACATCAACACCGGCGCAGGTCGATACACCGATCGCTGGCGATTGCGTCTGCTTGGCTACGACTCGCCTCTCGCACGGTTCTATGTGTACAGCTCGCATCTCAAAGCAGGCAATACCGCATCCGATCGACTGGATCGTCTTGCGGGTGTTCAGGCCATTCGTGCGAACGCTGACGCGCTCGAAGCAGGAACACACATCATCTACGCGGGGGATTTCAACTTCTATAACAACACGGAGCCGGGCTATGTGTTCTGGTTCCAGAGCGGCAACGGGCAGGCGGTTGATCCGCTCGGCACCGGGCCGTGGGGCGGGCCGGGCAACGCCATCAAGCACACGCAGTCGCCTCGTCTCATCATGGCCGGCGGCCTGATCGGCGGGGGCATGGATGACCGTTTCGATTTTCAGCTCAGTACGAATCCAATGCACGACGGCTTCGGCCTCTCGTACATCCCCGGCACGTATCGCTCATTCGGCAACGACGGGTTGCACCACGGGCAGGCGATCAACAACGGCAACAACTTCTACTACCCCGGTAATGTGCCGCTTTCCAACTTCATCGCGGATGCGCTGCATGACGGATCAGATCACATTCCTGTCGTCGTTGAATATCAGATTCCCGCACGCATGAACGCCACCGTGCCTGCAAACTATGGCAAGGTGATTCAAGGCGCGACCTTCGGCGTGAGCTTCAGCGTGACCAATCCCGCGCCGAACGTGGTTACGCCGCTCGGCGCGGATATTCTCGATTACACCGCCACCGGGTCCGGCGGCTTGAGCGGTGCGGTGAACGGATCACTGCCCCCTGTCAGCGGGCCGTCCACCGGCTCAATTCCGTTAGACACCTCCACGGTCGGCACGGTCGCAGGCTCAATCACCTTCACCAGCACCAGTCAGGCTGTGCAGCCCGCATCTCTCGTGCGCAACACCACGGGCACCGTGGTGAGGCCTTCGAATCCTTCGTTCTCGTCGAGCAGTGCTATGCAGAAGCTTGCCATCGAATGGGGGCTTGATCCCAACACCGGCACGCATCAACTCGATGTGCCGGTGTGGAATCTCGGCTTCGACAGCCTACAAGCGCTGTTGAACCTCAATTCCATCAGCGGCGTCGTAGCGCCTTTCAGTTACGTCTCCGGCTTGGTGAATAACATCGGCGCTTCACCTGCGACGCTCACATTCGCATTCAACACCACCGGCCTGCGCGACGGCATCTACGAAGCTCCAATCGTCATCCACACCAGCGATGAGAATCTGCCCGGCCAGACATTCGCCGATCTCGCGCTCACGGTAACCGTGCTGCTTGGTGAAGTCATGCCCTGCCCGGCAGACCTCAACAACTCCGGCGCGGTCGATGTGCAGGATTTGCTCATCCTGCTCGGTGCGTGGGGGCCGTGCGGCAAGGGCGATTGCCCCGCGGACCTCAACGACTCCGGCACGGTCGATGTGCAAGATCTGCTGATTCTGCTGGGTTCATGGGGCGTGTGTCCGTAAGGCGCAGTTGTCAGCAGTCAGTTCACAGCGCGCGGCATTGCGCGATGCTGCCGCTGACAACGGCGAACGGATAACTATCCCCTGCTCTGCCTGAGCGCGAGGATCAGCTCCACCTTCCCCACCTGTTCATCGAGTTGTTGAGCGATCTGCACCGGTGTGCGGCCCGTATCTGCAAGCTCATACACAGAACGCGAAAGCGGATCGACCGCATCTGCATTCGCATGGGCGGCCCGTCGTGGCGGCGGAACATCACGAGGCGATTCCACGGGCGGCGCAGGTTCACTGATCGCTTGCTGCTGGGGCGAGGCTTCTCGAACTAATGATTCCAACTGCGCGATGCGATGCTCCGCTTCTTCCAGCAACAGTTCCAATCGAGCTGATTTCGTGTCCAGCAGTGTTGCCAGTGATTGCGCGATGTCGAGCGATTCGGGCGAGAGGCCCTGGCGCCTGGCGCGATGTTCTGCATCGGCCTTGATCTGATCCAGTCGTTCGCGCGGCGAGAGCGACTCCGCCTGCCTGCGGGCGATCTTGCCCCGCATCGACATGCCGAGCATGATCGCCATGATGACGATGCCCAGCACGACAAGCATGGGAATGAGCATTTCATTCGCGCTGCGCTCACTGGGCGGCAGCACGGGCGGGCTGCTGAGCAGGGTTGTGAACAGAATGGCTGCGGTTCCGGTCACGGGTGCTCCTCGTGCGGTTGCTCCGCCGCATAGTATCGAGTGATGAGCGATACGCCACGTTCACAACCCCCGGTCTTCGCGGCGGCCCGCACGGACGCCATGCCTGAAGCGGCGCGGCGGCATCCGCTCGTCGCGGAGATTGCGAAGCAGCTTCGCCTGCGCTGCGGCATGGAGCAGGGCGGGACGCTGTTGGTCGCTGTCAGTGGCGGGTCGGATTCCCTCGCGCTGCTGCTGGCGTGCGCCGCGGTGCGCGATCAGCACCCCGGTGCGGGCGCGTCCGGTCGATTGCAACTGATCGCAGCGCACGTGCATCATCATCTTCGTGAATCTGCGGACGACGACATGGCGCATGTTGAGGAAGTGTGCCACAGACTGGATGTGCCGTTGCACATTGCGCACGTGCACCCTGCGCATGAAACAGGCAACCTCGCTGCGAATGCGAGACGGCTGCGTTATGAAGCTCTTGCACGTTGTGCGAGGCACGTCGGTGCGGCACACGTCGCTACGGCGCATCACGCAGAGGACCAGCTTGAAACGCTCCTCATCGCGCTGTGCCGCGGCGGGGGGCCTGCGGGCATGGCGGGCATGGCATGGTCGCGACCTTTGCAGGATGGCATCTCGCTTATTCGACCGCTTCTCGCAGTGCGCAAGGCTGCATGTGAATCGCTTTGCGAAACAGCGGGAATCACGTGGCGCGTGGACCCCACGAACGTAAGAACAGACTTGGTGCGAGGCCGCCTTCGCCGCGATGTGCTGCCCGTGCTGGAATCGCTCTGGCCCGATGCGCCGATTCGCGCCGCCGCCGCCGCGGAGACGTTCGCGCTCGCAGCCTCACTTCTGAACGAAGAGGTACAGCACGTCTTCGGCGAAGCATCATTTCGCCGCTGGCCACGCGAGCGACTGGCTGCGCAGCCGTTGCCCGTGATTGCTGCGGGCCTTCGCCGCGCTGCGATGGATGCGCTCGGCAGCGGGGGCGATGCGTTTGGTCGCAGGTCAATCATGCCCGCAGTGGAAGCCGTCGCGGATGGCGACCGTTCACCCCGCCGATTCGAACTGGCGGGCGGCGTGTGCGTGATGGTTACCGCGCGCGAAGTGATTTTGGAGCAGGAAAAGAGCCGTTCGCTGAAGGATGACGATGGAGAATCACGCTGATGACGAATGCTGTGCCGATCGCGCTTGTGGGCCATTGCGGACCCGACATGATGATGCTGACGACAGCGATGCGTCGCATTTCACCGGAGTCGCCCATCATGAAGGCGAACGATGCCAGTTCGCTTGAGCAGGCGTTGGCAAGCCGTGCCGTGCTGCTGGTGAACCGCGTGCTGGACGGGGAGTTTGGTGGCTCAGTGGGCGATCAAGGCATCTCGCTCATCTGTTCGCTCGTACAGCGCAACCCCGCACCCGCGATGCTGCTGATCTCAAATTACGAAGAATCGCAGGAGCAGGCGGAAGCAGCAGGCGCGATGCCGGGTTTCGGCAAGTCGCAGCTTTACGATGAAGCGACGGCTTTGCGCGTGCAGGCGGCTCTTCGCCGCGCGGGTGCGTGAAAAAAGATTCGCGTCTGCTTTACACTTCGCATCCATGAGCGGTCGCGCGATCCCTATCTTGTCTGCCGATCAGGCCGCGACGTTGCTGCTGCAGGCGCAGGGGCTGCTGGCGGACCCTTCCAGACGAGCGACGCCCGCCACAACCGCGAAACTCATTGAATCGCTCGGCTTCGTACAGATCGATTCGATCAACATCGTCGAACGGGCGCATCATCTCACCCTCTTCTCCCGGCTGGACGGCTATCGGCCGCCGATGCTCGCCAAACTGCTTGAGCGCGATCGCCTGCTCTTCGAGCACTGGACGCATGACGCATCCGCCATTCCGGTGCAGTGGTTCGCGCACTGGAAGCCGCGATTCGCGAAGCATCACGCGCGCGTTCGGCGGAGCGCGTGGTGGCGCGAGCGCATGGGTCGCAATGCCAAAAAAATCATCGCTGCCGTGCGTGAGCGCATCGAGCGCGAAGGTCCGCTGCTGTCGCGTGATTTTGAGAATCCCGTCAAGCGCGAAGGCGACGGCGCGTGGTGGGGGTGGAAGCCGGATAAGGCCGCGCTCGAGTATCTGTGGCGCAGCGGCGAGTTGGCGATTGCGCAGCGGGTGAACTTTCACAAAGTGTACGACCTGATTGAGCGTGTGCTGCCGGAAGCGCACGCCCTGCCTGAGCCAGATCGAGCCGCACACATCGACTGGGCTTGTCGCAGCGCGCTGGAGCGGCTTGGCGTCGCCACCCCGACGGAACTCGCGGCGTTCTGGCGTGCGATCGAGATCAACGAAGCCCGGGACTGGTGTGAGCGCGCTGTGAAGCGGGGCGATGTCGAGCGCGTACAGGTGCAGCCGAGAGATGGCGCGAAGGTACAGATGTCGTTTGCCGCTGTGGATTGGAGGCGGCGCTTGGATCGCGCTTCATCGCCACCTGCGCGGATGCGGTTGCTGTCTCCATTCGATCCCGTGCTGCGCGATCGCCAGCGAGCGATGCGATTGTTCGGTTTTGACTATCGGTTTGAGGCGTTCGTCCCCGCAGCGAAGCGGAAGTACGGCTACTACACACTGCCGATGCTTGAGGGTGGCCGTTTCGTCGGTCGAGCGGATGCCAAGTTCCATCGGGATCGTTCCACACTTGCGCTGCGTGTGTTCTGGGAAGCGAGCATCAAGCCCACGCGCGCCAGGCGTGCGATGCTTGAGGACGCAGCATCACGACTGGCACTGCAGATCGGTGCGGAACGAAGCGAGCTGAGTGGCGGGAGCTAAGGTCGATCGCGCCACATGCCGCGACGATGCCGCCGCGCATTATTCTGCGCCTGCGCGTATCGCGTAAGCATGGCGTGGGGCCAACGCTCTTCCACCGATGCGAGGCCGGCTTCAAGTAGTGATTCATTCAGCGTGCCGCCTTCGGGCAGGTGAATGTGTGCGAGGATGCGCCCGAACGGGTCGCGCGTTCGTTGTGCTTCCAGCGCAAGCGTAACGGCTTGTCCTTCATAGGCGCGGATGAACGCAAGGGCTTCCGTTTCGCCTTCGCCTTCAGACATTGCGATGCCCCACAGCATGATCTGCGTGGTTTCACTGCCCGCAAGCGCGTCTGGCGCATCGAGTTCGATGAGCAGGGGCGTGATGCAGCGGCTGATGCGGAACGTGCCGCCGTGATGGCTCACCATGTCGTTCTGCCTCGGGGCGAGCAGCAGGCCTGCCCGATCAGCGGCCATGAGCAGCACAAGCGCACCGCTCGCGGCGATTCGAGCGATTCGACGTGATGCAACGCGTGTATGCACGGCTGCCCCCTGCGTAACGCTACGACTTCACGCGAGGCCGCTTGCCGGTCGGCTCAGCACTGGCTGCTTCGCGGCAGAGCTTCTCGATGAACTGATGCAGCTTCTCATGTTCAGGAATGATGTCGAGCTTGGCGATGGCGGCATCAAGACGGCGAACCGACTCCATCGCGGGATCGATGCTCGCGATGGCCTCATCGCCGATTGCTTCCATCGCGCTGACGAACCACGACATGGCGGGCGCTGCGGGCTTGGCGGGCGGCTTTACGCGCGTGCGCACGGTGTCGCCCGCGCCGACAGCAACGATCGGCCACAGACCCAGCTTCGTTTTCGGCTCGCGGCAGACGATCGCGACGGGGACTTCACGCTGCAGTGCCGCGAGACGCAGTTTGCGAGCATCCGCGCCGACGAGCGGGGGCTGGATGAGATAGCAGCCCGGCTCGATGTGCATCTCGTCCGTGATGGGTTCTTCAATCACGCGCACATTGCCCGCGTCAATCGCCAGTTGCGTGCGCAGTCGCCGGGCTTCCTGCAGGGGCAGAATGATGCGCGCCATCGCGTCGAAATCTGCGTCCTGCCGAGCCATTTGCAGGGCCTTGACAGCGAGGCGTTCGGCTTCAAAGTACGCCGTGCGCGCCATTGCCGCGCCCACCTTCTCCATCAGTTCATCAATGCGCTGTTTCTTTTGGGGCACGCGGTATCTTTCGGCTCACTGTTGCAACGAGGCAAGGCGTCGCCGCATTTCATGCAGCAGGCCGCGCCATTGTTCCGCCACATCGGGCATTTCGTAAAGCAGGGTATCGGCAAGCCCGACGGTGTCATCCGCCTCAAGCTGCCGGAACAGCGTGTGGAGCTGTTGTTCGAGGCGTTGAATGACCTCTTCGGCGGGTGTGCCCTCGATGGTGAGATCGTCAAGGGACATCCCAAGCAGCGATGTGCCTTGTGAAACCGCCTGTTGCACAGAGACCCAGATGCCCAGCGACTCGTTCAGACTCTGCATCGCGTCGCTTTTCTGATCGGCCTGAAGGAGTTCTGCTGCCTGTTCCTGAAGCGAGCAGGCGTCGGTGAGCGCGTCCGCAGCTTCGCCGAACATTGAGCTGACGAGCGCGTGCGGCTCAGCGGTGGTGAGTATCACTTCCTGCGCGGATGCGCCTTCGCGCTCACAGGCTTCTACATCTTCTGCGGTCCAGCTCGCGCCGTCCACAACGATATCGACAATCATGCGGCCATCGCGCTCGGCGATCGCAGCGCAGGCAGCGATGACTTTCGCGACGGAGTCGCTTCCGAGGTCGACATCGCATTCACGTCCGTCAACTACGACCCGCATGGTTGCTCCTTTCAGGAGTGCGTCCGGCTCAACCCCCGGCTTTCCCCCGTATCCCCCGATCCATCTGGTGTGTTCCGGGCTGTTCCGTCAATCAAGGCGGGGTTTTTGATGTTCGGTCATGTTGCCACAGCGTCGGCCATTTCATCGGCGAGTACGGCGTTGCCTAGGTTGATGCGAACAGCGCCGTCGGGCACGATCTCAATGAGTACCGGCGCAGCCGTGGGAATCAGCATGAGACCCTGATCGGGGTGTTCCGCGTCGTTAAACAATGCTTCGATGAGTGCGATGACGGTGTGGAAGTCCGCAGGCTCGCACAGCAGCGGATCGCGCGTGTTCAGTTCAACCGTGGCGGCAGCGTCCATCTCCTGCCAGTCTTCGTTGCTGGCCAGGCTGAAAGCCACCGCGTCGAACACGCGCCGCCACTTGCCGATGGGAATGAGCAGAATCTGCTCGAAGTTGAGCAGATGGATGACGTGCTCGACAACTTTAGGCAGGCGTTCCTTCTCGAAGGATGTAACAGAGGCACCTTCAAGCGGCACCGCGCAGCTCGCGGGGCACGCCAGGTGTAGCCTGACCATGCCTTCAATCGGCTCCATCGCCAGATGCACTCGGTCGGGGCCTTCCTCAACTCGAGTCAGCCTGTGATCGCGAAGAAGGTTTTCGACTTCAGATTCGTGAACGAATTCCACCAGTCACTCCCAGTCTCAGCCTGCGCACATACTAGGGCTGAAGCGGCAATTCCTGCAATTCGAACGCCGCCCGCCAGCCTAGTGTACCATCCTTGCAACTCACGACGCACCCCGCAAGCGAGCGGGGGCATCGTGCCGACTGATTCGCGAAGCAACCCCTGCCGGTTGCTTCATCACGCCCATTGTGTCCATGCAAACTATTCTCTTCGTCTGCACCGGAAACACCTGTCGAAGCCCTATGGCGGAAGCGATTGCGCGCCATTGGCTCGACGCAGGCGAACTGGGCGACGGAAAGCGGTTTTTCGTTGCGTCGGCGGGCCTTGCAGCGGGGAATGGCGCGCCGATGTCTTCCGGCACGGTTGCGGCGCTCAAGGAGATCGGCATTGATGCGGAAGCGCATGCGTCGCATTCAAAGGGTCTGAGCGCAGAAATGATCCGCAATGCTGCACTCGTGCTGTGCATGACGGAGGACCACGCCATCCGTGCGCGGCGACTGGTTCGGGGGGAGCCGGAGCATGAAGCGAAGATCATGCCTCTGGACCCGAAAAAGGATATGGACGATCCCATCGGCATGGGCGACGGTGCGTACCATGCGCTCGCCCGCCGTATGAAGAAACTGATTCCGCAACGCCTCAAGGAGCTGCTGTCCAATGAAGATCGCCCTCGGGTCGGATCATCGAGGTGATGAGACGCTGAAATCGCTGGTGCCGACGCTGCGCGGACAGGGGCACGAGGTCATTCTCGTTGGTCCGTGTGACGGCACATCGCGCGATTACCCTGAGGAAGCCTGGCTCGTTGCACAGGCGGTTGCATCGGGCCGCGCCGAGCGGGGCATACTCGTCTGCGGTTCGGGCATCGGGGTGTCCATCGCAGCGAACAAGGTGCACGGCGTGCGCGCCGCGCTGGCTTACGATGAATACGCAGCCGAAATGTGCCGCAAGCACAACGACGCCAATGTGCTCTGTCTCTCAGGCGACGGTATGTCGTCCGTGCAGGTTCACCGCGCCGTCGCAGCGTTCTTGAATTCGGAGTTCGAGGGCGGCCGCCACTTGCGTCGCGTGAACAAGATTCGCGCCATTGAGCGTGGCGAAGACCCCACGAAGCTCGCTACCTGACGAGCGCATCGGCTTGTATCCGCATGGACCCCATCACGCACACAACGCTCGGCGCGCTGGCGGCTTATGCCATCATTGGCAGACGGCTGGGTCGAAGCCCGCGCATGGGTGAAGAACCCACGGGTTCGCCGCGTGGCGCGGGTGCGTTGCTCTTCGGCGCGGCGGGCGGCGCGCTGCCTGATGTTGATGTGTTCTGGGGCAGCCTTGCCGACCCCGCGCTGCCGTGGGAACACCACCGCCATTTCACCCACGCGCTCGCGTTCATTCCCGTCGGCGGGTTGCTGGCTGCCGCTCCGTTGCTGCTGCTGTTCAGACGGTATCGGCCGCAGGCAGGGCTGGCGTATCTCGCAGCGACCATCGGCTGCGCAACGCATGGCGTCAATGACACGCTTACCAGCTACGGCACGTTTCTCTACTGGCCGTTCGTCAACGCGCGAGTCTCGTGGGACCTCATCAGCATCATCGACCCGCTGTTCACGCTCACGCTCATTCTTGGCATTCTGTTCGGGCTTCTTTTCTCCAGCGCACGGCCGGCGCGCCTCGCGCTGTCGCTCGCGATTCTCTATCTCGGCATCGCGTTCGCGCAGCAGCAGCGCGTGTTGGGCGTGCAGCGCGAGCTGGCTGCAGAGCGAGGCCACACCATCGAGCGAGGCAGAGCGATGCCCACGATGGGCAACATCATCATCTGGCGATCGCTGTATCAAGCGGAAGGCCGGTTGCACGCAGACGCGGTGTATGCATCGCCTTTCGGGCGTGTTCGAGTGCAGCGAGGCGAATCCGTCGAGGTGCTCACGCTGGACGAGGTTACGAGACTCGTGCCAGATGAGCGCAGCCCGCAGCACGAGCGCGTGCAGCATGTATTCGTCGGGTTTCGCGATTTTGCGGACGGCTACGTCGCGTGGGCTTCGCTCGCTGCGGACGGTGGAGGCGCGGCTGGCGACATGCGATATTCACTTCGCACGGAAGGCTTCGCGCCGCTGTGGGGCATCGCCATCGAGCCGCGCAGGGGACTGGAACCGGTGCGATGGGTGAGCCTGCGATCGCCGGACGGCGAAACACGAGGCGAAGCGATTCGTCGGCTTTGGCGCGACCTCTGGTCGCCTGGTGAGGTGTTTACGACCGCTCATCGGGGGAAGAAAAAGCCAGATCAGGAGAGACCGTGAAGTCTGGCATAAAGGCCAGGGTGCTGCAGGAAGCTTGACCCGATGCTGCTGCCCGCTAGGCTTCATTCGTCGATGCCCCGGTTTTTCAGCATCATCGCGATTATCATTGCCGTGCCCCGCGAGGGCGAGCCGCGATAAGTGCGTGATAGCAACGCATGAAGTCGTTTCGGCTCCGCCCAATCGCGGGGCCGAGTTTGTTTCCTGACCGAGTTTGTTCATCATCGAATACGGATCGATATCACACATGTGCACGGATCAAGGTTCAGACGACGTGTCATGCACACATGAAACCACGGTGTTGATCTGTTGACATGTTGACCTTTTGACGTGTCCTTTTTTCCGCAAATGCCATGACTGAAGCCACGAAGAAAACGTACAAGCAGACGCTGAACCTGCCGCAGACACCGTTCCCCATGCGAGCGAATCTCGCGCAGAACGAGCCGCAATCGCAGAAGCGATGGGAGAACTCGAATCTGTATGCGCAGGCGATTGCTGCCCGCGAAGCCGCCGATTCGCCTCGCTTCGTGTTTCACGATGGCCCGCCCTATGCCAACGCTTCGCTGCACGTAGGCCACCTGCTGAACAAGGTGCTCAAGGATTTTGTCGTGCGCAGCAAGCTGATGGCGGGCAATCTCTGCCCGTATATTCCCGGCTGGGACTGCCACGGCCTGCCGATTGAGCATCGTGTAATGACGGAGCTGATTGAATCAGGCAAAGCTGCGAAGCTGGACACATTGACGGAAGATCAGCGTCGGATGGCGGTCCGCCGTGAATGCGCCAAGCACGCTGAGAAGTCGATCCAGCTTCAGATGAGCCAGATGAAGCGCATGCTCACGCTGGCGGATTATGAGCATCCATATCTGACCATGCTGCCGGAGTATGAAGGCGCAGTGCTGGACGTGTTTGCGACACTCGTCGAGCGCGGCCTCGTCTATCGCGCGCTGAAGCCCGTGCACTGGTCGATCGCCAATCAGACCGCGCTTGCTGAGGCCGAGCTTGAATATGAGGATCGTGAAGACCCGTCGATCTACGTTGACTTTGAAGTTGCCGCCGGAAGTAAATCGCAGGTGGAGCAGGCATTTGGTGTGGAGTTGGATCAGACGCCTTCGCTGATGATCTGGACGACGACGCCCTGGACGTTGCCCGCCAACCTCGCCATCGCGGTGCATCCGCGCTATCGCTATGCCCTGGTGCAGGTGGACGGCAACATCTCCGTCATTGCGCGCGAACTTGCAGAGAAGGTAACGAAGATCGGCAAGGCGGAAGATGTGCAGGTGCTTGCGGAATGCGACGGCAGCGCGCTGGTGGGCGTTGTGTATCGGCACCCGTTCATCGAGCGCGAGGGGCGCATTGTCGCGGCGGAGTACGTTACGCTTGAAGACGGCACTGGCCTCGTGCATACCGCGCCGGGCCACGGGCAGGAAGACTATCAGACTGGTTTGCGCGAGGGACTGGATATCTACTGCCCCGTGAAAGCCGACGGCACGTTCGATGACACCGCGCCGAAGTGGTTGCGCGGCGTGAGCGTGTGGGATGCAAATGAAAAAGTGATGGCGCACCTGCGCGAGTCCGGCCACCTTTTCCACTCGCATCGCTTCACGCACAGCTATCCACACGATTGGCGCAGCAAGACGCCGGTGATCTTCCGCGCGACGGAACAGTGGTTTGTGGGTGTGGATATGGCTGTCGAAGCCCACGGATTGCAATCCGTGGGCTTGGCTCAAGGCGCATCGTTGCGTGCTCGCGCGCTGGATGTTGTCGCCAACGCGATCAAGTTCATCCCAGAATGGGGCCGCAACCGCATGCGCGGCATGTTGGAATCTCGCCCGGACTGGTGCCTTTCGCGCCAGCGCGCGTGGGGCCTGCCCATCCCTGCCTTTGCCTTGCCGGATGGAACGATCTTCATGACGGCTGCGTCCGTGCGCGCCGTCGCGAAGGTCTTCGCAGCGCGGGGCAGCGATGCATGGTTCACGGAATCGCCCGAACAATTGCTTGAGCAGTATGACCCGGCGAGCGATATCGATTTGAAATCTCAAATCTCAAATCTCAAATCCTCTCTCACCAAGCTTTACGACATCTTCGATGTCTGGTTTGAATCCGGCTCATCCTGGCACGCTGTCGTCTGCACGCGAGGTATGGCGCGCGAAACCGGCCCAGCGACCGACCTGTACCTTGAAGGCTCCGACCAGCATCGTGGCTGGTTCCAGCTTTCGCTGCTTCCCGCGCTGGGCGTTACCGGCCACTCGCCGTTTGCCAGTGTGCTCACGCACGGCTTCATGGTCGATAAAGACGGCAGGAAGATGTCGAAGAGCGGCGGCAACGCACTGGATGTTGACACACTGCTCAAAGACTTCGGCGCGGATGTGTGCAGGTGGTGGGTCAGCTCGCTGCCATATGAAAACGACATCAAGGTTGATCTTTCCTTCTTTGAGCAGGCTGGTGAAAGCTATCGCAAGGTGCGCAACACGCTGCGCTTCTTGCTGAGCAATCTGTATGACTTCAAATGCACGCCGAACGATCCCGGCGCGGGCGGCGTCTGCGGCGATTGTGTTGATTTTTCACGCATCGCGCCCACGTCCATCGACGCATTCATTCTCGAACAGGCGGCTGCGCTGCAGAAGCGTGTGGTTGAAGCGTATGAGACCTACCAGTTCCGCCGCGCGCATCAGTTGCTGTATGACTTCTGCAATGACACCCTTTCTGCACTGTATTGCGTTGCGGTGAAAGATCGGCTGTATTGCGATGCGCCGCGGTCGCTCCGCCGCCGCACCTCGCAGACGGTGATGTGGATGCTGACGGAAATGCTCTGTCGGCTGCTCGCGCCGCTTCTGCCGCATACAGCGGATGAGGCGTATCGCACGCTATGGGGGGATGATTCGAAGACCGTGCATCTTGAAACGCTGTTTGCGTTCGAGTTCGCAGCGGATGCAGATTGGTCAACGGTGCTTGAAGCGCGTGAAGCCGCGCTCAAGGCATTGGAAGACGCGAAATCACGAGGCATTGAGAACCCGCTCGACGCGGAGATCGAGTTGCCTGACCCGCGCGGCACGCTGGGTAAGTTCGCAGCGGATTTACCCGATCTACTGGGCGTTTCGCGCGTTCGGTTCAGCGCAACGGCCACCTCGTCAACAGTGAGCGACCTGCGCGAAGAGCCTCGTTGTGAGCGATCATGGAAGCGAGACGGCACCGTGAAGCAGCGCAGCGACGGCGGCTGGCTCACCGATCGCGATGCGGAAGCCGTCGGGGTCGCCTAAGCGTCGGTCGCTACCATGTTGCACATGGATTCCGTCGTCGAGAACGCCTATGCCTTCCTTCGCGCTCACACGCGGGCTGATCTGCGCTTTGAGGAGCATCTGCGCCCGATTAAGTACGTCATCGCGCCGGACGGCAGGCTCGTCTCGCCGGTGATGGTGGCGATGCTCGACGCGGTGGATACGGTGCTCTTCGTGCCGGAGTGCGTTGAAGACGCGATGGAGATCATGGTAACGCTGGAGCCGTTCGCGGAGCGGGGCGAGTTCGGCGCGGTTGCAGATCGCTGGCGTATTCATCACGGCGAGCCGGAGGATGTTCGCTGGGCGTTCATGCATATTGATGTCGCGCGGTTTGCGGAGCAAGTCATCGACGGCGATGCGCTCATGCGGCCCAACGCACTCGCGGAAGTCGAATCGCGCATCTGTCGGCATATGAACGATGACCATACGGATGACTTGCGAGCCCTGTGCCTGTGCTTTGCAAAGATCGAAGTCGAGCAGCCAGTGATGGTCGCCATCGACCCCGGCGGCATCGACGTTCGCGCACGCTTCGATGTCGTGCGAGTTCCTTCGACGGAGCCGATGCTCACGGCAGCAGACGCACGCCGCGTGCTGACGGCGATGACACATCACGCGCGAGGCGCCAATGCCTGAGTCTCGCCGCATTGTGATTACGCGACCGTTGCCCGGCGATCCTGTGCGCGAGCTGAAGCGCGCGGGCTTTGAGAATGTATGGATCAACCCTCGCGATGAGCGGATGCCTCGCGCGGATTTGTTGAGCGCGGTGCGCGGCGCGCATGCGGTGCTTTCCACGCCTGCGGATGTGCTCATCAATGCGGAGTTTTTCGACGCAGCGGGGCCGCAACTGGTGATCGTGAGCAACTACGCGGTCGGCGTGGACAACATCGACCTTGCAGAAGCGGCGAATCGTCATGTGATCGTCGGCCACACGCCCGGCGCGGTTGATGAACCCACGGCGGATATTGCATGGCTGCTGTTGCTCGCTGCGGCGCGACGCGCGACAGAAGGCTCTTCACTCGTGCGCAGCGGCGAATGGGGCGGCGTCAGTCCGAACGAATTGCTCGGCACGAGCGTCATCAGCAAGACGCTGCTGATCGTCGGCGCGGGTCGCATCGGCCTCGCCACGGCGAGGCGTTCCATCGGGTGGAACATGAAAGTGCTGTATCACGCGCGATCGCAGCATCCTGAGTACGAAGCTCCGCCGATTCATGCGAGGCGCGTTGGCCTCGAGGATGGATTACGAGAGGCGGATTTCGTGAGCATTCACACACCGCTGACGAACGAGACGCGCCACCTGATGAACACAGAGCGACTGGCGATGATGAAGCCGAGCGCGGTGCTCATCAACACGGCGCGCGGCCCGGTGGTGGATGAAACGGCTCTTGTGCAGGCCTTGCGCGAAAGGCGCATTGCAGCAGCGGGGTTGGATGTGTTTGAGCGGGAGCCGCAGCTTGCGCCGGGCCTGGCGGAACTGCCGAACGTGTTTCTGCTGCCGCACCTGGGCACCGCGACGGTGGAAGACCGCGAAGCGATGATGCGCCTTGCGGTGGCAAACATTGTTGCGGCTCTTTCGGGCAAACAACCGCTGCACGTCTTCAGGAAGTGAGCTGATGGTGCCCCGCGGTCGCTCTTCTTTATGGTGAAACATGACTGAAGCTGTCGCCATTCCAGTTGCCGAGTTCGCATCACGTCGCGAAAAGCTGCGATCGAAGCTTGGCTCATCCGTCGGCCTTATCTTTGCGGGCGATCATGTCTCGCATTCCGACGCGCCGTTCCGTCCGCATCCGCATTTTGAGTATCTGACTGGCGTAACGGATGAACCCGGTGCGGTCTTGATGCTTGATCCGGCTTCGCCCGTCGAGAGGCGGCGCGAGATGCTGTTCCTCCGGCCGCTGAATCCTGAGATTGAAAAATGGGATGGCTATCGACTGGAGATCGGCTCGGCGTTGCGCAAGCGCACTGGCTTTGATGCGATCTATCGGCTCAGTCATCTGCCGCAGTTCCTTGGCGATGCGGCGCGGCGGAGCAAGTCGCTGGCGTGCCTGCACCCGCTGGCGCGATATGACCAGCCGATTTCACCTGATCTTGACGTGTTTCGCCGTGTGTGTGAGCGTGTGCCGGGTGTTTCGATTGATGACCGCAGCGAGCTGTTGGCGTCCATGCGCGCCGTGAAGTCGAGCGCGGAAGTGGCGATGATCCAGCGGGCGATCGACATCACCGCTCACGGGTTTGAAGCGATGATGCGGTCCGTTCGACCCGGCATGAGCGAGTTCGATGTGCAGGAGATCATCGAACACGCGTACCGCACGAACGGCGCGCGGTTGCTTGCATTCCCCGCCATTGTCGGCTCTGGTGTGAACTCCACCGTGCTGCACTACCGCGCGAACAGCAAGACGATCGAAGAAGGCGATCTCATCTGTATTGATTCGGGCGCGGCATACGGCGGGTATCACGCGGACATCACTCGCACCGTACCTGCATCCGGCCGCTTCACCACAAGGCAGCGCGAAGTGTATGACGTGGTGCTTCGCGCGGAAGAAGCTGCGATCAAAGCAGTGAAGGCGGGTGTGCGACTGGCGGAGATCGACGCCGTTGCCCGCGCGATCATCACCAAAGCCGGTTTCGGCGATGCGTTCATTCACTCTATCGGCCACCATCTCGGTATCGAAACGCACGATGCATCACCCGATGAGCCGCTGAAGGCCGGCGCGGTCATCACCATCGAGCCGGGCATTTATCTGCCCGACGAGAAGATCGGTATTCGCATTGAAGATGACGTGCTGGTCACGCGCACCGGCGCGAAAAACCTCTCGAAAGACATTCCTAAGTCTGTTGCGGATATCGAGCGGATCATGGCGGGCTGATTCATGCTCAATCTTCTCATCATCACAGCGGTGAAAGCCGAGGCCGATGCGATCGGCCTTCTTGAGAATGCGCACATCGTGGCGGCGGGGGTCGGCCGCACCAATGCGGCGGCGGCGACAACCGAGATGCTCGTGCAGCATCGGCATCGCAGGCCGTTCGATGCGGTCATCAGCGCGGGCATCGCGGGCGCGCTGCCCGGCAGTGAACTCAGCATCGGCGATGCACTGCTCGCGTCCACCTGCATTTATGTTGAAGAAGGCATCATCACGGGTCGTGGCTTCGCCAATATGGCGGGGCTGGGCTTCCCGCTTGGTGACTTTGAAGGCAATGCCGTGCCTGTGGATGAGCAAATGCTTGATGCACTGGGCGCGACATTCCGCATCGGTCCGATCGCGACGGTCGCCACATGCTCCGGCACGAACGCAGCGGCTGAAGAAGTCGTCAGGCGAACCGGCGCACTCGCGGAAGCCATGGAAGGTGCGGCGGTTGTTCACGCAGCGCGGCGGCTGAGGGTTCCCGCCATTGAGCTTCGCGCCATCAGTAACACGACGGGCGACCGTGCCGATCAACAGTGGGACTTGCAGGCGGGGTTCGCATCACTTGGCGATGCGATACGCCGTGCTGTGGAAATCTTGGCGCGATGACCGTCTTTTTTACGCAGCAACCGCATAGGCGAAGCGGCAGAGTGCGCCGTCCGCGCGATCGGTCGCCCGCATCACCGCAGCGCGCAGCCGCATCAAATCCACATGCGGCGAGATGGCCGATTCATCATGCGTATGCTCCCCAAGCTGCCAGAGCACGATGGCGGATTCCGCAGCGTCGTTTCCGATCAGGCCCGACCGGTCTTGTGCAGCACCGATGAGCGAAAGGCATCGAGTTACGGCGGCGTGCTCAATTGATGCGTCGCTGTCCGTTCCGTCCAGTTGGGCCAGTCGCGCGATCCAATCAAGCAAGCCGCGCGCTGCGACGGCGATCGCGCCAGCGCCGGGTTGCATCGAAAGGGTGTTGTCGCACGTGAGCAGCGCGAGGCGTAGCTCGCCTGCAAGCGTTCTGCCGATTTCGGTGGGGCCGTAGGTCAACTCGCAGCAACGCTGGAGTGCGAGACCCAAGGCGGCGAGGCGGGCGCTCCCTCCTTCGCCCAGCCGACGCCGCGCCTCGGGTACATCGCACCGACCGTTCGCCAGAATGCGATCAATCAGCCGCTGATAGGCTCCGACCTCCATCAACCGCTCGATCTGATTCAGACTGAACATGGCTCGGCTCCTTTGTTGGACTTTGTTCGGTATAAGTATGTCGGCAGCCAATGGCCCTGTCAAGTAGTTTTATTGGCTTTTGTTCGGTTTCGACCTGTCGCAGTTCTGGTCAGCGAGCGATTTCCTGCCAGCTCTCACCGCCAAAGTGGCAGGGTGAGATATGGGGATGCCCCATTTGGGCTGTCAAGATCACTGTTGTTGCTGCAATTCTCGCGGGTTCATCACTGCGCGGCATGGCACTCCGGTTGCGAGTGCAGAACGAAGGCGCCAGGCCGGGCGAGTCGAATTCGCAGGCTTCCCGCCGCGAGAGAGAGTTTTTCAGGAACCCCAACTCAGCATCAGCCATCTGAGGAACAGTCATGTCAACAGGAAAAATCATTGGAATCGACCTTGGCACCACGAACTCGGTGGTCGCCGTCATGGAAGGCGGTCAGCCGAAGGTGCTCATCAACGCTTCCGGCAACCGGATCACGCCGTCCGTCGTGGCGTTCACCGACAAGGGTGAGCGGCTCGTGGGCCAGCCTGCGCGCCACCAGCAGGTCACGAACCCGAAGAACACGATTTTCTCCATCAAGCGTTTCATGGGCCGTCGGCATCATGAGGTGAAGTCGGAAGAGAAGCTGGTTCCTTATGAAGTTGTCGGCGGGGCCGATGAACTCGTCAAGGTGAAGGTGCGCGACAAGACGTACACGCCGCCTGAAATCTCCGCGATGATCCTGCAGGACCTCAAGAAGACCGCTGAGGACTACCTTGGCGAGAAGGTCGAGCGCGCGGTCATCACCGTGCCCGCGTACTTCAACGACGCCCAGCGTCAGGCCACGAAAGATGCAGGCGAGATTGCGGGCCTGAAGGTGGAGCGCATCATCAACGAACCCACGGCTGCGGCTCTGGCCTACGGCCTGGAGAAGAAGAAGAACGCCAAGATTGCCGTCTTCGACCTTGGCGGCGGTACGTTTGATATCTCCATCCTCGATATCGGCGACGGCGTGTTTGAAGTGATCGCCACCAACGGCGACGGTCACCTCGGCGGCGATGACTGGGATCAGAAGCTTATCGATTTCGTCGCGGAAGAGTTCCGCAAGAAAGAAGGCATCGACATCCGCAACGACGCGATGGCGCTGCAGCGGCTCAAGGAAGCGTGCGAGAAGGCGAAGATGGAGCTTTCCAGCGCGCTGGAGACGACCATCAACCTGCCGTTCATCACGGCGGATCAGTCCGGCCCCAAGCACCTGCAACAGACGATCACCCGCAGCAAGTTTGAGTCGCTCGCGGAAGAGCTCTTCAAGCGGCTGCGCACACCGTGCGAGCAGGCGCTGAAGGATGCGAAGCTCAATCCGAAGGAAATCAACGAGGTCGTACTCGTCGGCGGCTCCACGCGCATGCCCAAGGTGCAGGAGATGGCCAAGGAAATCTTCCAGACGACTGAACTTGACAAATCCATCAATCCGGACGAAGTCGTGGCAGTCGGCGCTGCTATTCAGGGTGGCGTGCTGCAGGGCGATGTGAAGGACGTGCTCCTGCTCGACGTAACGCCTCTTTCGCTCGGCGTGGAAACGCTCGGCGGCGTGATGACCAAGCTCATCGAGAAGAACACGACCATTCCCACCAGCCGCAAGGAGATTTTCTCCACCGCGTCAGACAGCCAGACCAGTGTGACCATTCACGTGCTGCAGGGTGAGCGCGAGTTCGCTGCAGATAATCGCACGCTCGGCCGGTTCGACCTGACGGATATTCCCCCCGCGCCGCGCGGCATGCCGCAGATCGAAGTCGAATTCAAGATCGACGCCAACGGCATTCTGCAGGTCTCCGCGACCGACAAGGCGACCGGCAAGAGCCAGAACATTGAGATCAAGGGTTCATCCGGTCTCTCTCAGGAAGAAATCGACAAGATGCGCCGTGAAGCGGAAGCCCACGCTGCGGAAGATAAGGCTCGCCGCGAACTCGTGGACTTGAAGAATCGTGGCGAGCAGATGCTCTACCAGACGCGCAAAAGCCTGGAAGAACATGGCGGCAAGGTGTCTGCTGAAGCACGTGGCAACATTGAGTCGGCTCTGTCCAACCTCGAATCCAAGCTCAAGGAAGACAACAAGAGCGCGATCGAGGCGGCGATCAAGCAGCTTGAAACGGCATCCATCGAACTCGGCAAGGCCGTGTACGAGGCCACCGCGAAAGGTACGACCGGCTCCACCCCGGGCGAAACTTCAAGCGGTGCGAAGGACGACGTGATCGACGCGGAGTATGAAGTGAAGGACGATCGGTAAACCGCCGATCTGCAAGGGTGGGGGCGTCTTCATCCATGAACCACAAGCCCAGGGATTCGAGTCCCTGGGCTTTTTTATTTCAGCGGCGACGCACGCATGCTCGCCGGGCTGTGGGCCGGCGTGCTGAACCAGCACAGATTCCCGCGACATTGCGTAACCCGCTGGCACGCACCGCCTGCCGCCTTTACCATGGCCGCCCCCCCACAAAGAACAGGAGTGTGTTTGAGATGAGCGACATTACATCAATCGCCGTCATCGGCGCAGGCACAATGGGTTCAGGCATCGCGCTCACCGCGGCGATGTGCGGCATGAAGGCGTTTCAGATTGATGTATCCGCCGACCAACTCAACCGCGCGAAGTCCTATCACCAGAAGACGTTGGCCCGCAATGTCGAGAAGCAGCGCATGACTGCGGATGAGTCGAACGCCGCCCAGTCGCGCCTGAGCTATCACACGGACATGAACGAAGCCGCGGCTGCTGCGTTCGCTGTCGAAGCCGCTAGCGAGAACGTGCAGCTCAAGAAGGACATCTTCTGGAAGATGCTTGAAACGTTCGGCGACAATGTCGTACTCGCTACGAATACGAGTTCGATTTCTATCACGGAGATTGCAGCGAGCGTTGAGGTTGCGGCGCCGCGTGTCATCGGCATGCATTTCTTCAACCCTGTGCCGGTGATGAAGCTCGTTGAGGTCATCAAGGGATTGCAGACGAGTGATGACACCGTGCGGACGACCGTAGCTCTCGCGCAGAAGATGGGTAAGACGCCCGTCGCCGCGAACGATCGCGCGGGCTTTGTCTCCAATCGCGTTCTGATGCCGATGATTAACGAGGCGTTTTACGCGTGGATGGAAGGCGTTGCCGAACCGGCTGCGATTGATGAAATCATGAAACTCGGCATGGCGCACCCGATGGGGCCGCTGCGCCTGGCGGATCTGATCGGCTTGGATGTCTGCCACGACATCATGATGGTGCTCTACCGCGAACTGGGCGATCAGAAGTACTTTCCGTGCCCGCTGCTGCGCCAACTCATCGCAGCGAAACGGCTGGGGGACAAGACCGGTCGTGGCGTGTACGACTACGCGAAGTAAGGCCGCTCATGGTGCATCGAGCGCGGTCCGGCCCATCGGCAACTCGAAGCGGTCGCGCGTGCGCGAATAGCCGAGGCCGCCCATGCGCCCAATGGCAGTAAGCTTCGCGGGATCGACATGCATGCGATCGTTCACCAGATCATCGCGGATGAAGACGTGCATGACTTCGCCGATGACAATGTTGCCACCTCCCGGTGCGCCGGGATTCAGCCGCACCACCTGTCTCGTGCGGCATTCAAAGGCGAACGGTGATTCCGCCACGCGCGGCGGGCGCACCAGCGCAGCGGTCGTCATCGTCAAGCCGGTGAGCGAGAACTCGCTTTCGCCATGCGGTAATGGCTCCGCAGCGGCGGCGACCTGACGAATGTACGCCTCGGTCGCAGCGTTCACGATGAATTCACCGACACCGCCTTCGTCAGCGGGTTTTGCGTTGCGCAGCGAGTCTTTCTCTGTTCCGTCCGGCTTATTGCCGGGGCAGAAGAGCACCGTCATCGGGTTCGAGCCTGCGCCGTTGAAGAATGAAAAAGGCGCGAGGTTCGGCTTGCCATCAAGGGAAACCGTGGAGACGAACGCGATCGTTCGCGGCACGATGCAGCCGATGAGCAGCTTGTACCGCGTTGCTATATCCAGTCTGGCAGGGTCGATCTCCATTGCCCTAGGCCAGTTCTTTCAACCGAAACGCCGCGGCGACGACCTGGTCCGGCGAGTTCAGTTGCGGGTCGGCAGCGAGAGCACGCTCCACCAGATGCCTCGCCGTCAGCTTTGCTTCACCAAGCTGCACCAGCACGCCGACGGCATCACGAATGAGCGCGGCTGTTGCGCCTTGCACTTCAGTCGTGCCATTGCGGACGTGTTTCACTTCAACGAAGCGATCCACCTTGCCGCTGAGTTCTACGATGATTGTTTCCGCCGTCCGCTTGCCGATCTCCGGCAAGGAGACGAGCAGGTCCGCATCGCGCGAAGCGATTGCTGCGGCGATATCCGTGAAAGGCAGTTCCAGCGCACGAAGCGCCTTGCGATTACCCAATCCTTTGACGGTGGTGAAGAGTTCGAAGAATGCGCGATCATCAGGCGAAGCGAAGCCGATCAATCGCGGCAGGTAGGAAGCACCTTGTCCCTGCCCTTCCAGATAATGCAGCGTATGGAACTCAACTGTCTCACCGATCATCGTCGCCAGCCGCTGCACATCGCACGCGGGGACGAGCAGCTCATACGCGATATGGGCGCAGCGAAGCTCCACGCGGCCCGGCGCGACGGCGATCAGCTCACCCTCAAGACGTGAGATCATGGCTGCATGGTACGGCGGCTGATCGCGGTTGTCAGTGAACCGCTGCGGGTTCGCCCGTGGCTTCGCTGCCGTTTTCCGCCAGCGTCCAGCCGCTCGCCTTGGCGAGTTTTTCGCGCAGGGTGCGCGTGATCGAGGCGGGGTCCTGTTCCTTCTTGAAGTGAAACACGCCGACGTATTCGATCCGCGCCCGGCTGGGCATGAAGAATGCCTCACGCAGTTCTTCAGTATCGGGCGTGCCGGAAACCCATACCAGCAGCACGGGCACGCCTGTTTTGGACGCGAGCAGGCCGACGCCGTCGAGGAATCGGCCGACGGAACCTCGCGGCTGGATGATGCGGCCTTCTGGGAAGATGCCGATGACGCCGCCGGCCCGCAGGTGGCGAATCGCGGTGCGAACGGGCTTGGAATCGGCTCGATCGCGCTCCACAGGAATGACATTCTGCTGCGTCCAGAGCCAGTCAAGCGATGTCGTCATCATCTCCGCAGCCATCAGCCAGCGGATGGGAAACCAGCATCCCGCCTGAATCAGCACGGGATCGACCGATGAGGTGTGATTGGAGACGACAAGAAGCGGCCCGGAGTTGATGTTGTGGCGCAAGGCTTCTTCGCCTCGCCAGACGGCACGGTGCATCAGCTTGCAGTAGAGCTTCGCGCCGATCATCAGCAGTGTGTTGACGGGATCGCCGCCCGGTGCGGTTCGCTTCAGCGGCACGAGCGCCAGCCGAATAAGAACCACACCGGCGATCCAGGCGAGGATCGCCGTCAGGATGTACGCCCAAGGAGACATATTGAACACTAACTTCTTGGAATAAGGCCGGATTGTCAAACCGGCGCGTCCCAACCCGTGCGGATGCGCTGAAATCTGGCGTTTGTGTTGCGACGCACTCGTGCGCGGCGTCGGCTTCGCGCCGTACAATCCGCCTTCAGACGAAGGAGCCGCCATGAGCACAGGCACCGATCACACGCAGGCCGCCGCAGCGCGGGCCGATGCTGGCAGAAAGAAGACCAACAAGCCCAAGCCGCCGATGCCCGTGGCCCGCACCATCGGCCCCGTGTCCGATCTGGAACGGCATCTCCCCTCGGAATGGTGGCGCACGCTCTTCAACTCCATCTATCTCAAGACCGACGCCGATGTTGTGGAGAACGACACCAATACGGTTCGCGAGATAGACCTGCTTGTGAAGGCGGCGGGGCTTGAGATGAACGACCGCATTCTCGACCTCTGCTGTGGGCAGGGCCGCCATGCGCTGGAGCTGGCTCGGCGTGGATTCAAGAATGTTACCGGCGTGGATCGTTCGCGCTATCTCGTGCGGCTCGCACGCAAGCGGGCGAAATCGCGCAATCTGCCCGTGAGTTTCCATGAGGGCGACGCCCGAAAATTCCGCCTGCCGGAAAGCTCATTTCAATGTGTCGCGCTGATGGGCAACTCCTTCGGCTATTTCGATCGCGAAGAAGACGACCTCGCGGTGCTCGCTGCCGTCAAGCGCGTATTGCGCTCCGGCGGCACCGTCGCGCTCGACCTGACCGACGGCCAGTGGATGCGCGATCATTTTGAAAAGCGATCGTGGGAGTGGATCGACGAACAGCACTTCGTGTGCAGGGAACGCTCGCTCACGGCGGATAAATCGCGATTGGTCTCACGAGAAGTCGTCGTGCACGCGGAGCGGGGCGTGATTGCAGACCAGTTCTACGCGGAGCGTCTCTATTCGCGCGAGCAGATTCACGACCTGCTCGCCCGCGCGGGGTTCACCCTCATTCGCGATCACGGTTCGCTCATTGCAGATTCCGATCGCAATCAAGACCTCGGCATGATGTCCAACCGCATCTTCACGACGGCGCAGGCTCCCACGAAGCCCACGCCGCCGAAGAAACGCGGTCCGCTCTTCCCGGAAGTGACGGTCCTCATGGGCGATCCCTCGTTGCCGGACACGGTGAAGCGAGGCGGCCAGTTCAACCCGGAAGACATGGACACGATCGACCGCCTGAAGAAGGCGCTCGCGGAACTTGAAGGCTACACCTTCCGTTATCTCAACGATCACGCCACATTACTGGCGGAGCTGCGCGAGAATCCGCCGCAGTTCGTGCTGAATCTCTGCGATGAAGGTTTCAACAACGACGCCTTCCTTGAGCTGCACGTGCCCGCGATTCTTGAGCTGCGCAAGATTCCGTATTCAGGTGGCGGGCCAGCATGCCTCGGTCTGTGCTACAACAAGAATCTCGTGCGAGCGATCGCTGCGTCGATCGACGTGCCCGTGCCGCTCGAAACATACTTCGGTCCGGACGATCAGGCGGCAACGCTGCCCTCTGCATTCCCCGCGCTGGTGAAGCCGAACTTCGGCGATTCGAGCATCGGCATCACGAAGAACGCGGTCGTGCATTCGCCGCAGGAACTGGTGTCGTATCTAGAAGAGTTGCGCTCGCAATTGCCCGGCTGCCCGGTGCTGGTGCAGGAGTTCCTTTCCGGCACGGAATACAGCGTGGGCATTGTGGGCAATCCCGGCCAGCGCGTTCAGGCTCTGCCGCTGCTGGAAGTGGATTACTCCGGCCTTGACCCCGACCTGCCGCGCATTCTGGGCTATGAGTCAAAGTGGATTCCTGATTCGCCTTACTGGAGCCAGATCAAGTATCACGAAGCAAATCTGGATGAAGATACGCGCCGGCGGCTGGTCGATCACTCCATCGCGCTCTTTGAGCGGCTGGGGTGCAGAGATTACGCGAGGTTCGACTATCGCGCGGATGCCAACGGCGAAATCAAACTGCTGGAAGCGAATCCCAACCCCGGCTGGTGCTGGGACGGCAAGCTGAACTTCATGGCGGAGTTCGCAGGCTATCGCTACGCCGATCTGCTTCGCATGATTATCGAAGCGGCGCAGGAGCGCCTCGCAGCGGACATGCTGCTGCGCAGCGTAACCAGCGGCGCAGCGGTGACCGCGTAGAGGTGAACGGCGCTGAGAAGTGAGTGCTCGGCGATATCACTTCAGCCGCGCAGCGTGTCTTCAAGTGAATCGAGCGCCACGACAGTCTGTTCGCCGCCATCAAGGTTCTTCACCGCGACAGCGTTCTCCTTGAGTTCATCACCAAGAATGACGGCGTAACGCGCCCTGCATTTGCCTGCTTCGCCCAGCAGCTTGCCCACGTTGCGGGTGGCTCGGTACGAATGCCGCACGTGGAACCCCGCGCGGCGGAGACGCGAGACAAGAACGGGCAGCTGCGCCGCGGCGTCGTCGTTCGCTGCAATGACGAACGCATGAGGCCGCTGCGTCGCCATCACGACTTCATCTGGCAGCAGGCCTTTCTCGTGCAGCAGGATGCCGAGCACGACATCACCCATGCCGAACCCGCACGCGGGAAGCGAAGGCCCGCCGAAGGACTCGATCAGCCTGTCGTAACGACCGCCGCCCGCAACGGCGCGCTCGCCTTCGGCGATGATTTCAAAGACGGTGCCGGTGTAGTAGGCGAGGCCGCGGACGATGGAGAGATCGAACTCGCACCACTGTAAAACGTCTCCCTCATTGAGCGCATCAACCAGAAGCAGCAACTGCTGTATGTCTGCGCTTGAGAATTCGGTGCGCGATGGCGGCGCTCCCTGCTCACGTGCTGCCATGAAACCATTGATCACGCTGCTTGATTCCGCAGCAAGATCGTCAAAGGCAGTCATCCGAAAGCCCATGGCTTCAGCCTGAGCATTCAACTCGCCTTCTTTAATCTTGCCTCGTTTGTCCAACAGCGCAAGAGCGCGATCAGCGGCAGTCGGATCAAGCCCACACGCTGCGAACATGGAGAGAACAAGCCCGCGATGGCTGATCTTGACGGTTACATCGCGAGAAGGCAACCCCAGCTTCTCTAGCGCACCCACCGCGACTGCGATCACTTCTGCATCGGCTTTCGCAGCGTCCACTTCACCACCGATGAAATCCACATTCCACTGATAAAACTCGCGCAGCCTGCCGCGTTGCGGCCGCTCTGCGCGGAAGTGGCTCGGAATCGCAAACCACTTGATCGGCTTGGGTAGCTCCGCAGCCTTCGCAGCGACCATGCGGGCCAGCGTGGGTGTGAACTCCGGTCGGAGTGCGAACGGCGCATCGCTACCCGCGCGGATTTTCGCTAGCTCCTCTTCATCTTTGCCGCTGAAGGTCTGAAAGATTTCCGACACGATGCCGGGGCCGCTTTTGTGGGTATAGAGATCGAGGTGCTCGAAGGTGGGGCCGTCCACTTCTTCAAAGCCATGATTGATCGAGACTTCCCGCCAGACGCCCTCGATATAGCGGCGCACGGCCATATCAGCGGGGTAGAAGTCGCGCATGCCCTTTGGAGGCTGAAATCGCTCTTTGGAAGCCATGCGGGCAGTGTAGCCGTCCGCAGCGGGCATCGCCCGGCGGGTTTCTTTCTGGAAGAAAATGTGAGATTCTGACAGCCCGATCTGCGGATCGCATCGAATAGATGGGGTGCCCTCTGATCGAGGGCCAAGCGGTTCGGAACGAACTGGAGAGTCGGCATGAGCACGCTTCGCCGCGGTCGGTTACTGCACGCACCCACTTGGCGCATTCGTTCGGCTTGGCGCATTCCGTTGATCCTCATTGCGGCGTCTGCATCGGCGGTGGCGGCTCTCCCCGCCGCCGACGCAGCGCCATGGGATGCCGACGTCTTCGCATCCATCGCGCATCACCCGCCACGGCATCCCGGTAAGCACCCTTCAAACTGTTCCGGCGGGCATGTGAGTCCCATCTACTACCACATGCGCGGCCGCGAGACGTTCGATGACCCCGACCTGCCCGAAGCGCTGTTGCACCGCTTCATGGAACTGCACACCAGCATGGATTATCTCCGTGCGACGGAAGTCGCTATGCGCCTTGCCGACCTGCTGCCTGAAAATCCGATCGTTCACTACAACCTGGCTTGCTCACTCGCGCGGCTCAATCGGCTGGATGAATCGCTTGATGCGCTGGAGCGAGCCGTCGAGCGCGGCTGGCGACGCCTGGCGCACACGCGAATCGACACGGATCTGCAACCCGTCCGGTGGATGCCTCGCTACCGTGCAATCGTGCAGCGCATGGCGGACCTGATTGAGTCCGAGCGCATCCGCCCAGAGCCGCTTCGCACCGATCACTGGCTGACGGTGGTGATGGACATCGCCACGCAGACACCCGTGATGCTCGACCGCTATCAGGTGCCGGGCGCTTCAGTCGCGCTGATTCGCAACGGCAAGATGGTGTGGTCCGGCGCGTTCGGCGTGCGCGAACGCTTTGCGGTATGCCCTTCGAGTGAAGGCCCGCCCGCGCTGCGCGAAGATGATTTGATCCCTGTGCGCGGTCCGCTGCATCTGCTGGCTGCCATGGGCGTGCTGCAGGACCACGTGCGAGGCCGCGCACGACTGGCGGAACTCTTCCGCCACGCAGAAGGCGACCGATCGCGCGTGCGCCATGCAGCGCGCCCGCTACCACCTGTCCGCGCGACGCTCTCCTCCGCGTCGCCGCTGGATGGGTCATCCGCATCTTCGCGAGTCGCTCGCGGCGGTGAGAGTTCGCACAGTATGGATCGCATTGCAACACCGGCCCCGCGCCAAGGCGAAGCGCAGGTGTATACATCGCTGCGGATGGCGTCGGAGCGGGCGATGGGCCGGCCATTCGCGGATTTCTGCCGCGAGCATGCTTTTGAGCCGACGGGCATGTCGCACACGACGTTTCAGCCGAATGAGATGAGTCAGCGAGCAGTTTCGCCGGGTCATACGCGATTAGGCACGCCTCGCCACATGCCCGCTTCACAGCGCGGCGAAATCGCATACACGACCGCGTCGGACCTCGGCCTGCTTCTTGAAGCAGTCATCGCAGCGCAGCGAGCGGGCGACATTGATGACGGTGGCCCGGCACTCGATCGCGGTGCGAGAAGGCTCAGCCTGCTCGCCGCCATGGGCGCGCCGCCCAGTGGCTTTGCGCTCAGCGCATCATCCGGTCCGGCGGGGCTGCGATTGGAAGTCGCAGAACAGAGCGGCGGAACCGGCTGCCTGATGCGCTGGTACCCCGAAACGGGCGATGGGATCGTGATTCTTTATAACGGCGAGACCGGCGAGGAAGCCGCCGCCCGGATCGCGCACCTCGCGCTCGGCGGGCCGTGAGATTGAATTCTCGCGCGATCAAGAGGAGATAGGCAAGAGTGCGATGACCGGCACCTATCCTACGCGCCGGTCATGCTTGCCTGCGCGATCTCGCGCGGAACGCAGCAAGCGCGAACACCCCCAGCGCGCCGGGTGCGGGGACGCCGAAGAAGAGGTCGTCGTAGAAGACGAGATTGGTTGTGTAGCGGAAGAGGTAGACTTCATCGAATGGTGTGTCAGAGATAAGCCCGGCAAAGGGAGTTGGTCCAGGAGAACCAAAGAACTCACTACTTGTGTAGATGAGTGTGCCCTGATAGTAAAGATTAAAGACGATGGTCCCGGGGAAATCCACCGCAAACCACTTCTGTGGCGTGTCGAAGAGGATGCGCGAGCCGGGAATACCCACGACACCTTGGCCATCGTTCGGCATTGACTGGGAATGATGCGTCTGTGTACCAAGAGCGAACGTGATTCCGAATTCCTGATGATATTGAGTAGTAATCGGAAGGCCGTTTGGCCAACCCGTAAAATCAATCGTATTGAACGAAGGGACCGCGTTCTGCCACGCCTGTTTGTTGGTGAATTCAATCACATCGGCGTGGATTGACGTGGCGAGCACAAGAGTGACCGTGATAATGATGAATCGCATATAAGAACTCCTGTAGAAAGCGGGCGCCACGCCTTTCGGCGCAGCGCTCCATGAATCACATCAGTGAGCGAACGGATCGGGGTTTGGACAGACCGGACAATTCTTGCACTGGGTGATGCGGTTATTGAACCAGCACGTCCAGCGTGCCTTGGCACGCTCATCTGTGCCTGCCATCACGTTGTAATAATCCTGCCAGTTTTGCCAGGTCAGGCCAGCCTCATCCAGATGCTGGCTCAGCGTCAGTACCTGCACGTCCATGCCCGGACAGGGCCCCCATGCGGCGAGCAGGAATAGGAGATCAAGAACATCCACGACATCCTCCGGGGGGTTGTCGCCTGTTCCTCGCAAGTCAGGTGAGAAGCACGCGCTGCCTGAGTATGTGCCCCAGTTCCCCAGCAGGATGAGCAAGCCCTGCACATCCACCCGAAAGTCGCCGTTGAGGTCCGCGCGGCAGTAGGACTCCGGATACATCAGGAACGCGCGATGGACGGTCCTACGGCCAAGCTGAATCTG
>DAOMNO010000023.1:0-29876 GCA_035443885.1 Phycisphaerales bacterium
GTCCCCAATGAACTCATCCGGGGGGAAGCCGGAAGTGGAGGATTGGCGACAATCCCGGATATCCGCCCCGTGCGAAGACCCGGCGTCGCGAATGTAGCGTACCTCACAAACCCGCTGACGCAAGGAAAAAACGAGGTTTTTGGCTGGTTGCGAGGTCATTTCATAAGGAAATATGACGCCACGGGCCGTTTCCTGCGCGGGAGAGTCAGATTTATTTCTGATGTTTGATGGCCCCCGAAACTTCCCCGGAATCCCCCCAGAATCCCCCAGAATCTCAGCCCCGCACTTGGCATGATGCGCATGGGGTGAACTGTATGCCCTCAATACCGTACCCACCTTAAACACAACCCTTCCGGCGGCATCGTGCTGCCCGCAGCGGTTCGGTCCCTAGCAGTGAGGATCGCATCGATGTGCTCAGGTGGATACACGCCCCGCCCGACGTCCGTCAGCGTGCCTGCGATGATGCGGATCATGTTGTAGAGAAATCCGTTGCCTGAGATGTCGATTTTGAGGCGGCGTGAGCTGGTCGCTGCGACATCGCATGAGAAGACTGTGCGTACGGTGCTTTCCCGGCCGTGATGCATGCGTGTGAAGCTGGCAAAGTCATGCGTGCCCACCAGCCGCTGTGCCGCTTCGTGCATCTTCCCGGCATCCAGCACGTAGGGCGACCAAGCGATGAAGTGACGATCGAACAGCGGCATGCGACCTTCGGGATGATGTGCGACGCTGTGCGCAATGCGATAGCGGTATCCCTTTGAGGTGCAATGTTGAATGGGATCGAAATCCGGCGGAGCCAGTTCGGCGCGGCGAACCTGAATGTCGTCCGGCAGCTTGCCGTTGATCGCGCGCGGGAGGCGATCAATGGGAATCTCCTGCTCGCTTGTGAACGCAGCCACCTGGCCGACGGCGTGGACACCCGCATCGGTGCGCGAAGCGCCGAGTACACAGACAGGTTCCCGCACCACTTCGCGGATGGCCGTCTCCAGCACACCTTGTGCGGTGCGCAGCGGCTCGCTGTCCGGCGGGTGCTGCTTCTGCCAACCGTGAAAGTGGGTGCCATCGTAGGCGACAGTCAGCTTGTAACGCGGCATGGGGAAATGGGGAAACGTTCAACCGTCGAAACGCCACAATCGATCGCTGCGTCGAAGAGCAGTATTCGAGCCATCGCGTTCAATGTCCAAACAGATCGCGCTGTGCAAACATGCCTTTTTTCTCGAAGTAGCCAAGCGCATCGTCAACGGTCGGGAAAATCTTTGTCGCCGTCTCGGTGATGAACGGGCTGGGGTGCTTCTTCGGCTTCCACACGACGTACACTTCCTTCGTGTGCTCCCATGCGTGCTGGAGTTCTCGTTCCACGCCGCTGGAGAGGCCGGGCGTGCCGCCGGGCAGTTCGGGCACGAGCGAGCAGATCATGTCGGACTGGTCGATGAGCTTGAAGTCTCGCATGTAAATCTGGCCGTCGATGTCACCTGCGATATCCAGCACTTCGCGCACGGAGACGCGGATCGGCTCCGTGCCTTTGCGCCCGCCGAAGGAGTGCGGTGCGACTTCGATCCAATCCTTGCCTTCGCGCGCCGCAGCGATGCCTCGTTCGAGCAGCAGTTTTTCATCCACATCGCCTGGATCGAACGCGATGAAGTGCTTGGCGAGTTCTGCGCGGAAGTGGTCGATTTCCGCCAGCACGTCCGGCATATCGACCACGTGGCTCATCGGAAAGCTGGGATAGACTTTTTTCATGTCCGGCCGCGTGACGAGTCGCAGGCAGGTTTCCGTGGTGTCGCTCTGCCGTCCGCGACTGAGGATGTAGAACGAGTTGGCGCAGCCGAGTGCTTGCGCGAGCAGTTCCGTCGCGAGTATTTCTTCCTCGCGCCACACCATGCAGTCTTTCAGCGTTGCATCAATGTCGTGCTCTGCGTGCAGGCGGTGATGGACGATCTCGATGTTGTCCATCAGGCAGATGAGCATGTTGGGCTGCAACTTGCGCATCAGGTCGAAATCGAATGCACTGAACAAGCCATGTCGCCAGCGAAAGGTGGCGTGCGTGTTAACGATGATGTTAGGGTGCGCTTCAGGGGGTGAAGAGCCTGCGATGACATCCTTGAACGCAGCGCGGCGGAGCGCGGTCAGGCGGCTGAGCGGAAGATCGAGAATGCGCCCGGGACGCACGTCCGGCGCTTCGCGGTACATCATGTCGCCGAGGTGATAGACTTCGATTCTGCCGCCTCGCTGCCCGGCGAGATGCGCCACGGCTTCGAGGTACGGCTTCTTATCCATTCCGATCTGTCCGGTTACGACGACACGCATGGCGTCCAGTATAGGAGATCGGATTGCAGAAGTCAGAACAGGGCGTTTTACATGGGGTTCTGCACGATCGCGCCATCGACATTCACGCAGCGCGGGGCCTACCATGACTTCAAAGAAGGAGAGTCGTATGGCCAAGTCCACAGACGCTACGCAGAAGATCATCGATCTTCTGATTGAGTGCTACAACGCTGAAATCGAGACGGTGATGAACTATCTCGCCAACTCGGTGAATCTCGAAGGCGTCCGCGCGGAGCGAATCAAGGATTCACTTCAGAAGGACATTGGTGAAGAGCTAGGACACGCGCAGCAACTCGCCAAGCGGATTCACACGCTGGGCGGCGTGGTGCCCGGCTCGCAGACGCTGACGTGGAGCCAGAAGGCTCTCCAGCCGCGCAAGGATACGACGGATGTGAAAGCCGTCATCCAAGGCGTCATCGAAGCCGAGGACAGTGCAATTGCCGGATACGAACGCCTCATTCGAACATGTGACGGCGTGGACTATGTTACGCAGGACCTGGCGATATCCCTGCTCGGCGATGAGCAGGAGCACCGGCGCGAGTTTATCGGCTACTTGAAGGAGTATTCGAAAGGCTGACGCACTGCAAATGCGTCCGAGAAGATCGCGGTTCACTCGCGCGGCGAAGTGATCTCTTGCGTTGTTGAGGCGTTGTGCTTGGCGTTCACGCCCCATGTGGCACATTTGCGCATCAGGAGGGAGAAGTCCCGATGCGCACCCAGAAATGTTCTGCGGCGGCACTTGCCGTCATGTTGCTCGGCGCGACGCATGAATCGCCGGGCGATGTTCTCATTCTGCTCAGCAATGGCGCCCCCGCGCACCCCAGCGAGGCGCACAAGCAGTTCAATGCCGCTACCGGCGGGTGGAATGTGTATCTCAACGCGCTGTATATGCCCGGCGGCGACACGATCTATGAAGTGCACGGCACAGGCGGCGAGACGATCGACAACATCTACATCAACGTGCCGTGCTGGACGGGGCCGAACGGCAACTGCGTGCCTGCCGGTTCGCCGGTAACGGTTCGCGTCAAGAGTATGCCGCCGCATGGATTGCGTACGGTGCACAATATCATTCAGACAAACACGGCGGAAACGCTGCTGACGATTGTGAACGTCGATGAAGACCTCGGCAAGGTGGTGGTGGAGCACATCGGAACGATCACTGCAGGACGCGATGTGCATGGCCCCATCACCGGCACGACCGATTACAACCCAGTGCGAGGTGTTACCGCGGTGATTGCAGGTCGGGATATTCGCGGCAATGTAACAGCGGAAAAGGGGCGCGTCGGCCTGTTGAGCGCGGGGCGGCATATCGGCACCGCGCAGGTGCCGATTCTCGTGCGATCGCGCAACAACCTGTTCAGCCTTGAAGCAGGCGGCAACGTGTATGCGAACATCGACGCCACCTATCAAGGCGGCACGGGCTATCTGTGGCGCATGAGCGCATCGCGATTTGAGGGCACATTGAAGACGCGGCGCATCGGTTGGAACACGCCGCTCAACCAGCCGGGCTTTATCAAGCTGACCGGTGCAATGGCTGGATTGATTGAAGTTGAAGAGCAGTTCAACGACGCTGCGATTGCGATTGAACTACCTGCGCAGGGTTTGACGGGGCAGATCATCTTCAATGCTGCGGCACAGGCGAACGGCGCGTGGACCGCGCCGGTGAAACTCGATCCTGCCAATAAGTCCGTGATCAATCTTGTTGGCCCAGCGTATGCGCAGCAGGCCGCGATGCTGGGTGGCGGATCCGTTGGCCTGGTGCCATTCAGGCTTCATGCAACGTCGTGCATTCCTGCTGCCGGTTCGTCTGTTGTTGCGCCGAGCGGCAATCAGCAACCGATCTTCGTGCAGCTTCGGCATTACGGGCCGGTGGCGTTTGCCGTCGAACATCCGCTGATCTTCGAGCGGCGGCTTGCAGGTTCGGCCAATCCGTTCTTCCCGATGGACCCGACTGAGTTTCTCGTCATTCGCGACGGCAAAGACCCACGGACGCTGGTTGTTGGCCCCGCGCCGGGGCGGGCGGGCTTCGTCGAGGGTTATGAGTATCGGTTGCGCCCGACCGAAGATTTGCGGTGCGACATCGCTGCTGCGCCTGCAGTGATCTGGGAGAACCCATACACGTTCAAGGTGGTCAGCCCGCCTTGCCCTGCGGATCTGTCAGGCGACGGTCAGGTGAATGTGATTGATCTGCTCATTCTGCTTTCACACTGGGGCGCGCCTGCGCAGCCGGTTGCAGCGGACCTGAACGGCGACGGCCTGGTGAACGTGCAGGATCTGCTGATACTGCTCAGCTCGTGGGGGGTATGCCAGTAGTGCCCATCGCGCCAGGTGGTTACACTGGCTGCGTGCGAAGCGACATTGACCGCATTCTGATTTCAAGCGAGCAGATCGCAGCGCGGATACGCGAGCTTGGTGCAGCAATCTGTCGCGATCTGGATGGGCTGGATGACGACGCGGAGATCGTCCTGGTGCCGATTCTGACCGGCAGCATCATCTTCGTGGCGGACCTCATGCGATGTCTGCCGCAGAAGATTCGTATCGGCGTTATCACGGCATCGAGCTATCCGGGCAAGAGTACAACGAGCAAGGGCGCGCAGATCACCGGTTCGCTGCCGATGGACCTTGAAGGCAAGCACGTGCTGATCGTTGATGACATTCTGGATTCGGGCCACACGATTCGCAGCGTGCGTGAAGAGATCATGAAGCGCGGGCCTCACTCGGTTCGCACATGCGTGCTGCTGCGCAAGCAGATTCCCAGCGCGATGGCGACACCTTGCGAGTATGTCGGCTTCGACATTCCGGACGCCTTTGTGGTGGGTTATGGGCTGGATTACGATGACTATTACCGCAACCTGCCGGACATCGGAACGCTGAAAAAGGAAGCGATGTAGCGCGGGTGCGCTACCATCGGGTGAGGAGGCGCGGGTGGTTTGTCTCGCTGAGCAACCTGTTACGCGGAAGATCGGCGTTGCACACAGCGTCGGCAGCAGCCGTGTTGCTGATGCAAACGATAATCCATGCGCCGCGCCGCGCACGTGGATGACCGGCGAAGCGGAAGCCGTGCCGGTCGATCAGGCGGAGGCGCTGCTCCCTCGCGAGCTGATTCGCGATGATGAAGTCATCATTCTGCTGCTCAGACCGAGTTCCCTGTTTATCGTGCTGGCCTCGCTGCGCAGCATTGCAGCGATTCTTATTTTCACGCTTGCTTTCGCGCTGCTTGTCGCCAAGGTGTCGTGGCTGCGCACCGGATGGAGTGAGGAGCAGGTGTATCTGCTGGGCGCAGCGATGATCGCGCTTCGCATCGGGTGGCAGGCTCTTGAGTGGGTTAATCGCGTGTACGTGCTGACCGATCGCCGCATCATCACGCGCTCCGGCGTGCTTCGCGTAAACGTGTATGAAGCTCCGCTTCGGCGCATTCAGCACACCAGCGTCTTCGTGCGAATTCGAGAGCGCGTGTTTGGGCTGGGCACGATCGGTTTTGCGACGGCGGGCAGCGATGTGTTCGACACATTCTGGGTGATGGTGCGTCAGCCGTTCGTTGTGCATCGCGTGGTAACGGAGACCATTCGACGGTACGGCTCGCCGATGCCCTGAATGTGCTCGCGATGCGTTATGCGCCGCCCGGTTTGGGCTTGCGCACACCGCCGCCTGGTTTCTGACCCGGTTTGATGGGCCTGCTTTTTTTCGACCGAGTTGGCGCCGTTTTAAAACGAGCCTGTTTCACGGCATGGCCTGCCTTGGTCGTCACGAGTTTCGTGTCAGTTGTCTTCTTGACGTTTGGGCGAGCGGGCGGCGGTGGGGGGATGAAACCCTCCGGTTTTTCAGCGTGCGCGGGAACAAGTTCCCGCCCGACGATTCTTGCAATCTCCCGCCATCGTGCCGCATCGCGATCGTCAAGCAGGGTGAGCGCTTCACCGAAACCGCCGCCATGCCCCGCGCGACCGATTCGGTGAACGTATTCCTCGGCAGCAAGCGGCAGGTCGTAGTTGATGACAGTTCGCGCCGCGGGAATGTGCAGGCCTCGCGCCGCCACATCCGTCGCCACGACGACAGCGAGTTCGCCTTTGGCGAACCGTGAGAGTGCGCGCTGGCGCTGCGCCTGCGTGCGATCGCCATGAATCATGCCAAGCGAAATGCCGTGCCGCTGCAATGCGGAGCCAACCCAGCCCACGCGGCGCTTGGTGCGGCAGAAGATGAGCACGCCTTTGTTGCGAGGTGTCGGCGACGTTTTGAGAAGATGCAGAAGCAGAGCCACTTTGTCATGCTCAGCAACGCTGAGCAGATGTTGCTTGATGTGCTGCGCGGGTGTGGTGTGCTCGCCGATCTCAATGCGCACCGGGTCTTTCAGAAATCGTTCAGCAAGCTCTGCAATCTCCTTCGGAAACGTGGCGGTAAAGAGGAGCGTCTGGCGTTTGTTGCTGACGCCTTCGAGAATTGCACTGACCTGCGGCAGGAAGCCGAGATCAAGCATGCGATCCGCCTCATCAACAGCGACATAACGAACATACGCCAATGAGAGAAGGTCGGCTTCGAGCAGTTCACGCACGCGACCGGGCGTGGCGACGAGCAGATCGATGCCGCGCGCGATGACTTCAGCTTGCGGGGTGATGGCGACTTTGCCGTAGGCGCACGCGGTGCGCAGTACGGTGCCCTGACAGATCGCAGCAGCTTCATCAGCGACCTGCTGGGCGAGTTCGCGCGTCGGGCAGAGCACGAGCGAGCGAAGACGGGACATCGGCTCAGTGGGGCCTTTGAGCTTTCTTGGCGGCGGGTCCGTCAACAGGCGATGGGCCAGCGGGGCAAGGAAGGCGGTCGTCTTGCCTGTGCCAGTGGGCGCAAGGCCGATAACGTCGCGGCCTTCGAGGATGGAGCCGGCGGCCTGCGCCTGGATGGCACGAGGTTCCCGGTATCCCATCGTCTCAAGGTTGCGGACGATGAACGGGTGAAGGTTGAGTTCAGAGAAGCTCATGAAAAGTCAGTGCATCCGATGAAACCCGGCGACGTGAACGCCGAACATACAGGTGGAGAATAGCGGTCTCGTGCAGAAAGTTCTGCTCGGCCTGGAATATTCGAGTTGACGAATGATGTTTGCAGGATACAGTGATTCCCATGCGTAACAGGCAGTTCATCCTTACGGCTATGTGCCGCTGCCGCCATCACTGGCGGACAGGGATGAGTTGCGTGCGCGCCTGATCGATCAACGAGCCACGTACCCGAAGCCCTGTCCGCCGCGGACAGGGCTTTTTTCTTATTCAATCATTCACGGAGCATTTCCCGGATTTGAGCAGATCGGACTGAGATTGGATGACACAGTGCAACACCGAACGCCATGCCGTGCGAATGGAATGGTGAAGCACAGATGGACAATCCGATGGAATCGAGACTGCACAGGGCGGGTCTTGGAATCAGAAAGGTGAGTCATCGTGAAGCGCAGCAATGACAACATCCGCTACGGCGACGACGCGGGAGACGCAAACAATGGGCGGAGCCTTGCGTCTTCTCTCACGCCGCTGAGCGCGAAGATCGAAGAAACGAACTTCGGCTACTCGCTGGAGATCGCGCCGATGCGCGCCTTCGATGCGCTGCGCTTGTGGCCTCGCCTGAGCGATCATGAAGAGGCATCCGCGCTGGTGTATGACATGATTGCAGGCAACGAACGTCGCATGGCTGCTGCGGGCGTAACGCCTGACCTGACGCTGGCGCAGGTTGCAGAACGGCTTGAGATTCCCGTGATCGAAGAGTTCAGCGGTCAAGCCATCGTGATGGAGCCGTCATGCGTGCGCGAGCTGGCGGGCATGGTGGATGCGGTCGCGCTGCGAAGCGTGCTGGTGGAAGGGCCGATTGATCGTCGCGACGCGGTGGCGATGGCTGCGGCCGTCGCGCAGGGCGATTCACCACTGCTGGCGGAACTTCGCGCGATCGCTGCGATCAACGTTCGGCGAGATCGCGTCATCGAACTGCACACGCGCGTGCAAGAGCAGGCGTTGCGGCTGGTTGGCGAGAGGTTTCGGCACTATGTAGCCTCGCTTCAGCGACGGCCGGTTGACGAGTTCGCCGCCCCGGAAGCGTGGCAGCTTGAGCGGATTCTCGGCGTGTCCGGCTCGCTGGCAGTTCGGCCGATCGAGACCGATATGTTCTCGACATCCGTCGATGTCGGCATCAGCACGTCGCTGCACCAGCGGCCCGCGGATCGCTCGCTCATCTACGATCTGCCGAGCAACACGTGGCACGATGAACCTTGATATATCAGGATTTACAGCGTCTGCCCTCACCCGGACCGGGTGAGGGCGGCGCTCTGAGGGATGCGACCTCGCATGGTCCGGCGGCGATGTGGTGGGAATCGAGAAATGGCAGGAACCGCCCACTGCGAGGACGCGAATCATGTCGTGTCCGTCCGCACCCGATTCGTGCAACCGTCCGCCCCGCATCGGGTGTTTCCGTGGTTCCGGAGCGTTACTTGAGAGATCACTCCGGCGCGGAGAGAAGACGGGAGAGAGAGCCATGGCCGATTTGCGAGAGCTGATCGGCCATTTTTCTTTTTTGAGGCCGGTGGAGTAGGCTGGAACGATGATCAGCCGCCTCGGCCTGCTCATCAGCCACGCTTTCGCGAAGACCGCCCCAGACCCGCTGGTGATTGCGATTCTGCTCACGGCGGTAACTGCTGCGTTGGGGCTGCTCTGGGGTGATTTCAACATCGACCCGGCGGACGATGGCTTCGTCTCCCGATCAATCATTCTGCTTGATGCGTGGCGGAGCGACGAGGCGGGGCTTTGGCGGTTCCTCGCCTTCGGCATGCAGATGTGCCTGATTCTCGTTACAGGCCATGCACTGGCTGCGGCGCGGCCGGTGCGACGGTTGATCGAGCGGATGGCGTCCGTCCCGCGCACGTCCGGCGGGGCAGCCATGCTGGTCAGCCTCGTGGCCTGCGTGGCGGGTCTTTTGAACTGGGGCCTGGGTCTGATTGTCGGTGCGCTTTTGGCACGCGAGGTCGGGCGGTCGATGCATCGGCGGGGCATCCCCGTCCACTATCCGCTGCTGGCTGCTGCGGGCTATACCACCATGCTGCTGTGGCATGGCGGCCTGTCGGGTTCCGCGCCGCTTTCCATGACGACTGTCGGCGGGGCTGCGAAGGTCGTGGATCGAAGTGTCGTTGAGCGCCTCGCGCCGCCGGGCGGTTCGCTCGCGCCGGAGCAGACGCTCATCGGGCTTGAGCAAACGATCGGCTCAGGCCTGAACATGTTCGTTACCGGCGGACTGCTCCTCGGCGTGCCTCTGCTGATGTTGCTGCTCTCGCCGAAGCGGCCTCAGGATATGCGCTCGATCGCAGCGTGTGTCGCGATGCCTGAGGCGTCGCTTTTGTCCGATCAGTCTGCGCACGATGTGAGTGAACAAGAGGCCACTTGGCCAGATCGACTGGATCGTTCGCGTATCGTTGCGCTGCTGCTTGCTGTGCCTCTGCTGCTTGCGATCGCGCGATATGTGTACGTTTCAGGCATCGGGTCTGTCGGACTGAACACGATCAACGTACTGATGTTCGCGCTCGGTTTGTTGATGCACGGCTCCGCACGGGCATACATGAACGCTGCGACGGAAGGTGCGCGCGGGTGCGCTGGTATCATCATTCAGTTTCCACTGTACGGCGGCATCATGGGGATGATGGCTGCTGCCGGGCTGGTGCGCAAAATGGCTGAAGCATTCACTGCGATAGGGAACGAAGCAACCTTGCCGCTGCTGTCGTTCATTTCTGCGGGTGTGGTGAATCTGTTTGTGCCATCGGGCGGCGGGCAGTGGGCCATTCAGGGGCCGATCGCACTGGAAGCCGGGCTGGAAGCGGGCGTCGCGCCGGGAACGATGATTCTCGCAGTGGCGTATGGCGATCAACTCACCAACATGCTGCAACCGTTCTGGGCGTTGCCATTGCTGGCGATTACGGGCGTTCGTGCGCGAGACATTGTGGGTTATACGGCGGTGGTCATGGTCGCTGCGATGGTGTGGATCGGTCTCGCGCTGCTCGTCTGGTAACATCACGCTCGCGATATGCACAGCGAACGTGTCAAACTTACGATGACTTCGGACGGCTTCGTCGCCCGCCTTGCGCTGAACGACCCCGCCAAGCGCAACGCGATGACAATCAGCATGTTTGATGCGATCGATCATGCGCTGGGTGCCATCCTCGCTTCCGAGGCGCGCGTCGTTCAGCTTTACGGCGAGGGCAAGACCTTCTGTGCGGGGTTCGACCTTGAAGCCGCACGCCATGACCCGCAGCTCATTGCGCGGTTCATTGAGCGTTTGAGTTTGCTGAATCGTCAGCTTCGTCGGTTGCCTCAGCCGGTTGTCGCTGCGGTGCACGGCGCAGCGGTGGCGGGCGGATGTGCGGTGCTCAGCGCGTGTGATTTTGTCGTGGTCTCGCCTGATGCGCTGCTGGGTTATCCCGTGCATCGCATTGGCGTCTCGCCCGCGGTAACGATTCCCACGCTCATGCAGGCGATCGGTCCCGGAGCGGCGCGTTCATTGCTGATGGAAGGCGAACTCATCGACGGTCGCGAAGCGAAGCGGCGCGGCCTGGCATCTCATCTTGCAGTAGACGAAGCATCATTGATGACCGAAGCGGAAGCGCTGTGCGCGATGCTGGCTGCGAAGCCGCCGAACGCGGTGCGTGTAACGAAACAGTGGCTCAACGAACTGGATGGCTCATTGCATGACGCAATGTTCGATCAGGCTGCGATCGCGTCCGCATCACTTGCGAGCACAGATGAAGCCATGCGAATGCTTGAAGAGCACTGGGCGAAGCGTTCATCGCGATCGTGAATACACAACATCATGCATTGCATGGAGATAGCGCGATCTTTCGCTGAAAACGAGCGGTTTGCTTGACGGATGTCTGATCCGTGGCACCTTTAATGTGAGGGATGAAAGATTACGAACGAGCCGGGACCACATCCCGGCGTCCTCAGGCGGGTCGTCGCGAAACCTGCCGGGACAGAATGAGCTCGCGGCGTATGGTTTTCGCCGCGAGTTTTTCATGCGCGAAAGTCGCAGTTTTCGATGCAAAAAAACAAGTGCGGCCAAATCGGCCGCACCTGGTCAGAATCAATCAGTGTGGATCACTTCTTGGGAGCGGGCTTGGCGGGCGTTCCGGGCTTGGCCGGGGCCGGCTTTGCAGGCTGATTCGGACGGGACGAACTCTGTGGCTTCTGACTGGACATGACGAGAACTCCTGTAAGGAGAACGCCTTGGCCGCTGCTTGTCGCCGACACTGGCGGCAGAGGGCGGCCGATTTCTGTGGGCCGACGACTGCGCGCCATCGGCACACACCGAGAGAAAGGTAAGCAGCGTGAAACACAAGTCAAGATCGACCGATTCGTTTTGCAGAAAGTTTGCTGTCGTTGCGGGGGAGACGCGCCAGCCGCCTCGATAGGCCAGTACCCACGGCGGCAAAAGAGGGGTTCCGGTGAGCAGTTTCGGGCGGTATGCTCTTACGGTGAAAGGACGCCGTTCGTTTTCCCAGCAAGACATCGACCGGGGCCATGAGAGGAGCCGCGTCCTATGAACATGGCAGCACCAGCAATGTACGTCAACCCGGGCCAGACAAACCGCATGTCGCGACCGCTCGTGGATCAATCCGCGACGAGCGAAGACCGTAACTTTGCAGTTGCCATGCATTTATCGCCTTTCGCATCGCTCATCGGCCCCTTCCCGTGGGCGTTTCTCGTGCCGCTTGTGTTGTGGATCATCCGCAAGGAGAGGTCGGCGTTCAACGACGACCACGGCAGGGAGATCATCAACTATGGCCTGAGCCTGCTGATTCTGCATGTGCTGCTCGCGGTGTCGATCATCGGCATCCTCGCCATTCCAGTGCTCTGGGTCATCGCAGTGGTGAGTCTGATTCGCGCATCCGTCGCAGCGAGCCGAGGCGAGTACTTCCGCTACCCCATGACGTGGCGCTTCTTGTCATAGGCGGCGATCCATGTCATCATGGGATCATGGAAAACACCACCTCACCTACGCCCGCTGCCAACGGAACAACACCTGATGAGCGCACGATGGGAATGCTGGCGCACCTGCTGGCCCTGTCAGGCTTTGTCATTCCATTCGGCAACATTATCGCGCCACTGGTCATCTGGATGATCAAGAAGGATCAGTCCGCCTTTGTGAACGATCAGGGCAAGGAATCCTTGAATTTCCAGATCACGATTTTCATCATGATGATCGTCTGCTTCATCCTGTTCTTCGTGGTCATCGGCATCTTCCTGCTGCCGCTGGTCGGCCTGTACTGGCTCATCTTCTCGGTGATTGCAGGCATCAAGGCCAACGGCGGGGAGCGATATCGCTACCCGTTCGCCATTCGGCTGATCAAGTAAAGCCCCGCTTGGCGGATCAGTTAGCCTGTGTTGCTGCGCGATGAATCGCGCAGGCCTTTGCGCTGTATCCGAAGGGTGCAGCGATCTGAGGTTCCTCCAGTTTCACACCCCCCAGCCTTTGCTGGGGTTTTTATTTTTGTAGCACGTCCCCGCGCAGGGAACGGCGATTTGCCGCGTACTTACCTATGGAATGGCCTTGCTGCACGCAGAAACACTGCGGGAATCGCCCTTGCCGGGCTTTGCCGACCTCACGAAAACGGCGAAATTATGTTTGTACACGACTATTCCGCTGTACGGTGTAACAGTGACGTTAGGCCCTCGCACCGGGCGTGGGTTTATCAAAGTCGCCAATCCTCCACTTCCGGCTTCCTGTGGCGGTATCGGCGGCGGGGATGCGAATCAAGCTGATGAGCACATTCAATGCCAGTTGGAGCCAACAGCTGGCGCGTTTCGCTTCGCGATATGCGCCCTACTCGCTGCTGACTTTGCTTGGATCATGGGCTCCGTATTCCACTACGCCTTGCTTCGGTTCGCCGATCCCCGCGCCCGGCACGCTGAGTGTGTTCGCGCTCACTGCGTTCGGCTGCCGCAGGCGGAGACGGTGATGTGTTGTGTTGCACCGTTGACTTGTTGATGTGTTGACTCGCCTTGCGCCATTTCCGCGATCTCTGTGTGCTCCGCGGTGAATCATGATTCACTGTGGGTGCCATGCTTCGTCCCCCCGGGGCGAAGCATGAACAAGGGCGATGCGCGTTCTCATGCTTCACGCATCATGCCTCATGCTTCACGCTTCGCGATGAAGCATGGCACCCGTGGGCAATCGTCGAGCGTGCATCGTGCAGTGCGTTACGTCTCGTGTCTTGATGGCCGCGCCTTTCACTTCTCCGCGCTCATTTTCGGGGGGGCGCGCTCTCTGCGGTGAATCATGCTTCACGCTTCGCGATGAAGCATGGCACCCCCCTCGGAAATCGTCGAGCATGTATCGTGCAGTGCGTTACGTCTCGTGTCTTGATGGCCGCGCCTTTCTCTTCTCCGCGCTCATTTTCGGGGGGGCGCGTGCTCCGCGGTGAATCATGCTTCACGCTTCGCGATGAAGCATGGCACCCCCGGAATTCCCGAACCCCCGGAATCGCCGAATCCCCCGGAACCCCCGGACATCGTGAAGCGTGTGTCGCGTGGTTGGTCTGTGCCGACTCGCAGTCGCAGTGCACGGTCAACAGAGCAGAGGCGGCAGACGCGCCCCGTGGCGACCATGTTGGGTTACACTTGGCCCAACGTGTCCCTGCTTACCGCCCGCCAACTCGTCAAGAGCTATTCAGGCCGCCGCGTCGTCGATGAAGTGAGCTTTGAGATCGACGCGGGCGAGGTTGTGGGCATTCTGGGGCGGAACGGCGCAGGGAAGACCACCAGTTTTCGCATGGCGATCGGCATGATTACGCCCGAAGCCGGGCAGGTCGTTTTCAAGGGCCGCGATGTGACTTCGTTGCCGATGTACAAGCACGCCCTTGCGGGCATGGGCTACCTGAGTCAGGAGCCGAGCGTCTTTCAACGGATGACGGTCGAGCAGAATCTGCAAGCGATTCTTGAAACGCAGGGCCTGACGAGAACGGAACGCAAACGACGGGCTGCGGAGCTGCTCGCCCAGTTCGGCTTGCAGCACAAGGCTCATCAGCAGGCGCGCACCTGTTCAGGCGGCGAACGCAGGCGGCTGGAAATCGCCCGTGCGCTCATCACCCGCCCGAAGCTCATGCTGCTCGACGAGCCATTTGCTGCGGTTGATCCGCACACGGTTGAAGAACTGCAGGATGAAGTGAGGCGGCTTGCGTCGAACGGCATCGCCATGCTGGTAACCGATCACAATGTGCAGCAGACGCTGCGCATCTGCGATCGGGCGTACATCATTCATCAAGGCAAGAATCTTCGCGAAGGCACGCCGCGCGAGATCATCAACGACCCGATGGTGCGCGAAGCGTACCTCGCTTCGACATTCCGGGGCGATGAGTTTGGGTGATTGCATGGCGGGCGTTACGTCAATCCAACTCAAGATCGGCATGGAGATTCACGTCGAGCTGGCGACGCGGAGCAAGATGTTCACACGCGCCGCGAACGTTGCGCATCCGGACTTTTTCGATGCGCCCCCCAACTCCGTCGTTGATGCGGTCGTCGCTGCGTTGCCGGGCACGCTGCCGGTGATGAATCGCCGCGCGATCGAGTTGTCGGTGATGGTGGGTCTTGCGCTGAACTGCCGCATTGCGTCGCATTCCAAGTGGGATCGCAAGAACTACTTCTACCCGGACTTGCCGAAGGGGTATCAGATCAGCCAGTACGACCTGCCGTTGTGCTTCGACGGCGAGGTGCTGATCCCGCTGGAAGATGACCGCACCTTACGTGTAGGCATCATTCGCGCTCATCTTGAGGAAGATGCAGGCAAGCTGGGCCACGAACTGCCGGGCGGCGTGCGATACGAAGGCTCGCTCGTCGATCTCAATCGCGCGGGAACGCCTCTGCTTGAGATTGTTACGCATCCTGACCTTTCGAGTGCGGACGACGCGGTGCTTTTCGCACGTGAACTGCGGAACATCTGCCGATTTCTCAACGTGACGGAGGGCGTGATGCAGCGAGGCCACATGCGGTTCGAGCCGAACATCAATCTGATTATTCAAACGGACGATGGCAGGCAATACGCCACGCCGATTGTTGAGGTGAAGAACCTCAACTCGTTCAAATCACTGCACGGCGCGATCGTGCACGAAGAGAAGCGGCAACTCGAGCAGTGGAAGAAGACGGGCGAGACGCTGGCGTCCGGGAACAAGTCTACGCGTGGCTGGGACGACGTGAAAGGTATTACCGTTCTGCAGCGCGAAAAGGAAGAGGCACACGACTATCGATATTTTCCCGATCCTGATCTGCTGCCTGTTGAGGTGGATGAAGCATGGCTGAAGCGCATTGAAGCGGAAGTGCCTGAACTGCCCATGCAGCGACGACAGCGATATCGTGAGAACTATCATCTTTCGCAGAAGGACGCGAACGCGCTGACGGACGATCGCGATGTGTGCCTGTTCTATGAAGCGTGCATCGCTGCGCTGGAGAAGAAGATCGGCACAAGTTCGCCGGCGCGAAATCCGGGCCGCGAGTGCGCCGTGTGGGTGCTGAACGCCGGGGCGAAGCGGGCAAACGAGCGCGGGTGCGGCGTGCATGAACTGGGCATCACGCCCGAACACATTGCGCAGATCGTCGAGCTGCGCGAAGCGAACGTCATCGGTTCATCCGCAGCGGATGAACTCTTCGGCTTGCTGTGCGAAGCGGATGAGCACGAGACGGCGGAAGCCGTCGCTGCGCAGCACGGCCTTTTGCAGGTGCGCGATGAACGGCAACTGGATGAATGGGTGGCTGAAGCGATTGCAGCGCATGCGCAAGCTGCGACTGACTTTGCCTCGGGCAAGGATGCGGCACTGGGGCGGCTTACGGGCCACATTATGAAGATCAGCAAGGGGCGTGCGGATGCGAAGGCGGCGCAGGAGAAGCTCGTCAAGCTGCTGCGCGGGTGAGTTGCTGTGTCAGTCGCATAAGACGCGGTGCTTGATGAGCGAGGCGTGAATCTGCGACGCTGTGCAGCGATTGTGGTCAATCTGCACGCCGATCCAGCCAAGTCGCTGCGCCGCTTCAATGTTCTCTGCGAGATCATCGAAGAAGAGTATTTCATGCGGCAGACGGCTGACCTGCGCTTCAAACGCAGCATAGATGGCGGGGTCAGGCTTGAACCGGCCCAGCAGATGCGATGCAGCGCGATGTGTCATGCGCTGAATCGACGGAAAGTGGAGCAAACGCTGCCAATGGCTGTGGCTGGTGTTGGAGAGCGCAGCTGTTTCCACGCCGGTCTGATTGATGCGCTCGATGAGTGATGCAATGCCTTCGTATTCGCCGAACATCCACGCATCGTGAATCGCGCGGACTTCCTTTGGTGAATACGCACCATCGAGAAGCTCGCTCATTCGCTGTGCGTAGGTGTCGCAATCAATGACGCCGGTCTGATGCTGGCGTGTCAGCTCGAAGCGTTCGTGGGCGCGGTGTGGCGAATCATCGGTATGCCGCACATCAAGCCCGGCTGCAATGCACCCTTCCTGCCATGAGCGGCAGATGCGCACGACCACGCCGCCGAGGTCGAAGCACACGAGCCGAATCTGCCGATCCATTTCATGCGGAACAGTCGCCATACGTCGGATGGTACGTCGAGCGAATGCGCCGTATCAGTCGCGGCGCCGCTTTCGTCCCATCGCGGCTGCAGTGAGAAGCAGTGCGAGACCGCCTGGGCCGGGGATGTTGGGGTCGATGGGCACTTCGCCGCCGCCACCACCGCCACCACCGCCACCACCGCCGCCACCACCGGGGGTTTCAGACGGGCCGGGCGTGGGGTCTGTGGTATCGGGCGGTGGCGTATCGTTTCCGCCGCCGGGTGCTCGCGAGCCGCCTCGTCCGCCGCCACCGCCGCCTGAGATTCCGCCACCGCCGCCAAAGCCGCGTCCTGCGTATCCGCCTGCGCCTGACATACCGCCGCTGCTGCCGCCGACCGAGCCGAAGAACGCGAAGTCTTCCGGCTGTTTCATTTCGACGAGACTTTGGCCGAGGGTCTTCTGATCTTCGCCACCTGCGCCAATGACGTTGAACATCACGGGATTGCCGGGTGAAGGTTCGATTTCAAGACGGAAGCCGAGGACAGCTTCGCCACTGCGCAGGCCGAGGTTGCCGAAGAGATCAAGGCCGATGATGGTGATGCCCATAGCGGCTTCCTGGCCGTGAATGAGCATGGAGATCGGTGTGCGTGCGAGATCGAACTGGTCGAAGTCGAGTTCTTCGTAGCGGTTGCCGAGGATCGGCGAATCCACATTGCCCGCGACGATCGCCCACACGCGAACGGTGTGATTGTTGAAGCTGCCGATCACGAGTCCTTCCGGTGAACGGTCGGCTTCAGACGGTTTGTTGTCGTAGAGCGGGAATGCAAGCATGGCATCAAGGCGCACAGCGGTGGAGCCGTCGCTGAAGAGCATGTGTGCGAGGTTGCGCCCCTGCATGGCGTCCAGCGCGGTGCTGAACTTCGCGGGGTCGAGATCACGCGCCACAGCAAACGAAACAGGCGCAGTGCCTGAAGCAAGCTGCTCATCAGAAAGCAGACGGAACGCGCCGTCATCATCCTGCGACGCGGAGTAGATGCGCACGGAAGTCATTTCAATGAACTCTTCGAGCTGCGCGCGGAACGACGCTTCACCGATTGAAATGTGATCGAGCAGAAGGTCTGAACTGAACACGCCGCGCGAGACTTCACCCTGCGTGGCGACGAATCGCCCGGTGTCGTAGAGGGCAATGTCCGCGAGAGCCATGCTGCACGATCCTGCGATCAGTGCAGAGGCGAGAAAACGCAGGCGCAGAGATAGCGCGTTCACAGTGGGCCTTCCTTTCTTCACTTCTCTCTCCGGCGTCAGGTGAAAGACGCCCGGTCGCCAAGCGACCTCGATCTCCTTGAGGCCCAAGACGAACATGGGCCTGCATCAATCCATACGTCAGGAGTTTGGCTCCGGACGCATCAAAATAATGCCGCGAGATCGCAACGAAGCCAGTATTGAGAGATGGTTACGGCAAACTGGCGACAATGTCTGCCGCGTCGGGAAGATGGGTAAACCCTAGATGGGTTTATCGCCTTTGAGATGGGGTTCATGCCTCAGCAGCAGGCTTTGGCACTTTGGCGGGCGGAGCGGTTCTGCTGGCGGCGGGCACGGAAAAAATCCTGCAGCAGCCTGCGGCATTCGTCTGCCAAGACGCCGCCCTGCATGTGCACGGTGTGGTTCAGGCGGCGATCGGTGGGAATCTCAAACAGGGTGTGGCAGGCGCCGGCCTTGGGGTCGGTAACTCCATAGATCAGCCGCCCCAGCCGCGCATTGACCATCGCGCCAGCGCACATGGGACACGGCTCCAGTGTGACGGCGAGCGAGCAGTCGTTGAGACGCCATGTGCCGAGCTTCTGTCCGGCCAGGCTCATGGCAAGAAGTTCAGCATGGCCGACGGGGTCGCGTGTTGTTTCTCGGTTATTGGCCGCTTCGGCGATGATCTCGCTGCCGCGATAGACGACCGCGCCAACGGGCACTTCACCCATCATGGCGGCGTGTCGCGCGAGGCTGATGGCTCGCCGCATCATGGAAAGGTCAACATCAGTTACATCAGGATGCAGACGACCAACCAGACGCAGCGTGCCCATGAGAATCCTTCTCCTTCGTCTCTGCGCTCGCCGCTGTTGCAAGACGTGTGCAGCGTGTCCGAGAATTCCGGGCGGCGCGGCGACCTGTGGCGTCATGCGGTGCATCAGCGAGGCCCTTCCTGATCGGCAGAATGCTCATCATCTTCAGTTCGGGAAGAGTGTTCCGGATGCACAGACCACGGTGAGCCTGACGTCTGGCGTGAATGATCGGTCTGGGGGGTTTCATTACCGGACGACTCGCTGCGCAGCACCGTTCCGGCCGCCACGCGCTTCGCAGGCGCGATCCAAAGCAGAAGAATTCCCAGCTCGTACAGCGCATACAGCGGGATGAGCATGGCGATCATGGAGACGGCTTCTGCGGGTGTGATAACAGCGGCGACAATCGCGCAGATGAAGAGCGCGTATTTTCGATTCCGCCTCAGCCACGTCGTTGTAACCAGGCCGATCCACCCCAGCAGCACAATAACGAGCGGCATTTGAAAAGCGATTACAATGCCAAGCAGCAGAATCAGTACGAAGCTGATGTATTCGCTGAGCCTGAACTGCTGCGCGACAGCGGACGGCGAGCCGAGCGGCACGTGCAGCAACTCAATGCCCGCATCGTGCGCAACGGCGATATAAAGCTCTCGCTCCGGCATTTGCAGCCACATCTGGCCGGGAACGGGCGATTCGGGGGCTTCCGTTCGCACTTCAATCGCAGCGGCGACGTGTTCGGCAGGCGCGACTTCGCCTGAGGCGGCGTTGCCCGGCTGGAGAATGATCGCGGGTTCGCGCAGCGTTGAGCCGAACATCACCAGCACCTGCAGCATGAGCGGCAGCATGATGAAGTACAGCAGCGAGACACCCGCAGTGGTCAGGATCGCACTGCCGGGCAGGAGAAAGTACACAAACCGCTTCTCGTGCCGATAGAGTCCGGGTCCGATGAACTTCCAGCCTTGATACACAATCCACGGGGCGGAGAGTACAAGGGCAGCGATGATACTGAGCTTGATCTGCGTGACGAGGAACTCCGGCGGGCTGAGCACCTGCACCTGACGAGGCAGATTGTTGGCGATCTGGACGCGAAAGAGCGGATCGAGCAGAATCTCGATCAACCGTGCGCTGAAGAAGAACGTAATGAATGCAAGGGGTACAGGGGCGATGAGCGACAGGAACACGCGACGGCGGAGGTCTTCGAGGTGATCGCCGAAGCTCATGGTGGCATCGCCGGGTTGATGTCGCTCGCGGGTCATGCGGAATGGGGCATGGTAAGGGGGGAAGGGGCTTTGAGTGGAAAATGATGCGTCTGATTCGGACGGCGGAATGATTTCCGGGTATCCAGAGGTTCAGATGGAGCGAGAGCCAGGCACGGCCCAGATGGCCGGAATTGTCGAAAGAGCCTGTCGCGGCGAGCGAAGCGCGCAGCAGGAGTTATGGCGCACCCATCGCCGCTGGGTGGCTGCCATCGTTCTTGCGCATCGCCCCCGTTCGATCGAAGTTGAAGACCTCATGCAGGAAGTGGCTCTCAAACTGGTGGATCGGATCGAAACGCTTCGCGATGTCGCATCGTTTCGGCCTTGGCTGCGCCGCATCATCATCAATGTCTGCCGGGGCGCAGCTCGCAGCTTGAAGCCCACGTCATCGCTGGCGGCTGGTGTGGCGGGTGGTCCTTCGGAAGATGATCGGCTGGTCGGCGGTCGGGGGAGCAACCACGGCAGTCACGTCGAGCCGGGTGAGCAATGCCTGCGCGGCGAGTTTGCGAGGCGTCTGCTGGATCAGGCGATGACACTCCCGCCGGAGTATCGAGAGCCACTGCTGCTGCGATGTCTTCACGACATGAGTTATCAGCAGATCGCCGGTCTTCTTGAAGTGCCAATCACGACTGTTGAGACCCGGCTGGCCCGCGCTCGCCGCATGTTGCGCGAGGAGCTGGCTTCGCCGGAAACAAATCGCAAAGGGGGAGCACGCCCATGACTACGCCCCTGAACGCCATGCAACAGCACGCCCCGATGGACGAGCGATCACTGCTTCTCAGCCGCCTTGCAGATGGCGAAGCAAGCGAGGCGGACATCGCGCGCTTTGAACAGCTTGCGCAGAACGACCCCGCGCTGCGGCGCGATCTTGAGGAGCTTCAACAGGCGATGCGTACACTCGCTGCCGAGCTTGCAGAAGAAGTCGCCGCGGCGGACAGCGTGGAATGGCCTGAATCGAAGCGACCGCTCACGTTCAGAGGCTGGGGATGGGCGATCTCCGGCTGGGCGGCGGCGATCGCAGTCGCTGTGCTCTGGGGGTTCGCGACGAAGTTCGCTCCCACGCAGACGGATTTGCATCACACGCGCCCGGCGGGTGATTCGTCGGTCAACATGACATACGACCAGCTTCGCCGGGCATATCTCACCGCGCCGTTCGTGCTGGACGAACTCGACCCCATCGTGCTTGAGGTGGAAGAGCTGAGTGATGGCCGCATCGCAGTCAGATTCTTGCGGCGGATTGAAGAAATCATGTTCGTCGAACCGAACGAGCCGCTGACCATCGACGATGAAGGCACACTAAAGCAGGATCCGTCGATCTTCCGCAATCGCGACGGCGAGACATGGTCGCCGGGCTGATTTCGCATTGCTGTCGCTATAATCGCCAGCCGCTTGCATTTGCGGCTCGTCTATGGCGCACACCAAGGACTACTACCAGACACTCGGCGTTGAGCGAACCGCCACGGAAGACAATATCCGGAAGGCGTATCGCCGCCTCGCGCGTCAGTATCACCCGGACGTGAATAAAGACCCGGACGCAGCGCGTCGCTTCAACGAGATCACCGAAGCGTATGAAGTGCTTTCAGACAAAGAGAAGCGATCGAACTATGACCGTTTCGGCCATGCAGGTGCACACGGCGCAGCCGGCGGCGCTGGTGGTCGTCGGTCGGCGGGGTGGACTCCCGGCTCAGGCGGCTTTCAAGGCGACTTCAGCGCAGGAGATTTCAGCGACATCTTCGAACAGATGTTTCGCGGGCAAGGGGCTTCGCCGTTCGGTGGAGGCGGTCGCTCACGCGCAAGGCGCGGTGCGGACATTGAGCATGAGTTGGCGATCACATTCATGACGGCGGCTCTTGGCGGCACGGAGCAGCTTCGCCTCAGCCCGGCGGGCAAACCTGCGGAAATGATCGAAGTCAAGATTCCGCCCGGCATTGAGGATGGCGCGAAGCTGCGCGTGCGAGGCCGCGGCGGGCCAGGTGTTACCGCATCTGGCGCAGAAGGCGAACATGGCGACCTGCTGCTGACGATTCGTGTTGGCGAGCATCCGTTCTTCAGGCGGGAAGGGCTGGACGTGCTGGCGGATGTGCCGATCACGATCGCAGAGGCGGCTCTTGGCGCGACGGTTACGGTGCCTCTGCTCAAAGGCACGGTCGATATCAAGATTCCACCCGGCACTTCAAGTGGGCAACGCGTGCGCGTCAAGGGGAGAGGCATTCGAGACGCCAAGGGCCGCGAGGGCGATTTTTACGCAGTGATCCAGATTGTCGCGCCGGATTCATTGAGCGCGGCGGCTCGCCAGGCACTTTCTCAGATCGCTCTTGACTTGCAGAATCCCCGAAAATCTGGACCATTGGCTGACGTCTTAGGCCAGAAGCCGTAGCCGGGATGCTGTGGGTCTGGGACTCGGGCGTTTGGCGCATCGTGCGGCTTCATTGCGGTTCCCGCCACTATTCCGGGCGTTGGTAACCGGAGTTTTGTATCCATGCTGAGAAATCAACACCGATTCTTTCGCAGCGTTCTGATGTTCGCAGATGGTGCGCTCATCATCGCTGCGTCGGTGCTGGCGTATGCGATTCGATATCACATGATGGTGCCGCCTGCTGTGCCGAGGGGTGAGGAGATCAGCTACGCCACGCACGCTATTCCGGTGCTGGCGACGTTGCCCGTGATGATGGGTGCGATGATGTGGGCGGGGCTGTACACGCCGCGGCGCGATCAGCGTTTCTACCACGAAGGCATGGCGATTCTCAAAGGCACCGTCATCGGCGTTGTGCTCACGATCGTCGTTCTCACGCTTCTGCGCAACCCGCTGTTCGATGGGCGCATCTACAACCCGCGGCAATATGGCGTCTATTTCTGTTGTGCGCTCGTGCTCATGCTGGCCTGGCGGCTTGTCTTCCGCATGGGTCTGCGCATGATTCGAGCGCGGGGGTGGAACCTCAGGCATGTGGCGATCATCGGCACGGGCAGGCTTGGGCAGGTGGTGTGCAGAACGCTCAGCCGCAACAGTTGGACGGGGATCAAGCCGCACTTCTTCATTAGCCACTTGCCCGTTACGGTGCGTGAGCATTGCGCTGGACTGCCGGTGAAGGGCGGGTTGAACGAACTGGAGTCGATTCTTGATGCGCACGCGGTAACGGGCGTCATCATCGCGCTGCCCGGCCGCATGGCTGCGGAGACGCCCGACCTGATCGCGCGATTGGAGCGGTATCCGCTTGATGTGCGCATCGTGCCGGATATGAACCCGAAATACATGCCGCTGAACATGGCGGTGAGCGAGCTTGAGGGGATGCCTGTGCTTTCCGTGCGGGAGTCCCCGCTTGACGGCTGGGGGCGCATTCTGAAGCGAGCGCTGGATATTGTCGGCAGCCTCGCGGCACTCGTCATCTTCGCGATTCCGATGATTGTCATTGCGATTCTCATTCGCCGCTCCGGTCCTGGGCCGGTGATCTTTCGGCAGGAGCGCATGAGCCTGAACGGCCAGCGTTTCAAGCTGTTCAAATTCCGCACGATGCAGCATGTGGAAGAAGAGCAGTTGGTGCGGCGCGATCGCGGCAAGGGAACGGAAGCATGGACGAAGCCGGGCGACGCACGCATCACGCCGATCGGTCGGTTCCTTCGCCGGACGAGTCTCGACGAACTGCCGCAGCTCTTCAATGTGATCCTCGGCGAGATGTCGCTTGTCGGCCCGCGACCGGAACGGCCTGAGTTGATTGAGCGGTTCCGCGATGACTGGCGCGGTTACATGCTGCGGCAGAATGTGAAAGCGGGCATGACGGGCTGGGCGCAGGTGAACGGCCTGCGGGGCGACACCAGCCTGAAGAAACGGTTGCAGTACGACCTGTTCTACATCCGCAACTGGTCGATCATGTTTGATCTACGCATTCTCGGCCTGACGGTCTTCCGAGGGTTTTCCAATCCGAATGCGTACTGATCGTGAGATACGCAGGCACGAATAAGGTATCACCGCTGACACGCCGAAGCGACAGGACTGTGCGCGTATAGTGTGCAGCATGAATGCTTCGCCTCGCTCTGCTGTTGTACTGCTCTCCGGCGGGTTGGATTCCGCAACCACGCTCGCCATCGCGCGAGAACAGGGGTTCACGTGTGCAGCTCTCAGCTTCGACTACGGGCAGCGGCATCGCTTTGAGCTTGAGGCAGCATCGAACGTCGCAAAGCGTCTCGGCGCGGTTGAGCATCTTGTGATGAAGATCGATCTTCGCGCCTTCGGCGGCTCTGCGCTGACGGCGGAGATCGACGTGCCGAAGGATCGTGGCGTAGCAACGCCGTCCGTGCAGCATGACGGCGAGCCAGAAGACATTCCCGTCACGTATGTTCCCGCCCGGAACACGATTTTTCTTGCCTTTGCGCTCGGCTTTGCTGAAGTCCGCAATGCGACCGACATCTTCATCGGCGTGAACGCGATTGATTACTCCGGCTATCCGGATTGCAGGCCGGCGTTCATCGCAGCGTTCGAGCGCGTGGCCAATCTCGCGACGCGCATCGGCGTCGAACATGCTGCGTCGCATGAACCGCCCATACGCATACACGCGCCGCTGATTGATTTGACGAAGGCGGAGATCATCAGGCGAGGGATCGCGCTGGGTGTCGATTACGGTTTGACATTCAGTTGTTATGACCCCAATCCGCGCACCGGCGCGCCGTGCAGACATTGCGATTCATGTCTGCTTCGCGCTGCGGGTTTTCGTGAAGCGGGGATCGCTGATCCGGCTTGAACAACCGCTACTCCGCGCCGGATGTACTCGCTTCCTTCGCGCTCCAACCTGCTGGTCGAGGCAGATCAGGCATCATGAGCGCGAGCATCGCCATCGCGGTGCCGTAGTTGCGCGAGCGGGGAAAGGTGCGATCATTCCAGCCGCCGCCTTCTTCTCGCACCTTGAGCAGGAGAGCGTTGACTCGCCTGCGATACTCGGCGCGTTCGTGTCGTGGGAGCAGTTCAATGGCCTGCGCTGCGTAGTGGTGCGCGAAGAAGAAGTAATACGGCGCGACGCCATAGGGCGGTGAATGCGTGCCGTCCTGCGCGCGGCGCTGTTCGAGCCAGTCCCAGTGCACGATGAACGCATCCAGCGCCCCGCGAACGTCTGCTGCGGTCGCTCGACCGGCGAGGAACAGTGTTGATTCCGCGATCAACATGCGCCCCACCGCGCCGGGTACGCCATCGCTTGAGCGTGCGGTCGCGCGGCCTGAATACACATACGCGCCGCTTTCCATTTTAGAGGCTTGCAGTGCAGCGAGGCCGCGTTCGATCACCGCATCGTTGATCGTCATGCCGATTTTGGCAGCCTCAAAGAGAGCCTGAAGCGTCGCGCCGGTCATGAATGGGGAGGATGAGCCTGGCCCCTGAAAGCCGCCGCGTCTGGCGTAGTTCCATCCGCCGCCGGGGCTGTTGCCGCCGCTGGGTATCTCCGTGATTTCAATGCCTTTGATGAAGAATGCCATGGTTTTTTCAACGTCCGGCGCGAGATCATCCGGAATGATCTTCATGGCCTTTGCTTGCGCGAGGAACCACAAGCCGTAGGCGTAACCCCAGCCGCGCACGTCGTAGGTGGCTTCAACATGATGGATCATGGCGTGATCGTCGATGGAGTCGGCAATGAATCGGATCGCGCGATGGATCGCAGCTTGTCGCGGCGCATCGTCAGCAAGGCCCGGCGCGTGCAGGAGCGCGGCAGCGGCGATGGCGGTGCCGCCCACACGATAGCCAACAGGAATCGTGCGGCTCACGCGATAGACGCCCTCATAAGGCCATTCCGCTTTGGTCTCGCCTTCCTGCATATCAAGCAGAATCTCAACCCCGCGTGCGATCATGGCTTCGCGCGAAGGCTCATCGGCTTGAACAGCGTTTGCCATCGCGCACGAAAGAACGATGAATGGAAGCGTAAATCGCATGGGGTCCTTTCGGTGATTTACGCCAAAAGCTGCGCAAACCGCCAAACGTCGTGGAATGAGTTATACAGCGGCACGGGCGCGACGCGAATGACATTCGGCTCGCGGAAGTCGCCGATGACGCCCGCGGCTTCCAAAGCGCGGAAACGATCCTTCGGGTGATGGTGAACAAGGAATGAAAGCTGGCAGCCGGTTGCTGCGTCATCGCGAGGCGTGATGATCTCGAAGTCTCGCTCGCTGCCTTCACGTTCGATGAGCCACCTGAGATAGCCGGTAAGTTGACGTGATTTGTTCCGCAGCGCGTCCATGCCGACTTCGTCGAAAATCGCAAGTGAAGCGCGGAGTGGAGCCATCGCCAGAATCGGCGGATTGCTCAGTTGCCACGCTTCCGCGCTCGGCACCGGCTCAAACTCCGGCTCCAGATGCATGCGGAATCGTTTGCGGGGGTCGTTGCCCCACCAGCCGCCGTAGCGGGGGAGTTCGCTCAGGCTCGTGTTCTTCGCATGCTTTTCATGGATGAACGCGCCCGCAACCGCGCCGGGGCCTGCGTTGAGATACTTGTACGAACACCACGCTGCGAAATCTACGCGCCATTCGTGAAGACGAAGCGGCACATTGCCTGCTGCATGGGCGAGGTCGAAGCCGACGATGCAGCCTTGTGAATGGCCGAGCGCTGTGATGCGCTCAAGATCGAAAACCTGACCCGTGAAGAAGTTGACCCCGCCGAGAAGAATGAGTGCGATGTTTTCACCTTGCTCCACGATCAGCGATTCGATGTCTTCCTCGCGAATCGTGTGTTCGCCTGCGCGCGGCGCCATGATGATGATGTGCTCATCGGGGTTAAGGCCGCGTGTGCGCACGTGCGTGCGGATCGCGTAGGTATCCGATGGAAACGCGGGTGATTCCATGAGAATCTTCGTGCGACTTCCTTCCGGCCTATAAAAGCTCACCATCAGCAGATGCAGGTTCGCCGTCAGCGAGTTCATCATGACGACTTCGCCCGGCTTCGCGCCAACCAGCCGCGCGCCGCATTCGCGAAAAACCTCGTGATAGGGGAACCAGGGCGTCTTCGCTTTGAAGTGCGCATCGACACCCAGTTTTGCCCATGCGTCAAGCTCCTCTTCAATCATTGCGCGGGCGGTTGTTGGTTGCAGGCCGAGCGAGTTGCCACAGAAGTAGATGACTTCGTCGCCCCGCATCGTAACGGGCATGTGAAACCGCTCGCGATACGCACGCAGCGGGTCCGCCGCGTCGAGTGATCGCGCGTAAGCCTCATCAGCGCGGAATGATGTTTCAAGCGCGGTCGTCATGTTCCTCCCGCCTCCGCGACTGACTGCGTTGAAAAGACCGACGCATCCAGATTCAGAAACTCCATCGCGGTGCCGGCCAGAAGCCGCTGCTTCGTTGCGTGCGAGAGATCGGGCATTGCTTCGATCATCGCGCCGGGGCATTCTTCGCCGAGCGGGAACGGATAATCTGAGCCAAGTGCGATTTTCTCCTCGCCGACCAGTCGAATGAGCGATCGCAGCGCATCCGCATTATGCACGAGTGAATCGAGATAAAACCGGCCGAGATATTCGCGCGGGTTGACGGCGTTGTCCACCGCACACAGATCGGGCCTTACGCTGAAGCCATGCTCAATGCGCCCGATTGTTCCGGGGAACGAGCCGCCGCCATGCGCGAACGCGACACGCAATCGCGGCAATCGCTCGAACACGCCGCCGAAGATCATCGAGCAGATGGCGAGCGTCGTCTCCGCGGGCATGCCAACGAGCCACGACATCCAATACTTCGTCATGCGCTCTTTCGCGAGCATGTCCCACGGATGGACAAAGACCGCAGCGCCGAGTTCCTGCGCTGCTTCAAACACGGGAAACAGCCTCGCATCGTCGAGGTTCGACCCGTTCACATGGCTGCCGATCTGGACGCCTTGAAGCTTCAGTTCCTTCACGCAGCGCTCAAGTTCTCTGATTGCCAGTTCAGTGTCCTGAAGTGGAATCGTGCCGAGGCCGACGAAGCGGTCGGGAAAATCGCTGCACACGCCCGCGAGGTGATCGTTCAGCAGTTGCGAGAGATCATGCGCATCGGCGGCCTTCGCCCAATAGCCGAACATCACCGGCACCGTGGAGAGTGCCTGCACATGTACGCCGCAGGCATCGCATTCGCTGAGGCGCGCGTGTGGATCCCAGCAGTTGGCCTGCACTTCGCGGAAGAAGGTGTTGTCGATCCACATCTGCGCGCAGCACGCGCCGGGCGTGCCGGAATGCTCCAGCCGTACCCAGCCGCCATAGCCGTACCGTTCACGGAGATCAGGCCATTTCTCCGGCAGAATATGGGTATGCAGGTCGATCTTGAAGAACGGTGAGCGGGCCATGATGCACAGTGTAGCCGCGACGCGAAGCGGAGCGCGACATCACGCCTCGCGTTCGATAATGACCTTCGGCTCGAAGATGATGCGTTTGACTGGCTTCGCCTTCGTGATGCGCGTTCCGCAGTTTCGGCATGTGCTCAACTCTTCATCCGCCCAGAACTCTTCCATGGCGCGGCTGAAATGCTCCACGATGTCCTTGCAGTCGAACTCCTTGTCGTACACCAGCTCGTGGCACTTCTCGCAGTAGAACTGGAGATGTTCTGTTTCGCCGTCCGGCCGGCGACGCTCGACAACCATGCCGAGCGTTCCCGGCGGTCGTGTGGGCGAGTGGGGCACATTGCCGGGAATGAACAGCGTTTCACCCTCGCGGACGATGGCATCGCGGATGCGGCCGTTTTCGATGAGCCGCACAACGATGTCGCCTTTGATCTGATAGAAAAACTCCTCGGAGTTCGTCATGTGGAAGTCGTTGCGAGCGTTCGGCCCGCCGATGACCATGACGAAAAAGTCGTCGCCGTCGTAAAGGTACTTGTTACTGACGGGCGGCTTGAAGTCGGCTCGGTGCTTCTCGCACCATTCCATGAGGTTGATCGGCGGCTGCGTCTTCTTTGCGGCGGTGACGGCCATGCGAATCTCCTTTCCAGTTCCTGCTTCAAGTATAGACGAGCGGGGTCGGGCCTGTACTGATGAGGGCACGATGCCGTCGTCAGCTTCAGCGTGTTTCAGCCTGCGATCGCCAACGGAAAGAATCGCATCAAATCTTGCACCCACTGCGCAAGGAACGGCGCTTCTCCGCGTACTTCTTTATGGAATGACTTTGCTGCGCCCAGAAACCACGCGGCCATCGCCCCTGTCAAACGGCGCTGACCTTGCAATAACCGCTAGTTTTTGCTTGCAAACGGTCATTCCTGCTGTACGGTGTAACAGCGACGCCGGGCTTCCGCACGGGGCGGGGGTTTGTCAACGTTGCCTATCTTCCACTTCCGGCATCTTACTGCGCAGGCGACCTCAACGGCGATTTCGTTATTGATGTGCTCGATTTACTGATTCTGCTCGCCGCGTGGGGACCATGCCCCGGCATGGCGGGGTCGGTCATGTCGCTGAGTCAGCAACTTGATGCGGCCGGTTTGACCCAACAGAACTGGAACGACTTCCAGGCCGTCATGATGGGTGATGCACCCGTACGAACCAAAGCAACGTGGACGTGCTGGATGGAGAACTATCTGTCGCAGTGCGTCAATTGCCCGACATGCCCCGGCCCAGATCCATTTGCAAACTGAAATTCTGAAACGCGCTGCGCCGACAGGCGCAGCGCGTGCTTTTTACAAGGAGTCGCCATGCGAATCATTGCTTTCATCATCATGCTTTTGCTCGCTACTTCAGTTCACGCTGGCGTCGTCGAATATACGAACAAAGCGGCGTGGCAGAATGCGGTCGTA
>DAOMNO010000024.1:0-28418 GCA_035443885.1 Phycisphaerales bacterium
CGGTGGCGCTGGTGGCGGGGGTGGGGGCGGCGGCGGTGCGGGCGGCGGGGGCGGCATTCCCATCGGCGATCCCCGCGAAGAGCGCGAGCGAGTCTCGGAAGCCGAACGCGCGCAGCAGATCATCGACATCATCACCGACACTGTCGAACCAAACGCATGGGACGTAACCGGCGGCGAATGGGCCACGCTGCGCTACTACCAGCGAACAATCATCATCAACGCGCCGGACTTCATTCACAGGCAGATCGGCGGTTATCCCTATCCCACGCGCCCGATCGGTACAGTAAACGCTGCCCCCTCGCAGAGGCGGTTCGTCACCTTTGCAGGCGATCGCTCCGAAATCCGCTGGGCGGACGGGCGGCCACTCGATGAAACGCTTGAGCTGATCACGCCCGCCCCGCTGCCCGCGCGCAAGCCGGATGCGGACAAGCCTTCGCCTGAGCAACCGAAGTCGGAGTAGGTGAATCCCGCATGCCTGCTCAACCGAGCATGCGCCCGCTGCGCACGCGGTTCATGTGCGCCTGCAGCGCGGTACCGGGGCAGGCGGTCTTGGCTCCATCCCATTCCTTGTGCGTGCGCACGCGCGCCATCGGCACGCGGTATTCGCGCATCAGCCAGGAAAGATGGCGGTTGAGGGCTTCAAGCTGCGCGCTGGTCGGGGCCTGCTGATCGAAGTTGCCGAGCGCAAGCACGCCGATGTTGCCTTCATTGTGGTTGGCGACATGCGCGCCCTGATGGGTGATCGGCCTGCATTCCCAGACGCGGCCTGTTCGATCGACCGCGTAGTGGTAGCCGATGTCCCCCCACCCGCGATCATTGCGGTGGCCTCTGCGAATCTGCTCCAGCCGATCGCGTGTCGCGCCGTCACTGGTGTCGAAGAACGGTCTCATGCCGTCGTGATGCACGGTGATCGAATGCACAGGCAGCATGGCGTTCATGGATGCATAGTTGGGCTTCGCACTGGTCCAGCTTGTGCGCATAATCATGCCGGGCGGACCGTAGGGCGTGTGCGCGGGCACCTGCACCGGCTCAACCGCGATGACCGGCGGCGGGGCAGGCTCGCTGCGCCACGCAGGGCGAGGCACGCGCACGGTCTGCGTCGTGTTACCGCAGCCCGCCAGAAGAGCCATCCCGCCCAGCCCCATGAGCAGGAATGCGCGGCGAGAGGTCTCTGCGTCAGAGCCTGTCCGGTCAGTCGTCTGAGATGGATCGCGTTCAGTCGGCATGGCGTCCTCGCAACGTGCTGAACCGGGCATATCGTCAAGCACACGTGCGCGTCTTCAGTATAAGCCGACACTCTTGCTGCACGCTTCACGATGAGTGCGGTAGAGTGCAGAAAATGCAGGCTCAACGCCTGAATGTGCAAGAATGCCCCGCCACGGCGATTGACTGACGAACAGAACCCATGCCTGACGTGTCCGACAACCTCGTCCGCAAGCTCGATGAGCTGGATGCGCAGTTCGAACAGTTGAACGCGGAGCTGGTCGATCCGGCGGTGCTGGCCGACCATCGAAAGGTGCGTGCGGTTTCCATTCGCAAAGCTGCGATCGAGCCGCTCGTGTCGCAGTACCGCGAATACCGCCTTGCGCTCGCGCAGATGGACGAAGCACGGCTGATGACGGCGGAGCATGACGCAGAGCTGGCTTCGCTGGCTCGGCAGGAGCTGGCTTCGCTTGAGCAGCGCGCTTCCCTGCTCATGCAGTCCATTCAAAAGCAACTGGTTACCGCAGACGACCAGTCCATCGGTTCGGTCATCCTGGAAGTTCGCCCCGGCGTGGGCGGCGATGAAGCCGCGCTCTGGGCGGGCGACCTCGTGCAGATGTACGAAAAGTTCGCAGCGCAGAAACGCTGGAAGGTTGAAGTCATCGCTTCCGTCGGGGGTGAGATGGGCGGCGTCAAGCAGGCGATTCTCTCCATCGCGGGCGAAGGCGTGTGGGCACAGCTCGGCTATGAAGGCGGCACGCATCAGGTGAAACGCGTGCCCGCGACCGAAGCCCAAGGCCGCGTGCATACATCCACCGCCACCGTCGCGGTGCTGCCTGAACCGGAAGAGGTCGAGGTTGATCTCAACGTCGATGACGTGAAGGAAAACATCACCACCGCGCAGGGGCCGGGCGGGCAGAACGTCAACAAGGTGGCGACGGCGGTGCACCTCATCCACGTGCCTACGGGAATCGAAGTGCGCATGCAGGAAACGAAGAGCCAGACGCAGAACCGCGAGCGGGCATGGCAGCTTCTGCGCGCGCGGCTGTATGAACGGCAGAAAGCAGAGGCCGACGCTCAACGCGCAGAAACACGAAACGCCATGATCGGCCGCGGCGGGCGCGCTGAGAAAATCCGCACCTATCGCTGGAAGGAGAACCTCGTCGTCGATCATCGCGTGGGCGAGTCATTCAACCTCGGCGAAGTAATGGCGGGCGGCTTGCAGCCGATCATCGACAAACTCATCGAACAGGACACGGCGCAGCGGCTGGCGGGGCTGTAACCATGAACACCGATGCCATCATCACTTCGGCGGCGCGATCCGTGATCGGGCTTGCACCGGCGGTCATGGGGCGCGAACACCTGACACAGGAAATTCTGGACACGCGCTCCGCAGCAGCTCGCGGCTGGTTCACGCCTGATGAAGACGACCGCGTGAGGCGGCGATTCTCGCAATACCTCACCGCGCGGGCGGGCTTGCTGCAAACCGTCGAGGAACTCGCCCCCATCGCCCTGTCCGATCCGGGGCAGTTTGACGATCGCGATCGCCGCGCTGCGTTTCTCATCGCGTACACCGCTGCGTGCCTGCTCATTCGCGCTGCGAAGGCGCTGGTGAACGAACTCGGCGCGAACGCGCTCGTGCAGCGCAAGCTCAACGAGCCGGAGCCGCGACTGGGCATTCCTGGCGGGCAATACTCTGCGATCTATCGCTCCGTCACCAGCCCGTTCAACGCCTGGCGCATCCTTGATGCGGTGCGCTACGCCGATGCGCGCCGGGCGGAGTTGGAAGCACTGACAACAGACACGCGCTTCGCGCCGGTGCTGGAGCTTCTGAACGCTGCGGAACCCGCAGCGAGAACGCCCGCCAAGGACTTCGCATTCGCGCGATTACGCTATCGGTTGCACTCGCTCCGCAGAAGGCACGCGGGCGCGTGGCAGAGCGCGATGTACGCCCTGCTGGAAATGGCCGGACGAATCATCTCAGAGCTGCGCAATCCGCTGGCGGGGGGTGGCGGTGGTAAGCGCGTAACCGCTGACATCATTGCGCAGTTCGGTGAGCTCCTTGAACCGGGCGACGTGCTGGTTACGCGGCATGATGATGCGCTGACCAATCTGTTCCTGCCGGGCTATTGGCCTCATGCTGCATTGCATGTCGGCCCGCCCACCGCGAAGGCGTTGCTCGGCGTGTGCGCGCCGGAACGATGCGCCCGCACCTGGGTGGACGCAGCGCGCGTGCTGGAAGCGAAAAAGGATGGCGTGCTGCTCCGCGCGCTGGAAGACACGCTGCACGTGGACGCCGTGGCGGTGATCCGGCCTCGGCTTTCGCGAGAAGAACTGGCTCTCGGCATCAGCCGCGCGCTGGAGCATGAGGGCAAACCCTACGACTTCGACTTCGATTTTTTCAGAACGGATTGTCTGGTGTGTACTGAAGTGGTGTACCGCGCGTTCGACGGATTGGGGCCGGTGCAGTTTTCACTCACGCCTCGCGCCGGGCGGCCGACGCTGGCTGCGGAAGACCTGCTCGACCTCGCGCTGGAAGGCCGGTGCTTTGAGCCGGTGGCGGTCTATGGGGCGAGAGGCGGCGGGACCGATATTGCGCGGGGGGCCGCCGCGGCCCGCATTCTCGAAGCCAGCTATAGATAGCCCACCGGTTCCGGTGAAGCGGGGGCCGCGTTCTCCCGATAACTCTTGGCCTCAGCGCGCCCGTGTGGAGCGCGGCTGTCGGCGTTCAGGAGTCGTTCGTCAAATGAAAATCATCGGTCCAGCGATCGCAGCGACCATCTGGGTTGGGATGGTCATCGGCGGAACGGGCGTGCTGTATGTCTATGGCACGCAGCCGGGCGATGCAGGCGAAACCCCCGCACCGCTGCTGTGGCCGGTGGATACTGAACTGCCCCGCGAAGAGAACGCGCACACGCTGCTGCTGTTCGCGCATCCGCGCTGCCCGTGCACGCGCGCTTCGTTCGAGATGCTCCAGCGCGTACTGCTGCAATCGCGCGTGCCGGTCGTGTGTCATCTGGTCTTCGTCGCGCCGTCGGGCGTCGATGCAACGTGGATGGACGGCTCACTCATCAACGAAGCATCGCACATTCCGGGGACGAAGGTCTATCGCGATCTGCATGCGCATGAGGCACGTCGATTCGGCGCGACGACTTCAGGCTACGTGCTGCTGTACGACCATCGCGGCGCGCTCGCCTTCAGCGGCGGGATCACCGCTTCGCGCGGCCACGCCGGGAACAACTTCGCTTCGGATTCGATCTCGATGCTGCTGAGCGGTTCCCCCGATCGCGCTGCAACGCGCCGAGCGCCGGTGTATGGCTGCCCACTCTTCAATGCGGATGACTGCCGCGAGACGGAACAGACATGTCAGGAATAATGACTTCCATCACGAGCGACACCACCTCGGCACGCGCTGAAGCGCTGTTCCTCGCGCATCACGATGCGGTGATGCGTCAGACGGATCGACTCTTCTGCGGGCTGATGGCGATCCAATGGATCGCGGGAATTTTCCTGGCGATCTGGATCACCCCGCTGACGTGGATCGGGGCGCATCCGTCGCTTCACATCCATGTTCCAATCGCGATCGTCCTCGGTGGCGTCATTGCCTCGCTGCCCATTGTCCTCGCGATCATGCAGCCCGGCCGCGCCCTCACGCGGCATGTCATCGCAGCGGGACAGATGCTCTTCGGCGGGCTGCTGATTCACCTGACCGGCGGGCGGATCGAAACGCACTTTCACATTTTCGGCTCACTTGCATTGCTCGGCTTCTACCGCGACTGGCGCGTGCTGGTAACGGCGACCATCGTCGTCGCAGCGGACCACTTCGCGCGAGGCGTGTGGTGGCCTCAGTCTGTCTTCGGCGTCATGGCGGCAAGCCACTGGCGGTGGATGGAGCACGCCGCATGGGTGATGTTTGAAAACGTCTTCATCGCCGGGGCATGCGTGCGCAGCATTCGCGAGATGCGCGTCATCGCACAGCGTCACGCAGAGGCGGAAGGCACCAACGCGCGCATCGAGGCGACAGTGATCGAGCGCACCGCGGAGCTGGAGCGGGCCAAAGTTGCTGCGGAAGCCGCCATGCGGACCAAGAGCGAATTTCTTGCGAACATGAGCCACGAAATCCGCACGCCGATGACCGCGATCCTGGGCTATACCGAACTGCTGGATGACGCCGACCTGCCCGATGCAGAGCGGCGTGAAAGCGTGCAGACGATCCGGCGCAACGGCGAGCACTTGCTTTCCGTGCTGAACGACATTCTCGATCTTTCCAAGATCGAAGCGGGCCGCATGACGATGACTCCCGCGCCATGCTCGCCCTGCCAGATCGTGGCGCAGATCGCAGCGCTCATGCGCGTGCGAGCCGCAAACAAGAATCTCACGATGGATGTGGAATACATGTTCCCCGTGCCGGAAGCGATTCGATCCGACGCACTGCGCGTCAGGCAGATTCTGATGAACCTCGTCGGCAACGCCATCAAGTTCACCGAGCGCGGCGGCGTGCGCCTGGTCGTGCGATTCGACAACGCGGGTGATTCTTCACTCATTCACTTTGATGTCGAAGACACCGGCATCGGCATGAGCGAGGCCCAGGCACGCAACCTCTTCCAGCCCTTCTCACAGGTCGATACATCCGCAGCGCGCCGATTCGGCGGCACAGGATTGGGCCTTACGATCTCGCGGCGGCTTGCGGAACTGCTCGGCGGCAGAATCACGTTCCGCAGCGAGCCGCATATCGGTTCCGTCTTCACGCTGTCTGTGCCAGCGACGCGCGTGGAAGGCGCTCGCATGATCGACCATCCGACCGAAGTGTTCGCCGGGCCGACCGACGTGAAGGAAGAGGCAGCGTGCACGATGCACGGGCGCGTCCTGCTGGCGGAAGACGGCCCGGACAATCAGCGGCTGATCGCCTTCCTGCTGCGCAAAGCCGGGCTTGAGGTTGATATCGCAGCGAACGGGCGCATCGCGGTGGACATGGTGCAGGCTTCGGAGACGCCTTACGACCTCATCGTGATGGACATGCAGATGCCGGAGATGGATGGCTATCAGGCGACGATGACACTGCGGCGCGAAGGGTGCCGCTCGCCCATCGTCGCGCTCACGGCGCACAGCATGGCGGGCGATTACGAGAAGTGCATCAACGCAGGATGCGACGACTACGCAACAAAGCCGGTCAACCGCGTCAGCCTGCTGCGCACGCTGAAAGCGCATCTGGAAAAGGGGCGCCAGGCCGTTACGAGCGTTGCGTAACGCCTGCGCCGTCAACGCGATCATCCAGCATCGCCAGCACGCGAAGCAGTTCCCCCACCGACCACGCCTGCGCAGCGCAGCCGCCTGCGCGATGCGGCGCGTCGCCGTCATACACCTCGGCGATCTGGCCGACGCAGCCATGATCCAGCTCCGCAAGCAATGGCGCGATGACTGTTTCGACTTCTTCGCGCGATGACCCCGTGCGAATCATCGCTTCGCAGAACGGACCGATGAGCCACGGCCAGACCGTTCCCTGGTGATAGGCCGCATCACGCTGCATGAGATCGCCCTCAAAGCGGCCCTTGTATTCCGGGTCCGCGGGGTCGAGCGTGCGCAAACCGAAGGGCGTGAGTAACCGCTCGCGCACGATGTTGACAACGCCGCGCTGCTGCTCAGGCGTCAGCGGGGAATATTCGAGACTCACCGCGAAAATCTGGTTCGGGCGCACCTGCCTGCCGTGCAGGCCGCTCTCCGGCGCGAGGTCGAAGCAGCAGGATTTCTCCGCCCACCAGAATGCGCGACGAAACGACGCTGCGACGCGGTTTGCCAGCTCGCGCAGCTCACTCGCTTCCTTCGCCTCATCAGTCATGGATGCAAGACCATGCAGGGCGTGATGCCAGAGCGCGTTGACTTCAACGGCCTTGCCGAAGCGAGGCGTGAACGTAACGCCGTCGCGCTGTGCATCCATCCACGTCAGTTGCGTATGCTCGTTGCCCGCAGCGATGAGGCCATCATCGTCCATGCGGATGTCGAACATCGTGCCCGCGCGGTACGCCGCCACGATCGCGCGGCAGGCGCCCAGCAGCGCGCCCCGCGCAGCGACGTGCGGCACGGCGCGAAGCAGCTCGCGCACGGCGTGAATGAACCAGAGACTCGCATCCACCGTGTTGTAGTGCGCGCGATCCGTGTAATCGTCGAAGCGATTGGGAATCAAGCCGTCCTGCATCGACTGCGCGAAGAGCTTGAGCACGGATTCCGCCTCAGCATGGCGACCCGTTGAAAGCAGCAAGCCGGGCAGGGCGATCATTGCATCGCGGCCCCAGTCGGCGAACCACGGATAACCCGCCATGATCGTCGTCATCGGGTGAGGATGATTTCGCCTCGTACGCTGCACGATGAACTGATCCGCAGCAAGCTCCAGCCGACGACGAGCGGCCCCTCTCGCGCCTGTCGCTTCACGCTGCACGGGCGGTGGCGAAGCGACCGTGCGGACATGATGCGGCTGAACCAGCTCCGCAGTCAGCACAACACGACATCGCCCGTCGATCAGGGGCACATCGCAGTGCAGAACGCCCGGCGTCCAGGCATCCTCGCGCCAATGCTGGCCGCGATCGCGATCATCCGCATACGCGAAATCGTGCCACCAGTTCGGCTCTTCGCGCCACGCGCCGTCAGAGGCCTGCAGCTCCAGCGCGAGACCTGCCGGCTCGCGCGATCGCACGAGAAGCCGCTGGGCGCTTTCAACAGACCACGACATTTCGCTGGCCGCTCCACCCGCATGACGAAGGCCGTGAAAGTCGCGCATCGTAAGCAGCGGGCGCAGGCGCAGTTGCGCACGGTCGCCCGGACCTTCGATTTCGTACATCACGTTGACGGCGTTGCGGCCTGCGACCAGTCGCAACGTGCGCGAGATTCTCGCGTCACCGTGCGCGTAGGTCCATGTCGCAGCGTGAGGCAATGCGGCGCGGAACTCCACGAGCCGCTTCCAGCCGTCCGGGTGGCGATGAAACGTCTCGCCGAATCGCTGCGACGCAATCGAGAAAATGCCGCCCGCAAGCTCAATGTCTTCCACGACGCTGTGCAGCGCGAGAACGCGGCCGACGGGCGGATTCGCAGATGCAATCAGCCAGCCGTGATAGCGGCTCATGTTCGCGCCGATGGCGGAACCCATAGCAAAGCCGCCGAGACCATTGGTCAGCAGCCATCGCCCCGCCGGATCGGTGAACGGAGCGGTCACGCTCGGCTCCTGAAAGGTTTTTTGCTCATATCGCGTCGCACCGCGCCACAATGCAGCGCGAAAGTCGCCGCGTCAAGTGGGCACGTATCACTGGCGGGCAATGCGAAAGACGTTGTCGAGCAGCGCACCGTCGCGAAGCATGACAAGGTTCCGGCGAGCATCTTCAATTTCATAAACCAGCAGTGTTTGTGCGCGGCTGTCGATGACGTAGAGCAGCTTGTATGGCGTGCCGCCGCCTCGGCCGGAGTCCGACGTCACCAGCGTGTAATCGCCCCGCGAGATGGTCGCGTCTGCATAGGCAGGGTTGCCCGGCAGCCGCCCGGCCTGCACGATGATGAGCGCAGCGATCACAAAAGCAGACGCCCACAACACGGCGGCGGAAGGATTGATTGAAGTTTGGGCAGACATGATGTTATGTCTCACTTGTCAGTTGTCAGTTACCAGCGCCTGATACCTCGCCTCACCGTGACTGTTGGCCACCGCGGAAGAAGTTGGCTGCATCGGCAGCGAGGTTGCGATAGCCAACGCCCTTAAGCTGCTTGGCGTTCTGGTCATAGGTCACGATCACCATATCCTGATTGATGGTGTCCACGAGGTAGAGCACGCTGGACTCGGTGCCCGCCGCGTTGCCGCCGATCATCGTGTAATCGCCCCTCGCGCGAACTTGTGCGTTCACAAGCGGGCTGAAGGTAACGGCAGCGAGCACAAGAAGCAGCGCGCCGTTCAGAGCGATCAGGCCGCGAAGGTTGGAAGCTCGTGGTTGCATGAAGCGTTCTCCTGACCCCCGACTGCCCCCCCGGCACGCCGAACCGCCCCACTGGATTCGCGGCGGACTGTTTGCTGTCGCGTTTCGGCTGATTCACGCGCGAGTGAGCGCGAATCAGTCCTGATGGCCGCGCTTCGAGGGCATGAAGCTGATGGTGACAACGATCACGAGCAGCAACGCCATGATGCCGTACCCGACGATCGGATTCGGCGTGCGCGTCAGATTGGGCTGTGGAGCCGCCTGGGCGAGAGCCACCGCCGGGGCAGCCAGCACAACGGCTGCTGCAAAGGCCTGATTCATCATGCGTCGGAAAGTCGTGGGCTTCATGCACTGCAAGCATAGGAATGCTCGCACGCCCCCGCAACCCCCGGACACCCCGGAACCCCCGGAACCCCCGCAACCACCCCCCGAACACTCACTCCCCCCATCAATCCCATGCCGCCGACAATCTTCCGGCTGTCCCTCAGCTTCAGGCTGCCGTGCCGGAACGCACGGAGAACGGGCGGCTGAGCCGAGCCGCTGCAGGCGCGGGCAGGTGGACGGTGCCCCAGCTTGCGGACCGCTCAACCATCGCATTTCGATATGAAGACAGTGGAATCTCCCGGAGCGCGTACCACCGGCCGTTGAAGGTGAACACTTCTTCAAACAGGGCGTCCGGCGGCTGTTGGTGCAGGCAGTAGGAGAAGACAAAGACCGCTTCAAAGCCATCGCCGAAGAGCGTTTCCCACTGCGCCATGTCGTCCACGTCCTCGCGGGTTACCCAGCTTTCAAAGCGGGCCTTACTGAGGGACCGCCCCGCCATCGCAGCGCGGATCGACCCGAACTGCCGCCCTTTGACATCCACCAGCAAACTTCGCCCGGGCGCGTACACCACGAAATCGAACGATTTGAGCGACCCGCCGGTGGATTCGCCCGCTGCCTTCGGCATGAGCGCTTTACGCGCTTCATCCACGGCGACATACGGCACGCGATTGGCGCGGAGATAGTGCTCAAACGCCTGCTCGTAATGAAATCGCCGCTGCGCCATGTCAACCACCCCAAACAGATACGCTGCATTGATTGTAGCGTAAGGATGAACACAACCCCCGGAACATAAAACCCCGGCAGCCCTCTTTGCCGAGTGCCTGATGCCCGCTCCCCCTCATCTCCGCTATAACTTCCCACATGCACATTCTCGTCACTGGCGGAGCCGGATACATCGGGTCGCACGCGGTCCTGCGTCTTTTGCAGGACGGGCATGAAGTAACGGTCGTTGACGATCTGTCGCGCGGCAGGGCCGGTGCGATTGATGCGCTGCAGGCTGTGCGCCCGTTCACCTTCGTGCAGGGCGACTTCGGCGACGCCTCACTGCTTCAGCCGCTTTTGCAGCGTTCGCCCATTGATGTCGTCCTGCACTTTGCCGCGTTCACCTACGTCGGCGAGTCCGTTGAAAAACCGCTGCTCTACTACCGCAACAACACCGCCAAAACACTCTCGCTGCTTGATGCACTTCGCGCCGCGGGCGTCAGTCGATTCATCTTCTCCAGCACAGCGGCGACCTACGGCGAGCCGCCGCCGGAACGGATTCCCATCCGCGAAGATTGCCCGCTCGTGCCGATCAATCCCTACGGCGCATCCAAGATGATGGTGGAGCGTGTGCTGCGCGACGTTGCGTCAGCCTCGCAGGGTTTCGCATGGGCCGCTCTGCGCTACTTCAATGTCGCGGGATGCGATCCACACACGCGCATCGGCGAGGATCACGACCCCGAAACGCACCTCATTCCGATCTGCCTCGACGCAGCGCTCGGCAAGCGCGAATCGCTCACCATCTTCGGCACGGACTATCCCACGCCCGACGGCACGTGCGTGCGCGATTATGTCGATGTCAACGATCTCATCGACGCGCACGTAACGGTCATGCATGCGCTGAAGCCGGGCGAGCAGCGCATCTACAACGTCGGCATCGGGCGCGGTTACTCCGTGCGCGAAGTGGTCGAAGCCTGTCAGCACGTAACGGGTGTCAGGTTCGCCGTGAAGGAGGGAACGCGCAGAGCAGGCGACCCGCCCGCGCTCTACGCGGACCCGCGCAAAATCAACACCGAACTCGGCTGGAAAGCCGCGAACACCGATCTCAACGCCATCATCGAAACCGCGTGGAAGTGGCGACAGGCGCACCCCAACGGTTACGGCGCGTAACACAGGCCGATCACAGATCCGCAGGCGTATTGACGTTCCGCAATCGATCTCGCCACGCTGCAGAAACGACAACCTGCTGCGCGTGAAGCGCACGCATCAGCTCATGCACACTGCGGCGGCCTTCGTCCAGCAACTGGCGCACCATTGGCAGCGCGCCTGTTGCGATTCGTGCAGGCAGCGGCTCGAAGAACTCCGCATCATCAAACATGAGCACCGTTGCGAGCGTGCCGTTCGTCGTCAACGCGCGCAGCACATCCGCGGTAATGCGCGGCGTATCGCATGGACAGATGAGGTACTGCGAATCCATGCCGGTCGCGAGCAACGCTTCAATGCCCCCCAGCGGCCCGCACCCTGTTCGCAGGTCTGCAACGCGGCGGCAGTCGTGCAGCGTTTCGCATTCACCCAAGATCACGATATCGCGGCAGACTTCGCGCATGGCGCGAGCGACGGCATCGATCATGCGCACGTCTTCACCGTTCGGTATGGTGACTCGAAGATTCTGCTTGGGCGTTCCCATGCGGCTGCTGAGGCCGCCTGCAAGGATCGCGCCGGTGTGAGGCCACACGCCCGTTGCGCTCATGCGGAAGCCGCCGCGGGCTGACGGATAAAGCGCACCGTCTCGCCGGGTTTGATGACGCCGGATTTGATGACCGCGGCGTAGATGCCGATTCTGCCGCGCATCGCTTCCTTCAGCGTGGGGCAGATGGCGTCGAGCACATAACAGGGTGCGCGGAGTTTGGAATACTCCAGTTCCACGCCGCCCGAGAACACGATGCGATCCCCGATTGCCAGCGACGCAAGATTCCCGCCGCGCAGTGTGATATTTTCACCGACCGAGCCAGGCGCGAGGTCGTACCCTTCTTTGCGAAGCTGTTCGATGACTTCGAGATCAAGCAGACACACGGCCTGCCGTGGTGAGTTGTGTTTCTCGTGGTTGTGGCCGTCGCCTTCGAGGCCCGCGAAATCGACACGGGCGGCCTGAAGCGGCTTTTTCGGAATGCCGCCGGGCGAAATATTGACGGAAACCACGTGAGCGACGCCGCTGGCCATAAAGAAATGATAGCGGGTTCGCAGCGCGGACCGATACAATGCCATCATGGTTCGATTCGGCCATTGTGCAGCCCTCGCAGCGGCGATCCTTTGTGCGTCCGCAGCACACGGGCAGACGACGCGCCCGGAGCGGCTGGAGCCGCCCGCGCTCCCCGGCGGGCTGATTCCGGTCGATCCCGTTGTTGAAGATGTCGGCGCACTTTCTCTCAGCTTGCGCACATTGGAGCGAGGGCTGCAGCATCCCAGCGCGTTCAATCGCGTCTATCGCATGCCCGGCTTCGGCAACCAGTTCGTCCGCGTGGATGGCGGGCTGTATGCGGTCTTCCCACAATCGGCCTATGCGCCATCGCGCGAAGGTGCGGTGCCGCTGATCCCCGGCGGCACGGAGTATTACATGGGCGACCCCACCGGCGCGGCGTATCGCCCTGCCAACGGCACGCTCGGCCCGCCCCGCGCCATCACCGCTGTGCCGATGGGCATCCGCATCGATTCGCGCATTGATGTGTCGCCCGAACCGCTGGCGGAATCGCCCCGTGCGCGAGTGCGCCCAGGCAGCGAATCGAACCGCGCGACGGAAGTGCGCGAGGTGCCGGGTGTGATTGAGCCGATCGAACCACCTTCACAGAAGCCGCTGAACGTTCCCGGCACGATGTTCGGCGATGAGGACTATCGCGCGGCTCGTCTGCTGGAACTGCTCAGCCGCGCGGTTCGCGCCGAGCAGGAATCAGCAGCGCCGTAACGGCGATCACGCCGCACGCGGGCGATCGTCGTCGTCATCAAAGTAGCCGAGGCAGTGAAGCTCTTTCGCAAGGTCTTCCATGCGGCGGCTCGCGCTTTCCATTTCATCCAGAACCCGCTGCGTGACGGCACATCGGCCACTGACGCCGATCGAACCGATCACGGACGGCTGTTCAGGCACGTCGCGAACCAGACGAAGTTGAGGCGTTGTCGGGCGCGTTGATTTCATGGCGTAAACCCTCTCAAGCCCGGAAGCCTCCAGAGCGAGCGCGGCGGTCCCGACCGATCCGCGCGCTGTCAATACGGTGTCAGTCATCGTCCCTTCAGCGGCATGAAATCGGCCTCGCCGCCCCGCTCCGCGATGCGAACCGCCCCAGCACCCGCGCAACCCGCATCGTTCATCCGTTTTCATCGCGATATAGGACGTTGCGCCGGCATCTCGATGCGGGGCGGCTACACTACGGAACCATGTCTCGTCGCGTTGTCATTACCGGCCTCGGCCCCGTAACCGCCTTCGGCGTCGGCATCGAGCCGCTTTGGAAAGCCTTGCTGGACGGCCGCTCAGCCATCGCCCCCATCACCCGCTTCAATGCGTCGGGGTTCCCGTGCTCGCTCGGCGCGGAACTGCCGGAAGACAAGTTCAACATCCGCGATGTCGTCCCCAAGAGTTATCGCAAAGCGACCAAGGTGATGTGCCGCGACATTGAGCTGGCGGTAGCAGCGGCGGCGGCCGCCATCAGCGATGCCGGTCTCGTAACACGCGCTGCGGAAGACGCAGGCACAGTAACCGTGCCGCCTCATCGCATGGGATGCCACATCGGCGCGGGTTTGATCGCAGCGGATGTGGATGAGCTGACCGCAGCGCTCGCCACCAGCCGCAAGACGGTGGCCAGCGGCCAGTTGTCCGCCGTCGGCGCGAAGACGGATTCCGGCTCTGTGGCGGATGAACCATGGGCGATGGATGAAGTGGACCTTGCAGAATGGGGCCGCGCGGGAATGGAGAACCTCACGCCGCTGTGGCTGCTGAAGTATCTGCCCAACATGCTGGCGTGCCACGTTACGATCATTCACGATTGTCAGGGGCCGAGCAACACGATTACCTGCTGCGAAGCGTCAAGCGGTCTTTCGCTCGGCGAGTCCGTGCGCGTCATCGCGCGCGACAGAGCCGACGCCTGTCTCACCGGCGGCGCGGAGTTCAAGCTGAACCCGATGGCGTTCTATCGTCAGCACGCAGCGGGCCGCCTCGCGCCGACCAGCGACGAAGCCGCACGCGCCGTCAAACCTTTCGACCCCAGCGCCAACGGCACCGTGCTGGGCGAAGGCGGCGGCATTCTGATCGTCGAAGAACGCGAACATGCACTCGCACGCGGCGCAAAGATGTACGCTGAAGTCGCGGGCTTCGCATCCACACAGTCCATCTGCCGCAACAACCTCACGTTTGACTTCGACCCCGAAGACCACGGCATCAGCGACGCGATGGAAAACGCGATCGCACAGGCGGGCATCACACCCGCGCAGATCGACGCCATCGCACCGTTCGGCTCCGGCATCCCGAATGTCGATCAGGCGGAAGCCGCCGCCATTCGCCGCGTCTTTGGCGCGCGAGCCGCTTCCATCCCGCTCATCACCACGGTGCCCAACACCGGCAACTGCAACGCAGGCAACGGCGCGATCGCGCTGATCGCAGCCGCAAAAGCGATCGAAACACAACAGCTCCCCGCGCGAATCAACACAACCGCCGCGCAAGGCCTCGACGCCAACGCCTGTCCCGCACGACCAGCCAGGCTGGACTACGTGCTTGTCTCCAGCACCAGTCAGGGCGGGCAGAATGCCGCCATCGTGCTGCGTCGCGTATGAGCCGCTCTACACGCGCTCAGGCGCGGCCGTCGATCCCAAGCACCGCGGCGCATGTGTCGAACTTGTAGCTGCTCAGCATCATGCGCAGCTTGCGCTCCGTGCTGGCGAGACCGACATAGCTCTTGAACCTGCGATGCAGCGGCATCGGAATGCGCGGGCAATCCGGCGCGAAATCGCGCGGATGCAGATACACCACCACGGGCAACCCTCGCGCGTGAACCTGTGCGAAGCCGCGACGAATGAGAAACTCCGGAAACAATCGCAGATAGCCGCCGCCTGAAAATGCGACGCGCCTGCCAAAGAGCCGCATGGTGCTCATCGGCAGTTCGGGCATCTTGCGAAAGATGTGCGGCCCCGGTTCGCACGGGTAGCCGCCGTCGCCGCGCGGCGTGGGGAACAGGCTGGCGTCATACGTCAGCCCTTCCTCTCGCATGATGTCGATGGCCCATTCGCTGCCGGGAATGATGGAGAACGACGGCGCGCGATAGCCGCGCACCGCGCAGCGTGCCGCTGCTTCAATCGCCCCGATGGATCGCTTCAAATCCTCACGAAACTCGTCTGGCGAAAGATCGAACACCCTGCGATGCCAATACGAATGGCTCGCCAGTTCATGCCCCTGCTGCGCGATGCGTGCGACAAGCGCGGGGTAGCGATCCGCAATCCAGCCGAGGATGAAGAACGTCGCACGCACATCGCGCTCATCGAGCATGGCGAGGATGAGATCGGTGTAACGCTCGACGATGGACTCCAGCCGGGGCCACTGCGCCGTGTCCGCCACGCCCTCGATGCCGACGAGGTGAAACCAGTCCTCGATATCAAAGGAAAGTGCGTTCGTGATGACCGATCGTTCCGTCATGCGTATCAATGGTTCACAGCGACAATCAGGTGGCGAATCCTTTAGAACGCATCATGATCTGCAAAGCAGAGCCGCCATCGGTCAGCTTCAGCCAGGCGCGGGTCCGCCGTCAGCGCGGCTTTCGGCCAGATCAGAAGATCGTATGTTTCAGGCGACGTTCGATAGCCCACCCTGCGGAAGAACGCGGAAAGTTCGCTCCCGCCGCCGTCCATCATCAGCATGAGTTCCGCGCCATGCTCAAAGGCTTCCTGCTCCGCCCGTGCGAGCGCGGGGGCCATGCTGCTCGGCTCGCCCGCAGTAGCCATGATGACCCCCGCGCGGATCGCCTCGCCTCGCTCCGCCATGCGCCACAGCACGCAGGCGACAAGCTGCGCGTTCTTCTTCACGCCCAGCAGTGTGTAGCGGCCACCTTCGCGCGTTCTCCTGAATCGCTCACGAAATGCCACAACCGTCCACCGCTGCCCAATGCAACCGCCACCCTGCGCATTCAGCAGCGCGACGGCGGCGTCAACCTCATCGCTGTCCAGATCGATCACGGTTACCACGGCATCCTGATCGCCACGCGGTTTCTTGATGGCGAGATACGCACGGAAGAGAACATCGACGGGCCACGCCAGCAGTTGCGCCAGGCCGCCGAGTTTCTTATGCTTGGCGATCAACCGCGCTGGCCGCAACGGCTTGAGCAGCACGTTCAGTCTCGCAATGAACCCGAAGCCGATGCGAAGGTGTGTGGCTGCGACATCGCGCTGGCGCACCGCTGCGTAGAGAAAAGCCAGCCCTGCGGGTTTCAGGCCCTGCCCCATCGTCATCGGCAGGCGCGGATAGAGCATCTGATCGCGAAACGCGGGATGCACGTACAGGTTCGCCCAATAGCCGACTCGCTTCATGTCGCCCTGCACATCCAACGCTCGCACGTACATGGAAGAGAACCCAACCGGCTCATCGCCCGCGAACGCCATCCATGCAAGACACCGCTGTGGATCGAGATCGCACAGGAACCAGTCTGCGGAAGCCTGATCCCACTCGCGCTCATCGCGAAGCGAGAGCAGCACGCGCGCAGCAGGCAGGTCCGCAGCAGTCGCCTGCCGAATAGTCGCCGTTCGCTTTGGCTGATCGGTTTCGGTCATAGAGAGCCAGTTCACCGGATTACACGCGCTTCTTCTTGAATCGTTCCAGCACGCGGCCTTCGTCCATCAGCTTCACCTTCACCGGCACTTTGAAGCTCGGCAGCTTCGTGAAGCAATGCGCACGGATGCGCTTCGTTACATCCTTCAAATCTTCCGGCTCACGAAGCTGCACTTCCGCCACAACGATGTTGCCCGTGAACGGGTGCGGCTCCTTCGTTACAGTGGCGTCCGCAATGTTGTCCACTTCGAGGATGACGGTTTCAACCTCTTCGGGATATACCTTCTCGCCGCCTACGTTGATGATGCTGCTCTTGCGACCTTTGAAGCGCAGCCACTCGCCATCGACTTCAACTTCGTCCTGCGTGTTGAACCAGCCGTCATCCGTGAAAGGCGACGGCGCGTTGAGATAGCCCATCATGGAGCTTTTCGCTTTGATTTGCAGCACACCGTCCACGACGCGCGTCTGGTAGTCCTCGCCGCCGACCTTGACCCACAATGAATCGCTGCTGCGCGACTGTGAGCGGAGAATGCCGAGTTCAGACAAACCGTAGGACTGCCGCAGTTCCACGCCGGGGAACGCCTCGTACAGCGCGCTCAAGGTCGCCTGGGGCATGACCTCCGTCGCGTAGTTGATGACCTTCAGGCTGGAAAGATCGTACTGATGATGCGCGCCGCTCATCAGCATGAGCCTGAGAAATGTGGGCGACGTGGGCAGCACTTCTGCGCGATGTTTTTGCACTGCGGCGCACACCGTATCGGGGTCGCGGCCTTCCAGCGTGATGACACAGCCGCAGTTCGCCAGCGTGTACATCAGCGTGTTGAACCCGCCGATGTGGTCGAAGAGCAGAAACGTAATCATCCGCTGCGTATGCCGGGGCACTTTGAACTTGTTGAGCAGATGATCGAGGTTATGCAGCGTCGCCTTTGGCTCACCCGTCGAGCCGGAGCTGAACAGCACCATGCCCGGGCTGCCTGACGCGCGAAGCTGCAGGAGCAGCGGATGCGTAACTTCGCGATGAACGGTGCGGATGCGATAGGCGTCGCCCTTATCAATGGTGATGAAGCGGCTGACCTGTGCGATCTCGCCGAGCTTCTCGCGGTCCGCTGTAACATGCGCCGCAACGGGCACGACCACAGCGCGCTCTGCTACAAGAGCAAGCAGCATGGCGATCGCCGCGGGTGAAAAATCCGCATCAAGCATCACGCCCTCGCCGGGCTGAATCCCCTCCGCATGAAACCGCGAGCGGCACGCTTCAATGCGATCCAGCAACTCCCGATACGTGAACGCGCGATCGCGCCAGATCACTGCCTCATCGCCTTCGCGCTGCGCAAACTTCTCGAAGAGCCAATCCAGCGGCGGGGGGGACATCACGGCCCTCCGAGATAGATCGTCTGCCCCGTCGTAAATGTCGTATCGGGATGAAGCAGGAAATCGATGACCTGGAGAATGTCCAGATACTCGCCGTACCGCTTGATCGACTGGCGATTGACCAGCGCGGTCATCTTCGCTTCAGGCACGCCCGCGATGAGATCGGTCTTGACCGGATTGGGCGAGATGGCGTTGACCGTTACGCCGTATTCGCCAAGCTCGCGGGCCACGACGCGCGTGTACGCTTCCACCGCGGCCTTTGTGGCGACATACACCGCTTCGCCTTCCAGCGCGTAGGAGCACGCGACGGAGCCGAAGTTGATGATGCGACCACGGCGCTTCAGCACCATCATCTTGGCAGCCTCACGCGTACAGATCATCGTGCCGAGCGTGTTGACGCGGAAGAGTTTTTCCATCGTCTCTACCGGCGTGGTGAGGACGTGGTTCATCGATGCGCTGCCCGCGTTGTTCAGCAGCGCGTAAAGCGGCTTCCCCGCGCGACGAACCGCGCCGAACATGTTGACCACTGCTTTCTCATCCGCCACATCCAGCTCGAAGTGCTGATAGTTGGAATGCGAAACATCCGACGGACCGCGCGAGCAGCCGAACACACGCCAGCCGCGCTCCAGAAACGTATGAACCAGTTGCAGGCCGATGCCTCGACTGGTGCCGGTGATAACGATGGTCTCGCTCATGCGGCGTTCGCCTCAGTGAGAAGCTGCTCTGCGTATTCAGCCAGCGCGCCGACGGAGCGGAACGGACTTCGTCGCATTGACATCGCCGCTTCGCTGGCCAGCACGATCCCCGCATCGAACGTCTCGTTCAGCTTCGCTTCGTAGCCCGTAACGATCATCACGAGGCCGAGCGAATCAACCGCCGACCCTTCGCCCATCAATGGCGTGTCATCATTCACGGCGATCGTCACGCCCGCCTGCTCGGCGTAGTCGTTGATGCACTCGTGCAGAAGCGTCTTCAGTTGGTCGCGGGAAGGCATGAATCAGAATCTCCATCGGGTTTCGAGCGGACAGTATAAGGCTTCAACTTGTGCGGTTCAGGAAGCGGGATTCGCCACAACTCGCTCCAGCAATCGTCGCCAGCGTTCGCAGCCGTCTTCCCGGCTGTAGTGCGCCGCCAGCGCCGCACGGCCGCGTTCGCCGGTTTCGCGCGCCAAGGCTCGATCGGCAGCAAGTTTTTCAATGAGCGCGACAAGCCCGTCGATGTCGCCACAGGGAATCACCCAGCCGCAATTGTTTTCTTCGAGCACGAGCGCGTTCTCGGCATCCGCATTACCAACGAACACCGCCGGCCGCGCCGCTGCAAGGATACCGAACAGCTTGGAGGGAACGAACAGCCCAGCCATGCTCTGCGCCTGGCTCGCCAGATGCAGGTCCGCCAGCGTGAGCAGCTCCGCCAGTCGCTCGCGCGGCTGATAGGGCCTGCTCTGCGCGTTCTTCAGCGCGTGCTCCGCGATGAAGCCTTCCACTTCCTTCTTGCGCACGCCGCCGCCCGCGAAGACAAAACGAATATCGTCCCGATCGCGCAGCCTGAGCGCAGCGCCGAGCATGGTCTGCACATCGTGGCCGACGCCGTAGTTGCCTGAATACATGACCACGAACGCATCACCGACGCCCCACTCCGCACGATACGGATTCGCTTCACGTGGGATGAGCTTCACTTCTTCCGTGTCGGACCACACATGCACGATTTCGATTGCGTCGTCCGCGATGCCTTTTTCAAGGACGCGATTTCTCATGCATCGGCCGAGCACAACGATGCGGTCCGCCCGCCGAAGGACGAAGCGATGAATGCGCTCACACACGCTCGCGATGAGGCTGGTTGGCCGCATCACGCCACACGCAACAGGCAGGTCTGGATAGAGGTCCATCACCCAATAGACAAAACGCGAGCCACGAAACACGCGCATCAGCCATCCCACCAGCGCGATGAGCGGCGGTGTGGTGAAGCACACAACCACATCCGGCTTCTTCACAAAGAACGCCTTGAGCATTGCTGCGAGATAGAACAAGCCGAAATCCGCAGCACGGGCGAGGTTGTTCGCCTTGCCGAACACGCTGCGCCCGACGCGGTTGATCTTGATGCCGTCCACCACTTCGCGCTGAGGCAGCAGTTCACCCGCGCCGCCGCTTGAGCCGCCCTTCCAGTAGATCGACCTCGACGCGATCACTTCCACCTCATGGCCGTGCTTGATGAGGTGCAGCGCGAGATCGTGCGCATGCTGCGCCGTGGCCGCCACGTCGGGGTAGAACACCTGATTAATCAACAGGATGCGCATGGGGATGGGTAGCACGTCAACAAATCAACAACGCCGTGGCATCGGTCCTTCTGTTGACTTGTGAATCTCGTACCATTCAATCGTCCGCTTCAATCCTTCTTCAAAGCTCACCTGCGCGGTCCAGCCGAGCAGCGACTCCGCGCGGCGGGTATCGAGACAGCGACGTGGCTGGCCATCAGGCTTCGTCGCGTCCCAGCGAATCTCGCCCTTGAAACCAGTCAGCTTCACGATCAGTTCGACCAGCGCCTTGATCGTGATCTCACTTCCCGTACCCAGATTGATGGGCGTGGGTTCATTCATCACTTCCGCAGCGCGAAGAATCCCCTCTGCTGCGTCATCCACATAAAGAAACTCGCGGCTGACTTTGCCGGTACCCCAACACACGATGTGATCCGCTCCTGCATCGCGCGCCTCAATGCATTTCCGGACCAGCGCGGGAATGACATGGCTGGTGTGCAGATCGAAGTTGTCGCGGGGGCCGTAGAGATTAACCGGCAGGACATAGACACCTGCAAGGCCGTACTGCCTGCGATAGCCGTCCAACATCACCATCGCGGCTTTCTTGGCCACGCCATACGGCGCGTTCGTCTCCTCCGGATAACCATTCCAGAGGTCATCCTCTTTGAAGGGGATCGGCGCGAACTTTGGATAGGCACAAATGGTGCCGACCTGTACAAACTTCTCCAGCCCAACCCGCCGTGCGTGCTCAATCAGATGCAGCGCCATGGCCATATTGGCGTAGAAGTACCGTCCCGGGTTATCCATATTTGCGCCGATTCCACCGACTTCTGCTGCTAAATGCAGCACAACATCCGGCTTCATGTCGCGGTACAGCCTGACGGCGCCATCTTCGGTGGTCAGGTCGTACTCCGCCCGCCTGGGGATGAACACGTCCTTGCAGCCGCGCTGGCGGAGTTTCTCGCAAACGACCCCGCCGAGGAATCCCGCCCCGCCGGTAACAACAACCCGTTTTCGTGAAAGATCGGTCGGCATGGGGGCAAGGGTAGCGGTGCGAGGGGCGGGCGGTCAAAGAACCGCGCTGTTCAGAATCCGTTTCATCGGCCCATCAAGCTCGCGCCTGTATGGGCGAAATTATCTTGACCCAAGCCAATAGTGCAGTATCTTGCATCGAGTTGCCTCGATATAGAGGCTTTGGCACGCACTGACGGTGGCATATCTGTTGGGAGGAACGACGAATGGCTCGAAGGGTGGCTTTGGCGATGCTGTTTGTACCCTGCGCATTCAGCACAGCGGCTGCGGGCCAATCAAGTCTGCCGTGGACTGAGGAAGCCGTCGCGCGCGGGCTTCTCTACGAGGTGCAGCTCTTCCCAGGACAGACGAATCAGTTTCAGGGCTATGGCATCGCGATCGTGGACCTGAACAACGACGGCCATCAGGACATCATCATCATGGGCCGAGGCGACGGGCGCGTCGGCTTCTTCGAGAATGACGGCACAGGACACTTCATCGATCGATCACTGACAACGATGGGCCAGCCGAAGGTTACGCTCCCGAAAGCGTCGGGCATCGCGGTGGCGGATTACAACGGCGACGGCTTCCTGGATGCCTATATCACGCAGCAGTCGTATCAGGCCAACGTGCTGCTGCGAAACGCCGGCGGCTTCAACTTTACAAACGTCGCTAGCACGGCAGGCGTCGCCAACCTCGGTTACGGCGAAGGCGCCGCGTGGGGCGATTACGACAACGACGGCTGGCTTGACCTCTACCTCGTCAACTACACCTTCCCGCAGGATGTCTCCATCGCTGCACGACGCAATCAGCTCTTCCGCAATCTCGGCAACGGCACATTCGCCAATGTCAGCATCGCGCAGACAGTTGATGACCCCGGCGTGGGATATGCGGCAGCGTGGACCGACATGAATCGCGATGGCTGGCTTGACCTCTATCTCGCCAACGATCGCGGACATCTGCCGCCGCTGTTCCGAACAAATCAACTCTGGCGCAATGACAATGGGCACATGACGAACATTTCCGTCGGCAGCGGCGCGAACATCGGTTTGTGGGGCATGTGCGTCGGCGCAGGCGATGTGGACGGCAACGGCTACGTCGATTTTTATGTAACGAACCTTCCCAACACGGGCGGGTACAACGGCTGGAATCCGCTGCTCGTCAACAACGGCAACGAAACCTTCACCGAAGTCTGCCAGCAGGCTGCCGTATGCCAGTTCATCGCATCGTGGGCGGGCATCTTCTTCGATTTCACCAACAATGGCTGGCTTGATCTCTATGTTGTCAATGAAGCGGCGCCGAACCGGCTCTATAGAAACAACGGCGTTTTTCCACTCGTTCTGGTCCCCGGTCAGGTTTCTGTCGGCGGCACTGCTGGCCGCGCATTCAACGCCGCCGTGGGCGATCTCAACGGCGATGGCGCGCTCGACCTCGTGCTGAACAACAATGGCGTCGATGTGCCCACCAACGTGCAACTCTTCATCAACAACGAAGGCAAGACGCGCAACTGGATTCGATTCAACATGGACAGCACAGGCGTGGGCGCGGGCGGGAATCGACACGGCATCGGCGGCAACATCGACCTGCGCATCGGCAAGCAATGGCAGTGGCGCGAAATCTACGCAGGCGGCAACAACTTCAAGGCGCAGAACGAACTCGTCTATCACTTCGGCGTGGGCAACGCTCTGTACGCCGAGGAGATCGTCGCACGATGGCCTGCCAACGCCGCCGTGCGCACGCTGACAAGCTATCCCACCAACCACACCTGGACCCTCTACCCGCCATGGCGACTCGGCGACTTCGACAACAACGGCGTCATCGACGTGCTCGACCTGCTCGCCCTGCTGGGCAACTGGGGATTGATTCAGCCCGGCGCAGAAGTGATGGATATGAACGGCGACGGTCGCATCGACGTGCTTGACCTGCTTGGGTTGCTTGGCCGCTGGGGCATGCTGCCTGCTCGATAAACGCCGCGCACGTAAGCGCCGCTCGCTTATGGAAACAACCGCTGTACGCCCCACGAGCCGTCGTCTTTCCGTGAATAGACAACGCGGTCATGCAGACGAAATGGGTGGGCCTGCCAGAACTCGATGCGATCGAGGCTGACGCGGTATCCGCCCCAATAAGGCGGGCGCGGCACATCTGCACCTTCGTACTGCTGTTCCACTGCGCGCACCGCGTCATCCAGCTCCGCGCGATTCTTCGCGGGTTCAGACTGGCGACTTGCCCATGCGCCAATGCGGCTTTCGCGCGGCCGACTGGCGAAATATGCGTCTGATTCCGCATCGGTTACTTCGCTGACGCGGCCTTCGATGCGCACCTGCCAGCCGAGCGTATCCCAGTAGAGCACGAGCGCGGCTCGCGGATTGGCCTTCAGCGCGCGGCCCTTGCGTGCGAGTTTGTTCGTATAGAACACGGCACCGCGCTCGTCGATGCCCTTGAGCAGCACGATGCGAGCCGAGGGCGCGCCGTCGGGGTCAACCGTCGCCAGCGTCATGGCGTTCGGGTTCAAAAGGCCGAGCGTTTCCGCGTGGGCGAACCAGGCGTTGAATTCGGCAAGCGGATCGGGGTTGGGGCGGTCGAAATCCATCATCGCTCCAGATTCTGCCGGAAAAATCTGGCTTTCACGGCAAGGGCGCTCAATACTACACCATGATCTGAAGTGCGGTTTGAGGAGGGGAATCCAACCCGAGCTTCCGCCCGTCGATGCGCGCATCGAAGCGGGCGGCTGGCCACGAAGGGAGGTTCCACCGTGCATGAATCACGAAACTTCGTTCTGGTGCTGCTGTTGATCGCTTCGGTCATCTGGTCGATCGTCGCATGGGTGTTTCTCAGCGACACCGCGCCGCTGCTCTGGATGCAGCGCATCGCAGCGCCGGTCGCAGCGGTCGCGATCGGCGGAATGTTGACCTACGCGCTGCTGTATGAAGACAAACTGCCGGACCACCTCGCGCAGATCGTCGGCGAGTTCTATTACGAAGCGGATGGTCTGTCGTTCATGCCGGTCATTCGCGTGAACGACGGGCAAGCGGACCTGTGCGTGTATTACCAGAATCGCTACGAGTGCCCGGTGGAAGCAATCGTGCACTTGCGCCCGCCCGCAGACAGCTTCATCGTGCGCGAAGGCATGCGCGACATTCATTTTGCCTTCCGGTGCAACGGCGGGGACTTCGGCGTGATTCACCAGCCCATCGCCGTGCCGCGCCATCTGCAAGGCGAAGCCATAACGCTTCAGCTTGCTGCAGCAAGCTATTACCCGCGCAGCCACGGCGCGTGCTGGCGGCGAAAGCCCGGCCTGCCGTGCGGAACGATGCAGGTGGATTGGAGCGGCAGCGCGCTCAAGAGCGGCGTGCATGAAGGCTCGAATGAAATGGCCCTTATCCGCCCTGCCGCGCTGCACCTTTCCATGCCCATCGGCGTGCGCGAATCGTTCGACACCCCCGCCGCGTGGAAGCAGCAACAGCTTGTGCGAGGCGAAATGGTCGTCGCGGTGTGAGCACGGCGCGCCGCAGCGATGCGCCGTCGTGTCTCGTTCGGTCAGCAGCCCGAGGGTTTTACACGCTCACCACGCCGAGCATTTTCGCAGCGCGCTTGACGATATCGGTGTGATGCACGCCGCACTGGCGGAGAATGTCCTCTTCCGTTCGCGCGGATTTGGGAATGCGCTTCACGTACAACTGTTCAAGCGTGAAGGCGTCGCCCGATTCGGTGCAGGCTTCCGCGACCGCAGAGCCGATGCCGCCGCCGTAGTTGTCTTCAACGGTGAGAATGTTGCCGCCGTTCGCATTGGCGAGGTCGAGCAGTTTTTCAGTGTCGAAGGGGATGGAGTAGAGATCGACGAGTGTGGCGTCGATGCCCATCTTGTCCAGCGCGTCCAGAGCCTTGTTGCACTCATGCACCATGAAGCCCGCGCTCACGATGAGCAGGTCGCGGCCTTCGGTGAGCACTTCGAAGCGGCCGAGATCGAAGATCGTGTTCTCATCGTAGATGAACTCGACATCCGGCCGATGCGTGCGCATGTAGCACGCGCCATCGTAATCCGCCATGCGGAGCGTGAGGGCGTAGGCTGCGTAGGCATCCGCAGGCTGCAGCACATAGCAGCCGGGGCCGCCGCGATGGTTCTTCACGGTTGAAAGGCTGCGGAACCACGCGACATCCGGCAGCGACATCTGGCTCGGCCCGTCCGCTGCAAGCGAAATGCCGCTGTGGCTGCCGACGACCTTGATGTTCGCGCCGCTGTTGATCGCCATCTCAAGCTGGTCATACGCGCGGGTAACGAACTTGGCGAACGTCGAACAGAACGGAACCTTGCCCGCTGCGGACATGCCCGCGCCGACGGAAATCATGTTCTGCTCCGCGATCTTGCATTCCACGAACCGCTCGTTGATCTGCCGATCGTGCGCGAACCACTCCGCAAAGGTGGAGTTGCTCACGTCTGCATCGAGCACGACGACTTCGGAGTTCACATGGCCGAGCGCGCGAAGAGCGAGGCCATACGCCTTGCGCGTCGCAAACTTGCCGGACTTCAGAATCATCGCCATGTCGTAGTGCTTCATGGCATCGTTGAAGCTCATGGCTTCGTCGTTTCGAGTTTCGCGAGGCGCGTGCTCGACCGGCGGGTAGATGCGCAGCTCGTCGGAAGCGAGCGCAGAAGTCAGACCCACGCCGGTGGCTTTCAGTTCTTCCATCGCCTGCGAGAGCTTCTCGCCCGTCGCGGGCTTGCCGTGCCAGCCGCCGCCCTGCATGGTTGGCGCACCCCAGCCCTTTACGGTCTTCGCCACAATCGCGCGCGGCTGTTCATCCTTTGCGTTCGCGTGCTGCTCAAAGGCGGCGCGAATCGCATTCGGGTCGTGGCCGTCGATGATGATCGGCTTGATCCCCGTTGCTTCCAGTTTGGCGGCGAGGCGTTCAGGTGTCTGCTGCCTGCTCACCTTCTCGGCCTGGCCGTAGCCGTTGCAGTTGAAGATGGGCAGCACGTTGGTCAGTTTCTGATCGACGATCATGTCGAGCGCTTCCCAGACCTGGCCTTCGCGCGCTTCGCCGTCGCCGATGATGCAGTAGATTCGCTTTGCGAGCTCATCCAGCCGAGCCGCAATACCGAGGCCGACCGCGACGGACAACCCCTGCCCAAGCGAGCCGGTGGCTGCATCGAAGAAGGGGAAGCCTTCCATAGGGTTGGGGTGGCCGTCGATGTAGGAGTTGTTCTCGCGGAAGCTGAGCATGTCCTCGCGCGTCATCGGCCTGCGCTCGTTGCCCTTGCCGATCGCAGCGCCGAGATCGGTGAACGCTGCGTACACAATGGGGACAGCGTGGCCCTCAGACAGCACCAGCCGATCCGAGGTCTGGTAGCGAGGGTGGTCCGGCAGCCATCGCATGGTGTGATAGAGCAGAACGGTGACAAGGTGCCCCAGGCTCATCGCCGTCGTGGGATGCCCGCTTCCTGCTGCGGCACACATTTCGAGGCTCATATGGTCCAGTTGAATGGCCTTCGCGTGCACTGCAGCTTCAAACGACATGGATGGGCATCCTTTCAACAGCCTTCACAGGCCGGGTGTACGGGGTCCGTCGAACACTGAAGTATCCCATGAAACCCGATATTCGGCAAGCCGGGCCGCTGCGAACCCCACTGAAACGACGCCCCCAGCCCCGTCACCCAGCCCCCCGGCGGGGGAGGGGCCCCAGAGAGCAAAGCATGATTGTTCACCGCGGAGCACGCGGAGAGCGCTGAGATAGCGCAGGACAAGTCAACAGGTCAACACATCAACTCATCGCCTCCGCCGGCGGCAGCCGAACGCAGTGAGCGCGAACACGCCCAGCGCGCCGGGGGAAGGAACGCCGAAATAGAGGTCGTCATAAAGCACCAGCCCATCAATTGGAGGCGATCTGTACAGAACAACTTCGTCAAATTCGAATGATGACACGATGCCAGCAAATCCTAATCCGCCTTGACTTGGATCCCAGAAATCAGGACTTGTATACATTAGTACGCCTTGATAGTACAGATTAAATACAATTTGGCCTGCGAATTCAACTGCCACGGAAGTCTTCGGTGAATCAAATCGAAACCGAGAAGCCGGTTGTCCGCGCAACCCGTGGCCATCGTGTATGAACGCGCTGCTGTGGAAAATCGTGTTGAGGCCAACAAAGGTAACGCCGTACTGTTCTGTATATTGATTCGTAATCAATGTGCCATGAGCGAAGCCGGTAAAATCAATCGTGTGAAACGCCCCCGCTGCAGCCTGCCACTCAGCTTTGCTGGTGTACTGAATCACTGCGGCGGCGGCTGAGGACGAAAAGCTCACGACAACACCGAACATAAAAGGAAAGAATCGCATGAGAAGACCTCAATCAATGCATCGGGGCCGCGCCGTTCGGCGCGGCCCCGATGCGGTTAGTCGTTTGCAAACGGATCGCGGCCAGGGCACGCCGGGCAGTATTTGCATTGCATCAGGTAGTTCTGCATCCAGCACGTCCAGTTGTCTTTCACGCTCTGCGATGCGCTACCCGTCATGATGTTGTAATAGTCGTTCCACTGCTGTTGCGTCAGCCCGGCGGCATCAAGCTGCTGACTCAGGGTGAGCACCTGAACGGCCATGCCTAGACACGGCCCCCATGCGCCGAGCAGGCTGAGCAGATCAAGCACATCGACCACAAAGTCGCCGTTGAGGTCTGCAGGGCAGTACGTTGCAGGTTCGGGGATCATCAGGAACGTCTCCGCCGGCGGCAGCCGAACGCAGCAAGCGCGAACACGCCCAGCGCGCCGGGCGCAGGAATCGGCGGGCCGAAGTGCAGGTCGTCGATCGCAACAGAG
>DAOMNO010000025.1:0-15862 GCA_035443885.1 Phycisphaerales bacterium
ACTGCTGCTCATGACCATGTCCTCCTTCAAGAATCAGCCCAGAGTATCGCTCTGGATCTGGATCAGTTTTTGGGGGAAAGGTCAGTGAACCGTGGGGCCGGTGGCGTTTGCAACCGGCCAAGAAATAGTGGTGTCGTCACTACTACTACGGCGGCTACTTCGTGTTCAGAATGAGAGACACTCGATAACCGTGGGTGCGTCTCGGATTGGTTATGGAACCGCCACAGACGCCTCGATTTCGTGGAGGGCGAGCGATCCGGAGCCCTCAGGCACGGCGGGTCGTTCTCACTTGCCATCTTCGACTCGATCCGGCTCACTGGTGGAACGCTCCCTCCGACACGCGACTACGGGGCGAACTGTGAGTCCACCATGCAGATCAATCCGAATCCAGACACCGTATCCGAAGGACACCGCTTCCGCGAGGTGGCCCAGTTGCTTGGCACGGCGCTACACCGCTGGCACCAACTCAGGGGCGACAAGCGAACCAGAGCCATTGCGTCGGCCGAGAGCGACGATCCACACGCGCGTCTCGACGCGCCAACGCGAGACAAGGCGTAGGCACGTCGTCGCTGTTCGCGGCGCTGGGCCGATTCTCAGTGACGTGCCGTGACCTCCGGCACTCACGGCATCGTGCGACGCAATCGCGCCGGGCATTTGACATCAGGCAGAATCGCCCGTAGGATAGGGGTAGGGAGTATTCCTATGAAGCCCACCCTCGCACTCGCACTGTACGACGACGAAACACGCAAGGCCATGCAAACGCGCCTCAGCCGCATCGAAGGCCAGGTGCGCGGCGTGGCCAGCATGATCGAAGACCAACGCCCCTGCATCGAGGTTCTTCAGCAACTCGCCAGCATCCAGGCGGCACTTCGTGGCGTGAGCAAGACCGTGTTGCGCAACTACCTGGAGCGATGCGCGACTGATGCCATTCGATCGGACGACCCGAAGGCGTACGACGAACTGATGAACGCCATCTACAAGTTCGCCCGTTGACTCGGTACAACTCCCACCCCATACCCCGCACGCCCATACCACAGGAGATGCACATGAGCACGTATCTGTTCTCCGCACTCGCCGTTGCGACCATCGCGGCCGTCTGCCTTCTCGCCGGCTGCTCGACTTCCAAGACCCAACGCGTTTCGATGGGAGCAACATCCGATGGCGAAGGGTACATCTGCCCACTCACCGGTGAAGAGCTGCCCTGCCCGAAGTGCTGCCCGCTGAACAAGGGTGACTGACGTCCCCGCTCCCGCGGCCCCCGCGCTGCCCTGACCGTGATCGCGTACGCTGCTTCAGCCGGTACCGTACGCTTTTGCCGCGCCTGCATCGGATGGTTTCCGATGCGGGCCGCCACATTGGCCACCTGCTTTCACATGAGGTTTCTGCTGATACTCAATTTGGTCTGCCTCGCCGCCCTCGCCGCCGGCTGCGCTGCCCGCTCACTCGTTCCTGCCGATGGAGCACGCGACATGAAGATCGAAGTGCTGGGATTCGACGATTGCCCGAATACGGGCGATTTCCACGAGCGCGTCCTGGCCGCAGCTAAGCAACTCGACTTGCATGACTCGGTCGCCTATGTGGATCAAGAACAATTGCCCGCAAACGATCTTCGTCGCGGCTATCCCGCGCCGAGCGCGCTCGTCAACGGCCGTGACCTGTTCGACCTGCCAGAGCCGGAAACGCCATCTCTGGGCTGCCGCATGTACCCCGGCGGCCTGCCGAGCGTCGATGACATCGCCAGGCGCCTGCGTGCGATCTCAGGTAAAGAGTAATCGATTGCTAGGGTGGGACAGGATCATGCAATCGTTTATCTCATCCGCAGCAACTGGGCATTGATCGCGACGATGACCGTGCTCAGCGACATGAGAACCGCGCCGATGGCCGGGTGTAGCAGAACTCCCCACGCAGCGAGCACCCCAGCCGCAAGCGGAATTGCGACAATGTTGTAGCCCGCGGCCCACCAGAGGTTCTGAAGCATCTTGCGGTACGTCGCGCGGCTGAGTTCAACGATCGTCGGCACATCGCGCGGATCGCTGCGCACGAGGACGATATCGCCCGCTTCGACGGCAACGTCCGTCCCCGCGCCGATGGCGATGCCCACATCAGCGGTGACGAGGGCAGGTGCATCGTTCACTCCATCGCCGACCATCGCCACGCGCTTGCCGCGCGACTGAAGTTCCTCGATCTTCGCGGCTTTGTCTTCCGGCAGCACCTGCGCGAAGACGCTCTCGGACTTGATGCCAAGTTCTCTCGCCACTGCGGTCGCAACGGCTTCGCTGTCGCCGGTGAGCAGAATCACTTCGATGCCGGCATCGTGGAGACGCTTCACCGCATCGAACGACTCAGGGCGAATCGCATCGGCGATGGCGAACGCAGCAAGAACACGTGCATCTTCGATAAGATAAATCGCGGACTGGCTTTTCTCTTCGAACTCGCTTGCAGCGCCTTGCAGCCGCTCATCCGGCTGGATGTTCAATTCCTTCAGCAGCGCTGGCCCACCGACGTAGAGCGTGCGCCCGCCGATCGTGGCCCGCACGCCTCGGCCGGCGGTGGCCTCAAAATCGCGCGACCTCGGCACGTCAAGTCCTCTCTCATCTGCGCTCTTCATCAACGCCTGTGCGATCGGATGCTCCGAATCTCGCTCCACCGCTGCTGCAAGGGATAGCGCCTCATCATCATCGACGCCGTCCGCGGAGACGATCCCGACCACGCGATGTTCGCCAAGTGTGAGCGTGCCGGTCTTGTCGAAGACGACTGCATCGAGCAGGCGTGCCTCCTCCAGGCCGCGCCGGTCGCGCACGAGCAGCCCGTGCCGGGCACCGAGCGTCGTCGAGATGGCAATCACCAGCGGCACTGCCAGACCCAGCGCGTGCGGGCACGCAATCACAAGCACCGTCACCACGCGCTCGATCGTGAATGACCACTCCCGCCCGATCAGTGCCCACACGATTGTCGTCACGACCGCAGAACCGATAGCGACGAGCGTGAGCAGAAACGCAGCACGGTCGGCAAGTGCTTGCGCGCGCGACTTCGACGCCTGCGCCTGTTCGACCAGCCGCATGATTCCTGCGAGCGCGGTTTTCTCGCCAGTTCGGGCCACCTTCACGCGCAGCGAACCCTGGCCGTTCACCGTGCCTGCGATGACCTCGCTTCCGGGGGTCTTCTCAACCGGATTCGACTCGCCGGTGATCATCGACTCGTTGACAGCGCTTCGCCCATCCTCGACCACGCCATCCGCGGGAACCGATGCGCCGGGTCGAACGAGGATCAGATCGCCTTCGCGCAGTTCGTCGACAGCGACCTCCTTTGCGTTGCCGTTTTCATCGAGCCGCAGCGCCATGTCGGGCAACAACTTCGCCAGTTCCTTGAGTGCGCCCTGGGCCTGATTGATCGATCGCATCTCAATCCAATGGCCGAGCAGCATGATCGCAACAAGCGTGGCGAGTTCCCACCAGAGGTCCATGCCTCCGATGGCGTTAAGCGTCACAAGCGCGCTATAGATGAATGCGACCGTGATCGCCAGCGAGATGAGCGTCATCATCCCCGGCAGCCGCCCAGCCAATTCTCGCACGGCGCCTTGCAGAAACACCCAGCCGCCGTAGAAGTACACAATCGTGCCGAAGACGGCGGGGATGTACGCCGATCCGGGGAAAATCGGCGCGGTGTACCCGAACCAGTTCTGGATCATGTCGCTCCAGATGACCGTCGGCACGGTAAGCGCAAGCGAGAGCCAGAACTTGTTGCGGAACATGGCGACGCTGTGGCCGGCGTGCTTGTCGTGGGAATGCTCGGCGGCATGGGCCTGCGGCCTGCGCTCATGATGCGCATGCCGATCCTCGTGATCGTGCTTCGCATGCCGTTCGTGTCCGTGATCGTGTGGCATTGGCACTACTCCGGCTGTTTGCTCGCGACGGGAGAACCCTTCGCTGCCGCGGCCTTCTCAAGCGTCATCAGCAGCGACAACGCCGGGTCTTTGAATTGCGCATGATGAATCAAGTCCCAATGTTCGCGCAAGTACGTTTGGATCGACTCGATGACATCACCCAGCAGGACCACTTCGCATGGGTAGCCCAAGTGATCTGGTCGTCGCGAACCGAAGGCAACGAGCCGCACGTTATGCCCGAACGCCGAGCCGTGCGCAAGGTCGGCAGCGCCCCGGCGGAGCAACTCATCAACCGCGTTCCCAGCGTGCGATTCATCGCAACATCCGAACCGAGTGAGCACAGTCCGCAGCACGCGCGGATCGCGCGCAGCCCGGTTCAATTCCGCCTGACCTTCCTTCACCTCGCCGATGATCATGTCAACGCGATCAGGAACGACCGCCAGAATCGGTTCAGGCGCAGAAGCATCGCTTGCTGCCCCGCGCCTCGATACCCCGGCCACGACACGCCGCGCGTTCGGAAAGCGAACCGCCAGCACATCAAGATCAGTGGCCATCCGATACCCCCCATGGCGCACGGATTCAATGACGGGGTACTCCGTCGCGGTGAAGTAGCCGCAAAGGTGAAGGTAGGCCTGAACGATGGCGACTGCAGTGTCCACAGGGAGCCTCCTAAGCCACTGTCAGAAGCATCGCACCCGCCATCGCCGCCATTGTCAGATCCTCGATGAGTGTCACCTTGGTCATCGGAAGGTTTAGCGCCGTGCCGAGGCAGGCGCAGCGGATTCGCTTCTTGTCGAGCAAGGCTTTCAGCACCCCAATGGCTCCCACGAGCATCACGACGAGTGTGATTACGTTGGTCGCGATCGGCGCGAGCGCCAGAAGGTAGGCGATGCCCAAACCGAGCTCGACAAACGGATACGCCCAAGCCCATGCGGGAAAGGCCCGAGCGGGGATGTCGTAGTCGCGATAGGCGGTGACAAAACCTGGCAGGTCGAGCATTTTGAAGAATGAGAAGACAATGAAGAAGCCGGCCATGAAGTGTCTCATCATCGGTTCGGCAGCCCAATTGCCTGTGGCGAGCGCAATGAGTATCACAACGCCGAGGATGTAGCCGACGATGAGCACGAGCGGGTAAAGACTCTCGGACGGCTGCGACCCGTCGACACTCTCAGTTGTGGCGTGTTCAGCATGGGTACCCGCGTGGCTGTCAGGAGAGGAGGCCGGCAGCAAGTGGTAGTCGCCCACGGCTTCAACCGCGCGTCTCACCCGATCGAGATCGACTGGTGCGTCGGCCTCGATTGTGGCTCGGCGAGTGTCGATGGAGACGTCTGCATTGCGAATTCCCTCAACAGAGCGGAGGGCTCCGGCAACTTTGGCAGCACAACGGCCGCAGTGCATTCCTTCAATGTCGTAGGTGGCTTTCATGGTGCGCCTCTGTCAGGATGGGTTCAGTCGTTCTTTGGTTCTGTGCTGTGGCGCTCGCCCCACGCCTTGTGGATGGCGTTGAGGTGCTTCGCAGGGTCCTTCTTGAACCCCGGTACGCAGCCCTTGCAGCAGAAGCGGACGAGCGAGCCGCCAACGATGATCTCGTGCGGCTCGCCCATCGAGCCAAGTTCGGAGCCGGCGACGACGCACTTCTTGAGCGGGTAGCTCTCGCGCTGCTGCTTGATGATCGCTTCGTCAAGCAGAACCATGTAGCGATCGGGGTCGGCCTTAAAGCGAGCCGGGCAACCGGGGCAACAGAATCGCACCAGTCGTCCTTCGTGAATCATGTCCTGCGGATTCTCTGCATCCTCAAGCGAGCGGCCGGAGACGATGCACTCCTTCAGCGGGTAGTGTTTCTTCTGATGCTCAATGAGCTTCGTGTCGATTTGCTTGAAGGTCTTCGCCTTGTCTTTCTCGAAGGGTTCAACACAGCCGGCGCAGCAGAAGCGGACCTCACGCTTGGCGCCTTCGTGTTCGTACTCCTTCACGATGGGCTCACCCAGCGAACCCAGTTTCTGACCGGAGACGGGGCAGGTGTCGAGCGCGTAGACGTTGAGTGTCAGTGACTTGGGCTTGGCTTCGTCCTTCTCCTTGTCGTCGTTAGCGAAGTTGGTTGTGCCAAGGATAGCCCCGGCAAGTGCGAGCATTATCAGCGATGTCAGAACTGTGGACTTCATGAGATTTCCTTTCGTTGTGCGTGAAGCGGATCGCGCGAGCGAACCTTCAGGCTCCACTCCGCGATCATGCAATACAGGACCGGAACCGTGAACATCGACAACAGCACAAGCGACATGCCGCCAAGACTGGGAATGGCCATTGGGATCATGATGTCCGCGCCGCGGCCGGTGCTGGTGAGGACGGGAAGCAGTGCAAGAATTGTAGTAGCGCTGGTCATGAGGCAGGGACGAACGCGCCGTGAGCCGGCAGCAATCGTGGATGAGCGAATATCCGCAACAGTCGAGGGGTTGTCCTCGGCGAATCGCTGCCGCAGGTACGTCGCCATCACGACGCCGTCATCGGTGGCAATGCCGAACAGCGCGAGGAAGCCGACCCATACCGCTACGCTGAGGTTGATCGCGTGCAATTGAAAGAGTTCGCGCATATTCACGCCAAAGACGTCGAAGTTGGCGAACCAGTCCTGGCCATAGAAATAGATCATGACGAACCCGCCGGCCCATGCGACAGCAATCCCGCTGAAGACGATCAGCGATGTGCTGACCTTGCGGAACTGGAAGTACAGAATGAGGAAGATGATGATCAGTGCGACGGGGAGGACGATGCTCAGCGTGCGGGCCGCACGCAGTTGATGCTCGTACGCACCGGCGAAACGGTAGCTCACGCCCGGCGGCACAGTGAGACGACCGGTGTCGATCGCGTGCTGAAGATATCCCTGAGCGCGTTCGACGACTTCGACTTCGGCAATGCCGACATCGCCCCCAAACGTGATGTAGGCCACCGGGAACGTATCCTCGCTCTTGATCATGTCCGGCCCTCGAACATATCTGATCTCTGCGAGTTCTCCAAGAGGAATGTGCGCGGCGCCATCGCCGTCCATCTGTAACGTCATGGAGGCCACGAGCACGCGCTCCATCGCTTCGATGTCGCCTCGGAGTTCGCGCGGGTATCGCACCCGCACTGGATAGCGCTCGCGTCCCTCCACGGTGGTGGTGATGGTCTCACCACCGATCGCCACGCTGATCACATCCTGTACGTCCATGATGTTCAGTCCGTAGCGGGCGATCGCCTCGCGATCGATGTCGATTTCGAGGTACGGCTTGCCGACGACACGATCGGCATTGACCGTGGCTGCGTTGATGCCGGGCACTTCGCGCAGCAGACGCTCGATCTGCACGGCCATTCGATCAAGTGTTACGAGATCGGGCGCACGAACCTTCACACCCATCGAAGCACGCATGCCCGTTTGGAGCATGACAATCCGCGTCTCGATCGGCATGAGCATGGGTGCGGACGTTGCGCCTGGAAGGTGGGCGGCCTCAACCAATTCATTCCAGATGTCCTGCGGCGAGCGGATATGATCGCGCCACTGTCGAAACGGCCGTCCACGCGGATCTTCAATCAAGTCTCCATTCTCATCGCGCACGAACTCGTCGGACGTGCGGTCGAACTTGAAATTGATGCGTCGGCCGTACTCATCTGTGATGTACTGTGGCTTGTAGCTGATGACCGTCTCGACCATCCCGATCGGTGCGGGATCGAGTGCGCTTTCTGCACGGCCAATCTTGCCTGCCACAGACTCGATTTCGGGCACGGACGCGATGGCCATGTCCTGGAATTGCAGGATTTCGAGCGCCTCACCGATTGACGCGTGCGGCATGGTCGTTGGCATCCAGAGGAAGGTGCCCTCATCGAGCCGCGGCATGAACTCCCGGCCGAGGCCAGGCCACTCGTGTGCTGCCCAGACCCAGGGGCGAGTCAACCGAATCTTCTGCCCATCAAGACCGATGCGATCTGCCGATGTAGGAACGAAGCCGAAGACGCGATCGAATCCGAGCCAGACCGAAGCGCCGATCGCGATGAGCGCGACCGGCATCGTGAAAAACAGAACTTTGTGATTCAGGCACCACCGCAGGATCGGCTCATAAATGAATTGGAACAGGATGAACACGCCGAGCAGGCCACCGATTAGCACTGCAACAAAGATGAAGTTCCGCACAAAGCCGAGTTCAGGTCCGAGCGGCTCCCACACTGCAGTCAAAAGCCACGCCACGAGCACAGCCGCGACAGTGCTGGCGAACCAGTGCGTGCCGCGCCCGAGCCAGTGCGGGAGACGTGCGCCCAGCAGGTGAAAGATCGCCACGCCAAGAAGAATCAATCCTGCCGTCATGACCCACCACCATGACTGCGCAAAGCCATACATCGCCACCGCCACAGCCGCGATGCCGAGCCCGAAATGCATGGCACGTCGAAGACCGGCGCGGGCCTGTCCCGCCACGAACACATGCACGGCTGCTGGAACAATCGTCAGTGCCACAATGACGGACGCGATGAGGACAAAGGTCTTGGTGTACGCGAGTGGAATGAACATCTTGCCTTCTGCGCCGGTCATGGCGAAAACAGGCAGGAACGAAATCACAGTGGTTGAAATTGCAGTGAGTACCGCCGAGGATACTTCGCGCGTCCCGCGGAACACGACTTCCAATCTCGGCTCTTCCGGAGGCGCTTCGCGCAAGTGCTTCAGCACGTTTTCGCTGACAATGATCCCCATGTCGACGATTGCACCGATGGCGATCGCAATCCCGGCGAGCGCGACGACATTGGCATCAACGCCGAACGCCTTCATGCCGATGAATGTCATGAGCACCGCCATCGGCAGCATGAAACTCACCACCATCGCAGCCCGAAGGTGCATCACCATGACGATGATGACAACGATGGTCACCAGAATCTGCTGAACGAGCGCATCGTTGAGTGTGCCCAGCGTCTCGTGAATGAGCCGCGTGCGGTCGTAGAAGGGGACTATTTCCAGTTGGCTGGTTGTGATCCAGTCGGGCCACGCTTCGCGCGGATTGGCCCGCAGCCATGAAAGCCATGCGTTCTGATCCAGGCCCGGCGACAACACGCCGCTGAAGCCCTGAATCTGAGCAAATCGCTCGACCTCACGCGGCGTGATACGTGTCCAATCAACGACGGCCTTTGCAGGCAGTCCAGGCGCAATCTCGGCGATCTTTGCCTTGACGTTGTTAATGGCTGCAAGGGGATTGAACCCCTCGCGCACGACCACCACGCCACCGACTGCCTCCGCGCCGGATTGCGTGAGCACGCCGCGCCGCTCAGCCGGGCCGAGCGTGACATGCGCGACATCCTGAATGCGAATCGGAACATGGTCCCCGCCGACGCGAATCACGGCCTGCTCAATGTCCTCAATGCTCTTGATGAATCCCACGCCACGCACCAGATACTCAACGCGGTTCATCTCGGTGACGCGAGCGCCGATGTCCAGATTGCTCTTGCGCACGGCGTCAAAGACTTGCGCCAGCGTCACGTCGTACGCGCGCATGGCGTCGGGATCGACATCGACCTGGTACTCGCGCACGAAACCGCCAATCGAAGCGACCTCTGCGATCCCTTCTGATGCAAGCAGGCCGTATCGCACGTACCAATCCTGCACGCTGCGCAGTTCGTGCAGATCCCATCCGCCAATCGGATGGCCATCCGGATCGCGCCCCTCAAGCGTGTACCAGAAGATCTGCCCAAGCCCGGTCGCATCCGGCCCTAGCCCCGGCTGCGCCCCCGGCGGAAGCGTTCCCTCGGCCAGCGAACCCAGTTTCTCGATGATCCGCGCCCGTGACCAGTAGAACTCAATGCCCTCTTCAAAGATGAGAAAGATTGACGAGAAGCCAAACATGGAGATGCTGCGCACCTCCCTGACGCCCGGCACGCCCATGAGTGCGACCGTCAGCGGATACGTCACCTGATCCTCAACGTCCTGCGGTGAGCGGCCTGGCCACTCTGTGAAGACGATCTGTTGATTCTCGCCAAGATTCGGAATCGCATCGACCGGGACAGGATTCCGAGGCAGCCAGTCGATGTCCCAGTCGAACGGTGCGACTGCGACGCCCCACCCCACGATCAGTGTCGTGAGCAGGATCACGATCAGCTTCTGCTCGAGGCAAAAGCGGATGAGGCGATCGAGGATTGAGAGGCGATCATTCATGTCGCTTCTCCACCGCTCGTGTGACTTCTCCGCAGCGGTACATCGCCGCGCCAAAGTATGGATTGACGATGTCGCGACCGACCTGCAGCCAGTCCGCTCCAGCAAAGTCGAACGCCATCGGGCAGTGTGCAATGACCACGTCCGATTCGCCCGCATAACCAAACCGCTGCGCCACCTCAATGATCGCGTTGGACCAACCGTGGAAGTGCTTGCGCAACGCTTCGATGTCAACGTGGTCGACGTGCTCGTGATTGGCACGCAATCGTGCAGACAGGACACGCCACAACTCTCGCGCATCGCCGTTCAACATCGAGCCATCAATCGCTGTGACGATGCTGTGAAACTGTTTCGCCGCGTCACGCGATCGCGAAAGATCATCGTCGGACAGCGCAACTTGGAGCTCCAGATACGCCTCATACACCGGCGTCATGGCGCGAACGAACTCATGGGATGCGTCGACTGCTTCAATGACACGAGGCCGCGCAAGCCCTGCGGCAACGGTTGCGCCATGATCGTGAGTTACGGGCGGTCTGCCGCCTTCGGGCTGCATCATGCTCGGGCGGCCGCGAATCTGAAGTTCGCTATCGATTCTGAACGCGCCGTGCACAACAACGAGTTCGCCTTCCTCGATGCCGTCTTGTATCACGTAGTATCCGTCGGCCCCTCCAACGCGCGGACCAAGAGTTACCTGCCGGCCTTCGAAGATGCGCCGCTCCTCATCCGGAACTTGCACATAAACTACAGCCCGGCGACCAGTGATCAGCGGCGCTGTTGAGGGAACAACCAAAGGCAACACCGCGAGATCATCGGCAATCGACACACGCACCGCTCCGCGCACGAACATGCCGGGTTTGAGCCGCAGGTCCTCATTGGGCACATCGATCCGGATTCGGATCGTCCGCCTCTGCGGATCAACGGTCGGATCAATGAATGCGACTGTTCCAGTGAACTCTGAACCGGGGAAAGCCTGCGTGGTGAAGATTGCATCATCACCAACACGCAACCAGGCAAGGTCCGATTCGTACACCTCCATGTTCACCCACAAACGCGAGAGGTCCGCAATCGAATAGATCGGCTGGCCAGTCTCTACATAATCGCCCTCCGTTGCATGCCGCTGCGTGACAACGCCATCCAGTGGCGACACAATCGTCAGGTGCTCGGCCAGGGTACGCCGCGTTTCGATCTCATCGATCTGAACGGGCGTGAGTCCGAGAAGGCGAAGTCGCTCGCGTGTTGCATCGACGGTGGCCTCTGCGGTCTCGCGCGCCAGTCGATTGTCCGCGTCGATTCGATCAAGGGCGCGTATTGCTTGAAACAGCTCCTCCTGGACAGTGACAAGGCTGGGGCTGTAGATGTCCGCCAGCGCCTGATCTTTAGCAATGGGTGTGCCTGTGAAATTGACGTGCAGCCGATCAAGTCGACCCGGATAGCGGGCAGCGATCGTTCGCAGCCGTGTCTCGTCGTAATCGAGCCGACCAAATAGTCGCACTTCACGATGAACGTCACGGCGCTCCGCTGGCCAGACTTCCACCTGCATAAGGGCCGCTGCGCGCGGCGAAAGGCGAAGCACCGGTGCATCCGCGTCGCCATCATCCGCATCCGCCGGGACGGGAATGAGGTCCATGCCGCAGATCGGACATTTGTCCTTCGGATTGGGCGATCGAATCTGTGGATGCATGGAGCACGTGTACTCCTGGGCCGACCCGGTCGGCTGGGTCTCAACAGCACTGACGCCATTCGATGCAAGCGCTTCATCCGCACCGGCGCTGTCCTTGCGGACACTGATCCGTCCCAGGATGAATACGATCACGATGACGATGGCAATCGTGAGCCACATGCAGCGGGTTCGCCACTTGATCCAATAAGTCTTCATGGTGCAGTCCTTTCCCCGGCAACGTGGTCATTCGGCGAGGAAATGTTGTGAACGTGTCGCCCCATCAATGCTTCGATCTCCGCCACGCGCGTGTACCGATCTGCAAGGGCGCGCTCGTGCGCAAGCTCGAACGTCAGTAGTTCGCGCTGCGCCTGCACGAGGTCAGTAAAGGTTGCCTCGCCTACGCGGTACGAGGTGATCGTCGCCTGCAAGACCTGTTCGCCTCGCGCCCGCAGGACATCGCCATACAAATCAACGCGTCTTTGAGCGTCTCGCAGGCCATATAGAGCCATTTTCAGATCTGCTTCGGCCTCATACTGGCGACTTGTCAGCATCTTGAGCGATGCGCCGAACTCCGCAAGTGCTTCACGCACGCCGGCATCGTACTTCTCGCGCCAAATCGGGAGGTTGATCGAGATCATGCCGGTGAGTGTGTCGCTCCCGCCGCCGTCCATCCTCGACATGCGCCGGGCTGCGTTGAGCCCGTATTCGACGCCCAGCATGATGTCGGGGAAGTAGTCAAGGCGCGCGACGCGCATGGCCTCACGTCGGGCGGCCACCTCGGCCTGCTGCACACGCAGTTGAGGACTCTGCTGCGCGAGAAGGGCGATGAGATGTTCGTCGTCTGCGTCGAAAGCGACTTCAGGAAGCCGCTGCGCTTCGGGAAGGACGGCGCCCGCAGGCCGGCCGATCGCCGCATTCAACCGCGCTCGCTGCGCCGTGAGCATATCTTCGAGGTCACGCAACTCAACATCGAGCTGATCGCCCTCCACCTGCACGCGCAGCAGATCGGGCAGGCCGACCTCTGCGCCGCGGTACCGGATGCGGATGACCTCTTCGACACTGCTCAGGAGTTCGCGATGCTGCTTAACGATCGCGCGAGCAAGCGTCGTGTAGCCATACTCGGCGTAGGACTCCTTCACGGCCTGAGCAACACGAGCTTGCTCGGCCGCCAGCCGCTTGTGGGCCGCGTGCGCCGCCTCGCTCTGCACGTTGGCCTGCGCATCGAGTTTGCCGAACCACGGCAGCATCTGCGATACACCGAAACTGTGCCCGATCGGGTCCCTATCCCGATCAATTTGCTCCACCATGATGCCGTAGGAGAGTTGCGGGTCGGGCAACGTGCCGGCTTGAACGATCCGTTCCTTTGCAGCTGCCCACTCTGCATAGGCCGCCTGCACTGTGGGATGGTGGGCAACGGCAAACGCAACGAGGTCATGAAGTGCGCTCCGCTCATCAATGCCGTCCGCCGGCGAGCCGAAGGATCGTGGATGCGCTGCGCTGGTTCGCGTTACTGGTGAGGAGAGTTCATCGCGGTACATCTCGTCAAGCCAGCGCGCATCGACACCGCGCGCGCTTGCTGAGGAGCGACCTGCATCACTGAACAATCTCGGCTCGGTGCAGCCGCCGGCGAGCAGCAGTACTGCTGCGCCAATAGTCAAGCATTTCATGTGTGGGTCCTGTGTTCATGGCTACGACGCCCGTGCGTGGAGGGCGAGTACACGACGAAACCTAATTCACAGGGCGCAGTGTCCCTATGAGGGGCGAGTCGCTACGTGAGCCAAACACAGAAAAACGCCTGCGGGGCAGCCATCGCCGGCAGCAACACATCTGGATTCGCGGGCAGCCGTACTGCGGACCCAAAGTCGTCAACATCCGGCAAGGCAACTGTCGAAAGTTGCAACACGACAAGAAACTGATCGAGTGTGTTCGACCTTGAAGGCGGCGGAGCGGGTCGTTCACGCTGTTGCTCGCCGCAATTGCACACTGCCGCACCCGAACAGCACACCGTCGGATGCTGGTTCGGGGGCGCGAGCGTGCAGCACCCAGCGGAACTGCAGCAGCCCCCGAGCACCATCGCTGTCGTCTGGCCATGCGAACCACTGCAATCCAGGCGGAGCAGCGCCAATGGCTGGAGGACGAGGCTCAGGATGAGGAGCAAGCGCCACATTTCGACAATCCATTATACCTCCAGCATGAACGTCTCGGGTGATCTTCCTATTCCCGCACAGGGGGCCGCTATAACCGTGAACGCCTTCAGACCGCTGCCGTACGTCCATCTGAGGACCTGCCACAGCGCAAGAACGTTCTCACATCGGCAGAATGACCGTAGTTGGGACGGGCGCACAAATACTTCCCTTCGGGCCGTAAGTCGCCGACTCGAGCCAGCTTCGCCGTCCACCAAGACTCCGGCCGCACCGTCGGATGGAGGGCTTCGCCATCGACTTTCGTCCGGCTCGGCTGGTAGCAGATAGACGCGATGAACGTGCCGCCGGGCTTCAGGATACGCGTGATCTCGTCGAGGACGGCGTCCACTTCCTCCGGGAGCAGATGCTCCAGCGAGTCGAAGGCCGTGACCACGTCGGCGCAGCCATCTGCGAGCGGGAGCTTGTGCATTGGTGCCTTGATGTCCGCCTCGTCAAACGCGAAGTCCACGCCTTCAGCTCGAACCTCGGGCAGCCGCTCGCGCAGCATCTTGACGAACAGGTTGCGGCCGCAGCCGAGGTCCACGACGTACTCGGGCTTCAGGTTCGCCACGAGTTCAATGGCATCGCGGCCGTGGTTCGTCGCGCCATACTGCGGCCGCTCGCCCGCGAGTTTCACGTACTTCTGGCGCTCGTGCTCGCGCTGCTCGTCAAGCGACTTCGCGCGCGGCTTAGGTTTGGGCGGCGTGTCGTACCAACCGACGGTGTCAATCGCCTTCGCGCATTCGGAGCGCGCGTAGGCGACGGCCTTCTCGAACGGATAGTACGGGAATGCACGCAGGCCACTGTCTGGCGTGCAGTTGAACACCCAGAAGTCGTTGAAGCGCTTCCGCAGTTCGGAGAATCGGCGATCGAGCGACTCGTACAACTGGTTGTTGTGCGTGACTGCATGCTTCGTGCGGCCCTGCGCAAAGGCGTAGTTCTGCGCAGCGCAGGTGCTCATTTTGAAGTCCGCACCGAGCAGGAACACGACCCGGAAGCCGAGGTGATGGATCAAGCGCAGTGCTGCGAGCATAACGCTGCGACCACCCTTGATACCGAGCGAATCGGCCTGGTCCGGCGGATTGCCCCAGTTGATCTCCGGCTCGGAGAAGAACGTGTCTGGATCGAAGCGTGTGCTCCGCGCGTAGAAGAACACCGCCGGCATATCGCGCACGAAGAACTGGCTGGCGCGGAACCGACCGTCCGGCTCCTTCACGCGCAAGCGCCTGTTGCGATGGTAGAGCGGAACGAGCTTGATGATGCCTGGGTCCTTCCAGCCGACATCGATGAAGCGGCCGGGCGGATCAACGCATGTCCAGAGCGTCGGCCGATGCACGCTCCAGGAATTGTTCACTCCGAACGTGACGACCCCGCGCTGGTTCAGCTGCGCGAGATCGAAGGTCGCGAGCGATGGTCCGCTGAGCGTGAGGAACACGGTCCGCCGCGCGTACCAGTTCTGGAGACTCACTGATTCGAGCGCAGACGTGTAGAGCAGCGTGCGGCTCATGCCGCCCTGGCGTATTACATCCGTGTCGAACACGCACTCGTTCGCGGTCATCCTTGTCCGTCTCCTGGTGCAATCGAAACAGGCGTAATGGTCTCGCCGTGTGTGCGCGAAGTATCGCCATTGGTGGGAACGACGATGTCCGAGGAACTGAGCATGGTGATGACCGGGCCACTGGTCGACTCCTCGGTCGGCTCTTCAGTGCCGCTCGACTCGCCCGTCTCCCCGGTTTCGCCGGTCTCGCCGGTTTCCTCGGTGCCGGAACTCTCCATCGTGAAGATCGGGCCGCTTGAAGTTGGCGGTGGACCCGTCGTCCCACCTCCCGAAGTCCCACCGCCGCCTGAAGTTCCACCACCACCGGACGTTCCGCCGCCTGACGTGCCTCCACCGGAGGTTCCGCCGCCGCTTGATGTGGGGGGACCGGGATCGGAGTCGCTTGTCGTTGGCGGCGGCTCGGTGTAACTCGATGACATGC
>DAOMNO010000026.1:0-14112 GCA_035443885.1 Phycisphaerales bacterium
ATGAGGTCTTGCCTGCCGGCCAAAAAGGGCTACAGGATCGTTTTCGCGGCGAGCATTCGCCTGAAGAACGGTCGCACCCTGTATGCCCGTGACTATGGACTCCGCGCCTTCTGCTTCTACGTGAAGGACTGAGTCCAACTCGATCCCCCGGCACGTTGCCGCGTGCCGGGGGTCTTTGCTCGCGTGGCGAAACTGGTAAACGCAGCCGCTTTGGAAGCGGTGGACGGGCAGTCTTGCGGGTTCGAGTCCCGCCGCGAGCATTTAGAATCCAATGGAAAACGTTCCAAGAACACCATCGTACACCAAAACGCTTTTCGCAAGCACATCCCGCCCAATCAATGCTTGAATGCCTTGGGAGGCTAATTCGGATTCGATGATCGGAATCGCATATATCGTATACGACATACCAGGCAGTGGAAATCGAATACTAACATCATACTGATTGCAGATGTGCGGCGTACCTTGGGTAGACGGGGTCTGGATAGGCGCACTCCCGGTCGCCGTCAGGCCAAGGCTCGACAATGCTTGTGGATCAATACATGTGCAACTGGCCCCCGTGTCGATGAGACCGCTGATCTGAACCATCGGCGGTACAGGCAGTTTTTGGGCAGCAAGGGCATCGGCGTGGGGCTTGCTCACCCCGACATAGAAGTCGATGATTGGACCACGGTTGCCCGGACTATTGAGCGACCCCCTCAGGTGTGGCATGGGTTAACCAAGTCGCGGGAAAAGTGAAATAATCGCTCGACCGTCTCGATCTTCTTGACCAAGAAGGGCTTGACGCCTACGCGATCATATCCCTCGCGCAGAGCCTCTTCGTATACGGCGAAGATGCCAAGGACTTCATCACCCGCGATGAGCGCGTACTGTCCCTCATGCGCTAGAAGCGTTTCTAGTTCACGCTCGTACGTCTTGAGTTCTTGTTCGAGTGCCATCACAGTATGCATAACGGCCCCATCGTTTAGATGCTGCAATAAATCTACTCCATTTTGTGAAGAATGGTAGCAGCAATGACCGATAGGCGGGTCTTTTTTGCGATTATCGTAAAATGTTCGGGTTGGAGCGGGTCGAGTATGCGGAGCGTATCGACAACTACTACACATCGCCATGAATCTTGTCAAGTGCTGCCCGTTGGTTCCCTATAGGCCAAACGCCTGCCGTCCCCGCCCCGGATGGCGGCAATAACGCGGTCCCCGTCCTCCAGCTTGCGATGGTTGTAGCGGAACTCGGCTTCGTCCAAGTAGCGCTGCAAGTGCTTCCGGCTGACGTTGTGATAGATGCCGATGATGCCGCGCTTGAGCAGGGCGAAGAACGATTCGACCGTATTGGTGGTCACGTCGCCCCGGACGTACTCGTACTTGCTGTGGTTGACGATGTGGTGACCGCCCGTGAAATCGGGCCCAACCTTGCGGTACGCGCGCAGCTCGTCAGTCATCAGCCGGGACGATAGGTCGATATGCTCACGGACGGCATCGGGTAGGTTCATCCCATTGACGGTCGGAAGAACGCGGACGCGGGCTTGGCCGTTCCGCTGGACGGCTGCGAACACCCGAACCTTGCGATCCTTCACGGTCTGGTGGTTGCTCTTGCGCCCGCTTCCATCATAGAACGTATGGGGCGTCCGGTGCCGGGGCTTACCGCCGATGTACGTCTCGTCCGCTTCCACCGTGCCGGTCAGCTTCGGGCCGTTGGATGTTGGGGCCATTGCGAAGCGGATACGGTGCATGAGGAACAACGCCGACTTGTAGGACAGGCCGGTTTGCCGCTGAATCTCCAGTGCCGATACGCCCTTCTTGGACGTGCAGGCGCGCCAGAATGCGTAGCACCAATGGCGAAGCGGGACGCGGGAATCCTCCATGACCGTGCCAGTGCGGACGGTGTAGAGTTTGCCGCAACCCCGGCAACGCCAGCGGTAATCCTTGTTGCGGTTCCCGTCGCGTCCAGTCATCTGGTACACGTTGGTATCGCCACATTCGGGGCAACAGGGCGATGCGCCCCAACGCTGCTTCTCCATGAACGCGACCGCTGAAGCCTCATCCATGCAGGCTACTGGTAGCTCGCGGATGGTTTCGGACTTGTTCTCGCCGACTTTCCCTTGGTTCCGTGCCATACGATCATTATACTTGATGAAAACATGGAGTCAAGGGGTATCAGACCAGATTTTCAACAAGTACATACTTCCGCATTTTTGTGAAAATCCGATAAAATCTATTACTCTGGACAGTTATTGAGGTGGTTTGGAGATACGTTCCCCCATGTCTGCGGATGGTCGGAGAGAGTGTGGCGATGTGTTCCCGCCCGGCGAGGTTTTGCGCCGTGCGCGGGTGCAGGCGGGTCGGACGCTGCATCAGCTTGCTGCGGTGGTGGGGTGCAGCGTGTCGCAGCTTTCGCAGATGGAGAACGGTCTTCGCCGGATCAGTGAGGAGCGTGCTGCAGCGTTGGAGCGGGCGCTGGGTGTGCGTGATGGGCGCTTGGTTGAAGCGGTGCAGTGGAGCGAGGTACCCGCGCCGCTCCAGCCCCTGCTGCGTGAGCGTGCTGCGGGTTCACGCGCGCTGGTGCGCGATCTGCGCAGCGCACTGGAAGGTAATGACCCGCTCGGCGCACTGCGCGAGCTTGTGGAGCGAGCCGAAACTGATGCAGGAGCGCGCAGCGCGAACATTGAATCACCGTTGCCGCTTGCACGACGGATACCGCTCATCAATAGTGTTGCAGCGGGTTATCCCACGGAGTTCACCGATCTGGGTTATCCCGTTTCCATAGCGGATGAATACGTGGCGTGTTCTGATCTGGATGACCCTGATGCGTTTGCAGCGCGAGTGGTGGGGGATTCGATGCTGCCGGAGTATCGCGAGGGTGAGATCGTGGTGTTCAGCCCCGCGCTGCCCACGCCTTCCGGTTCGGATTGCTTCGTGCGGCTCGAGCGCGATGCGGAATCAACGTTCAAGCGCGTGTTCTTTGAAGAGGACGGCCGGGTGATCGTGCTCCAGCCGCTGAACGCAGCGTATGCAGCGAGGCGGGTGGATCGCGAAGAGGTCGCAGGCCTGTATGCAGCGGCGTACGTGATGCGGCGCGTGGGCCGATGAGTCGCTGCAAGGGCTGAAAATCAGCCTTTTTCTCAACATTTCACTTCCGAGCCGTGATGATGCGCAGTACGCTGAACCGTGGAAGAGACGGAGACTCAGCCATGCATGCGAAACGACTGTGCTGCGGGTTTATCGTGCTGACACTGGTTGCAGCGGTGTTCGCGGTGTCGCGTGCGCCCGCCATGCCGCCGTATTACGAAGCGTGGGTGCAGCGATACCCCGATTCGACGTTGCCTCAGCGGATGCAGGAGACGTTCGGCAGTCAGTGCTTCGTGTGTCATAGTCCGTCGAGTCTCGGCCTGCCGGGCACATGCTATCGCGAGACGCTTCGCGCCTTGCTGAACGATGGGCATTCGATTTTCGATGCGCTGGCGATTGCGCATGACATGGATTCAGACGGTGACGGTGTGCCCAACGGCGTTGAGATTCTTACCCCTCGTGCCGACGGCAAGCACATCGGCTATCACCCCGGCATGGTCGGGTTCTACGGCACGGACCCATGCGGGTATGACCCTGACTTGATCTACAGCGGGGTGTCAGAGACGCCGGGCCAGAAGGCAGTCCCGGGGGATTTGAACGGCGACGGCGTGATCGATGTGCTCGACTTGCTTCTTCTGCTCGGCGCATGGGGCGTGTGCCCGCCGTTCGAGCCGTGCCTGGCAGACCTCAACGGCTCTGGCGCGGTGGACGTGCAGGACCTGCTGATCCTGCTCAGCAACTGGGGGTGATGAGCGCGTGTTGTGGGGTGAATGACACCATAGCGCCTGGCGCGCCGGGTGATGCTGCATCCCTGTGCTATGCATCAACCGCGCGAAGGAAGGGATCGCGCTGGTCGAGCGCCATTTGTTTATTGACTTCAACTTGTCTTTGACCACAATGGATGCACCGGCTGAATGGTGGAGCTTGGAGGCGACATGAACGGGCATTCCTGTGGTGTGTGGTGGTCCGGAGCGGCGATAGTTCTTGCTACCTGCGCGACATTCGCCGACGCGGACACCATCGTGTGGACCGGCAATGCGCAAACACTCGGCTGGGGCGACGCGCAGAACTGGAGTCCCGCGCTGGTACCCGGCGTGGATATGGTCGGCGCAGATGTCGTCATTCAGCAGGCATCGGGCATTGTGCAGGGGCCGGGGCAGTGGATCACGCTCGGCGATTTGCAGGCGGAATCATCGCTCGCGCTGTCGTTCATCACGCTGACGATGAACACCGCCTATGTCCGCGATCTGATTCTGCAGCAGGCTGCGACATTGAACGTAACGGACATCATCTTCGACGGAACCACGCAATGGCGCTATGGGTTTCTCACCGGTCCTCTCGGCTCGCCGGCGGTCAATCAGGGTTTGCTGCTGCTGCCCACGGGTGTCGGCACCGGCACGAAGGAGATTCGCCGCAAGACATTCATGAACGTGAGCGACGTGCAACAGTTCAGCGGCCTTGCGATTACAGATGACGGCGAAGTGCGCAATCACAGCCAATGGAGCCTTTATAACAACAACTCAAACGTCTCCAACCCGACACCCGCCTTGGGCGACGCGGTGTTCAAAAATCTCGGCACGTTGACGCGCACCGCGCCGAACCCGCCCGGCGGCAGCGCAAGCAGCGCGATCAGCATCCCGTTCGAGAACTCCGGCAGCGTTGTGGTGGACGGGCTGGGCGCGGAAATTTCATTCACGAACGCAGGCAAGCTTGGCGGGAGCTACAGCGCCAGCGGCGGGGGGCGCGTCTGGTTCTCCCCCAATGGCAACACACAGTCGCTTGAAGGCTCCGCAAACGTGACTGGCGTGGGTGAGGTGCGCATTGCAAGCGGCACATTTCACATCAAGCCCGGCGCGACACTCACCGCATCGTTGCAGCCGTTCGGATCACAAGAAGGGCTGCATATCAATCATGGCGGGCAGTCGCCGGTAGTCATCGACGGCGCGCTGAACAATCAGGGATACATGCGATGGTCCGCAGGGCCGTTGCAGGGGCAGGGCGACATCAACAACAGCGGCCTTCTTCTTCTCGCAGGCGGTTCGCCCTTGCATGTTGACCTGACGACGCTCAGCGACGGGCACGTGCATCAAACCAGTCATCTTTCAGTGGGCAGCAATACGACCATCAATCTTCATCCCGGTTCGACATGGACGATGGCGGGCGGCAACCTTGGGTTGGTTTCAGGTGCGGTCAACACGCAACTGGTGGTGAGCGGTTTGTTCAGGCGACAGGACGGACAGGGGAATCTCAGTGTTTCGTTGCCGCTGTTGCTGCTGGATGGCACGGTGCGGAACAACGGCCCCGGTCTGCTCTGGTTCACGAACGGAGGCACGCTTGCAGGCAATGGCGTGTTCCAGCCGGGCGTGGCAACAGCAGCCATCATGCTGGATGGCGTGCAGGGCGACATCAAGACGTATCGGGTTACGGGAACGCCACGTGCAGCGTCGGGAATCGCTGGCGTCTGGATCGGGCCATATGCGGAACTCAAGATGGATGGCGGTTCGTTCACAAACAACGGCTCCATGTTTATTCAAGGCGCGATCACCGGCGCCGTGGGCGAACTGATCAATCAGGCGAATCTGTCGTTCGGGCAGAATGCGTCGATCGGGACCGCTTCCAATCCGACCGGTGTGGTGCGCAATTTGAATGGTGTCTGGATTGACGGCACCACCATCATCCGTGGAACGCTGATCAATGAAGACGTCGCGCCGGTTGGCGTCGATCACAATGAAGGCAAGCCGATTCATCTGTACGGCACGATTGAAAACAAGGGGTATTACTTCATCCGCGGGAACAACTCGATTCAGGGATTGAGTCCTGAAGCGGTGTTCCATAATCGCGCCGGGGGCCGCTTCTATAAGATTCGCTACGGCACCACCACGGTAACGGCTTCATTCAACAACGAGGGCACGGTGGAAATCGAAGGCGGTGGAACGCTGTCGATTCAGCTCTCGCCACAAATCAGCAACGGCGTGGTGTCGGGCGGCACATGGATCGTTCATCCCTTTGCGATACTCAACCTGCCGGGTGGGATTACTCACATCGCGAATCCCAGCAAGATTGTGCTAAAGGGCGGACAGATCACGGGATTAGCGCCGACGACAATCGGCCCCGGCGCAGAGGTTGAAATCGGCGCGCCGTATTCGTTTCCCCCTGGTGTGAACAGCGGAATCGTTCGAGTGTCGCCCGCCGGCGAACTGAACACCACGGGGCCGCTTGAGAATCAGGGCGGTACAGTCAATCTCGAAGGCGATGGTCGGCTGAACATCAATGGGCCGCTCAATAACACCATCAACGAGAAAGAAAATATCCTCGGCGAGATTCAAGAAGTCTTCGTGCCGTCCGTTACGGGCGGTGAGCCGATGATCACGGCAACGGTGCTCAACAATGCTGGCGTGCTCCGTCCGGGTGGAGCGAATGCTGCTGGGCCGTTCAATCTCACGGGGCATCTGCATCAGTTGTCCACCGGGATTCTTGAGATTGAACTTGGCGGCACGGCACCGGTGCTGGAGCACGATCGGTTTCGTATTGTCAGCGGCGATGTCCAGCTCGATGGAACGCTGGCGATCAGCTTGCTTGGCGAGTTCGTGCCGAAGCGCAAACAGGCCTTTGAAATCATGGTGCTTGAAGGAGCGGCATCAACAGGAACGATCAGTGGCGCGTTCAATCATGTGGCGAACCCCGAAGGCCATGTTTTCTCGCTGGCCTATCACAGCGACCGCGTTGTTGCGGTCTATGAAGGCGCAAGCGGCCCTGTGAATCCGGCGGACCTCAACAACGACGGCCGCGTCGATGTGCTCGACTTGCTTCTTCTGCTCGGCGCATGGGGCGTGTGCCCGCCGTTCGAGCTGTGCCTGGCAGACCTCAACGGCTCAGGCTCGGTGGACGTGCAGGACCTGCTGATCCTGCTCAGCAACTGGGGGTAGGCATGGGCCGGTGGTTTGGGCGACGAGCCATGTTGGCCGAGGCATGGGATGCAGACATCCTGACATGGCCCTATCAGGCCGCCACGATTGCTTTCTCTGGTGCTTTATAGGACTTTTTATGCGGTCAAGGGTCTGTTCAGATGGTCTGAGAATCTCCCTTTTGTGGATTTTTCGCTTGACAGTGCCCTATCCGTATGGCATCATTGCGGCCGGTGGACCCCACGTTCCATGGACACGAGCGTGGACAATTCCGCTGGAGGATACGGCGAAGGTGGATTCCCAGAGAAAGATCGATCTCTCGCTGTTTGAATATTGAGACCTGAAAGGTTGAGGTGGAGCTTGAAAATTAAGACATTGACATTTGTTGGAGCAGCCGTTGCTGCGGCTTCGCTGACGGGTGCTGCAACCGCAGGCCTTCAGCAGGTTCAGCAGCAGGCCTTCGGCTTCCCGCTTTCGCCGGGCAGCCAGCAGCTCGTGTTCAATCAGTTCGATGACAACGGCGGCCTGTACGTTCTCAAGAACGTCACGCTCATCGTTGAAGCGACGATTGGCGCGAACGTTACCGCTGAGAACGACTCCCCGATCGACGCGCCGCTCTTCGGCGTGAACATCAACGGCAGCGTGACAGCGAGCTTCGGCGGCCTCTTCGCGATCGTTCTTCTGAACGACACGCAGTTCGCCCCCGTCGGCCCCTCGGATGGCGTCCCCGGCTCCGGCCCGGACTTCCATGACTTTGGTTTCCTCTCCGACACCGGCGATGACACCAAGCGCGAGAACTCCAACTTCGCTGCGTTCATCGGCAACGGCACCATCAACGCCAACATCAACGGCGGTGGCGGTTTCTCCGTGACCGGTTCGACGGACTCCACGCTCGTCATCACCGACTTTGCTGCGTCGGGTCTGGTGACGGTCATCTACACCTACAACGTGATCCCCGCTCCGGGCGCCATGGCGCTGCTCGGCGTTGCCGGTCTCGTCGGTGTGCGTCGTCGTCGCAACTGATGCATCACGCTATGTGAAGAGTTTACTTCAAGCCCCATAGCGTTTCGCTATGGGGCTTGTCTTTTCACAGCGGTCGCAGTGCAGCATCAAATTCTACGAGTTGTATGTGTTGGGTAACCGATGAGTTCTGCTCATCGACTGAGGAGAGGGATTGTTGATTGACCTGTTGAGCCACTGAAGCCGGGGGAACTTCGGTACGACAATTGAACGACACACCACGAATGTGTGATCGCGAGGTTGACAATGATCTTTGATGTCCGTTTGAGTGGGCCAGCTTGTCTGGCGCAACTTCGTTCAATGGACCGCTCGCTGGCACGATTCCAGAAGAATCGTTGGCGGCTCCCTGTAAATTCCATCGCAGCAAGGGGTATGCTCCCCCTGACGGCCATCGCCCTCTCGGCATCAGCCGCTACAGCCTCTGATATCCCGTGGGTTGCGCCATCAGGCGGCAACTTCCAGATTCCGCAGAACTGGCAGGGCGGTCAGGTTCCCGGAGCGACCAATCAGGCCCGGTTCGAGCTGGGGTCCACCTATGGCGTGTCGCTCACAGCACCCGTGCAGACCTCGACGCTGACGCTCACGAACGGCCGCGTAACGCTGAACCTTCAGGGCAACGCTTACACGGCTCTTACCGGCCCCAGCGCGCTCCGCGTTGGTTCAACGTCATGGCCGATGCCTGAGTTGACGCTCAAGGGCGGCGTGATGACTGTCAACGGCGCAGATATAGCAACCAGTGCAGGGTTCAACGGCCTGCTGACCATCGACGGACCGAGCGCAAAACTCAGCAGCACCTGGGGTTCCATGCTGCTGGTCGGGCGATTCGGCAACGGTCAGGTGATGATCCGCAACGGTGGCGAACTTGCTGCCGGCCTGCATACGCACATCGGCTACGCAACCGGTGGCACAGGCCATCTCACCGTAACCGGCAATGGCTCGAAGTGGACCGCCGGTGGCGACCTCTATTGCGGATACCTTGGCCACGGAACAGCGATCATTACAGCGGGTGGCGCAGCGACCAGCCAGAACGTCATCATCGGCGGCGGTGTCGGCGGACATGGCTTCTTCCATGTCGTCGGTCAAGGCTCGTCATCGAGCAGCGTCTTCAAGGTCTCCGTCGGCAGTGCAACCGGCTCCACCGGCACGCTCTCCATTGAACAGGGCGGCTACATCTACAGCGGCATCGCAGCCATCGGCGAATTCGTCAACTCCGCAGGCGGCGTCGTCATCACCGGAACGAACTCGTGGTGGCATGTTCACAACGGCATGAATGTCGGCCTCTACGGCTATGGCGAACTCATCGTCTCTGAAGGCGGCCGCCTCACCTCTCGCTTCGGCAGGCTTGGCTATGCAGCCGGCGCGAGTGGCTATGTTCGCATCGACGGGCTGGCGTCGCACTGGGCCGCGCAGGACTACATCAACGTCGGCACCGTCGCGGGCACGGCTGCGGTCATGTCGGTTGAGAATGGCGGCAAGGTGACTTCGCCGCTCATCACCATCGGCGCGGGTGGTTCGCTATCTGGCGAGGGAACAGTCGAGGGCTATGTCTTCAATCACGGCCTCGTACAGCCCGGTGCCATCATCGACCTCACCCATAACGACGGCGGAGCAGGCACGCTGACGATCAGCGGCACGTTCGAGCAGTCTGCGACGGGTCGGCTGGCAGTCGATCTTTTCAGCGCCAACCCCGAGGATAACGCCCGGCTTGTCGTCAACGGCCATGCCGTACTCGACGGTACGCTGGAGATCAACCTGCGCAACGGCTTCATTCCCTCGCCTGGCGATGAGTTCCGCATTGTGCAGGGTCAGGGCGTGTTCGGCTCGTTCCACACGATTGTCCAGCCGGAGAACATCGGCGGTGCGTTTGCATACGTCGGCCCATGCAATGCGCCCAACACATTCACATTGCGATTTACTCCAACATCGCAGGGCAACAAGCGAGGTGGAGCGCCAATGGGGCCGCCCCCCGCAGCGTCATCGTGGTATGCGGTGGGCGATCTGAACGAGGACTGCCGCGTTGATGTCATGGACCTGCTCATGCTGCTCTTGTCGTGGGGGCCGTGCCCGGATTGCCCGGCAGACCTCAACTACGACGGCGCTGTGAATGTGCTGGATAAGCTCATCCTGCTCGGCAACTGGGGCTGGTGAGCGGACGCTGCTGAACATGATGCAACACCAACCCCTCGCTATGAGGGGTTTTTCATTGAAGCGATACATCGCACCGATTCACGTTGGCATGGAGAAGTCCGAGGTGCGATTGACGCCGCATTCCGGGCAGCGGCCCGCGCTGCCGCGCAGGTCGTAGCCGCACTGTGGGCACTCGTTTTGAGTGGCCGCACGGCGAAGGTCGCGACGGATGCCGAACAGGAACCACGCAGCGATAACGAGTGCAGCGGCGTTCGCCAGTGCAAGAAGTCTCCCCAGACGCTGGAGTCCTTCAAAGTGATCGTGCGCTGCCAGCGCTTCGGCAGGCGAAACGGTGTCGTCGATGTCGATCAACTGCACGACCGCGCTGTCGATCGAAAGTGACCACGCAAAACCCATTACGAGAAGGCACATCCCAAGCAGGATCAACGCGATTGTTGCATCCTGACGTACTGGGATGTTCGTTCCCGCAGCAAGCTGGTTGTAACACCGTCTCGCGCTGATGAGACCGAGGCATATCACTGCCAGCGCCGTCAGTCGCGCAGGCATGAATGGGGCTGCATAAATGCCACTGGTGAGGCGGATCGGTCCAGCGTCGTAGAACACACGCGCAAATGGCGCGATTGCAGCGTACAGCAAGACCAGGCTCATCAGGATGATGAGCACCATCTCCCAGACATGGACCGCTCTCAGGCGCATCAGGAGGAACACGACCAGTAGAAGGCCTGCCCCTGTTGCTGCGTAGCCAACACCGTTCAGTGCATTGATCGGCGTGTCCGGGTGCAGAAGGTCGCCAAGCAGATCCCACAGAGCATATTTCCAGGAGTTCAGCGCGGTTGCCGCCAGTTCCGCCAGCGCGAGCGCAAGAAGGCCGAGGATCACCAGCAGCAACGCGTGACGGAGCCGCGGCAGATGTGTGCGATGATTCGCTTCATTGGCGTCTTGGTGCGGCATGGGCAGCCTCCTGCTTGGAACCCAGCGGAGAGTGTAGGTCTTCACAGACGCTGGGCGAAGCGAGGACGCACCACGAAGCACACGGAGAGCGCGGAGATGGTGCAAGGCAAGTCAGCACATCAACAAGTCAACAGGGCAACACATCATCTCATCGTCTCCGCCTGCGGCAGCCGAACGCAGCGAGTGCGAACACACTCAGCGCGCCGGGCGAAGGAACGCCGAAGTAGAGGTTATCGTAAAATACTAAGCTGCTCGTGGTGCGATAAAAATAGACTTCGTCGAATGGCGTTTCGGATATAATGCCAGCAAATGGGCTGTTGTGACTCCAGAATGGGAGGCTTTCATATATGACTTCGCCATCAAAGTATAATTTAAAGAGTATTTGCCCAGGAAAGTCGACAGCGACCCATTGCTGAGGCGACTCAAAATATAGTCGCGAGCCAGGCTGGCCGCGAAGACCAACATGGATACCATCGGGATTATTAACCCAGTTCCCTGCCGCAAACGTCACGCCGTGTGATTCGGCATATTGTGATGTCAGTGGCGTTCCGTGCGGAAATCCTTCGAAGTCAATGACGCTATAGTCTGGTATGGCTGATTGCCACGCGTCTTTGTTGGTATATGTGGTTACAGACGCGCTGAGAACATCGGTGATGTACGCAATCGCTGAAATCATTACAAATAGTTGCCACTGCATTGGTCATCCTCCCTCAAAGAAAAGCGAAAGCCGAGCCGGTAAGCTCGGATTTCGTATTGTTATGGCTCCGTAAATGGGTCAGGTCCAGGGCACACCGGGCAGTTCACGCACTGCATCAGGTAGTTCTGCATCCAGCATGTCCACGTCGCCTTCGTTCGCGCGCTGGGGCCGATGCGCCACAGCCGTGATGTGCGGCAAACGCTGCAATCATGTGTGTGTGTGTTTCTGTCTCACGGTCGTTGGCATAGCAGAACTCCTTTGGAGTTGCCCGGCGATCCATGAGCGAAACCGGGAAGTCATCGCAACAAGCGCGTTCAACCCGTCAGACTGCGAACACGAAGCAGCCCTCGAAGCAAGCAAACCGCGCGGACCGTCGGCGGCCTTGCTGTCGCGTTCAATCTGACTGGAGAACACACTCATCATTCAAACCCCCCGGCCCCGTCGGTCCCCAATGAACTCATCCGGGGGGAAGCCGGAAGTGGAGGATTGGCGACGATCCCGAACCCCCGCCCCGTGCGGAAGCCCGGCGTCGCGTCTGTAGCCTACCTCACAAACCCGCTGACGCAAGAGAAAATTGCCGGAATTCGTGCCGTGGGGGACAAGCCCGCGTACAAAACAGGCGTTCAGGTGAGTGTGGGCAGCACGATGCCTCTGCACTCGCCAAAGCCGATGCGTCGTGCGCCGTCTCGCTCGCAGAAGGCCCGCATGATGACTTCATCGCCATCCTGCAGGAAGCGGCGTTGCGTGCCGTCACTCAGCGTGATGGGGTTCTGGCCCCGCCAGGTGCGTTCGAGCAGGCAGCCTCGCGAATCTGCCGTCGGGCCGGAGATGGTGCCGCTGGCCAGCAGGTCGCCCGGCTGGAGATTGCAGCCTGTGGATGTGTGATGCACCAGCATCTGGCCGACCGTCCAGTACATGTCCGCGAACGAGCCGCGGCTGATGAGCGTGGGCGCGATTCCCCGCTCGCGCATCTGCTGCGAAGCAATGAACACTTCAACGGTAATCTCAAGACTGAGATGCCGGGAAGCGGCGTCACCAGGGGTGAGATACGCCAATGTCGGCGGGTCGTCCTTCGCGCGCGGCGGGCCTGACGCTCGAAACGGCGCGAGTGCATCGAGCGTAACCACCCACGGGCTGATTGTCGTTGCAAAGTTCTTGGCGTTGAACGGGCCGAGCGGCTGATACTCCCACTTCTGCACATCGCGCGCGGACCAGTCGTTTACGATCACCATGCCGAAGATCTGTTCCGCAGCGTGCGCCATTGTGATGCGCTCGCCGAGATCGTTACCCGGCCCGATGAAGAAGCCGAGTTCCATTTCATAGTCGAGCAGTTTGCATGGGCCGAAGACGGGCAACTCCGCATCGTCTGCTTTGGTCTGACCCATCGGTCGCACGATGGGTGTGCCATCGATGATGATTGAGCTGGCGCGCCCGTGATAGCCGACGGGCAGATGCTTCCAGTTCGGCATGAGCGGATTATCCGGCCTGAACATGGAGCCGACGTTGGTGGCGTGATGCAGCGAGCAGTAGAAGTCGGTGTAATCGCCGACGATGACAGGCACATGCATCGTCGCACGCGACATGGGGATGATGAGCGGTTCGCGATGTGCCGGGTTCTCGCGAAGGATGGGATTGTCGTGCTTCAGCAGGTTGCTGATCGCGCGGCGCAGCAAGGACCACGCGCTCCAACCGCGCGCCATGAACTCGTTGAGTGCACCGATGTAGAAGCAGTCCGCCAGGTCCTCGTCGATGTCGAGCACGCCCGCCGCGACCGCGCGGGTAACGTCGAAGATCGAATCGCCGATCGCGACGCCGATGTGAGGCGGTGATTCGTCATCCTGATCGTTCAGCGAAAAAACGCCGTAGGGGAGATTCTGAATCGGAAAGTCGGACCCCGGCGTGTTGGCGGATTCAATCCAACTCCGCAGCGCGGGGTCATGTGTGGAATCGGTGAAAGACATACGTTCAGCGTATCGCGCAGCAGCGAATCATCAAATTGGGCTGTTTCACGTGATCCGCCGTGGCGAGTGAATCACAACAGCCCGAGCGTGCGAAGGCCATCGCGAGGTTCATCGAAGCTGCACGAACCGAATGACACCGCAAAGACTTCGCGCACGTCTTCGATTTCGTCCAGCCCCAGCGCAAACGTGCGCCACGCGAGTGAGTCATCGCCGAACGTGAACGCGCCGATGGATTCTTCTTCCAGAATCGCGCGGATCATGGCTTCGTCCAGCTCGTGCTTTTCCGCGAGGCACGCAGCCGCGAAGACATTGAGGAAGCCGTACTCCTTGACGCCCACAGCGGGGTTGATGCTGCGGAGCGGATGGTG
>DAOMNO010000027.1:0-2763 GCA_035443885.1 Phycisphaerales bacterium
CACGGTGGACGTGCAGGACCTGCTGATCCTCCTCGGCAACTGGGGGTGATGGACTCCCATTGTGAATGCTCCAAATGCCCGCCTCGCAATCGCAATTGTGGGGCGGGCATTTGTTTGTGATGTCGCGATTCATTTGCAGATGTTTCGGGACGTTCTTCATCTGTATGTGATGGTTTTTTTTCGCTTTTTGTCAGATTGAGGGCTTCGGATCACTACGTCTTCTTGTTACCTTGCGGTGCTCACGCCAGAGCGGTTCGGGCGGCCCAACGCACTGGCAAACTACTTGGAGATGAGAAATGCGTCGATATGTTTCTGCTGTCAGTGTCGCTTCTGTTGCCCTGCTCGCGTCGCCCTCGTTCGGCGCGATTATCTTTTCCCAGTGGGTCGGTCCAGGGACCGGAAACTGGAACGCAGCGGCCAACTGGGATCCTGCGACGATCCCCAATAACGCGGCGGATTCATTCCATGTAACGATCAACACGGCGGGTTCGACGGTTACCCTGAACCAGAATGCGACCATTCTGAGCCTTCAGGTCGGCGCGATGGATGAACTGACCATCGCCAACATCCGGCTGCTGACGATTCATGCTGCGCCAAAGACCAAGGGCGCGGGTGTCATTCAGAATGAAAACCTGATTCAACTGAACTCGACGGGCAACACAACGCAGTTGCGCGTGAGCGGCGGGGAAGTGTCGTTGACGGGCGGCGGGACCATTCAACTCTCGAACAACTCGAACAACGGGTTGGTTCGTGCGGACGCGGTCGCTTCGCTGGTGAACGTGGATAACACCATCCGCGGTGCGGGCAACATCGGCGCTGCGTCTTCTTTGCCGATGACGAATCATGGTCTGATTCTGGCGGAACTCTCGAATGCTCTTCAGCTCAGTCCGGGTTTTTCGCTGTTCACAAATACCGGCACACTGGGCGCGCAGTCGGGCGGAACACTTCAGCTCAACGCCGGCGCGTACAACAATGCGGACGGCCTGATCGAAGCGCAGACCGGCTCGTTCGTCGCTCTTGATGGGAACGCGATCATCACGGGTGGTGAACTGGCCACGAGTGGCAGCGGCGTCATTCAGGTAACAAGCAACACGCCTCGCCTTGTGAATGTCCTCAACACGGGACTGCTGCGGGTGCCGAACAATCGTAACCTGCAGCTTCAGGGTACGATCGAAAACACGGGGACGATTGAGTTAAGCTCGGCTGGCAACACCACGTACATTTTTCCGGTCGGCGGTCCGGTTTCTCTGACCGGCGGCGGCACGCTCAAGCTCAGCAACCACGTGCAGAACTGGATTTATCGTGGCGATGCGCTCGGTTCGCTCATCAACGTGGACAACATTATTCGCGGCGGGGGAAAGCTCGGTTGGAGCGGCGCAGCGATGGATGTGCTGAACCAGCATCTGATCATTGCGGATGTACCCGCCACACTGGAACTCAGCCCAGGCACAGCCACGTTCACGAACGACGGCACGTATCGTGCGCAGGATGGCGGAACGCTTCAGCTCAACGCCGGCGCGTACAACAATGCGGACGGCCTGATCGAAGCGCAGACCGGCTCGTTCGTCGCTCTTGATGGGAACGCGATCATCACGGGTGGTGAACTGGCCACGAGTGGCAGCGGCGTCATTCAGGTAACAAGCAACACGCCTCGCCTTGTGAATGTCCTCAACACGGGACTGCTGCGGGTGCCGAACAATCGTAACCTGCAGCTTCAGGGTACGATCGAAAACACGGGGACGATTGAGTTAAGCTCGGCTGGCAACACCACGTACATTTTTCCGGTCGGCGGTCCGGTTTCTCTGACCGGCGGCGGCACGCTCAAGCTCAGCAACCACGTGCAGAACTGGATTTATCGAGGCGATGCGCTCGGTTCGCTCATCAACGTGGACAACACCATTCGCGGTGGCGGCAACATCGGCTGGAGTGGCGCGCCGATGGATATTCTCAATCAAGGCACGATCATCGCGGATGTTTCAGCCATACTCCATACTTCGCCGGCTTCCTCGACGCTGACGAACGAGAGCGTGCTTCGTGCGCAGGATGGCGGAACGCTGCAGCTCAACGCGGGTGCGTATGACAATACCAGCGGTCTCATCGAAGCATGGGATGATTCAGTTGTTCTGCTGGCCGCCAGCGCAATCATCACCGGCGGCGAACTGTCCACCAGTGGCAGCGGCGTGATTCAGGTAACGAGCAGCACACCTCGCCTTGTGAATGTCCTCAACACGGGTCTGCTGCAGGTGCCGAACAATCGCAGCCTGCAGCTTCAGGGTACGATCGAAAACACGGGGACGATCGAACTCAACTCGACAATTAATACGACACACATCTTCCCGGTCGGCGGTCCGGTTACGCTGACCGGCGGCGGCACGCTCAAGCTCAGCAACCACGTGCAGAACTGGATTTATCGTGGCGATGCGCTCGGTTCGCTCATCAATGTGGACAACACCATTCGCGGCGGCGGCAATCTCGGCTGGAACGGCGCCGCTATGGAAATTGTTAATCAGGGTACGATCATCGCGGATCAGGCTGCTGCCCTTGCAATCGACGCCACCAGCGCGAGCGGCTTCCGCAATGAAGGCCTGCTTGAAGTACTCGGCGCGGGTGGCGTAACCGGCGCTGGCGCAAACTTCGTCAACGCAGGTCAAGTGCTGATCCACCCCACACGAACACTCGCTCGCACGGGCCATTACAGGCAAACCTCGGGGACGACGACGACGAACGGCGTTCTGTCTGTTTCAGCGGGGAACCAGTTGCAAC
>DAOMNO010000028.1:0-1756 GCA_035443885.1 Phycisphaerales bacterium
GGAAGCCGTACTCCTTGACGCCCACAGCGGGGTTGATGCTGCGGAGCGGATGGTGCATGCCTGCCGTGGCCTTGAATGCCACGCCCGCATTCGCACACGCATGAATGAACCGGGCGAGATGATCTGCCTGCGGATACAGGTCGGGGGTGATGCCGCCTGTGCGTACCTTCGCGCCTGCTTCGCTGCCCACGAGTGTTGCGATCAAGCCGCGAGGATCGCTGCTGATCGGAATCTCGAAGAAGGGAAAGAGTTCATCCGGGATGAGGTCGAGCGCATGCTCGGCTGCCTTCGGCGTGTCTGCTTTCAGTTCGATCACGTCGATCATTGCAAAGCCGTTGGCGGGGTCTTCGTGCCGATCGTTGAACGCAGCGATGCGGTCGAGATCAGCTTCAAGCTGCGCTTCACCCGCAGGGGCGGTGATCGCGCTGATGGCCCACGCATCAAGGTCGTCATCCTGTCCCGGCAGGAGCGTTGCGGCGTGCTGCTCGAAGGCGTCGAGCTGCGCGACGGGCACAATCAGGCGGCCCAGCATCCACGCTTCGGGGCAGGCGAGATAGTCCGCATAGTTCCGCACCGTGGTTGGCATATCGAGCTTGGCAGGCGGAAACAGGCCTGCGTAATCCACCAGGCGGCCGAGCAGAATGCGAAGACTGTCAGTCATGGACGATGTTCCGGTGTCGGTCATGGATGCATTATCGGGGTTTCAACGCGAAAAGGCGCGAAAAACAGGCGAAGATAACCGAATTGCCAAACGATTGTTCATTCACCACGCCGTGGCGAATCAACTCTTCTGTTGTGCTTTCGCCCATGAATCACGCAGTGCGACCGCGCGGTTGAAGACTGGCTTGCCCGGCGAAGAATCGGGATCGACGCAGAAGTACCCCACGCGCTCAAACTGCATGCGCTCGCCTGGTTTCGCATTTGCAAGGCCCGGCTCCACTTTGCAGCCGCGCAGCACGATGAGCGAATCCGGATTCAGGTTGCTGCGCCAATCCTGCCCTTCCGGCGCATCGTCGGGGTCTTCCTTCGTGAAGAGGCGATCGTATAAGCGCACTTCTGCGTCGATTGCATGACGCGCGGAAACCCAGTGGAGCGTGCCCTTGATCTTGCGCCCGTCCTGCGACCATCCGCCTCGCGTCGCGGGATCGTATGTGCAGCGAACCTCGACAACCTCGCCGGAAGCGTCCTTCACCACGTCGGTGCAGGTTACGTAATACGCAGAGCGCAAGCGCACCTCCTTGCCCGGCGCGAGCCTGAAGAATTTGGGCGGCGGATTCTCTTCAAAGTCCTCTCGCTCGATGTAAATCTCTCTGCAGAACGGCACTTTGCGCGTGCCCGCCGCTTCATCTTCAGGGTTGTTGATCGCGTCCAGCTCTTCCGTCTGCGTTTCGGGGTAGTTCGTGATAACGAGCTTGATCGGACGCAGAATGCCGAACACGCGAGGCGTGGATTTGTTCAACTCTTCTCGCACATGATGTTCGAGGAGTGAAAGGTCCATCGTCTGGGCGCGTTTGGAGACGCCGATGGTGTCGCAGAACGCGCGGATGGCTTCGGGCGGATAGCCGCGGCGTCTCATGCCTGAAATCGTGGGCATGCGCGGGTCGTCCCAGTCATTCACGTGGCCTTCATTCACCAGTTCAAGCAGCTTGCGCTTGCTCATCACGGTGTGGCTGAGGTTGAGTCTCGCGAACTCGATCTGGCGCGGATGGTGAATGCCGATCGCTGCGATGAACCAGTCGTAGAGCGGCCGATGGTC